>JAEWGM010000041.1 GCA_023388315.1 Bacteroidota bacterium | reverse complement strand
CCCCCCCACTTAGAACAACGACATCTGCACGTTTGCTGGACTTTTATTTCTACTTTTTGTGCGTTTAGTGTAGGCTCTGCGTCCTTCGGTTACTACCCATGTTAAGTTCAAATGGCTTATTAGGTGTATCCTGATCAAAGCAGCAATGGTTGAAAACGCTTTTTTGCTTTCGGACAAAACCCTTACAACGTTCAACAGCAAGTGTGCAATCAGCGTACACCAGATTTGCGTTTTTATTCCGTTCTCTGTTTCTGAGTAAAAGAAATGCAACTGAAAGTTTTGTTTCAGTTTCTTGAACGTCAACTCTATCGTCCAGCGGTATTTATAAATTAAAGCCACCTCTTCGGGCGTTATTTCCCAATTGTTGGTGATAAACTTGTACTTTCTGCCTTTTTCGTCTTTGTAGTAAACCAAGCGAAGACATAGCGTTTCGGGTTTCTTCTCTCGCTTATACTCCAAATGAATGTGTCCTATCTTATAAACGCCAAATTCTTCTTTTGTGAGATTTTTTTCAAAAAGAACCTCCTGTAATTGGGCTTTGGCATTATCTTTCAGGCGGCAGACGAAATTTACGCCCTCCCTTGTCCAATCGGCAAACTGCTGATAAAAGTTGTAGGCTTTATCGAAAACCAACATACTGCCTTTTGTCGGATTTAGATGTGCCAGAAACTTTTTGTCATGCATTTTGGCTTCGCTGATAGTGGCAAAAACCGCCGTGTCGGCGTGTATGTCGGTCAGCATATGCACTTTTAGCCCGCCTTTTTTCTTGCCGTCATCTTTACGGTTGCGCCCAACACCCTTCATGACTTCCGAAAACAGAGTGAATGTGCTTGAATCAAAGGCGTAGAATTCTTCAAAACTCACATCTTTTTTTCGGCTGACCGACAAAAGCGGACGAAAATAAGCTATCAATGCAAAATAATAAAGCTTGAAAAGCTCTTCGCTTCTGTCGCGCAAAGCATCGCCTGCAGTGCTTTTAGCCGGCGAACAGTCCATATTCAGGTAATTCAATTTGCCTTCCAAAGCTCGCATGCTGTCGCACACTTCGCCCATCGAATCGCAGCGTGAAAATATCCCGAATAGCATGACAATTAGCTGATCCCATGAAAAAAAGGTTTTATAATAACGGTCGCTACCGCATTGTTGTACCAATAAGTCAAACTGCTCGCGTGGCAGCATTTTTACAATTTGTTTAAAAATCGGCTGACCGACTAAATTTTTTGTCTTACCTTTGCTCATAGTTGAAAATTTGCGTTGCAATACAAATTTACAACTTAGGGGTGAAACTTAGGTGGAACCCCTACTTTTTTCTAAATATTTTTGTCGGTCAGTAGTGTTAATTAATGTATTATGTATCTAATCTTCAATGAATTTATACCTGAAAGGTATTATTTTCATAACCGTAGGTCATTGACCTACGGTGGGAATGGCACATCTGGATCCGACCCGAAGTGGTCGAACTATTAAAGTACCGCCTTTCAGGCGGATTATTGAGTGGATATTGTTACCGTAAGCCGCTCCGCCAGCCGGCGGATTGCATACGGTTATGAAAATATTACCCTTCGGGTAAACCTGAAAATCACTCTTATATCATTCTATTCGATATAAACTCTAATGTATCGAACAAACATTTATTTTTAAGATGAAAAATCAGAAAAAACGTTGCAACAAATACTGTTTTTAACTTTTGCTGCCACACGAAAGGATTTGTGCGGCTTCCAACGTTGTCAATACACCTCCTTCGCTACGCGATAAATGCTTTCCGTGGCGCCCAGCGCATAATAGTGAATGCCGGGAACGTTGTGTTGCATCAATTCTTTGCTTTGCATCAGGCACCATTCCACGCCCACTTCCACGGCATCGGCATCGGTTTTGCACTTGCGAAGTTCGCGCTCCAAATCTTCGGGAATTTCGGTTCTAAATATTTTTGGAAGCACGGTCAGCTGGCTTTTTAAATGAATGGGCTTAATGCCCGGCACAATAGGAATGGTGATGCCCTCGGCACGGCAACGCGCCACGAAATCGAAATACTTTTGGTTGTCGAAAAACATTTGTGTCACCAAATAATCGGCGCCGTTATCGGCTTTCATTTTGGTGTAAATTATTTCCGATTCCATATTGGGCGACTCCTCGTGTTTTTCGGGATAGCACGCCATACCGTAAGTGAACGGCGTTTCGGGTTTGGTAAACAATGAGCCGTCGTAAGCGATGCCTTGGTTAAAATTGTTCACCTGCTCCTGAAGCCCAATGGCGTAGGGATGGCAATCCATTTTGCGCTGGTCGGCATCCAGTTTTTTGGTGTCGCCACGCAACAACAGCAAATCGGTAACGCCCAAGAAAGCCAAATCGATGAGCGCGTACTCGGTTTCTTCTTTTGAAAAACCTTGCGAAATAATGTGCGGCACGGCTCGAATGCCATATTTGTTTTGAATGGCTGCGGCGATGGCTACGGAGCCCGGACGGCGACGCACGTTTACTTTACGGAAAACACCATTTTCATCTTCCTTATAGATATTTTCGCTATGATGCGTTGTAATGTTGATGTATTTGGGATTAAACTCCTTTAACCGATCAATAGCATCGAATATCTGCCGAATACTGTTGCCTTTTAGCGGCGGTAGCAACTCGAAAGAAAACACCGGTTTTTGGGTTTGATCTATGATTTCTGAAACTTTCATGTTACGGGATGCGAGTTACGTGATACATTAAACTCTAAACTTAAAACTTAAAAAACTATGCATTATGCATTCTTAATTGTGCATTATTTAAAAATCGCCCTCACAATATCCATTCCGTTGGCATACAAAACCAACCCGATAAGCAGTACCATGCCCGCAATTTGCGCGTATTCCATAAATTTCTCGTTGGGTTTGCGGCCCGAAACTACTTCGTAAATGAGGAACAACACGTGTCCGCCATCGAGTGCGGGAATGGGTAGGATGTTCATAAAGGCAAGGATAACGGAAAGAAACGCGGTCATCATCCAAAAGGCTTGCCAATTCCATTGCGCGGGAAAGAGGTTTCCGATGGCACCAAAACCGCCCAACGACGACGCGCCCTCTTTGGTAAACACATATTTAAACTGCGCGATATAATCTTTCAACGTTTGAATACCCAAGCGGATGCCGGCAGGAAATGATTCGAAGAAACCATATTCTTTAGTCACCATTTGGTAAATAAGCGGCGCCGGTTTGGTGTAAAAGCCCAACGTGCCTGCCGAATCTACCTGAATGTTGGCGGTTTGCAATGAGCCATTGCGATAAAAATCCAATGCAACCTCACGGTTTTTGTTAGCGTCGAGCACTTTGCGCAATTCTCCGAAAGTGAGCGCCGGCTCGCCATTTACACCCACGATGCTGTCGCCCGCCATCAATCCGGCGGTGGCGGCGGCGCTGCCTTCCATTGTATCGAATACAACGGCGGGAATGCGGTAGGTGGCAAAACCTTCTTTATCGGTAAGGAGGTTTTTCATCAAGTTGTCCGGAATATCCAATATTACCTCGCGGCCATCGCGCAGCACCGTTACTTTCTCGGCATCGGCCACATCCAGTAGTGTGCTCACGCCAAAACGCTCCAATTCTTTATCGTCGGCACGCAAGAGGATATCGCCATCCCTGAATCCGGCATCACGAGCGGCTTGGCTAAACTCCATTCCTTGCGTTACGTTTTTCAACGGAAGATAGGTGTCGTTCCAGGTGAAAAGCACCATCGAATAAATGAAAAAAGCCAACAACAAATTAAACAACACGCCGGCAATCATCACCAACAAGCGTTGCCACGCTGGTTTTGACCGAAATTCCCACGGCTGCGGCGGTTTGGCAAGCTGTTCTTTGTCCATGGACTCGTCAATCATTCCCGAAATTTTCACATATCCGCCCAACGGCAACCAGCCAAGGCCATATTCGGTTTCACTTCCCTTTGGTTTGTAACGGAATAACGCGAACCAAGGGTCAAAGAACAGATAAAACTTTTCGACCCGGATTTTAAACATACGCGCGAAAATAAAATGCCCAAATTCGTGGATAACCACCAGAATGGACAGGCTGAGAATGAGTTGTAACGCTTTAATTAAAAAAGTTTCCATTTATATTGTTATGAGAGAAGTTAGAAGTAAAGAAATTAGAAATTAGAAGATGTTTTTGCCGCTTGCAGCGCAATTTGGCGCGCTTCGGCGTCGGTTTGTATATAATCGTTCAACGATGGATGTTGAATAAAGGACGCTTTTTGCATCGTGTGCTCTATGATATCGCTCATTTGCAAAAATCCCACTTTTTCTTCCAAAAACAACGCCACCGCCACTTCGTTTGCGGCGTTCATCACGCACGGCATATTTCCGCCTTTTTCAATGGCTTCGTAAGCAAACGCGAGGTTGCGAAATTTATCGGTATCGGGTTTCTCAAACGTGAGAGTGGCGACATCGAAAATGTTCATCGGCTCAAAATTGGATTTCAACCGCTCGGGATACGACAAAGCGTATTGAATGGGCACACGCATATCGGGTTGCCCCAACTGCGCCATGACCGATGTATCCTCAAACTGCACCATAGAGTGAACAATGGATTGCGGGTGCACCACAATATCTATTTGCGAAGGTTTCACATCGAAAAACCATTTGGCTTCAATCATTTCCAAGCCTTTGTTCATAAGCGTAGAAGAATCGATGGTCACCTTCGCACCCATATCCCAATTGGGGTGATCCAGCGCTTGCGCTTTGGTTACTTTCTCCAATTGTTTTTTGGAAAAACCACGAAATGGGCCACCTGAAGCAGTGAGCAGAATTTTCTCTATTTTGTTTTCGTCTTCACCGTTAAGACATTGAAATATAGCCGAATGTTCCGAATCTACCGGCAAAATCGGCACACGATGCCGTACGGCAAGCGTTGTGATTAATTCGCCTGCAACCACCAACGTTTCTTTGTTTGCCAAGGCAATGGCTTTGCCCGCTTCAATGGCGCTGATGGTTGGTTTCAAGCCCGAAAAGCCCACCATGGCAGTTAACACCATATCCACCGGTTGGCTTTGCACCACTTGACAAATGGCCTCGCTCCCCGCCCACACTTTTATGGGCAAATCGCTCAGCATTTCTTTTAATTGCGCGTATTTCTCTTTGTTGGCCACCACCACTGCTTCGGGTGAAAACTCTCGCGCTTGTTGCGCCAAAAGTTCTATGTTGTTGTTGGCTACCAGCGCATATACTTCAAACTTATCGGGATGTTGCGAGATGACATCCAACGCTTGCGTGCCGATGGAGCCCGTTGAACCTAAAATAGCTATGTTTCTTTTTTGTTGTTGCATGTGCGGAGGCCGTTGGCCGGTGAAAACGTGCAAAGATAATAAAAAATGAGACGCGGGAGGTTATGGTTGTCTTGGAATTTACGATGCGCGATTTTTATTCTTCCGACAAAACGCGCAGCAATTCGTCAATGGTGGTGGTGGTTGTGGATGAATCAGCGGTGTGGATGTGCCATTGGTTGTTCTGCTCGTCCACTTCCACCGTTACCGGGGCGTTAGTGTCAATTTTGTACCCTTTGCGCGACAAGGCTTTGGTGGTCCATCGCGCCATCAGTCCGTTGGGATTTTCCACCTGTGTGCGAACAAGTTTGTTTAGCTGTTTTTGCACCACAAAACTGCCGAATTCCTTATCAAATTCATACGAATGATGCCGAAATACTTTATCAAAATCTCCATTCAGCACCATATCTTCCGGCGCGCCCACCGTAACGCCATTATTTTTCTCCATCAGCCATATTTTATCGGCCACTTGCATGGCTGTCTCCAATTCGTGCGTGGAAATGAAAATGGTTTTTCGCGTTTCGCGTGCCAACTTTTGAAGCAATAGCAACACGTTGATGCGGTTGGGCAAATCGAGATGCGATGTGGGTTCATCCAACAAAATCACGGGCGTATCTTGCGCCAAGGCGCGCGCGATAAAAACGCGCTGGCGTTCCCCGTCGGAAAGTTCGTGAATATTGCGGGTTTCAAAACCTTTCAGGTAAGTGGCTTCAATGGCTTCGCCGATAATTTGCTCATCCTCCGGCGACAGGCTTCCCAGCCAACCCGTGTAAGGGTCGCGGCCTATAGAAATGAGTTCTTTTACCGTGAAAGACGCCACCGATTGCCGGGTGGTAAGCACCACCGAAATTAATTTGGCGCGCTCTTTTGGGGTTTTATCGTGAATGTTTTCTCCGTTTAACAAAATGGTGCCGCCCAATAAAGGCTGCAAGCAGGCAATGGAACGCAGTAAGGTAGATTTTCCACAACCGTTTTTCCCGATTAGCGCAATCAACTCGCCCCGCTCTGCCGAAAGTTGAAGTGCCGATTGGATAACCTTTGGCCCTTTTTTCGCCGGATAACCGATGGTTACATTGTTCAGTTGCAGGAACGACACGGAATGGTTGGTATGAGTTGAGGCCATTTAATTCAATCGTGGTCAATAAGCCCTTCGGGAAGGTTCATTGTAATAACGCGTTTTTCTTCGTCGATATTCACGATGAAATCTTCCGTGGCGGGGATGAGCAATTCGTTATCATCGTTCTTCACGATAAAAAGCACATTGAGCGTGGAATCGTCCACATTTTCTATGGTTCCCAAATGCTCGGACTCACTTACAATGCTATATCCGATAAAAAAATCCCACGACGGTTCATCACCGCGGTGCGATTTTCTCACCTCTTCCACAGGCAGGTACACATCGAGGTTGGCATACGCCGAGGCTTTGGTTTCATCGGGGACATCCTCGAATTTCACACGGGCAGCCACATCGGTGCTATAAGTGAATTCTTCCACGAAAAAAGGAACGGGAATGCCGTCAATTTCCAGAAAATAAAAATCGGTGTCAATATCTGCATACTCCGGTTTTTTGAAAACAACGTTTATCTCTCCTTTAATGCCGTGCGGCTTTTGTGTGCGCCCCACTTTGGCGATGTCGTTAAAAGAAATCATTCTTCAATTTATCTTCTGCGTTGCACTCTAATGTTTTTCAGTTTATCTCTGCTGGGGTTCACCTTCACATTGGGAATGGTGTATGTTTCGGAAGAAAGTTTTATTTTTCCTTCCGATATTTCATATAAATCTTGAAATATTTTTTCATCGTCCACATCTTTGTTCCACTGCGTGTACGATTTTTTCATTTGGTTAACCAGCAATTTTTTCAGGTGTTCTTTTTTGTCGCCTTCTTCCATATCGGCGGCAATTTTAATCATCCTTTCCAAAATTTTGCCGTAGTGGCGGTATTTCATTGTGGGACGGCTATATTCTAGATGTCCGGGCGATGAATACAGCTCCTCTTTTGTGATGACTCCCTCATACGGATAATCAATATCGAGTTTAAAATCAGACATAATGGCCAAGTGGTCCCACAAAATGTGTTTAAAATCGTTCACATCGCGCAAGTGAGGGAACATTTGCCCCATAATATCCACCACGGAATAAGCGCATTTTTTGCGTTCTTCCCTGTCTTCAATGGCCACACAATGGTCTACCATATTCTGGATATTGCGGCCGTACTCCGGCAATGCTAATTTCTTTTTTTGTGTATTGTATATCATAATTATCTTAATTTCAGTATATCGCCCTCTTCGGGGATGTACTCGTAACTTTTTTTGTTTAACCTGTATAAATTGCGCACCTGAATGCCGTATTTTTGCGAGATGCTGTACATGGACTCGCCTACTTGCACCACGTGTTCAAAATAAGGCTTATCGGCACGCGGTTTTTTCTTTTGAAAGTAAACAATATCGCCATCGCTCAGTGGGAAATCTTCGGGCACCTCGTTGAATTTCTGCAAATCTTTCGCTTTGAAACCAAATTCACGCGCGATACTCTCAAACGAATCTCCATCCACGGCAATCACATACACCAAGCCGTGCGTTTTGTAGGGTTGATGCGTCCAGGTTACTTGTGCCGCTTCGGTGGCTCTTTGTTGGGCGCGCTGCGCACGAGTTACGCCACGGCGATATTTTTTGTCATCGTACCGATAGAGTTCGTAATCTTCTATCAGCTTGATTAATTTATTGGCGTAAGCCCTATCGGTGGCGTATCCCGATTTTTGGAGGCCTCTTGCCCACCCTTTGTAATCGGTTACCGATAATTTGAACAGATCGCGATAGCGGCCTCCGGACACAAGAAATTCGGAGTGGTCACGGTAAGAATCTTCCACGCGTGAATATTTTCGAAAACAATCGTTGGGCAAATCATCGGCTGCATACACGCGCGGGCCCGTCCAATTACGATGGCATTTTATTCCGAAGTGGTTGTTGGAGCGGCGCGCCAAATCGCTCATCCCCGCCCCCGATTCCAATAATCCCTGCGCCAATTTAATGGATGCCGGAATGTTGTATCGTTCCATATGCTGCACGGCAACGGGGCTGTATTTTTTAATATAATCTTCGTAAATTCTGTTTCTTGTTTGTCCGTATGTTTTTATCGTGCCAAACAGTAAAAATAAGACAAAAATATATGTATATTTGCGATTTAACTCGTATAACATTTCAATGAAGGAAATCAAATTAACCACAAAGATACGTGTTTATCCGATAGAGGAATGCACCGAAATCGAAAAAAAACTTATCGAAACGGCAAAAGATGCCACAAAAAACGCTTACGCGCCTTATTCTCACTTCAAAGTGGGCGCCGCGGTTTTACTGGAAGGCGGTGAAATTATTCCGGGCAACAACCAAGAAAATGCCGCCTACCCATCGGGGTTGTGCGCCGAACGAACCGTTGTTTTCTACGCCAACGCCACCCATCCTCATAAAAAAGTGAACGCCATTGCCATTGCCGCTTACCACAACGGGCAATTCACCAAAGATGTGATTACACCCTGTGGCGCATGCCGTCAAGTGCTGCTTGAGGTGGAAAACCGGTATAAAAATCCGATGAAAATACTGATGTACAGCGCCGATGGCGTGTACGTGGCAAACAGCATTCAAGAGTTGCTACCGTTAAGTTTTGGAGATGAAATGTTGCAACAGGTTTAGAACGATGCCTCATTCAACGTCACCAAAAACCACTCATTATCAATTAATTTGAAATAATAATCGGCATAAATTCCATTGTTTATCCCGCGCAATTCCACCACCGCGGTATCGTTGCGAAAATCAATGGTTTGGTAATACTTGTCGTAATCGCGCGTAACATACGTACTGTCATACGTAAGGTCCAGCGGCTCCCATTCATATTTCGTTACCGACTCTTGCGTGGGCGCCATACCCTGATGCTCGGTATCGGGGATGGTGACGGTAATGGGGAAAATAATTCGCTTTAACTGAAAATTCTCTTCCTTATTGAATTTTTCGAGAAAAGCATAAAAATCTTCCGCGTTTGCCGGTTGCTCAGGAGTACGGACATTTTGTTCAGGCGTTTCTTTTACGCTCTCAGTGGGTATCTTCCTATCCGTTTTTTTCTCCTCCGATTTTTGGGTACAAGAGAGCACGCCCAAGAAAATTATCGCTGAAAGTATGAGGTATAATCTGTTCATAAAATGTGTTCAAATAATTTTAATGATATCAAAGGTACAAAAAATAGTAATACACACGGTATTAATGTAAAACATTTTGGGCGGGGAGCGATGAGCGTTGGGCGGGGAGCGATGAGCGTTGGGCATTGAGCGGTGAGCGTTGGGTGAGCTAACCCAAAACGGTTTTTTTATTGAAAAAGTCATTTTTGAGAACCATTTTGCCACAACACGGAAAATATCCCTATCTTTGTTTATCAAATTTACAATATGAGCCTTCAAAAAGAAATAGATAATTTATTTGCCCTGCAACGGCAGGAATGGAAGCAACTTGGAAAGTCAATTGAACAGTTAGACGCTATACGAACCAACGATTTTTCGTGGGGTGACAACATTTCGGCAAAAGTGCAGATTAATCCGGCGAGAATGGTTTCCACGGCAGCGAAAATCGATAAAAAAGAGATCGAAAAACGCCCTTGTTTTTTGTGCGAAGCCAATCGCCCGCCAGAACAAAAAGGAATTGAGTTTCTGGATAAGTACATCATTTTGTGCAATCCGTTTCCCATTCTTCGTAACCATTTAACCGTTCCGTTGCATTCGCACGTGCCACAGCGCATCAGAAAAAAAATTGGCGATATGTTGGAATTGGCACGGTTATTGCCTGATTATATTGTGTTTTACAACGGCCCGAAATGCGGCGCATCGGCACCCGACCACTTCCACTTTCAAGCCGGACTGAAAACCCCGGAATTGCTGCAAGGCGATAATGAGCTTCGCTCTTGTATGGTGATTGAGAGCAAAAACAAGCAAGAGTGCGAAGATTTATTTGAAAGCGTTTATCAATACTTGCACGCGCGTCAGCCCGAAGAGGAAGAGCCTATGATGAATGTCATCGCGTTTATGCAAAACGACACATTCACCGTGCACGTTTTTCCCCGAAAAGCACATCGCCCCACGCAATACGCCGCGCAAGGCGCTAAGCAATTGCTCATTAGCCCCGGCGCGTTGGATATGGCGGGATTAATCATCACCGTTCGCGAAGAAGATTTTAACAAAATTACTAAAAACGACATCGAGGACATCTACTCACAAGTATCGCTTCCTCTCATTTGATAAATATTTGACACTATGGAAAATTCCGAAATAATTTTACTGAACATCAACGGTGAAGACAAACCGGGATTAACGGCAGCGTTAACGGAGATTTTAGCCAAACACGGCGCGTTTATTTTGGATATCGGTCAGTCTGATATTCACCGGAATTTATCGCTCGGCATTTTGTTTCGCGCAATGAACAACAACTCCGGCGACATTTTAAAAGACCTGCTCTTCAAGGCTTACGAAATGGATGTGAACATCCGGTTTTCGCCCATCACCACAGAAACGTATTCCAATTGGGTGAACATGCAAGGGAAAAACCGATACATCATCACATTGCTAGGGAGAGTGCTCACTGCCAAGCAAATAGCCGCCGTGTCAAAAATTATTGCGGAGCAACAATTGAATATCGACAACATTGTGCGTCTCACCGGCCGCGTGCCTTTGGATGAAGAGCAGCGGGCGCCGAAATCGTGTGTGGAGTTGTCTGTAAGAGGCACGCCCACAAATAAAGAGCAAATGCAAGAGTCTTTTTTGGATTTATCCTCGGAATTGAATTTCGATATTTCTTTTCAGGAAGAAAGCATGTATCGCCGTATGCGCCGTCTTATTTGTTTTGATATGGACTCCACGCTTATTCAAACCGAAGTGATTGACGAACTGGCCATAAAAGCCGGTGTGGGCGACAAAGTAAAAGCCATTACCGAGTCGGCTATGCGGGGCGATATCGATTTTGTGGAAAGTTTTAAACAACGCGTTAAGCTATTGAAAGGGTTGGATGTTTCCGTTCTGCAAGAAATTGCCGAAAACCTGCCCATAACCGAAGGCTTAGACGTGTTGATGAAAGTGTTGCAAAAAGTGGGCTTTAAAACCGCCATTTTATCGGGGGGATTCACCTATTTTGGCAATTATTTGAAAGAAAAATACGGGTTCGATTACATGTACGCCAATGAGTTGGAAATTGAAAACGGCAAACTTACCGGAAACTACATTGGCGATATTGTGGATGGAAAACGAAAAGCGGAATTGTTGCGCCTTATCGCGCAGGTAGAGCGCATAGACCTTCGGCAAACGGTGGCCGTGGGCGATGGCGCCAACGATTTGGCCATGTTGGGCATCGCCGGTTTGGGAATTGCGTTTCACGCCAAGCCAAAAGTAAAACAAACCGCGCGTCAGTCGCTTTCCACCGTTGGAATCGACGGCATTCTTTATTTCCTTGGTTACAAGGACTCTATGCTCGACAGCAAATTACTGAACAGCTAACCAAACAGCAACTACTATGGATTTTTTGGATATTCTTGTCAATAAAATCGATGCCGAAGCCGAACTAAAAAAACCGGTGAACGCGCTCATCTGTTTTTCAAGGCCCGAAACCGGAAACGCGCTTTGTTCCTTAGCGGTGGATATTGCCCGTGCCAAATCGGAAAAATCGTCCATCACCGTACTTCACTTCATCAGTGAAGAAGAAATGCAGGCCATTGAAGATGTCAATATTTATAAAAGTGCGCTCTTCTCGCGGATGATTGAAAAAACGGAGAAAAACCACATCACCATCCGCACGTTTGTTGAAACATCCAACGATTATGTGTCCGACATTTTGGATTATGCCGAAAAATACGATTGCAACCTCATTTTGTTAGGAATCGGCAAACAGGTGTTCAACCCCATGCTGTGGTCTAAATACTTGAGCCTGAAGAGAGACTCCCTCTCCGGTGGCGAGCAGCAAATGGAGCGCCATTTCAACGAAAACGAAGTGCGCTCCCTCACCAGCGTTGCCACATTATTGAACAGGAACCCACACGCGACAGGCGTTTTTGTAATGAACGATTTCAGCGAAACGCGAAAAATATTTGTTCCCATTTTAGACAAAGAAGATATTCACCTTTTTACCTATATTTATCAAATCGCTCAAAAAGAAAAGGTGAAAGTAATGGTGTGGGATGCCATCGGCATTATTGAATCCCACCCTAAAGTGCAAAAACTGTATCAGTTTATGCAGAAAAAAACCGACGGCCGCATCTACATCTGGGATAACAACAAAAAAATTGAGCACGATTTCATTCAACAACAAGATTTAGTGGTTGTGGGAATTGAAGGATGGGATAAACTTATCAGCTCCGCGTTGCAATGGACGGATTCACTCCCCTCAACGCTCATAATCAAAGACAAATCAAATTAAAATGAAGTATGGATTCACCCGAAATAAATAAGAAACTTGCGCAAATTCATCGTCATATTGAAGAAAAACGATTGAAAAACGCCATCGATGCCCTAAAAGAATTCACCGCCACGCAGCAAAACTGGGTTATTTCAGAAAAACTCACGGAGTTGGAAACCAACTACCAATATATGCTGCATTATTTTATTGAGGGAAAGAAAGATCCGGAACAACAAACCATTTACAACCAACTTTTACGCAACCTATACAACCTTTCGGAGGATACCGCCGAGCAGCTGTTGGAGCAAAGCAGTTCATCGGTTTATTTCGATAAAAAACGCCTTCAAAACGTGCGCGCGCCCTTGTCGCTCACCGATTACAAAGAAACCATTTCAAAACAAGCCGATACGTTTTCTTTCATCGGGTTGCTCGATGAAGGAGACGAAAAACAAGCACGCTTAAAGCAAAACACAACGGCGCACGAAAACACGGTACAAGATATGTTTTATGCCGTGTTTGCCTCGCCACGCGCCAAAGATGATTTTATCGCATCGTTGCACGATTTCATAAATGAGCCCGTCATTCCCGTGTCGGACAAAGCCATGCTGCTTGCCGCGGTCACCATGAATCTGCTGCAGCGTTTCGACGCGAAAAAAATTGATTTCCTGCTCGATGTCTGCCGCAATCAAGAGCCGGAGCTTGCCATTCGCGCCATCATTGGGTTAATCCCCATTTTTCAGAAATACAATTCCCGATGGCGTTTGTACCCCGAAAGCATCAACCGTTTGAAACTTTTGTCGGACGACGTAGTTTTCAGCCGACGCTTTATTTCGGCCATTATCGCTTATATTCAGGCACATGAAACGGAGAAAATCACCAAAAAGCTGCAGGAAGAACTTCTCCCCGAAATGATGAAGTTGAGCCCAATGATTGGCAAAAAAATTAACATAGACGAATGGCTGGGCGAAAGCGGGATTGAAGACAAAAACCCGGAATGGCAAAAGATTCTGGATGACAGTGGGTTGACCGACAAGCTACAACAGTTTTCCGATATGCAAATGGAAGGCGCCGATGTGTTTCACTCCACTTTTTCCAATTTGAAATCGTATCCGTTTTTTAACGAAATGAGCAATTGGTTCTTACCTTTCAACCCGCAACACAGCCAAATACAGCAATTGTTTAGCAATGCCGCGGAAGGTAAATCGCTCATCGGTGCGATGCTGGAATCCACTCTTATTTGCAATTCCGATAAATACTCTTTCTGCTTCAGTATGATGATGATGCCCGAAGAATATCGTAAGATGATGATTTCGCAACTTAGCGCCGAGGGTGATGAAATAAAGAAAATGCAAGAGGAGGAATTTACGCTCAATCCGCACCATAAGGAAGAGGCCGCCATAAAACAATACATTCAGGATTTATACCGGTTTTTCAAGCTTTATCCGCGACACAAAGATTTTACCGATATTTTTGAGCTTCCGCTCAACTACCACACCATTGAAGCGTTTCACCCCATTGTGCTGCAACCTAACAATCTGGAACGCATCGCATTGTATTATTTTGAGAAAAACAATTTCCCTGAAGCGCTGGACGCCTATACGATGTTGTCCGACATAAAAAAATCGGGAAGCGAAGTATGGCAAAAAATCGGGTATTGTCACCAAATGCTGGGTAATATGCGCGAAGCGCTGCAGGCCTATTTGCACGCCGATTTAATTGAAGAAAACAACACGTGGGTGTTGGGGCGCATCGCGCACAGTCATCGGGTGCTTAAGCAACCTCAACAGGCGCTGGAGTATTATCGACGACTTGAAAACATCCGCCCCGATGACTTAAATATTCAATTAAACATCGGCCATTGCTACTTAGAATTAAAACAATACGACGAAGCGCTAAACTATTACTTTAAAGTGGATTTGCTCGATAGCAACAACCGCCGAGCGTGGCGTTCCATTGCTTGGTGCGCGTTTTTGTCACGAAAATTTGATGTGGCACAGAAATATTACGCGCGCATTTTAGAGAACGCGCCCAACGCGCACGATTTTCTTAACGCGGGGCACGTGGAACTCTGTTTGGAGAACGCGAAAAAAGCGGTGGAGTTGTATCAACAATCGTTGAAAAACGCGGGCAGTTTCAACGCGTTTAAAACGATGCTTTTCGATGACAGCGACGAATTGGAAGAAGCCGGAGTGGACACGGATATTTTGCCCATTATTTTGGATAAAATACGATATGATGAGATGAAATAGAAGGGCTTTTTTAATTTTTTTGTCGTCACAAAGCGGTAGCTCAATTCAGCCACATGCAGATTGGATTTATATTTACCGACTACTATTTTGCCCTGAATAAGGCAGCGTAACAATTAAGTTGGGCTTACAGCCCGCCCCTTTGATGAGTTATTTTCACCCCCCACGTGCTGCGTTGGGCTGAATTAAATCGGGTTTTCTGCCCGAATTAGAGAGCATAACATCCCGGCTCGTCACGGGAGAATTAGACATCTGCCTTCATTCGCGGGCTTCGGGCTTCGAACTTCTGACACCCAGCACCCCGCACCCATCATCGGACTTCGGACTTCGATCTTCCGACTTCACCCCCCATCACCTATACAATCCCTTCTCCTGTATAAAATCATACACTTTTTCGGGAACAAACGCTCTCACGTTTTTCCCCTCTTTTATGCTGTTGCGGATAAAGGTGGACGATATTTCAACAATGGGCGCTTTTACTGCGCCAACCGTCTCGCTATATTCCTCGGGCACCACAATTTCACTTCCTAATCGAGGGTAAATCAGTATTTTAAACTCTTGCAGAATGCGCTCATATTCTTTCCATCTGCTAAACCGTGTCCAATTATCGCCACCGATAATCAAGGTAAACTCTTTATCGGGGTGTGTTTCTCTCAATTTTGTCAACGTGTTTATGGTGTAAGATGGGCGAGGCATGGAAAACTCGATATCGGAAACGCGCAGGCCTTCATAATTGTCGAGTGCCAATGAAGCCATCTGCAAACGCAGCTCGTCATCTAACAAATTTTCCGCGTCTTTCAACGGATTGTGAGGCGTAACCACAAACCACACTTCATCTAAATAGGTAAATTCCTTGATGTAATTAGCCAAAACAAGATGACCCACGTGAATGGGGTTGAACGATCCGGAAAAGATGCCAATTTGCTTTTTTGTCGGTTTCATAGCAGGCAAAAATAATAAAAAATCGGTGAAGTTTTGCAACAACACCGATTTTCTATAATCATTTCGTTAGAGCAAAGCTAAGCCCGCCGGAACAGAGAGATAATCCATAGCAGCAACACCGCGCCAACTACGGCCGTGATAAGGCTACCAATGATTCCGCCGCCTGTGCCAATGCCAAGCAAACCGAATACCCAACCACCGATGACACCACCAATGATTCCTACAATAATGTTTACCAGAAGGCCAAAACCTCCACCTCTCATTAAATTACCTGCGAGCCATCCGGCTACCGCTCCAATGATAATCCACCATAACCATCCCATAATAAATAATTTTTTAGTAGTTAATAATTCGTATAGTTTGTAAGAAAATTAATTTTCTTTCCTCTTTAAACGTCATTATAGCTTAAATTGTTTAAGAAAATACCAAAAAATATTTTTAATCTCTCATTTAACTCATTCTGTTTTTGTAATCGTTGTACCCAAATTCTTTGTACAATTTAAATTTATTATCGGCAGTCCAAAGGCCAATGGACGGATGCGATACACCGTTGAACATAGTTGTTTTCACAATGGTGTAGTGTATCATATCTTCAAAAACGATGCGGTCGCCCACTTTAAGAGGCTCGTCAAAAGACCAATCGCCCATAAAATCACCACTCAGGCAACTATTGCCGCCCATCCGGTACGTGGGCTTGCCCTCAACTGGTTCGTGATAAGCGCCGCGAATGTGCGGTTTGTACGGCATTTCCAAACAATCGGGCATATGGCAGGCGAAAGAAACATTGAGCATGGCTGTTTTCACACCGTCGTTCTCCACAATATCGGCAACGGTGGAAACCAACACGCCCGTCTGCCACGCGAAGGCGCTGCCGGGCTCCATAATAATGTGAAGATGCGGATAACGCGATTTGAAGCGAAGTAAAAGCTGTATGAGGTGCTCCGTATCGTAATCCTTGTGCGTCATTAAATGGCCGCCGCCCAAATTGAGCCATTCAACTTGAGAAAGCAAGTGTCCGAATTTTTGCTCCACCGCCTCCAGCGTTTTTTCCAAGTCGAAGGAATTGTTTTCGCATAGATTATGCAAATGCAAGCCGGAAATGCCATAGGGTAAGCGCTTGCCGATATTTTTCGCCGTCACGCCCAATCGTGAACCCGGCGCGCTGGGGTTATACAAATCTGTTTCCACCACCGAAAACTCGGGATTGATGCGCACCCCGCATTGAATATTTTTACCCGATGCCTGTATTTGCGGATAAAACCGATGAAATTGCGACAACGAATTAAATGTTATATGGCTGCTGTATTTCATGAAAACCGGGAAATCTTCATCGGTGTACGATGGCGCGTAAGTGTGCGCCGGATTTCCCATTTCTTCAAAAGCAAGCTGCGCTTCGGCAACGGAACTTGCCGTGGAATGCTCAATGTATTCTCGTATTATCGGGAACGATTTCCATAAAGCAAAGGCTTTAAACGCGAGAATAATTTCCACTCCGGCACGGTCTTTCACCGATTTAATCAATGCCAGGTTTTTTCTCAATAAGGCCTCTTCCATCACATAACACGGGGAAGGAATTTGGGTAATATCTATCATTTTTTACAACTGTTTGTTTTATATTCAAAGATACATGATTTATGCGGAAACAGCATATATCCTAAAAATTTATCAAAAACATTAATAAATGCAACTATGTCGGTTTTCATAGAACAAAACAATCTTTTAAATGGTTCTAATTATAGCACTTGATAATGAGTGCCGATTAAAAAACGAATAATTATGGACGAACTAAGATTTAAAGGAAAATGGAACGAATTAAAAGGAAAAGCCAAGCAACAATGGGCCGACCTTACCGATGACGACTTGCTTTATGTGGAAGGAAAAGAAGATGAACTCTATGGCCGACTGCAAGAAAAAACCGGTAAATCGAAAGACGAAATAAGAAACTGGTTTGACGATCAATTAAGCAAACTATAAACAATTTGTTTCATAAATAAGAAAAACCGTCTGATTTCTCACATAGTCAGACGGTTTTTTGTATTGGATAAAAACAACATTCTTCCCCAAAGTAAGCAAAATGAAAACAAAAGAAATTTGGACAATCGGCCACTCGGTCCACCCCATAACCGAGTTTATCGCCATGCTTATTTCGTTTAAAATCGATTTGCTTGCCGATATCAGGAGTTATCCGGGTTCGCGCCATTGCCCGCAATTCAACAAAGAGGTGTTGGAAAACTCGTTACGCGATAATGGCATAGAATACATCCACTTACGCGATTTGGGCGGGCGCAGAAGAACTCATCCCGACTCGCAAAATACTGCGTGGCGCAACGCGGCTTTTCGCGGATACGCCGATTACATGGAAACCGATGAATTCAAAAAAGCCGCCGCGCGACTTGAAGCGCTCGCATCGGGTAAAAGAGTGGCTTTCATGTGCTCCGAAGCTGTATGGTGGCGATGTCACCGCTCGCTCGTTTCGGATTACCTGAAATTTAACGGATGGAATGTGATGCATATTATGGACGTTGACAAAGCGCAGGAACATCCTTACACCAAACCTGCCGATATAACTCAAAACACGCTTTCGTATGCGCAAAAAGAATAGCCAATTAATGGATAAATTGCTGCAAGACATTGCCGCTTGTAGGCTTTGCGAACTATACTTGCCGTTGGGAGCGAATGCGGTGGTTTCGGCAAGCGCGGAGAGCAAAATTGTGGTTATCGGGCAAGCGCCGGGAAGAATTGTGCACCAAACCCACATTCCGTGGAATGACAAAAGCGGCGACAATTTACGCCGATGGATGGGTGTGGATAACGAAACGTTTTACGACCCAAAAAAAATCGCGTTAATTCCCATGGGGTTTTGCTATCCGGGAAGAGGAAAATCGGGCGACTTGCCGCCTCGGCCGGAATGCGCGCCTTTGTGGCACCCGAAATTGTTTGAACTGATGACGAATGTGAAACTCACTTTATTGGTGGGTCAATATGCCCAAAAATATTATTTGGGTTCGCGCGCGAAAAACACATTAACCGATACCGTGAAGCATTATCAATCTTATTTACCGAACTATTTTCCGTTGCCTCACCCATCGCCACGCAACAATATTTGGCAAGCAAAAAACAAATGGTTTGCAGAAGAGGTGTTGCCCGAATTAAAAACACAAATTAACCTGATTTTGAACGTGTAATTGTTAATCATCAAAAAAAATCCCGCAACCATTTATTAATTTGGCCGCGGGAAGATTTTTGTATATGACAACGTATCCGTTAGTGACGTTTGAAACTTGCGTTCATCATCGTTCCTGTTTCGTTTAGCGCTTGATGAAACGCGAAACACGTGTATAAATCTTGCGGGATATGCCCTTTAACACCCAAGCTCAAGTATTCGTGCAAGAGCGGACGATAATCGGGATGCGCGCATTTTTCGATGATTTCGCGAGCACGTTGGTTGGGCGATTTTCCTCTGAGGTCGGCAACGCCGTATTCCGAAACGATGATTTTCACCGAATGCTCGTTGTGGTCTTCGTGCGTAACTTTTGGTACAATGCAACTGATGGCGCCGTTTTTGGCTACCGATGGCGTAAGGAAGATGGACAGATAAGAATTCCGCGTGAAATCGCCCGAGCCGCCAATGCCGTTCATCATTTTGGTTCCGTTTACGTGCGTTGAGTTCACGTTGCCAAAAATATCCACTTCAATGGCCGTGTTGAGCGCGATAATTCCCAAGCGGCGTGCGATACCCGGATTGTTGGAAATTTCCGACGGGCGAAGCACCAATTTTTGTTTAAAGAAATCCAAGTCGCTATAGAATTGATGCAACACTTCGTTGCTCACGGTTAACGAACAGCCGCTGGCAAAAGAAATGTTGCCTTTTTGCATCATATCAATCACGGCATCTTGAATCACCTCGGTATATACTTCAAAACGTGGAATGCCATCGTTGCTTCCCATTGAGGCCAGCACCGCGTTAGCAATATTCCCCACTCCCGATTGAATGGGTAAAAACGTGTGCGGTATGCGCCCGGCTTTAATTTCGCTTACAAAAAAATCGGCCACATTATCGCCAATTCTGGCAGTAACCTCATCCACGGGTGCAAAGCCACCGCCATCGCCGTCGCGGTCTGTTTCCACCACGTAAATTTTAGCCGGATCAACTTTCACGTACTCCAAGCCGATTCTGTTCTGCACTTCAAAAATGGGAATTTCCCGGCGTTTGGGCGGGTCTTGCAATTCATACAAATCGTGAATTCCTCTCAGTTTTGTGGGTACCTGCTTATTAAGCTCCACAATTACAATTTTTGCCAACCGTGCAATGGTGGGCGTAATTCCCACACCAGTGGTGGGCACAATTTCACCGTTTTCGGTTACATCGCACGCTTCAATAACCGCTACATCAATGTTTCCCAAAAATCCGTAACGGATTTCTTGCGCCAATTGCGAAAGGTGCATATCAAAAAATGCAACTTCGGAGTTGTTGATGGCTTCACGCATCGATTTATTGGTTTGATACGGTGTGCGCATTTTTATGGCCTTTGCGCGGGAAAGCGCTCCGTCAATCGCGTCACCGGTTGATGCGCCGGTGAAAACACCAATTTTAAACGGGTTTCCTTTTGCGTGTTCTTCTTCGGCACGCTTAGCAATTTCCACCGGAACCACTTTGGGGCAGCCGGCATGGGTAAAACCGCTGAAACCAACGTTATCGTTATTTTTAACGAGCGCAGCGGCTTCTTGTGCACTTATAAATTTTAATGCCATGTGTAAAACTTTGTTTTTTGATAATTAATATTTCGGTTTAAGGATTTCTCCGTAAATGATTCCCTTTCTCATTTCATTGATCCGGTTGTTGCGGTGCAAATCTTTAATCAGCGGATGAACTATATTGGATGTTTCAGCAGATGTAATGGGATCTGAAACAGAAATGTTGTCAAAATCTCCCTCATCCACAAAAATGGTACCTTTTAGCGACGATTCTCCTTCAAAATCGGTTACCAAATCCATAGACGATTGAAACTGCGGGCGCTTGTATGTTTCCGGCTTTGTAACGGGAACAGGCGGTGGCGTTTTTCTTCGGTTGATGTTTTTTATGGTTTCCGGCAACTTGGGAAAATCAAAAGTGGGTGAATCACTCTCTGTTTTTGGTATTTGACTCTGTTGCTCGGCCTTCTTTTTTTTGGAATTATTAAAAATTCCCAATATCATAAAAAATATAAGCAGCAGGTAGTAAATTATATCTCCGAAGTCCATATATTTGATTAATTTTGCAACTCGACAAAAATAATGATTTTTCACGAATAAACGAAGTGTTTTGGTTATTTAAAACTGCATAAAAAAAATTCGGGGGTAACTTCACAGCCACTCCCGAAATTTAACCAAAACCTTAACTATGAAAAAATTTTATTTTTCATCTTATAAAGATTCTAACAAAGATAGAACAACAAAAACGGTTTACAAACGTTCTGTCTAATTAATTTAACGTTTTAACTTTTATTAAAGTTGAAATCACAGCATTAACATACACAGCAAAACAATGACATCATCAACAGAAAATACAGCAAACGATAAAAAACTCTTTATCGAAACATACGGGTGCCAAATGAATGTATCGGATTCTGAAGTAGTTGCATCCATCATGGAAATGGATGGCTATGCCCTCACCGATAACGACCGCGAGGCCGACGCAATTTTCGTAAACACGTGTTCCATCAGAGAAAACGCCGAGCAAAAAGTGTTGCAGCGCTTGGAATATTTCAATTCGTTGAAAAGAAAACGCAAAGGCAACCTCATTGTGGGCGTATTGGGTTGCATGGCCGAACGCGTGAAATCGGACTTGATTGACAACCACAACGTGGATATGGTTATTGGCCCCGATGCTTATTTAGACCTACCTAACCTTGTGGGCGCGGCGGAAAAAGGCGAAAAAGTGATGAACGTGGAGTTATCGAAAACAGAAACCTACAAAGACGTTATACCGTTAAAATTTCCCGGTACCAACATCTCCGGTTTCATTTCCATTATGCGCGGGTGCGATAAGTTTTGCACCTATTGCATTGTGCCTTTCACTCGCGGACGTGAGCGTAGCCGTGAACCGGAAAGCATCCTTAACGAATTGCGCGACATGCGCGAAAAAGGCTTTCGCGAAGCGGTTTTGTTGGGGCAAAACGTGAATTCGTATCGATTTAAAGACGGTGACAAAATCATCAGTTTTGCCGAACTATTGGCAATGGTTGCCGAAGAAGCGCCAAACATGCGCATCCGCTTCACCACTTCGCATCCGTGGGATATGAACGACGAAACACTCGAAACCATTGCCAAATATAAGAACTTGTGCAATTATATTCACTTGCCCGTACAATCGGGAAGTTCGCGCATGCTAAAAATGATGAACCGAAGATACAACCGCGAGTGGTATTTGGAGCGCATCAATGCCATCAAGCGCATTATCCCCGGTTGCGGATTATCTACCGATATTATGTGCGGTTTCCACGGCGAAACGGAAGAAGACCACCAAGAAACCCTCTCGCTGATGCGCGAAGTGGGCTTCGATTCGGCGTTTATGTTCAAATACTCGGAGCGTCCGGGAACTTACGCCGCAAAAAAGCTGGAAGACAACGTTCCCGAGGAAATCAAAAACAGGCGTTTGCAGGAAATCATCGATCTTCAAATGGAGCTTTCGCGCCAAAGCAACGAAAAAGATGTGGGCAAAGAATTTGAAGTGCTTATTGAAGGTTTCTCAAAACGTTCGCGCGAACAGCTTTTCGGCCGAACCGACCAAAACAAAGTGGTTATTTTCGATAAAAAAGATTCTCGCATTGGGCAGTTTGTGAAAGTGAGAATCACGGGGTTCACTTCGGCAACGTTGTTTGGGGAGTTGATTTAGATTCAGAAGTTAGAAGTTAGAAGAAGTCAAGAAGTCAAGAAGTCAAGAAGTTGGTAGAACGCAGGCGGGTAGATATGCATGGAATGCGTCTTAAACCACGAACTACTCATTAGCAATCAACTACTTATAGGTTTACGACTTTATCAAAATTGAATTAAAAAGCGAATTGCAATTCGCTTCATCCACATAAAACGAAGGGACGGTCTCAAAAGCATTGGTGTCCTTTCGTTTTATCATTCTGATCCGCCAGTTGGTGGAGAAAATCTATTTTGTAACAGGACCACTGACAAATGTAAAGCACTTAGAAATAGCAATGAAAACACTTTCAAGGTATTTTTATTTTTTATCGGACAATAGTGGTTTAATTTAACAAACTCCTCTCCTAAAACCACATAGTTGAAAATATCCATTAAAATCCATCTTTTTCCTCACTCATGTGTCAACTGTGAAAACATTTTTGCAAGTAATGTGTTTTATTATTAAGTAAAACTTCTTGAAACAATTTGAAAAAATTTCATGCAAGTGAAACCACTTTTAAATAATACAAACTACTAACAATTTAAAACAAAAAAGTATGAGATCAGAAGCAAAATTATTATTAGGTTTAGGTATTGGCGCCGCTTTAGGTGCTGCAGTTGGTTACATTATGGGTACTGACAAAAAAGAAGAATGGTTGGAACAAGCCAATGAATTTGCCGACAAAGTAAGAGCAAACGTAAAATCTGCCGTTTACAGAGGCAAAAGCGAAGTTCAAGATTTAAGAGAAGACATTGACGATATCGCTGAAATCGCAAAGAAAGAGCTCGCTAAACAATAATTAAATCCTTAAATTCTACCGAAACGATGGAAGAAAAAAAAGTAAGTACATTGTTCGAGGAAATCAAGGATGATGTATCACACTATATAAATGACACACTTGAACTCGGAAAACTGGAGGTTTACGAAAAACTCAGTTTGGGTTCCTCTGTCATCACATATAGTTTGATAATTGCAGGCACTGCACTATTCGCACTATTATTTGTATTTATAACGCTGGGATTGTATCTTGCCGAAGTACTTGACAGTGATTGGGGTGGTTTTGGAATTGTTGCTTTGGTTGCCGTCTTATTTGTAATCATTTTGATGTTGGCCGGAAAGCCATTTAAAAATTTAGTTACAAACAGTGTTGTTCGCTTCCTTATGGCAAAAGACGACAAAGACGATAAAACTCAATAAAATATGAAAACATATAAATTAACCCCTTTAGAGGAACTTCGACTTGAGAAGAAACGGCTGCGCGAAGAACGTACTATTGCCGGCCAAAGGCTGAGTTACCAGTTGCAGTATTTTAACGACAATTGGGGATCGATGATTACCAAGGGTATTACATCGTCCATTAAATCGAAATTTGCCGACACGGTAGATAATTTTTCTTCCGGCACCTCTTCTTCAGTTACTCCTTTTGTTACCAAACGATCCAACCCTTGGTTGGGTATCATTACCTCCAACTTGCCGCAAATTGGCGGTATTGCTTGGCGTCTTGCCAAACCGGCGGTGTTTGCATTTGGTGCCAGAAGGCTGTCATCGATGTTTTTCGGGAAGAAGTCCAAACGTAAGCGCAGATAATAACGCGAAACAGTAAAGTTTAATTACATCAGAGATCTGTGGACGGTGGTAACGCCGTCCACTTTTGCTATCTTGGCACATAGTGAATTCACATCTTCGGCGCTGTGCACGTGTACGTTTAAAACACCTTCAAATATTCCTTCGTTTGACGACACATTGACACTTTGAATGTTTACAACCACTTCTTCCGATAGTTTTGAGAGAATGTGGTTGAGAATGCCAATCCGATCGATTCCCGTGAACACGATAGAGGCGAGAAAAGAATACTGAAGATAATCGCCCCATTGCACCGCGATGATGCGGTCGCCGAAATTAGATTTCAGCTTCAACCCTGTTTGACAGGAACGTTTGTGTACTTCCACCTCTTCCTTATCGGTAATAAAGCCAAACACATCGTCGCCGGGCAGCGGCTTGCAGCAAGGAGCCGGAATAAAGTTCTTTTTAAACCCATCTTCTTTGAGAGGGAAAACCGCTTTGCGGTCAATCTTTTTATTTTCTTTTTCCGCCGGCACGGCTTCAACTTCACTCTCTACACCGTTGAGAGGTTTCACATCGTTGGGCGACTTCTTAATCACATTCATCGCCTGCTTCATATATCGAACAAACAGATTGTCTTGTTTTTCAGCATCGGTTTTCATCTTGAAAAACACGCTGCGATCGGCAGGCAGAATAACATCGTTATTTCCGATTAAAAAATAGAGGTCGTCTTTCTTCTCAGCTTTGTAATAACTCTGTATTTTATTCAACACAGTGTTATCAATGGGCTCATTATCAAACAACTCTTCAAGCATTTTTTGTCCTTTTTCCACCGTTCGGCGCCGTTGTCGGCGAAGAGAAGCTTCCACCTTGGTGCGTGCTTTGGCCGTGGTAACAAAACTAAGCCACTCGCGTTGCGGATAAACCGATTGCGATGTGAGAATCTCTACCTGGTCGCCGCTGCGCAGTTTTTGGCTCAATGGCACCAGCGTGTGGTTTACTTTCGCGCCCAAACAATGGTCTCCAATGCGGGTGTGAATGTTGTACGCAAAATCGAGCGCTGTGGCGCCCATTGGCAAGGTTTTGATTTCGCCTTTTGGTGTGAAAACAAAAATTTCCGAAGCGAAGAGGTTCATTTTCACGGTATCGAGAAAATCGATGGCGTTGGGATTGGGATTCGCCAACACCTCCTGAATGGTTTTAAGCCATTTCTCAAGTTCGTTGTCCTCCTCTACCCTATTTTCCTTGTATTTCCAGTGCGCCGCGAACCCTTTTTCGGCGATATCATCCATGCGGCGGCTGCGTATTTGAATTTCAATCCATTTTCCGTCGGGGCCCATCACCGTGAGATGAAGTGCCTGATAACCATTAGCTTTTGGATGACTTACCCAGTCACGGATGCGGTCGGGACGAAGTTTGTAAATATCGGTAATGGCGGAATAGATATCCCAACATTGTTTTTTCTCGTCCATTCCGGGAAAGACTTCAAAAATAATGCGCACGGCAAACAGGTCATACACTTCGCTAAAGTCAATGCCCTTGCTTTGCATCTTGTTCCATATGGAATACACCGATTTCACACGGGCACGCATTTCGTACTCAATGTTCATGGTGTCGAGCGCCTTGATGACGGGAACAGCAAAATGTTCGTAAATTTTATTTCGTTCGGGCGCGGTTTCAGCAATTTTTTGAGTGAGTTCTTCAAAGGCCTCGGGATGCTCATATTTAAAGCTGAGCTCTTCCAACTCGGTTTTAATGGCGAATAGCCCCAACCGATGCGCCAGCGGCGCGTAAATGTACATGGTTTCGCCGGTGATTTTAAATTGCTTGGCGGGTGTCATAGATGCCAGCGTGCGCATATTGTGAAGGCGGTCGGCAATTTTGATGAGGATAACGCGGATGTCTTCTGACATTGTGAGCAACAGTTTGCGGAAATTCTCGGCTTGCGCCGATACGTTTTCGCCGAACATTCCGCTGGAAATTTTTGTGAGCCCGTCCACAATTTGCGCGATTTTTTCGCCGAACATCACCCTGAGGTCTTCCACCGTGTAGTCGGTGTCTTCTACCACATCGTGCAACAAAGCAGCCGAAATGGAAGTGGAACCCAGCCCCATTTCTTTCGATACAATTCGCGCCACGGCAAGTGGGTGCATAATATACGGCTCGCCCGAACGGCGGCGCGCGCCTTTGTGCGCCTCTTTTGCCATATTATATGCACGAGTAATAATCTCCACTTTACGGCGGTGATTTGAGTTGAGATAATCGGTTATCAGAGCCTGAAACTCATCTTCGATCATTTGCTCTTCAGCTGCCAATTTTTCTTCGTCGCTCATACATTCGGTTGAAACTAAGAAACTGTTTTGATTTCAAATAACGAAATTACAAATAAAATTACACAATAACGCCATTTCAGGCGCAATTTTCATTTATTGGGGATTCTACTGATAAAAAATTGTCGGCGCGCTGCGACTTAAATCACCAAACCCCTTGCCATAGCGTAGCAACATCTTTGTAGATTGTACCGAAATGTAGAAATAAATAAAGCATCCCTCCGCAAATACCAGAAAGCTTTTCGTTAAAAAACGCCCCATCCTTGCCGTTGCTGAACAAAAAAGTATTATCTTTGTTCTTTCAAAACAACAGGGGTGCCTCAAAATTACGGGCTGAGATCATACCCATAACCTGATCCGGATAATGCCGGCGTAGGGAAAAAAAGGCAAAGCTCACACAACTGTGGCTTTATTTTTTTGGTATTTCTCTTAAACATATTCCCCTTTTTTATTTATTCAATTTTTAAACTCAACGTAAATGAAAAAGGTTTTAATTTTAGTAGGGCTTTTGGCTCTTCATCTAACTATGTTCGCGCAAGCCGATACGCAGGCGGACAGTCTAAAAAACGTACAACTGGAAGAAGTGGTGGTTTCCGCCACACGCGCCGGACAGCGCACACCCATGGCCTATAGCAACGTGTCGGCCGTGGAACTCAAAAAAGAAAATGCCGCAAACAACTTGCCCATGGTGCTGCAAACACTGCCATCGGTAGTGGCGTTCACCGAAGGCGGAACGGGCGTAGGCAACACGGCCTTCAGAATTCGAGGAACAGATGCAACGCGCATCAACGTTACATTGAACGGCATGCCGCTCAACAATCCCGAAAGTTCGGAGGTATATTGGGTGAACCTGCCCGACCTCTCCAACTCGCTGCAAAGCGTGCAATTGCAACGCGGCGTGGGAACATCCACCAATGGCGGCTCGGCATTTGGCGCAAGCCTCTCGTTGCAAACCGCCGGCGGGCGTTCACAAGCCTATGGAGAAGCCTCAACGGCTGTGGGCAGCTACAACACGTTTTCATCTACCATTGCCGCCGGAACAGGCATTTTATCGAATGGGCTTTCGTTTGACGCGCGATATTCCTACATCCGCAGCGACGGCTACATCCGCAACGGATTTGTGAACCACAACAATCTCTACGCGGCACTCTCGCACTATAGCGACCGACAATTACTTCGTTTGGTTTATCTTCGCGGCCGACAAAAAACGGGAATTACATGGGAAGGTGTAACAGCAGATGAAATTGAAAAATACGGACGGCGCTACAATCCTACTGGAAAATATAAGGATGACGCGGGAAATACACTTTATTACCACGATGATTCGGATAATTATTATTCCGATATCGCGCAAATGATTTTCACCCGCAACTTGACCGATTATCTCGATATGAACGCTAATTTAAGCTACAACTACGGATACGGTTATTATGAAAACTACAAGACGGATCAAAACCTGAAATCCAAATTCGGGTTTGACCCGCAAGTGATTGACGGCGTAACCTACACTAAATCCGATGTTGTCCGCCGCAAATTAATGGAAAATCATTTCTATGTGGCAAACGTGGGTCTCACCTATCACCGCAACGCCTGGCATATTCAAGGCGGCGCGATGTATAGTTTCTACGATGGCGACCACTTTGGCTACCTGCCGTGGGTGAAATACAATCAGAACATTGCGCCCGATGCCAAATGGTATGACAACAACGGCAAAAAATCGGAGATAAATCTCTTTATGAAAGCAGAATACCAGATAAACGAGAAACTTTCTGTTTTCGGCGATGTGCAAGGACGTTTTTTAACATATAAATTCACGGGAACGGATGACGACTTTGTGGATTTGACGGACGACTTCAAGTACAACTTTTTCAATCCGAAAGCCGGGGCGTTCTACAATTTCAATCCCTGGAACAGGATTTACGGATCCGTATCGGTTGGAAACCGCGAACCGCTTCGCGCCGACTTGAAAGACGCCAAAAAAGGAAACGTACCGCACGAAGTGAAACCCGAACGAATGTACGATTTTGAACTTGGGTATAAATTCGACCGCAACAGCTATCGCCTTGGCGCAAACCTGTATTATATGCTCTACGACAACCAGTTGGTGCAAACCGGACGGTTGAGCGATATCGGTTATAAACTGATGGAAAACGTGAAAAACAGCTATCGCGCGGGAATCGAACTGGAAGCCGGAATTCCCATCGTGCCCGGCAAACTGCGCTTGGACGCCAATGCCACCATCAGCACCAACAAAATCAAAAACTACACGGCATATTACGATGTGTACGACGAAAATTGGGACGTAGTGGATCAAAAAACCGAAGAGTTCGCTTCAACTGACATCTCGTATTCTCCCAACTTGGTGAGCGCGATATCCTTGGCATACACGCCCACATCGGCGTGGCGGTTTGCGCTTTTGGGAAAATATGTGGGCAAACAATATTTGGATAACACGTCAAGCGACAGTCGTTCACTCGACGCCTATTTCGTAAGCAACCTTACCGCCGGATACACATTCCGTCCGACAAACTTGGGCATTATCAGCCTCGATTTTTATGTAAACAATATTTTCGGAACGGAATATTCGGCCAACGGATATGCTTCGCAGTCGTTTTTCAGAGAGGGAAGTACCGACACGGCAGCTGATTACGTGGGGTATTATCCGCAAGCCACACGCAACTTTATGGCGCGGTTAACTGTTAGTTTTTAAGTTTAACGTTTAGGGTTTAACGTTTCAGGGTTTAACGTTCAGGGTTTAGCGTTTAAGGTTTTCGTATGGAAAGTTTGGAAATCATCGGCGCCGTCATCGGCCTCATTTATCTTTATTTGGAGTACAAAGCCAACAAATGGCTGTGGCTGTTTGGCGTGATAATGCCGGTGATTTACATTGTTATTTTCTATCAATCCAAATTTTATGCCGATATGGGCATCAACGTGTATTACCTCATCGCGAGCGCCTACGGCTGGATTATGTGGACCCGAAGAAAATCGAACGAAGCGGAAAGCCGCATCAGTCACACCCCCACCCGGTTTATCGTTCCGCTTTTGTTGGCGGGCGTGGCGCTTTTCACCCTCATCGCGTTTATCCTCATCCGCTTTACTGATAGCCCGGTGCCTTACGGCGACAGTTTTACCACCACGCTCAGCATTCTGGGAATGTGGATGTTGGCGCACAAATACATTGAACAATGGGGCATTTGGTTTGTGGTGAATGTGGTTTCGTGCGGATTGTATATTTGGAAGGGAATGCACATCGCCACCATTCTTCTTTTCGCCATTTATTCCGTTATTTCGGTGTTCGGATATTTTAAATGGAAGCGAATGATGATAGCGGATGTAACTTAGAAGTGTGTATAATAGAGATTATATCAATTAATGCAGTATGTGTGTTTAATTTTTAGTAAAGTTATACCTGAAAGGTAAAAACTTTCATTACTGACCGACTTAAATTTGTCCTTAGGACAAACCCGTGCATAACCCCCAATTTTAATTGGGGGAATGGCGAAATTACCGTGCATAAACTCTGTAAGAGTTTCCCAATCCGTTTAAAGGAAACGCCTACAGCGTTTTATTGGTCTTTCACGTTTTCTACCCCCAATTTCATTGGGGGTTATGCACAGAAAACTTCTACGAAGTTAAACGCGGCCTGTTCGTCCAATCAATTTACTAAAACGATTTGCTGATAAAGGTTTCAACTGATTTGCCGGAATTTTGTCGGTCAGTAGTGATAAACTTTAATAATGTTTTATGGCAGGATAATTCGTCTTATCCTGCTTTTTTTGTCTTGACATTCTTACCACGAAAAAAATGGGCAGTAAAACGAAACAAATTCCTTATATTTGCATTCTACCTATAGGTTTAAATCACACAGAAATAGAATGAAAAGAAAAATGATGATAGCCATCGTATCCATAAGCATTTTGGTTGTTCTTACGGCATGCGCCGTTTTGCGGCAACCGCAATTTGGGAAAAACCCTTCGGGAGAAAGGCTGGAAGCAATAAAGCGTTCACCGCACTTTTCCGATGGGGCGTTTCAGAATTTAACGCCCACGCCTTCATCCATCAATTTTGGCGAGGCGATGAGAGAATCTCTTTTCAAAAAAAGCAAACACACCAAACCGTCCGTTGAAATTCCGGTGATAAAAACCAACCTCAAAGAAATTCAGCCCAATGAAAATGTGTTTGTTTGGTTCGGCCATTCCTCCTACTTCCTGCAAGTAAACGGAAGCCGTTTTCTGATTGACCCCGTTCTTAGCAAATCCGCTGCGCCAGTGTCGTTTATGAACAAAGCGTTTAAAGGAACGAATATTTACACCGCGGATGATTTTCCGCAAATAGATTACCTAATCATTACGCACGACCATTACGATCATTTGGATTATAAAACCGTTACCGCGTTAAAGCCAAAAATTGACACCATTATTTGCCCTTTGGGCGTGGGTTCGCATTTCGATTATTGGGGCTTCGATACAACCAAAATCATTGAAAAAGATTGGAACCAAACCCTTCCCATTGCCAACGGAAGTGTACTACACACTGTTCCGTCTCGGCACTTTTCGGGCAGAAACCTCAAGCGAAATAGAACCCTTTGGGTTTCCTACGTGCTAGAAACACCCGATTTTAGGATTTTCTTAGGGTGCGATGGCGGTTATGGGCCTCATTTTTCAGTAATTGCCGAGAAATTCGCGCCGTTTGATTTGGCGTTTCTCGAGAACGGGCAATACAGCCGTTTGTGGGCAAACATTCACACGTTTCCCGAAGAAACCATACAAGTAGCCCAAGAGTTGCAGGCAAAAAGAACGGTGCCCATTCATTCAGGGAAGTTTTCCATCTCGCAACACGCGTGGGATGAGCCGCTTACGAGAATTACCGCGCTGGCCGACAGCCTAAACGTGAAGCTGGTTACGCCGAAAATTGGCGAACCAGTGTATATTAATGACTCTACACAATCTTTTTCCCGATGGTGGGAGGGATTAGAAAAGGAATAAAGCACAATCACCTGATAACCAAAGAATATAACAAAAAGATTTAACAAAATGAAGAAGTTATTTTATTTAGCACCGGTATTTTCACTCTTCTTTTTTTCTATTGCTGCAAACGCTCAAACCTTGTCAGACACAACAAACGTGATTCAACAAAAATATCAGGCGAAGGCACCGCCTACGCAACCATTTGGTAAAGAAGCTTTCAGAAAATCTAAAAAAACCACGTTGCGTTGGTTAGGAATGTCGGGCTTTTTAATAAACAGCCGAGGTACAACTTTCATGGTCGATCCGCTTCTTGAAGGCTTCGATATGCCGCTATTGATTGAATTCCCCATTTCAGCCAATGACGTTCCGCATTTGGACGCGGTTTTTATTACGCATGCCGATAACGATCATTTTAGTGTTCCCACCAACGTGGCACTGTCAAAAGTTACAACTGTATACCATTCCACCTTGTATGTGGACTCATTGATGAAGAACTTAAACTTGACTTCTGCCGGGCACGATATTGGTGAAACGTTTAAAGTAAAAAACATTTCCGTGACGTTAACACCCGCTGATCACGCTTATCAAAACGCCTATCCCGGAATGAGTGACCGCACATTCAAAAACGAAGACGCTTGTGGTTTTTGGTTTGACACACCCGATGGAACTATCTGGGCCACGGGAGACTCAAGACTAATGCCCGAACATCTTACAATGAAGCACCCAGACGCTATTTTGTTTGATTTTTCAGATAATGAATGGCATTTTACATTTGAAGGCGCGGTAAAACTTGCTAACGCCTATCCCAATGCGCAGTTGTTGCTTTGTCATTGGGGTTCCGTTGACGCGCCCGATTCTTCTCCCTTTAACGCGGATCCGCAAAAACTTTATGAGGTGGTTGTTAATCCCGAGCGCATCAGAATATTGGCTCCGGGAGAACCGTTTGTGCTAAAACGGTTTAAAGCTTCAAAAAATTGAATACAATAAACTAATCTTTCAAAAGAGAGGTTTCTTTGTACTTGGTCTATTATGGCAAAAAGTAGCCGCAAAAGCTCTAACACACAAAGTTTTTCACACACAGTACTCAACGTTACACAAGCACCAAAAAAAGGCATCACTCACACTAGCGATGCCTTTTTACTTCACGTAAGAAATATAGTATTCTTTTCTTTTGAACTTTTACAGAACGTAGTTCGGTGTTCGTTGGTTTATCCGCTCTTTTTATTTGCGGTTTTTCCCTTTCGAATCCGGAATATGGGGATGTTCGGCATCCCACACCTCGTCTTTGGTAGGTTCGCCGGGAGTTTCTTCGGCAATATTTTTTATTTCCTCTTTCGACTCTTGCGATTTACTTTGTTCCTTTTCGAGGTCTTTTTTACGTTCTTCCATTTCGTCGTCAACCGCGTTTTCTTTCTGAGATTTGGCAGCGGACGCGCTTTGGGATTTACCATCGCCTTTTTTGGGCAAGTGCACGGCCTCGCCCAACACATCGGCAAAAGCTTCAAAGAGCGCTTCGGAATAAGTGGGGTGTCCGTAAATGGTTTTAATTACTTCATCCACCGTAATTTCCATTTCCATAATGAGCGATGCCTGATTGATGATTTCGGCAGCAGCAGGGCCAATAATGTGCACGCCCAGCACTTCGCCGTATTGGTTATCGGCAACCACTTTCACAAAACCCACGTTGTCGCCCGACGCCAGTGCGCGGCCATTAGCCACAAAGCTGAATTTACCGATGCGCACATCGTCGTACTTTTCACGCGCCTGCTCTTCGGTAAGGCCCACCATAGCTACTTCGGGCGAGGTGTACACCACCGATGGCGCCGACAACAATTTAATGGTTCGCTCGTTTCCTTTCACGGCGTTTTCGGCGGCCACTTCTCCCATCCGGAACGCAACGTGCGCCAACATTTTAATGCCGTTCACATCGCCCGGGGCATACACACCTTTCACGCTGGTTTCCATATACTTGTCAACCTTTATTTTTCCGCGCTCCATCTCGGGTTTAATCTCCCCTATTCCTTCATTATCGGGCACACGGCCGATGGAAATAAGCACTTTATCGGCCACAACGGAGTCTTTTCCTTCAATTTTCACCTCCAGTTTATCGCCTTTATCCACAATCTCCGTGATTTTTGACGAGGTGATGAGCGTCATGCCTTTTTTCTTGAGAATTCTGGCCAGTTCTTCCGATACTTCGTGGTCGAGCGCGGGAATAATTCTGTCCATCATTTCAATGACGGTTACTTTGGAACCCAATCCGGCAAAGGATTGTCCCAATTCAATTCCCACAACGCCACCGCCAATAACGGCCAGTGTTTCGGGCACTTCTTGTATTTCAAGGATATCGTCGCTGGTGAGTACTTTATCGTTTTCAATGCCCGGAATATTTATTTTTGTGGCTTTTGAACCGCCCGCAAGAATAATTTTATCGGCTTTGATAATTTGCGAGTCGTTTACCACCACATCAATATTCTTGTTTATTTTTCCAACGCCTTCGTAAATATCTACGCCGTTGCTTTTGAGAAGCGATACCACGCCGCCAGTGAGTTTTTTCACCACGGCATTTTTGTATTGCTGCACTTTTTCCATATCCACTTTTATATCAGCATTGCTTACGATAATGCCGCGGCCGGCAGCAGCGCGTATATTTTCAATAATTTCGGCGTTTTTCAGATACGCTTTTGTGGGGATACATCCCACGTTGAGGCACGTTCCGCCAAAGGTTCCTTTTTCCACAATGGCCACCTTGGCGCCCAGTTGTGCCGCTTTAATAGCCGCTACATACCCGGCGGGGCCGCCGCCAATAACGGCAACGTGGTAATTGTCTTCGAAGCGGATCATGCGGTCCTCCTCTCCTTCTACTTCTGACGAGGACTCAATCACTTCGGGCTGCAACGTTTCTACGGCTTCGCCTTCCTCACCAATGTAGCCGATTACTTCGGTTACCGGGACGGTGTCGCCATCGTGATGAACAATTTTCAGCAGGATACCCGAAGCTTCCGCTTCAATTTCCATGCTGGTTTTGTCGGTCATGATTTCGAGGATAATTTCGCCTTCAGTAACAGGATCGCCTTCTTTCTTTAACCATTTTACAATTTGCCCTTCGGTCATGTCTATACCGGCTTTGGGCATTATAATTTCGTGAGCCATATTTTTTTGAGTTACGGGTTTGGGGGGTTCGGGTTACGCGTTACGGGTTGCGTGTTTTGAAACCTTTAAACCTTGAACATTAAACTTTTAAATTAATAATGATAACGGATTTTCCATTAATGCTTTCAAATCCTGCATAAATTTGGCGGCGGTGAGGCCGTCGATGATACGGTGGTCGGCTGTAAGGCTCATTTTCATGATGGGCCTGATAACTGCTTCGCCATTTATGGGAACCAGCGTGTCTTTGGTTGACGCAACGCTTAAAATTGCCGCGTTGGGCTGGTTGATAATGGCGGTGAAATTATCCACCGGATACATCCCTAAATTACTGATGGTGAACGTGCTGCCGCTCTGCTCATCGGGCGTGAGTTTTTTAGAGAACGTGCGCTCGGTAATGTCTTTCAACGCGAGCACCAATTCGCTTAGCGACATGGCATGGGCGTTTTTCACCACGGGAACCAACAAGCCGTCTTCTAGCCCAACGGCCATGGCCAAGTTCACATAGTTATGGAACGTTATTTCGGTGGCTTCTTTGTTGAGGCTTGCGTTGATGTATTTGTGTTTCATCAACGTTTTTACTACAGCCAGTGAAATGAGGTCGGTAACGGTGAGTTTTTTGTCGGTTTTCTCCTTGATGGGATCGATTAGTTTTTTACGCAATTCCAGCATTTCGCCCATATCCACTTCCCACGTTTGGGTGAAAGATGGCGCCGAATAGAAACTTTCCGACATTCGCTTGGAGATGATTTTTCTCATCTGGCTCATCGGGATGGTTTCGGTTTCGCCTTTTATTTCTTCCGTTTGTGTTTGTGTTGAAGCAGCGGCGGAAGCGGCGGCTTTGTCGGCTTTCGCAGGTGCAGCCATCATCTTTGGCGCGGCGGTTGCTTCTTCAAAATAATCGCGGGTGAGTTTTGCTTTCAGTTCCGGATCGGAAATGAGTTCAAGCACATCGTCTTTCATTATTTTGTGCCTGTATCCCGATCCTCTAATGCCTTTCAGTTCTATATTGTGTACTTCGGCAATGCGGCGCGCAAGAGGCGAAACGTGTACTTTGCCTTCGTAGTTCCAAGCGGCTACGTCGTCTTTGTGAATACGTCCTTTAAAGCCGGTTCCGTCCACATTAAACAAGTCCACGCCCAAGCGTTTAGCCAAGGCTCTTGCAGCGGGCGTTGCCCTTAGTTTTTTTCTTTCCATTCCCATCCTTTATCTTTTGTTTACCAGTTTGAGGATGTATTTTTTAATGCGCTCCACGTTGGGAATCATCGCGCTTTCCAATGTTTGGTTGTATGGAATGGGCACATCTTCACCGGCAAGGCGCAGAATGCGGCCATCCAGATAATCGAACGCGTCGCTTTCGGCAATCATTGCCGCTACTTCGCCAATGAAACCACCGGTTTTGTGCGCGTCGTTCACGAGCAGCACTTTGCCGGTTTTCTTTACCGATTGTAATACCGTTTCTTTATCCAACGGCATCAAGGTGCGCAAGTCAACTACTTCCACGCTTACGCCTTCGGCCTCTTCTACTTCGTTGGCCGCTTGCATCACGCGTTCCAGCATTCTTCCGTATGTGATTACCGTTACGTCTTTTCCTTCTTTTTTAATGTCGGCTTTACCCAGCGGCAATACGAACTCAGGATCTAAAGGCACTTCGCCTTTCATATTAAACTGTGCTTTGTATTCCAAGAAAATAACCGGATTGTTATCGCGAATGGCCGCTTTTAGGATGCCTTTCACATCGGCGGGCGTTCCGGGAGCTACCACTTTTAGGCCGGGAATGTGCGTGAACCATGCTTCCAGCGATTGCGAGTGTTGTGCGGCCGAGCCAACGCCTCCTCCTGCCGCGCAGCGGAATACTACGGGAATTGTTCCTTTTCCGCCGTACATATAGCGAGTTTTAGCAGCTTGATTTACAATATTGTCCATCATATACACGATGAAGTCCATAAAAGTGACGTCCACAATGGGGCGCAATCCGGTCATCGCGGCACCAACGGCGCATCCGGAAATGGCGTTCTCAGAAATGGGTGTATCGCGCACGCGTTCCTTGCCGAATTCTTCGAGCATCCCTACCGATGTTCCGAAGTCGCCACCGAAAATACCTACGTCTTCTCCCATTAGAAATACGTTCTCATCGCGACGCATTTCTTCTGACATTGCCATTATTATTGCGTCTCTGACAGACATTAATTTTGTTTCGTTTTCCATTTATATGTTGATGTTTTATTTTTTAATTTAGTTTATGACAAATGTGTGTGACGTGGTTAATCGGCAAAAATATCTTCAAATGCCGACTCCAATGTTGGTTCGGGGCTGCTCAATGCAAATTTCACAGACTCTTCCACCGCATCCAACGATGCTTTATTCAATGCATCCACTTCCTCTTCGGTGGCAATATTATTTTCAACGAGGTATTTTTTGAATCTCTTAATGGGGTCTTTTTGTTTCCACTCGTCCACCTCGGCTTTTGTTCTGTATTTTCCGGGGTCGGAAGTTGAGTGACCCAACCAACGATAAGTGATTGCTTCTACAAGCACCGGGCCATTGCCATCGCGCACATATTGCACAATTTCTTTAAACTTGTTGTACACGGCCATTAAATCGTTTCCGTCTTCAATAAAGTGTCCGGGAATGCCGTAAGCGCAAGCGCGTTGGTAGTTATAATCTACGTTAATAACGCTTTTAATGGGTGTACTGATGCCATATAAGTTGTTGATGGAATAAAAAATCACCGGCAAATTCCAAATGGACGCCATATTCAACGTTTCGTGGAAAGTTCCTTCGTTGCAAGCCCCATCTCCGAAGCAGCATAAAACAATCTTTCCTGTTTTTTTCATTTTTTGAGTGAGTGCGGCACCAATGGCCATTCCCATTCCTCCGCCCACAATTCCGTTGGCGCCGAGGTTGCCGTTGTCGAGGTCGGCAATGTGCATAGAACCTCCTTTTCCTTTACAGGTACCGGTGGCTTTTCCCATAATTTCGGCCATCATTCCGTTGAGGTCAATCTCAAGGGCGATGCTCTGGCCGTGTCCTCTGTGGTTTGATGTAATTAAATCGAAGCCTTTTTCTATCGCGGCAATAGCACCTACGTTAGCGGCTTCCTCTCCGATGGAAAAGTGCGTCATTCCGGGTACTTTTCCTTTCTTCACGAGTTGGTTAACTTTATTGTCGAAATTACGAATATCAAGCATCATCCGATGCATATGGAGCAACTTCTCCTTGGACACATCCTTGTCGCTTGATTTTTTTTTAGCTGTAGATTTTGTCATTTTGTTAGTAATATATTTATTTTTAAGTTTATAGATTCTGAGATTATATGCCTTTGTAATAACAATCTAACTCCTTATTTGTTTAACAACGCGATAACTTTAAAACAACTGAATAAACCTTTGTACATCAGCAAATCAGAAGACAAAAATAGAAAATTTATTTAGAACGATTGTAGATAAGCGTCTTATTTAAGAATATTTAATCATTTAACGTTTATTTTTCTACGTTTGTGTGCACTCACTCGTTAAATGCGTTATATTTGTGTTTGAGTTTGATTAATTGTCCGATAAATAAAGGAAAAAACATATTTATGAAAACAAACAGAATTCCCGAAGCAGCCATTATCGCCCTCGGACTGCTTTTTTTGGGATTATCCATACGAGGCGGCATTAAAATGTTCTCCCAGAGAGACCGCGTGGTTTCGGTAAAAGGATTGTCTGAAATGGAAGTTCCGGCAGACAAAGCCATTTGGCCATTGATGTTCAAAGACGTGGGCAACGATTTAATCTCTCTGCACGATAACCTGAAAGAAAAAAACCAAACCGTGGTGGCGTTTCTCAAAGCAAACGGCATAAAAGACGATGAAATAAGTGTTTCGGCGCCGCAAGTGGTGGATTTGGAAGCCGAGAGATACAGCAACAACTCTTCGCCTTACCGGTACAATATCACCTCCGTGATTACGGTTACTTCCGACAATGTGGATGTGGTGCGCAAGTTGATGAGCGAGCAAGGCGAACTGTTGCGCCAAGGCGTTGCGGTTTCGGGCGGTGATTATCAATACAATGTGCAATACACCTTCACCAAATTGAACGACATAAAACCGCAAATGATTGAAGAAGCTACCAAAAACGCGCGCGAAGCAGCCGTAAAATTTGCCGAAGACTCCAACAGCAAATTGGGAAAAATAAAAAGCGCCAATCAAGGGCAATTTTCCATCTCCGACAGGGACGGCAACACGCCGCATATCAAAAATGTGCGGGTGGTGAGCACGGTTGAATACTATTTAAAAGACTGATTCCAATCAAAAATGCTTCCAGAAAAAGATTACGACGCGGTAATTATTGCCAACGGCCGGTTTCCGCGTCATGAAATTCCTTTGCGCTACATTGAAAACGCGCCGTTTGTGGTTTGCTCCGACGGCGCCGCCAACGATTTCATTGCCCGTGGCGGCCGCCCCGACGCCATTGTGGGCGATTGCGACTCTGTTTCGGCGGAAAACAAAATCCGCTTCGCGGATATCATCTTCCCCAACCCCGATCAAGAGACCAACGATTTAACCAAATCGGTGCAATTCTGCGTGCAGCGCAGTATGAAAAACATTGTGATTGTGGGTGGAACCGGAAAGCGAGAAGATCACACCATTGGCAATATTTCTCTTTTGGCCGAATACTTGGAAGTTGCCACTGTGAAAATGATTACCAACTACGGCATCTTCACGCCCATTCACACAACCACCAAATTCAGCAGTTTTCCGGGACAACAAGTTTCATTTTTTGCCATTGACCGCAACGAAATTTCTACACAAAATTTGCAATACCCGCTTAAAAAAGCCATTTTCACCAATTGGTGGCAAGGCACACTCAACGAATCGCTCGGCGATTGGTTTACCATTGAAACATCGGGCCGGGTAATTGTTTATCAGGTGTTTTAAAACAACTCTTTTAACACATCCAACGATTTTAACGGCAAAAAATCATACACATGCAAGCGGTAATAAGTCAACAACCGTTCAATAACCAAGTTTCTGTCGCTTCGCGAAAATTTAAAAAAGCGCATCGTTGCGTAATCCATTCGCTGCAGGTTTAGCAAAACGGCGCTCTCGGTTTTGTTCAAATAATGAGGGTGCAAAGGCTGCGGGGCAACAAATTCGCCGTTCATTAAATCGAAATACAACCCCGGCCTGTACGCTTCCAAATTGGGATAAAACCCCAAAAACCGGGTCAGCCCCAACATAAAAGCCATATGAAAATTGGCTATTCCTTTGTGGGTTTGTTCCAGTGTTTCAATGGAATTTTTAAGATAATGAAAAAGCAACTCATTGTCGTGGGTTTCACGAAGAACACGCGAAAGAAATTCCGACAGGAAAAACGCCACCGATACCTTGGCCATATCGGTGCAAATTTCGTGCAGCGGCGTTAGCCTTTCGGCTTCTTTTATTCGCTGAATTTCGCGCAACGGCTGGTGCTCCACCGACAGGCTTACGATAGAAAGCGGGAAGAACAACGAGGTTTTCACGTTGGATTTTTTTCCGCTTCGCGGCAAAAGATAGCTTACCCGCCCAAAATCGCGCGTAAAAACGTGGGTTATGGAATACACATCGCTGTATCTGGAAGTGCCTAATACAATGCCTTCGGTTTTGTGGTGCATGGTTTACCAATTTATCGCCGTAACGCAAAAATAATCATTTACAAGAAAGCCGCCAAAGAAAAAACGCTCCGAAACCTCGAAGCGTTTTATTGTAAGTTGATGGTAGATTAATACACTTTCTTTTTGATACGTGCGGCTTTTCCGCGCAATTTACGCAGGTAATACAATTTTGTTCTGCGCACTTTACCTTCGCTGTTAAGCGTAATGCTTTCAATGAAAGGCGAGTTGATGGGAAAAATACGCTCAACGCCAATATTGTCTGACATTTTACGAACCGTGAATCGTTTTGTATCTCCGTGGCCAACAATTTTAATTACCACGCCGCGATACTGCTGCACACGCTCTTTGTTCCCCTCCACAATGCGGTATGCCACCGTTACGGTGTCACCACTTTTAAATTTGGGATGTTCTTTTTTTTCTTGAGCAAAACTCTGTTCTGCTATTTTAATTAATTCCATTTTTGTGTAAGCTTTATGTTAATAATTAACTTTGTATGAACGCAATATAACGGAATGCCCGACAGAGATTGCGCAAAGCGGATGCAAAGGTAGTAATTTTTCATTAAACTACAATAACATCTTATATTTAAGTTTTATTTTTATTCTTCATCTTGAAATAAACGGGAAAAAAGCGTATTTTTGACCGTTTTATTTGTTCTTAGGTTGATGTACACTCTAAAATATAAGATTCAGTAAAATGAAAATCAAAATAATAGGCATTTTTCTCGCTGCCTTTATCACGGTTTCCTGTAAAACATCTTACCGCGTTTCACAAATGACGGGAACCATCGTGGAGATGGATGCTTCTTTCGATGCAAATCCCAACACCCGCATGCAAGCACTGGTGAACACATATAAAGTGGATTTGGATAAGGAAATGAACGAAGTAATCGCCACCAGCACCGAATTGATGGATCACAAACGGCCCGAAAGTTTGCTCACCAATTTCACCTCCGATGTAATGAAAGCCTACCGCGATGAGCATTTACCCAACGGCGCCGATGTGGCTGTGATGAACGTTCACGGGCATCGGGCAACGTTGCCCAAAGGGCCGGTAACGGTAGGGAATTTGTTTGAAATTTACTCGTTCGACAACACCATCACTTTTCTGGAATTGAAAGGCAGTGAGTTAAACAAAATTTTCGACGCCTACGCGCGCCTTGGCGGGGCGGGAATTTCATCCAACGTGAAGCTGGTTATTGAGAAAAGAAAAGTGAAGTCGGTAACCGTTGATGGCAAACCTATAGACCAAAACAAAGTGTACCACATCGTTACATTGGATTATCTTGCCGAAGGGAACGATAGCATGGGAGCATTTAAAAACGCCATTAAAACTGAAAACACAAACATCACACTGCGCGATGTTATGCTGGATTATGTGAAAGAACAAACCCGCCAAGGAAAGGAATTGACATCTAAACTCGATGGCAGAATAACCATAATTGACTAAAAAACAGCGATGAAAACAACATATTTCTCTTATTTTCTCCTCATTTTTTTATCGTTTAGCGGCTATTCCATAGCGCAGAAAAAACTGGTGATTCTTCACACAAACGATACGCACAGCCGCATAGAACCACTTCCCGAAACCGATAAAACGGCGCCCGACAAAGGCGGCGTGGTGCGTCGCGCCACGTTTGTGGATGAAATTCGCCGTGAAAACAAAAACGTACTGCTGTTAGATGCCGGCGATTTCCTGCAAGGCACACCTTACTTCAATCTTTTCAAAGGAAAAGTGGAGGTGGAAGCGATGAATTTAATGAAATACGATGCCGCCACCATTGGCAACCACGAGTTTGATTATGGGCTGGACGTGTTAGAAGATGTCGCTCGCAAAGCCAATTTCCCCATCGTTTCCAGCAATTACGATTTTTCTGCAACGCCGCTCGCTAATTTCATCAAACCATACACCATCATTAAAAAAGGTGGTGTCCGCATCGGCATTCTGGGGCTCGGAATAAGTCCACGGGGGCTGATTGCCACAAATAATTATGGCGGAATGAAATTTTTGGATCCCATCGCCACAGCCAACCGCGTGGCAAAAGAACTGCGCGAAACCCACAAGTGCGATATGGTTGTTTGCATTTCGCATTTGGGATATACCAACGATTTAAAATTGGCGGAATCTACTCGAAATATCGACTTAATTCTTGGCGGACACAGCCATACGTATTTGAAAGAACCAAAAGTTCGTAAAAATGCCGATAATAAAGATGTGTTGATTTATCAAACATCGGGAAGAGGCGTTTTTGTGGGAAAAATTGATGTAGAATTTGAAAAAATCAGAAAATAACGCTCAATGACGAAAAAACATACCCTCCTTTTTATATTTATTTTCAGCGCCGCGCTGCTGTCGGCGCAAGTGGTGCCCACGTTGTACCAAAATGCCGACACGCAAAAGATGAACGAATGGGTGGAACAAACCTACGCGGGCATGACACTGGACGAAAAAATCGGCCAACTTTTTATGCCCATCGTGGAATCCACTTCCGCGTGGCGCACACGAACCGCCGGCTACATAAACGATCAAAAAGTGGGCGGGTTACTTTTTTCAAAAGGAACATTGGCGCAACAGGCCGAAGCCACCAACTACGCGCAAAGCATCGCCAAAATTCCGCTTTTGATATCGCTCGATGGCGAATGGGGATTGTCCATGCGCTTATCCGACGCGCCCAAATTTCCCCGCAACCAACTTATTGGCGCCATTCACGATGAAGAAATTCTGAAATTATACGGCAAAGAAGTGGCGCGCCAATGCAAAGAAATGGGCATCCACGTGAATTTCGCGCCGTCCATTGACGTGCACAGCAACCCATCGAATCCCATCATCGGAACTCGCTCTTTTGGCGAAAACCCTCAAAGTGTAGCTAAACAAGGCATCGCTTACGCGAAAGGATTGGAAGAAAACGGTGTGATGGCAGTGGCAAAGCACTTTCCAGGACACGGCGACACATCGGAAGACTCGCACAAAACGCTGCCCACCATCAACCATAATTTACAACGATGGGAAGCGGTGGAGCTGCTGCCGTTCCGCGAGTACGTGAAAGCCGCGTTATCGGGAATTATGATTGGCCACTTAAATGTTCCGGCACTGAACACCAACGGCTTACCGGCAACTTTATCGCCGTCGGTTGGTGTGGATTTACTGCAAAAACAAATGGGTTTCACCGGCCTCGTGTTTACAGACGGCATGGCGATGAGAGGCGTTTCCACGCAATCGGAAATGAGCGTGAAAGCGTTGCTGGCCGGAAACGATGTGATTTTAGGCGTGGTAAACCAAGCGGCGGAGTTTGCATCGGTGAAAAAAGCGGTGGAAAGCGGCACCATTTCATCAGCTCTCTTGGAGCAAAAAGTTAAAAAAATACTTTCGTATAAATACATTCTTGGCGCGCACGAATTTAAATCCATCAACAGCAAAACGGTGAGCCAACGCGTGAACTCTTCCGAAGCCGAGTGGGTGCAACGCAAAATTTATGACGGCGCGGTAACGTTGGTGAAGAATAACACAGATGTGATTCCGATCAAACAACTCGATAAAACCAACATCGCATCCGTGGCCATTGGTGCGCCGGCGGCCAACACGTTCCAAAAATACCTGAAAAAATACGACAATGTCACCACCTTTCAGGTTTCGTCGGCAGCGGCGGTTTCGGGTTTGCAATTAAAAGAGTACGATTTGGTGATTATTTCCGTTCACGCCGCGAACGCGGCCGACGCTTCCGCGTTGCAGCAATTGGCAGGCGATAAAAGATCGGTGCTTGTTCTATTTACGTCGCCCTATCGGCTGAGCAATTTTTCGGCATCGGCCACCAACGCCTCGGCGGTTATGGTTGGATACGACAATTCGGAATTCGCGCAAATGAGCGCCGCGCAAGGAATTTTTGGCGGCATCTCGATGAGCGGAAAACTGCCCGTTTCGTCAGGAAATTTTAAAGCGAATACGGGAATCGATACAAAAAAAATCCGTTTAGCCTATTCTATGCCCGAAGAGGTGGGCATTCCATCGGAAAAATTGCGTGGCATTGAGTCCATTGCCTTGGAAGGCATTCGCCAACGCGCTTACCCCGGCTGCCAAGTGTTAGTGGCGAAAAACGGAGTGATTATCTACGAAAACCACTTTGGCAATTTCGATTACGGAACCAGTTCCGCCGTAACCGATGAAACGGTATACGACTTGGCCTCCGTAACCAAAGCTTCCGCTACATTGCCGGCGGTGATGAAGCTGTACGACGAAAAAAAAATGCGCCTGCAAGACGCCATCAACAAATTTGTTCCTGAAACCCGGGGAAGCGACAAAGCCAACACCAACATCAGGGCGCTATTGTTGCACGAGTCGGGAATTACACCATTCATCCCCTACTACACTTCCGCCATCGACCCCAACAGCTATTCAGGTTCACTTTTCGGGTCACGCTCCGCCCGATATCATGCCCGCTATGCCGGCGCTTGGGGAAGAACGGATTATCGGTTTCATTCCAATTTAATTTCCACCAAAGAATCGCCCACGTTCAATTTACCCGTGGCCAATAACTTGTTCGCCAGCCAAGCCATGCACGATGTGTTGCTCAAAGATGTCATCAACTCAAAGTTGCGCACAAGAGGACGATACGCGTATAGCTGCCTGAATTTTATGCTGCTAAAAGAAGCGGTGGAAAACATAAGCAAAACAGATTTGAACACCTACGTTCAGCAAAACTTTTTCAAGAAATTAGGCGCCACAAGCACCACTTTTCAACCATTGAAATATATGAGCGTCAACGTGATTCCGCCCACTGAAAACGACCCATTTTTCCGTAAGCAACACGTAAGAGGGTACGTGCACGATGAAGGAGCGGCACTCTTTGGCGGAATATCGGGAAACGCGGGGCTTTTCTCCAACGCCAACGACTTGGCTAAGCTCTACCAAATGTGGCTCAACGGTGGTGAATATGGTGGCGAACGCTATCTGAGCCAAGAAACCGTGCGGGTTTTCACCACCACAAAAAGTAGTGTCAGCCGTCGGGGACTGGGATTCGACAAACCCGACCCGCGAAACAATAACGCCAGTCCCACCAGTCCGCGAGCACCCATTTCGGTGTACGGGCACACGGGATATACCGGAACATGCTTTTGGGTGGACCCGACAAACGATTTAATCTATATTTTCCTCTCAAATCGAGTAAATCCATCGCGGTCGCCCAATAGGCTGTCGTCTTTAAAAATCAGGGAACGCATTCAAGAAGAAATTTACAACGCCCTCACAACCAACACCTACAGAAGAGTCTCTCATTGAACAAATCACTACAATGCAACAAGTTATAAAAAGCAGCAATTTAGCAAGCGATGTTGAAAAACTAATCAAAAACACGCGCCACGATAAATTATTCGTCCTTACCGATGAGCATACGCACGCTTTGTGTCTTCCGCTAATTCAGGAAATTCAGGCCATTCGGGAAGCAGAGAAAATCATCATTCCCGCCGGCGACATCAACAAAAACATAGCCAACCTAAGCCACGTGTGGCAACAGCTCACTGTAAGAGGCGCCACGCGACATTCCATGCTCATAAACCTAGGTGGCGGAATGATTACCGATTTGGGCGGGTTTGCCGCCGCCACGTTTAAAAGAGGCATCCAATGCATGAATATTCCCACCACCTTATTGGGCGCTGTGGACGCTGCCGTGGGCGGAAAAACGGGCGTTAATTTTGAAGGGTTTAAAAACGAAATTGGCGCGTTTTACTCATCGGATTTCGTGGTGATTTCTTCCGATTTTTTCCGCACTTTGGAGAAAAACGATTTGCTCTCTGGCTACGCCGAAATGATTAAGCACGCGCTCATTCACTCACACCCCGATTGGGAAAAACTGCTTGCTTTCTCCTTCGATGATATCGACTACGGGCAACTGAACGAAATGGTGTTCCGCTCTGTGGGCATCAAACAGCGCATTGTGGAAAAAGACCCGTTTGAAAAAAATATTCGCAAAGCGTTGAATTTAGGGCACACCATCGGGCACGCGTTTGAGAGTTTTGCCATTGAGCAAAACACGCCTGTACCGCACGGTTTCGCGGTGGCTTGGGGATTAATTGTGGAACTCTACCTCTCGCATCGCTTGTGCAACTTTCCCAAAGAAAAATTGCAGAAAACCATTGGTTTCATCCAACAACATTATGGGGCATTCCCAATTTCGTGCGATGATTACGAAACGTTGTATGAAATTGCCACTCACGACAAAAAGAATCACGGTAAATCCATTAATTTCACCCTGTTATCCGATATCGGAAACGTGCAAATTGACCAAAACGCCGAAAAAGAACGGATTTTTGAAGCGCTGGATTTTTACCGAGATACGGTGGGGATTTGATGCGGGACGCGCGATAAGCCTGTGTTTTAACACCCAATGCTCAATGCTCAACGCCCTCACACTGCACCGAGTTCTTTCATAAATCGCTCTTCGGCTTGGTGTACCCAATCACGAAACTTCTCATCGGGCGCGTAGTCGGGAATAAAATTCAGTAATTTATTCAATTTGAATTTCTTGCCGGTGATACCTGCTCCCGACAAACCGGCATCGAAAGCGTTGAACTCCTGCTCCACGTGTACCGGCACCATAAGCGCGGGTTTTTGATAATACAATGCTTCGCATACCGATTCAAAACCCGAGGTGGTGGCATAGGCTTTACAGCCGGCCATGCTTTTGAGAAATTTTTCGTCGTTAAGGCGATAGAGAATTAAATTGTCATCCACTACCGTTACCTCATCGGCATCTTTTTTGTCCCAGAAAAACCGCAAAGGCACGTTGGGATTTTTCTTGTGCCACTTCATTATCTCCTCGTAATAACCGGTATTTAACATATAGCCGTGAATGTAATCGCCTTTGGTGGGCGTTATTTCAAACACTTCGGAGCGCAGCAGCGGCGGAACGGTTATCACATTTTTATACGGCTCCATTTCACGGAATGACAACGCCAACCTTTTGTGGGCGCGGCCCGATGTGATTTTCGAGAGCACACTCAAGAAATAAAACTTCATGTCTTGCTCCGCGGTGGTTTTAAAGTTGGGATTCATCAACACATAATGGTGGGCGATGGCAACCATTGGGATGTTCAGTTTGGTGTCTAACCGATAAATTTCGTACGCCATTCCGGTAATCAACTCGTAGAAATTGATCACCATATCGGGCTTATATTTCTCTATTTGTTGTTTGACAAAAAGGATGCTTTTTCGAAATATAAACGGACGAGAAATATTGCTGATAACGCTCACGGTTAAATTGGGGCGTTTTTGCTTGTACACGGCAGTGAAATTGGGGCTATCGAACGCCTGTATGGGAGCACCGATTTTGTCTCGAAAGAAAGATGGAATTTCACGCGCATCGCTTTTGCCAACCAAAACAGCCACCACTTCGTGGCCGTGTTTTTGCAACATCGATGAAAGAGCCAGCGCTTGCGTAAAGTGGCCTCTACCCTCACCTTGCACCGTAAATAGAAATCTCACAAGTGGTTTGTTTTTAAAATTACGGTCAAAAGTATGAAATAAATATTACAAAACGGTTAAGATTTTTTCCGCAGAGCAAACGACACACACTTACCTGCTGAATTCCAGCGCTTTGCCAAACACATTTTCGGCAACAACGCCGTTGTCAAAAACGAGGTTGCCGTTCACAAACGTTTTTTCGATGGAGTGCGAGAAGGTTTCGCCTTCAAACGGCGACCAGCCACATTTGTATAAAATGTTTTCTTTTGACACCGTGTACGGTTTATTGGGATTCACCAAAACCAAATCGGCGTAATAACCTTCGCGAATGTAGCCGCGCTGCTTCACGTTGAATAATTGCGCGTGGGCGTGGCACATTTTCTCAACCACAAATTCTTTAGAGAAATGCCCTTGGGCCGACAACTCCAGCATGGTTTGCAACGAATGTTGGACAAGCGGGCCGCCCGAAGCGGCTTTCAAAGCGCCGCCTTCTTTTTCCGATAATAAATGCGGCGCGTGGTCTGTTGCCACCACATCCAATTTTCCGTTTTTTAAAGCGGTTCTCAAAGCTGTTCTGTCGTTCTCGGTTTTCACAGCAGGGTTCCACTTAATGAGAGCACCCAAACGAGGATAATCGGCATCGGTAAACCACAAATGATGTACACACACTTCGGCGGTGATTTTTTTATCGGTAAGCGGCGCGTTGCTGAACAAAGTCATTTCTCGCGCAGTGGAAAGATGCAGCACGTGCAGCCGCGATCCATATTTATCGGCCAACTCAACCGCCTGTGCCGATGAGCGATAACACGCTTCGGCACTTCTGATTAACGGATGATAAGAGACGGGAACATCTTCTCCAAATTTGCGCCTAAATGTCTCAATATTTTCACGAATAATGTCTTCTTTTTCGCAATGCGTGGCAATGAGCATATCTGTTTCAGCGAAAATCTCTTGCAGCGTTCTTTCGTTATCCACCAACATATTTCCGGTGGAAGCACCCATAAAAACTTTCACGCCACACACGTTTTTTTTGTCAACTTTTTTTAGTTCTTTAAAGTTGTCGTTGGTGGCGCCAAAGTAAAACGAAAAGTTTGCGGCCGATTTTCCCGCGGCTGTTTCAAACTTTTGATGAAGGGCCTCCATTGTAACGGTTTGCGGGTTTGTATTGGGCATTTCCATAAACGATGTAACCCCGCCCGCCACAGCCGCACGGCTCTCCGTGGCAATATCGCCTTTGTGCGTGAGGCCTGGTTCGCGGAAATGCACCTGGTCGTCAATTACGCCCGGTGTAAGATATAGTCCGCGCGCGTCGATGATTTGTTTGCATCGGTTGAGGATATTTTCGGGAACATCCCCTTTGAAGATGCGAGAAATTTTATCGTTTTCAATAAAAACCGATCCGATGAAAGACGCGCCTTCGTTTATAATGGTTGCCTGATGAATGAGTGTCATTGTTGTGCGAGCAATTTTTGTTTGGGTTTGATTTTTCCGGTCATTTTCCGCCACCGGAGGTCCATTACGCCGAAAAACGCTTCGCCAAAAATTCCGGAACTCATTTTAGAGGTTCCCAGTTGTCGGTTAATAAAGATGACAGAAACTTCTTTTATTTTGAATCCAAGTGAGTAAGCCGTGTATTTCATTTCAATTTGGAAACCGTAACCTTTGAATTTTATTTTATCTAAATCGATGGTCTCCAGCACAATTCGCTTATAGCACACAAAGCCTGCCGTGGTATCTTTCACATTGAAACCAGTCACAAAACGTACGTATTTCGATGCGAAATAAGACATCAGCACCCGCCCCATAGGCCAGTTTACCACGTTCACGCCGGTGCAATAACGCGAGCCTACGGCTACATCGTACCCCTCGTTGTGGCACGCATCGTAAAGTCGCGGTAAATCGTCGGGGTTGTGCGAAAAATCGGCATCCATTTCAAAAATATACTCATAATGGCGCGCTAATGCCCATTTAAAACCGTGAATGTAAGCCGTGCCAAGCCCCAGTTTACCTTTTCGTTCTTCTATGAACAACTGCCCCGAAAACTCCTGCTCTATCAAGCGATGTACAATGGCGGCAGTGCCATCGGGGGAACCATCGTCAATTACAAGGATATGAAAATCTTTTTCCAAGCCAAACACCGCTCGGATAATGTTTTCAATGTTTTCTTTCTCGTTGTAGGTAGGAATAATTACGATACTGTCAGCCATAGTATGATGTTATTTTGTCTCAAAAGTACGATTTTTTAAGGATAAAATAAAAATAAAGGGATATATTTTGATGTTTAATTTAAAATTACTATCTTTGCAGTCCAATTTAAGAAAACATATCGCGGAGTGGAGCAGTTGGTAGCTCGTTGGGCTCATAACCCAAAGGTCGTAGGTTCAAGTCCTGCCTCCGCAACTAAGGTAAAGAAGAAAGTTCAAGGTTAAGCTTTCTTCTTTTTTGTTTTTAACGAGATGGCTCGTTGGGATCATATCCGCCAAACGGCGGACGCAGGTTCAAGTCCTGCCTCCGCAACTAAGGTAAAGAAGAAAGTTATAGGTTAAGCTTTCTTCTTTTTTGTTTTTAACGAGGTAGCTCGTTGGGATCATATCCGCCAAACGGCGGACGTAGACTCAAGTCCTGCCTCCGCAACTAAGGTAAAGAAGAAAGTTCAAGGTTAAGCTTTCTTCTTTTTGTTTTTAATATGTACACCGTTTATGTTTTAAAAAGTATTGAAGTCGATAAAATTTACATCGGAGTTTCTTCCAATTTGGAAGCTAGAATTATCGCGCATAATCATCCGAAAAACAAAGGATGGACAAAAAGATATATGCCATGGACACTCGTCTACACCGAAAAATTTGAAACGAAATCCGAAGCCTTGAAAAGAGAAAAACAATTAAAATCTTATCAAGGTCGCCAATTTTTACGAAACGAAATTTTAAACAAACCACGGTAGCTCGTTGAGCTCATATCCGCCAAACGGCGGACGTAGGTTCAAGTCCTGCCTCCGCAACTAGAAAAAGAGAGAAGACCGAACGGCTTTCTCTTTTTTGCTTATAGCACGACTAAACATAAACCGTCTGCCGTACTGGGCAAAAGCCACAACGTGGCATTAGAAAAAAGCATAGGGCAACGCCCTATGTTTCCGTACCATACGCACACTAAGCCCTGACAGGGCAATAGAGTTAATAAAAAGGCCACCAAGCCACAAAGTCTCGAAGAAGCACTAAAGAATCATAATCTATCTTTGCTCCCTACTCCTTGCTCCTTGCTCTTTGCTCTTCCACCAAACTTTTTCACCCTTTCGCCTGTTATTATTTTTAAAACGATAAAATGAAATGGGTAAAACAGCCTGCAAAGATAAAGACCTAATTGTTACAACAGACCCGAAATACATATGCAAAAAATGCGATGTGACGGTTAAAAAAGAGAAGCACGTATGTAAACCCAAAAAGATAAAAAAATGAGGCAAGTGGTTTTGCCTCATTTTTTTTATCTTTTAAATGTTTGCATCATTTGAATTCTTTCCACATTAACAACGCTTGCGCAATGGCTCTTTCAACCAAAGGTTGCATAATGGCATACCCCTCTTTGGTGGGATGAATGCCATCTTGTGCAAGATGGGTGGGTAAGCCGTTTCGCTCATCGGCCATAGCCGAAAAGTAATCGCAATACACTGCGCCTCTTATGCGAGCCAGTTCTTTAATTTGTTTGTTTAGTTCCACAATTTTTTCGGCGGGTTCTTTTCCGGGGCTCCAAGGAAAATCATAAGCCGGTAAAACAGAGCAGAGTACCACTTGAATTCCTCTGGATTGCGCGATATCCGTCATAGACGCTATGTTGTCCATAATCATATCCAACGACGAGGGTCCCGTGTTGCCCGCAATATCGTTTGTTCCCGCGAGAATAACCACCACTTTGGGATAGAGATTCACCACATCTTGACGAAAACGAATTAACATTTGAGGCGTGGTTTGCCCACTGATTCCACGATTAATATATTTTCCGTTGGCAAAAAATTCGGGAACTTTTTCAATCCATCCCTGCGTGATTGAATTCCCCATAAAAACAATTCGCTCATCGCACGTGCGTGCCGGGCCCAGTTTGGCATTCTCTTCTTTAAATCTGTTTAAATTTGCCCAATCTTGAGCGGTTGCATTCACGAAAGCGCCCATAAACAAACATACCATAATAACAATAAAACTTCTTTGTTTCATAACGTTCTTTTAATTGTAATTTGATTTTAATGATTGCATTGTCAAAAATAGTTATTTAATTTCAGACAGGCCCGATTTTCATCGATTTAATCTTCCGATTTGTCGATTTTGAACTAAAAATTCTAAAAAACCGGCACTCTAATTCCGTTATCTCTTATTATTTAGGTAGTTTTACGGAAATTTTCCACATCAATGAATAAAAAAACCAGAATAATAGTTTTTGCCACTATCGGCGTGCTCATTTTGGGAATGGTTTTTCTGCCCAAAATCAAATCGTTGTTTTCAACAAACAATCAACAAGCACCCGGCTCGCCACGGCCCGCAGCCGGTAGGCCACAGCAACAGTTGAACGTTGTAGCCACCATTTTACAACCGCAACTTTTGCAAAGCGATGTGTATATTGCCAGAGGGATTTTATTGCCCGAAGAGGAGGTGGATTTAACATTTGAATCTTCAGGAAAAATCACGCACATTTATTTCCGGGAAGGCTCCTACGTGAGACAAGGCGCCCTGCTGGCCAAAGTAAACGATGCGCCCTTGCAGGCCGAGTTGCGCAAGCTGCAAACACAATTACCATTGGCGCAAGACAGGGTGTCGCGCCAAGGCACGTTGTTGGAAAAAGATGCCATTAGCCAAGAAACATACCAAACGGTGACCACCGATTTAGAAAAGCTAAAAGCCGACATCGATTTGGTACAGTCACGCATCACACAAACCGAGCTCAGGGCGCCGTTCAGCGGCTTCATTGGCCTACGGCAAGTGAGTGTGGGCGCGTTTGCATCGCCCGGCGTGGTGGTCTCGAAACTGACTAAAATATCGCCCTTGAAACTGGAATTTTCAATGAACGAAAACCAAGTGCGCCAAATTCCCGTGGGCTCCACCGTGCGGTTTACGGTGGCAAACGACCTCAACACATATCAAGCGAACGTATATGCCATTGAATCGCAATTAGATCCATCAACGCTTACGCTAAAAGCGCGCGCCCGATATGCCAACGCCGACGGAAAACTAAAACCGGGCATATCAGCGAATATAGAAACGCTCATCAGCGAAACACCCGATGCCATTATGATTCCCAGTATTTCAAGCGTATCCGAAATGGGGCGCGATATCGCCTACATTTACAAAAACGGTGTGGCTCAAGAAGTTGAAATAACCAAAGGGTACCGCACATCGGCTTCGGTGCAAGTGCTGGATGGGCTTTCTGCCGGCGACACTCTGCTGATCACAGGCGTTATGCAGTTGAGAAACCGATTGCCGGTAACCATTTCTGAGATTGTTCCAAATACCATTCAATAGCAAACGATGAATTTATCCGAATTAAGCATAAAGCGCCCGGTTTTGGCAACGGTATTGGTATTGATTATCATTATTTTTGGCATCATTGGATACACCAGCCTTCCCGTGCGGGAATATCCCAACGTAGATAACCCCATTATCACAGTGTCGGTGGGATATCCGGGTGCCAACGCCGAGGTAATTGAAAATCAGATAACCGAACCGTTGGAGCAAAACATCAACGGCATTCCGGGCATTCGTTCTCTGATGAGCCAAAGCAGCCAAGGGCGGTCGCGAATAACCGTGGAGTTTGAGTTGAGTGTGGATATGGAAACGGCCGCCAACGATGTTCGTGACAAAGTATCGCGCGCTCAACGCTATTTGCCACGCGACGCCGACCCACCTACGGTATCGAAAGCGGATGCCGACTCTGAACCCATTATGCAAATTACGGTGGAAAGCCCTACCCGCTCGTTACTGGAGCTTTCGGAAATTGCCGATTTAACCGTGAAAGAGCGCCTGCAAACCATTTCCAACGTGAGCGCGGTGGAAATATGGGGCGAAAACCGATACTCTATGCGCTTGTGGCTCGATCCCGTGCGCATGGCGGCTTACAACATAACGCCGATAGATGTGAAAAACGCGTTGGACAGAGAAAATATTGAGCTTCCTGCCGGAAGCATTGAAGGCGACCATTTGTCGCAATCCATTCGCACAATGGGTTTGATGCAGACAGCCGAAGAGTTCAACAACATGGTAATTATTGAAGATGATTACCGCATTGTGCGCTTCAGCGATGTGGGATATGCAGAATTAGACACCGAAAACCGCCAAACCATCCTTCGCCGTAATGGCTTGCCCATGGTGAGTTGTGTGATTATTCCCCAACCGGGCGCCAATCAAATTGAAATTGCCAACGAAGCCGAACTGAGGATTGAACAAATGCGAAAAGACTTGCCCGAGGATGTGAAGTTGGACATCGCTTTCGACAACACACGCTTTATCCGTTCATCCATTAACGAGGTGCGCAACACCGTTTTCATCGCGTTTGTGCTAGTGGTGATTGTTATCTTTCTGTTTTTGAGGAACTGGCGCGTAACACTCATTCCCACACTGGTTATCCCCATTTCGCTTATCGGAACGTTTTTCATTATGTTCGCGGCGGGGTTCTCCATTAACGTATTGTCTATGTTGGCGGTGGTGCTCTCGGTGGGCTTGGTGGTGGACGATGCTATTGTGGTGGTAGAAAACATTTACCAAAAAGTGGAACGAGGGATGGCGCCAAAACAAGCCGCTGAAGCCGGTGCCAAAGAAATATTCTTTGCCGTACTCTCCACCACCATTACCTTGGTTGCTATCTTTTTCCCGATTATCTTTTTGGAGGGAATGACAGGGCGTTTGTTCCGCGAATTCAGTATCGTTATTTCCGGAGCGGTTATTATCTCTTCGTTTGTGGCGCTGTCTTTTGTGCCGATGCTTTCGTCCAAACTGTTGAAAAAACAACAAAAACCCAACCGCATCTATCTGCAAACGGAAGGGTTTTTCCGAGGAATGAATAACCTATACAGCAACATGTTAAAAACCTTCCTGCGGAGTAAATGGCTCATTTATCCCATTGTGGCGGGAGCGCTGATATTAATCGCGGTATTTTGGAGAATTATTCCCGCCGAAATGGCGCCATTGGAAGACCGGTCGCAAATTACCGTGAGAACTTCAGCGCCCGAAGGAGCCACGTTTGAATTTATCAGAGACTACACAGAAACTATTTCAGATATTGCCGATTCTGTGGCTTGGGAACGAGAGTCAAATGTAACCATCATCCGTGGCGGGTTTGGAATGACCCGCATCATCTTGCCCGATATGACGGAGCGTCAACGAAGCCAAATGCAGGTTGCCGACGCGCTATCAAGGGCTGTACGAACTCAAACCGCGGCGCGCTCGTTTGTACAACAACAATCCACCTTTGGCGGCAGGCGAGGCGGAATGCCCATTCAATATGTGTTGCAAGCGCCCAATATTGAGAAATTGGAGGAATTTATTCCGCCGTTTATGGACAAAGTGAACCAAAGCCCTTATTTTCAGATGGCCGATGTGAATTTGAAGTTTACCAAACCCGAAACCCGAATTGTTATTGACCGCGACAAAGCGGCTCTACTGGGCGTAAGCACGCGCGACATTGGCCAAACGCTGCAATACGCGTTGAGCGGCCAGCGGATGGGTTATTTTTATATGAACGGCAAGCAATATCAGGTGCTGGGCGAGATAAACCGTCAGCAACGAAACACGCCGCTGGACTTAAAAACCATTTATTTGAAGAACTCTTCGGGACAAATGATACAAATGGACAACTTGGTGAAACTGGAAGAGACCGTGGCGCCACCGCAACTGTATCGCTACAACCGGTTTAATTCCGCCACCGTATCCGCCGGATTGGCGCAAGGCTACTCGCTGGGCGAAGGCTTGGAAGAAATGGACCGGATCGCCGCTGAAGTGCTCGATGAAACATTCCGCACGGCGCTGGAAGGCGAATCGCGCAACTTCCGCGAAAGCTCATCGAGTTTGTTGTTTGCTTTCGGGTTGGCCATTTTGCTTATCTTTTTGGTGCTGGCAGCTCAATTCGAGAGTTTTAAAGACCCATTTGTGATTATGCTCACCGTTCCGTTGGCGGTTTTTGGCGCGCTGCTTTTCATGTGGCTTTTCGGCGTAACTATGAACATTTACAGCCAAATCGGGATTATTATGCTCATTGGTTTGGTGGCCAAAAACGGAATCCTCATTGTGGAATTCGCCAATCAGCGGCAAACATCCGGAATGAGTAAATATCATGCCATTATGGACGCTTCCGTACAACGCTTTCGCCCCATTTTAATGACCAGTATTTCCACCATGTTGGGACTGCTACCTCTGGCCCTTGCCACAGGCGAAGGCGCAAATGGGCGCATCGCGATGGGTACCGCTGTGGTGGGTGGAATGTTGATATCTACTCTTTTAACGCTGTTTGTGGTGCCAACGGTGTATATGTTCTTATCCACCAACAGAAAAGAAAAAATGGAAAATCAAGAGGCGGAAAACCAAGCAGGAGAAATGCAAATAACTAATTAATAATGAAACAACTATCGATTATATTGTTTGTTTTGTTTCCGTTTTTAGTGAAGGCGCAAACCGTGATGGACTTGCAAGAGTGTTTGCGTATCGGTTTACAAAACAATTACGACTTACGAATTGTACGAAACGAGGAGCAAATTTCGGATAACAACGTCACCCTCGGGAATGCCGGTTTTTTACCAACCCTGAGTGCCAACGCGGGCACCTCTTTCAGAAACAACAATATCGATCAGTTTCCGATGGACGGAGATGAAAAAATCACCACCCGCAACTCCAACACGCATGCGCTGGATGCCGGTGTGGATTTGAACTGGACAATTTTTGAAGGGTTTCGCGTGCAAACCAATTATCAGCGGTTGCAGGAACTACAAACCGTGGGCGAATTAAACACTCAATTGGCCGTGGAAAATTTCATTGCCAATTTATCGGCAGAGTATTACAACTACATTCAGCACGAAATTAGGTTGAAAAATTTGAAATACGCCGTGGAATTATCTCGAGAGCGTTTGCGCATTGTGGAAGCACGATACCAAATCGGTTCGCTCTCCCGCCTCGACCTTCAACAAGCCCGTGTGGATTTTAATGCCGACAGCTCGCGACTCATTCAACAACAGGAAGTGGTTTATACATCGCGAATTAATTTAAATGAAATGATGGGAATGGAAAACGTGGAAAACCCCATTGTTACCGCAGACAGCGCCATTCATTTTAAAACAATGCCGGCAAAAGCAACGCTCCACAATGATCTTCTGCAACTTAACAAAGTGCTGCAATTAACGGAAAAAAGCAAAACGCTGAGCGAACTCGATTTAAAATCCCTGCAAAGCCGCAACTTTCCCTATCTGAGGCTGAACGCGGGGTATGGCTTCACGCATTTTAATTACAACAAGGGAAGTTTTGACAAGCAACGCAATTGGGGGCCACAAGTGGGACTCACGTTGGGATACACCATTTTTGACGGGTTCAACCGAAGCAGAGAGCAGCGCAACGCGCAAATTGTGATTGAAAACCGGCAATTGGAAATTGAAAAGCAAATCTTGGCGCTGGAAAGCGATTTCGCCAGTATGTGGATGGCTTATCACAACAACATTCAATTGGCTCAACTGGAAAAAGAAAGCCTTGAAAACGCGCGCATAAACTACGAAATTGCAATGGAAAGATACCGCTTGGGCGACCTTTCGGGCTTGGAATTGCGTGAAGCGCAAAACAGTTTGCTTGAGGCCGAAGACCGGTTAATTACAGCGCAATATCGCACCAAGTTATACGAAATTTCTTTACTGCAAATCAGCGGAAATGTGGCGGAGTATTTGCAATAATGGCTGCCGCCACCACATTGGCCACCAATGAGCGCAGGCGTACAATTTCACCCCCGTCATCGGGATGCGCGCGGTTGGTGAGAAAAATTACCGCGATGTTATTATCGGGGTCAATTACCATAGATGTACCGGTGTAACCCGTGTGTCCGTACGTGTTTGGGCCAAGCAAGTCGCCGTTGTTTGACGCGTAAGCCGTAAACACATCCCAACCCGGCGTGCGCCCCAAATCGGCCACATTGCGCGGCACGGTGCGCATGGCTTTCACGCCCAGCGGGCTAAGCACGCGTTTACCGTTGTATTCACCATTGTTTAGCAGCGCCGCGGCCAAAATGGCCAAATCGTTGGCATCGGAAAACAAGCCGGCGTTGCCCGAAATTCCACCGTTCATCACCCGCGCCAGCGGATCGTGCACGATTCCTTTCAACAAGGTGCCGTCGGGCATTTTCTCGGTGGGCGCCGTGCGCTGCAAGGTTTCCCCTTTCGGTTGAAAATCGGTGTGATGCATTCCCAGCACATCAAAAATGTTTTGTTTGGCAAAGTCGCGCAAATTCTGTTTGCTGATGGTTTCGATAATTCGTTGTAATGTAATGTAATTCAAGCAACTGTATCTGAAATCCGTTTGAGGCTCAAAATCGCGGCGCCACGTAGAAATGTAATCCATCATCCCATTGGGATTGGGCGCGCCGTACTTCTTTTGCAACTCACTCACGCTTGCATACGATGGCAATCCCGAGGTGTGCGTCATTAAATCAATCACGCGGATATCTTTGCTTGTGTTATTGGGCCCTCGCCACGGCACGAAATTGGGAATGAACAAATTCACTTTGTCTAACAGGCGCAATTCGCCGCGTTCTACCAACACCATCGCCGACATGGCCGTGGCAATGGGTTTGGTGAGCGACGCCAAGTCAAAAACGGTGTTTACATCCATCTTTTGCACGGATGGAATAACCTGCTTATTGCCGTAAGCTTTCAGGTAAGCCATTTTTCCATCTTTTACCACCGCCAACACCGCGCCGGGTATTTCTTTGTTGTCAATGGCTTTTTCAATAATACGGTCGGCATTCGCCAATTGTTTCGAACTCATTCCCACTTGTTCGGGAGAAGCGGTGGGAAGCGGTTGGGCGGAAGAGATTAATCCCCACACAAGAAAAAATCCCAACAATATAAACGTTTTGTATTGCATCATTTTGTATCTAAATTCCTATTAATTACTTTAAGAAACTGTTTTAATTTTTATGAAATGAATATCCGCATAAATGCCTAATTCAATTTTTAACCCTTCTAACTTCACCCTGAAAACTTCTCCAAATGCGCTATCACCTCTTCATTCTCATCGTACAAACCTAAATTGAGGTTGAGCAGGTCGCCGCGGTCAGACATTTCTTGGATGATGGGGTAAATGGGGCGGCTTTTGGTCCAAAACTCAATGTTCAGAAAAATCATCGGACTGGCATAGCCATATGATTCGTAATGGTTTTGCGCCAAATCCTGAAACACTTCTTGCATCGTTCCGGCGCTGCCCGGCGTGAAAATCACACCGCCTTTGGCAAGAGCAAGCAGGCCTTCTTCGCGTACACTGTTCTCGAAATATTTGGCAATTTGCGTAGCGAACGGCGTGGGCAGTTCGTGGCCGTAATGCCACGTGGGAATTCCCAAACTATCGAACGCGGGATCGGGAAACAGTTCCATTACTCTAAACGCGGATCCGAGCCAATTTTCATCGGAATAAACGGGCGCTTCGCTCAAAATGGCGATGGCATCCAGTAAATCCTTGTCGCTTCTTCCGGCCATCCAGGCGCCCACGTGCGTGGCTTCCATGGCGCCGGGGCCACCACCCGAGAGCATCAGGTAACCTTTCTCGGCAAGCGATTTCGACAAGCGGGTAACTTGCAAATACATGGATTCGTCGCGTTTTATTTTGTGCCCGCCCATAATGGCAACCACTTTCCGTTCATCGAAACGTGAAATGTATTCGTGCAGCGAATCAGTAATGGAGTGGTCGTGAAGGCGTTGTGCCAACGAGTCTTTTATGGAAAGGTTGATGAGCGAGTTTTTGAAATAATCGTATACGATTTTGTCTTTGGTTTTCAGGTAGGTTTCGGGCTTGCGATAATCGAAATCGTTGTACAGCGTGTCTTTGTTGTAAAGATTGTTGGGATAAGCATTGAAAGGCACATCCAACACCGGAAAAATAAAGTTTTCGGGCAAGAGATGGTGCAACAATTTCGAGGACATGGTGCAGCCTAAGAAAAGACATCGTGAAAAATGCACCGATAGCATCTGCTCCTCTATCTGCGTTAAATCTAAGGATTGAATGGCAATTTCCTTTACCTCAGAAACTTGTAAAAACTCTTTTAGTTTATGTATTGTATCGAATTGTTGCATGGATTGCTTAATTTTATTTTCTCTTATTCTTCGTTCCACGTAAACGTTTACGAATATCAACACAAATGTACACAGAAAAGAAAAAAAATTCAACTTTCCGCGGCAATTTGCCAATTGGTTTTGGTTTTGGTAAAAATAAGGACAAAAAAAAGGGAAATTAGCATTCCCCATTAATTATCTCGATGATTTTTTCGTTGTTGATAATAATCATCCCGTGTCGGTCATCGGTAATGCCCTCTCGTAACTTGTAGGGATACACCGGAACAACCCCGTCCATATCGGTAGGCAGAAACAAGAACTTGATGTTATCGGTTTTCTCCTTCAGCGTTTCGCCCGCTTCCATTATGTGGGTGGAGATAAGGAAAGTGCTGTTCGGCTTTTTAGAAAACGCGTCGGTAATAGCCACTGTGGCGTCGTACGCGTCTTTCACGTTGGTTCCTTTAAACAATTCGTCGAAAATAATAAACAGGCGTTTTTTTGATGACACCGCCTCGGCAACGGTTTTTACGCGCAGCACTTCGGCATAAAAATGGCTGTAGCCCATATTCAGGTTGTCGGGCACATTGATGGAGGTGTACATGCCGTCTTTTACCGAAAATTCCATTTTTTTTGCCGGAACCGGAAAGCCCATGTGTGCCAAATACAAGGCAACTCCCAGCGCTTTCATCAGGGTTGATTTTCCCGCCATATTGGCGCCGGTGAGGAAAATAACATTCTTGTCTTCAGTAAACAAAACGTTGTTATCAACCGCGTTTTTTACGGCCGGATGGAACAAACCTTCCAAGAGCAAATGGTTGGGGTCTTTCCCTTGCGCCGAGGCATATCCAAAACCACGTTTTTCGGCTACGTTTGCCACGGCGATATTTACATCGATGTCGTAAATTATATCGATCAGCTTGGCTATTTTATCTTTTAAAACAAAGCGTAAAACATGGTCGTATTTTGCAAAATGAAGTAAGGTGATTTTTTTATCGGCGGTGAAATGGTTGAGCCACGACAACCGCTTATCTTCCAACGTAGATTTGATAACCGCACATTTTGCCGAATACAAGTTTTCGGTGTCACTATTTTCGATGTTTTCCGAAAATGCTCGCAGGCTTTTCAACACTTTTACGGTGGCCGTCAAGCCTTCCTGCATCAGGCGATACTCTTTGTCAAGCCCCAAATAGTCTAAAACTTTTATTCTTAGCGAATTTATCCAAGCCGTCAGGGTATTTGGATAATCCGTATGGTTGATATACTGTTCGGCTGTTTGAAAAGCGGTTTTGTCAATCGGAAAAGAATCTTTTCTTTTTTGAAAAAAACGAAACAATCGGCTACGCTCGTTTATCGTTTCCGGATTATTGAGCGGTTCGTGGAAAAACTTATCGAGCAGCCTTTCTCCGCCTTTTGTAACAACAGTGTTGAAAATGGAGAATACGGAATTGCTCGTGTATTTGCCAAGAATATTTAAATCGTCTAACGTCTGCTTGTCTGTATAAAAGTCCATAACGGATTAGTTTTGCTTGTTAAGAATGTCGAGAATCTTTTCATTTTGTATAATCACCATTCCGTGGCGGTCGGCGGTAATTCCTTGCCGAAGTTTATAGGTATACACCGGCGTGCCGTTGTCCATTTCGGTGGGTAAATATACACATTGAAGATTTTCACACCGCTTGCTTAAAACCTCTCCCGCCTCGATAATGTGGGTAGAGATTACAAACGTGCTTTTAAATCGCTTCGAAAAAGCTTCCGAAATGGCTACCGTAGCGTCGTAGGCGTCTTTTACGTTTGTTCCGCGAAACAATTCATCGAAAATCACGAAATACTTTTTATCCTTGGCTACTTCGCGCGCTACTTTTTTCAGGCGCATCACTTCCGTGTAAAAGTGGCTGTAACCCATATTAAGATTATCGGGAAGGTTGATGGTAGTGTATAAACCGTCTTGAACACTAAAAACCATCGATTCCGCCGGCAGCGGAAATCCCACATGCGCCAGAAAAACGGCAATGCCCAACGATTTCATAAATGTGGATTTTCCCGCCATATTGGCACCGGTGAGAAAAACCACATTGCTGTTTTTGTCGATATAGAGATTGTTGCTTACCGCGTTAGGCACATAGGGATGAAACACGCCTTTTATGTCTAATGTGTTTTCGTCCGTATCGACAGCCTGCGCGAAAACGAATCGGTTTTTCTTTGCCGTTTTTCCCACGGAAACGTAGATGTCGAGATGATAGATTAAATCCAACAGCTTGTGCATATTGGCATTTTCATCGTAGCGGAGAATCTTGTCATAATCCGATGTTTCCGTATAGCTTAATCGTTTTTTGCCTTTTTCGGATTCAGTCCAATCGAGATTTGATTCACGGAAAATAGTTTCGAAAGAATCGATATCATCGTAATGAGTATGATTGGGCTGCTGCTTGATTTGACGAATAAATTCCTTGGATATGTTGATAATCTCGATCAGAGAAAGAACCCCTTTGTGAAGTTGTTCGTATTCGTTCTCCGCGCCGATGGCGCTTCTGAATTTCCTTTTCAGGGTATTGTTCTCGGCAGAAAGTTTTGTTCTCGCGTCGGTGTTGCTCAAATACATATCCACAGCGTCGAACAGATGCCCCTGATAAGGAAAATCGATGCCCAAGTTCTGGAAGAACGCTATTTTTGCCGAGCGTTTGTTTATCTCCCGGGCATTGTCTAACGGATAGCGAAACATGGTTTCCAATAAAGCGGCGCCCCCCCGACTATATGTATTGCAAAACAGGGTGTAAATGGAATTGCGCCCATGTTTGCCGAATATATTCAAATCGTCGAGGGTTTGTTTGTCGATAGTGAAACTCATTGGTTGATGTTATGTTCAAAGTTTAATGTTCAACGTTCAGAGTTCAAAGTTAACGTCTAACTTTTCTCTGAGAACCACTATTAGTAAAATAAGTATAAGAATTTTTTGTTCACTCAATTGCCACGTCATTTATGGCGTGGATAAAATCAATCATGATGATGGGCTTTAGCCAAAATTTAACAACCTGAGTTCCGTTTAAACAACCTGTTATTGTATTGATAAATAAGCCAATAAGGTTATTTCCTCTTTGTAATTTTAAGCTACTAAGGTAAAACATATTGGAAATAAGGTTTTGAATTTGCAAAATACAACCTTATTTATTTCAATCAGTCTTCGCAGATTTAGGCAATATACTGGAAACAAGATTATTACCTTATTCTAAAATTACCTTTTATCCAGAGTTCACGTTAATATAAATTTTTGGCTAAAGCCTTGTGATTTCTTATTCTTTTGCCCACGCCTTGAAAGGCGTGGTAATTATAATTTTGATAAGCTGTTAGTTAAACTTTTCTTATTATTAGTTATCAGTTTTTTACCGTCCTTTTCTCCGCACAAGAATAATAACCGATGTGATTAACAAAATTATCGGGAATGCCCATTTCCAGAAGTTTGTCCACACGCTTGTAGCGGTTTGAGACAGGTGAATTTTATCGTCAGGCCCGTAAGGGCGGCGAACGTCTATGGGCACTTCTCCGTCGGACATCCAGAAAAATCCTCCGTTTATTATGGTGTAGTTGCTGGATTCTATGCCCCTGCGCACCATATAGAGCTCTCCGTTGCTAATGCAGTCGGCATCGCCCAATATCATAATTTTTTGCTCCTTGTTTTTTACTTTTCGCGATAAAGCCAACCCTGTAAAATAAGACGTTTGTTCTTCTCCGGCTTCGGAATTGAGAACAATCTCATCGTCCACGAAATTGGTGGATTCCACTTCGTTCCAAGTCATAGAGTCGGTGCGGAAGATGGGGCGAACGGTAAAACCTTTTACCTCTTCGTATTCCAATGCCGACACGCCGGGCATCGTAATCATCGTTTGCTCTCGGTCAATTAAACGTTCAAACACGTAAGATAAATCCAGCGCCTCGGGAGTGGGCCTCACCAATATCAAATCAGGAGCGTAGTCTTCGGTGGGCCTTACCAAACGGCCGTCGAGTTGTTTTACTCCAAACTCGGCCAACAGGGGCGCCATGGCTTCTTGTCGGCCCGGCTCCGTGGTAATCAGGATATTGCCTCCTCGTTCAACGTATTTATCGAAATTCACTTTTTCTGCTTCCGTCATCGGGCTTCTCATTTCGGCAATTACCATTATGCGTATATCTTCCGGAACTTCTTGGTTAAGATTTACATCAGCCACATCAAAACCCTGGTTTATAAGTGAATGCCTGAATTTTTTATCGAAAGCAAAACTGTTGTAATCTCTATCGCCAACGTTTCTATTGTTGCGCTCGCCGTGCCCTGTTAAAAAGCCCACTTTGGGCAACTCCATCACCAGTCTCTTGAAAGCGGCGGTGATTTCAGCTTCCGAAGGAAAGTGCATCATATCGTTGTACACGCGTAAGAACGTTTTCTCTCCACTTTCGCGCTCCAAAAGGCGTACAAAAACATTTCCTTCTTGCGATAAATCCACTCGCTGTCGTATCTCTTCGGGCCGCAGAAACATAGCGGAGTCTAACTTGTAGTTATTGAATAATTCTTGGGCTATTTCGTGTACATTTTTTCCCGGGAAATATTTTTCCATATTGGAATTGGGAATGGTATCATAATAATACACGTATTTCTGCTTAATTTCGGGCTTAAACCGCACATATTGCTTAAAGTTCAGTTGGTCGTTTTTTATGTTCTCGGGAAGTCCGGTGTGCAAGTCGTTGGCATCGAATAGGTTCACAAACGTGGTGATGGTTAAACCGCCCTTCATTTTGGCGATAACATCTTGACTGTTTGGAGTGAGCGTATTGGATTTAACCGTTGTGGCATCGTAATACGTCATTAATTTAGGACGAGATGACACATAGCCCAACAAACAGGATATAACGATAACAGCCAGATATTTACCATACGTTTTTGCAAAGGGTGTTTTCTGACGCACGGCGTGAAGCCTGATTACCGAGAAGGCGATAAACATCGCGGCCACGATGATAAAATACAACACGTCTTCACTGGTTAGCAACCCTTGCGTAAACTCGTTGGCGCGTCCCGACATTCCCAACCAATACGTAATATCCCGCACGAACTCAAAACTTTGTCCTACGTTTCTAATGTAGTTTAACACCGCCAACATAGACAGCGTTAATATAGCGGCTACCACCTGATAAGATGTTAAACTGGACATGAACAAGCCAACCGCGGAATATGCGCACATTAATAAATAAAGTCCTAATATTCCGACTAATACGGCAGAAATATCAAAATCTTTTATCGTAATCCATCCGAAAAGTCCGAATAGCAGCAGTACTCCCATTAACGCCAAACCATAAACCATCATCGCCAAAAATTTCCCGAAAATTATCTGGAAATTTGTAACGGGCGATGAATACAACAAGGTAATGGAACCGCTGCCTAATTCCCTACTCATCAACCCCATAGTAAGCAATGGAATATAAAGATATAGGTAGGCTTGTACTTCGGGGAAGACGCCTTCCCAACTGCTGGCAAACAAAGACGATGTTAAATCGGTACGCGGATACCCGGCATACTGCATATCCGCCAAATTGAAATAAACTCCCGCGAAGGTTGCCGCTGTTTGAAATGCGAAGATCACAAGTATCAACCACGCGATGGGCGAATAGAATAAAGTTTGTAGCTCTGTTTTTGCTAATTTATATATTGTGTACATAGAGATGCTTTTGATAGTTATTTTTTAGATAATTCCGCGAAAATTTCATTCAACGAACTCTTTTCGAGGGTGATTTCATTTAGCCTCCAACCGTTGGCAACGCTGGTTTCTATCACCTTTTCCATTGCTGCGTGAGCATCGGAAAAATGAAGGCGATATTTAGGCCCTCCCAATTCGTCAACCCTTAAAATGCCGGGAATGGACATAAGGTCTTCCTCCGTAGGCATATTCATCATGGAAGCGTAAATGGTGTTTGGCGTGATGTAACTATCAAATTCGTCCACAGAGCCGGAAAAAACCAAAGCCCCTTCTTCTATCATCCAAATATGGTCGCACGTAGCGTGCACTTCCGACAGAATGTGTGTGGATAAAATAACTGTTCGTTCTTCAGCAATTTGTCTAATAAGATGGCGAATCTCGATTATTTGATTGGGGTCTAACCCGTTGGTGGGCTCATCTAACACCACAAAGTTGGGATTGTGGATGATGGCTTGCGCTATGCCTACACGTTGCTGGTAGCCTCCGGAAAGGTTTTTTATTAACCTTTTGCGAAAATGGGTTATTCCGCAGCGTTCCAGTACCCTATCCACAGATGGTTTCACCTCTTTTCGGGGAACTTGCCGCATATTGGCGCAATGCGTAAGGTATTCTTCCACGGTTAAATCCGTAAGCAGTGGGGGCTTTTGCGGCAAAAAACCTATGTGGCGTTTTGCCGCGATGGGGTCTTCCCGCATATTTATACCCTTGATAAACACTTCTCCCTCTGTCGGTTTTAACACCCCACACATAATATTCATCGTAGTGGATTTTCCGGCACCGTTTGAGCCAAGTAAACCGTATATTCCGTTTCGGCTGATTTCGAAACTAATGTTACGAATCGCCCATTGAATACTGTAACGGTGCGATAAATTCTCTACCTTTACGATTGGTTCTTCCATCTTTTATAATATAATCGTTGTATTTTGTTGTTTTCTTAATTGTAATCCGCGTTACCCATTGCTTGAATATCTAAGCCGTACTTCTCTAAGAAAAATTTTATTAGGATATCGTATTTTTCTTTTACCAACGGATAGGTTAAGTCGTCTGCCCATTCCGCGGATGTGCGAGTGATTAAGGCATAGATATAGTGATATAAATCTTGATCCATATCCCATTTTGAATATTCCGGAAAGTCCGCTCCCATTAAATATGTGCTCCACTCGTAACCGTATTTATCGGCAAAAATAAATCCTCTTGTTCTGGTGAAGTCTTCCGAATCCGGGTCATAATCTATTGCGTGCGAGGTATAGCTGCTCACTTTGAAAAAGTCATTGGGCGCCTCTCCTATTTTATCGTACATCCAGCTATTTAAAAGAGACTCTTGTAAAGAAATTCTAAGTTCTCTCATTTCGTAGTCCGACTTATCTCTGATTTTTTCTGAGCAATTGCTGATGACCATATGATGGGTTTCTATCAGGAAGTCTATAAACCGATACTCATCTTCTTCATCCATTTCGCCTTGTTGAAGGGCAGACACCAAAAACACTTTCTGATGAAAATATTTCTTTAGGAACTCATCCTTACAAAAACGAAACCACGATTTTTCCAACAAATCCAATATATCTCCGGCATAGGCGGGGACTGCGGGTTTGTAGGAATAAGTTACGGGCGGGGTTTCAGGCTCTCCCAAGCTTGTGTCAATCAATTTCCAGTTAAAATCTTTTTCGGGAAATTCGTACAAAACATACGTGCCGTATTTTTCATATAGCTCCACGATGCGCGAATCGGCGGGCGACTTACCCTGAGGCAGTTCGTAATCGGGGGTAAGAGGTTCAATTTCGCTTATGCTTAAATCACTGGCGCAGGAAACAAGCGCGAGTGCCAAAATGATGCTTAATATAATCTTATTCATAATGTTAAATTTAGTGATTTGGCAATTTTTATTCGTCAACTCCCACACGCAACGGTTCCTTTCGGGATGTGTTTTGCTCCAATGCCGGATTACGTTCTATACAAATTTGGGGTATAGGCAACGTGTACAACGGATCGTTTTCTTTGAGCGTATATACTTTCCAATTATCTCCGATTTTTGATTTAAATTTATGCGAGATGGATGGCATTCCATAGCGTCTTAAATCGAACCATCTGTGCTCTTCGAAACACAGTTCTTTGCGTCTTTCCAATCTAATGTCTTCTAATAAAGTTTGCGCGTCAGCGGTGGTTACCGGCGTGTATCCGATGATTCTATTTTTTCTGAGTTCGTTTAAATCTTTCAGCGCCTCGGCACTTTTGCCGGCTTTAGCGTATGCTTCCGCTCTGTTTAAATATGCTTCGGAAGTTCTGAGAACGTTGGCCGGAAGCGCCTGATTCAAACTATTTTGCTTTTTCACGACAAATGTGTAATAATAATCGTCCATCCCGAAATACAAGTCGAACCGACGGTCATCCGGGTCAAACTGCGACAATAAATCTTTTGAAGGCGTCATAATGGCCATTCCCACCGATTTATTGTCGGCTCCGTATATCCATTCCACTTCAGAATGATCGTAGCTGGTGAAATAAAAACCTTCCGTATCTTGAATCTTGGTATAATCGGTTAAATCTCCGCCCGATTTAATGGCTTTGTCTGCCGCTTTTACGGCATCGTCCCATCTTTCCATAAAAAGATATACTCTGGACAGAATGATGTTTACCGATGGATAATTTATTCTAAAATCGCCCCGAGTTTTAGGTAAATTCTCTAATAACGAAGAGGCTGTTTCCAAGTCGGATACGATTTGATTATACACTTCCTCCACAGTAGCGCGCTCAAATCCCTCTTCTTTTAACCCCGAAACCAATTTAAGCGGAACGCCGAGAGATGTTTTATCGGTGTGATACGGCTTACCAAACAAGTTTACCAAGTTGAAATAGAAATAGGCTCTTACAGTTAATGCTTCGGCTTTTACTCTAGCCCTTTCTACTTCTCCGTTTCCGTAATTGCCTCCCAACGCGTCGTCAATTCCGTCTAAAACGGCATTGCAGCCCATTATGCGGTTATAAGACGGGGTGTAAGGCTCCGACATTTTTACTTCCTTGTCCCACATATCGGGTTGCCAAGTAAAGCAAGCAAAATGTGCCAACAGCCCTACATCATCATTTGGGCGTAGCATATCTTCATCCACTTCCAGGTCGTCATCCATTGTGTATAGGCAAGCAAATATAGGATTTCCGGTATCCGGATACCCCGATCCCAGCAAGAGTTCGCCAAAATCCTGAATAGTTTGAACTTTCACCTCATCCCGCGATTCTTCTTGTAAAAAGTCGTCGCATCCGCTAATCAAAAAAGCGCACAGGATAAATATTGTAGTATATATTTTTTTCATTATGATAGAATTAACGTATTAAAAAATAACTTGCACCGATAGAGAAGTTGTACGCCTCACCGGCCACGAAGCCGTTTCAGGGTCTATGCCTTCCCATTTTTTATCTCGCACCCACATAAACGGATTTTGCATAGTCCCTTTCAACAGTAATCTTCTCACCCTGAGGTTTTCCAACAACTCGTGCCCAAACTCATACTCTAACGAAATGGAGTTACATCTGATAAGGTCGGTTCTCGCCACCATTATGTCCGACATATTGTACATATGATACGGATTGGCCGTTTTTCTTGTGAACACAGCACCTTCCTGCGGAAGCGGAACAATGGTTTTTCCGATACCAGGAATGGAGGGGATGATGGTGTTGTCGTTTGGATTTCTCCAACGGTCTTTTATCTTGCGAGACAGGTTTTGCTCCGGGGTGGGAACTCCTAAGTTATACGTGGCGTGATACACCTCGGGCAACCTGTTGCTGCCTCCCCATTGAAGAGAAAACAGCGCGTACATACTCCAGTTTTTGTACTTCACCATTGTGTTGAAACCGCCCGAAAAATCGGGTGTAAATTTGCCTGTTTGCACCAAATATTCCGTTACGGAAGCAACGTTTTCCAAATCAATATTCTTAAACAAAGGTGTTCCGTTTTCTTTGTCTAATCCAATAAACTCATAGGAGTAGAACGTGGAAAATGGTTGGCCGCTTATGATGGCAGAGCCTGATAAGTAATCGTTAATGGTGTTTATGCGGTCGTTTTTTACGATTTCGTTTTTCGCGATGGCAGAATTCACGGAAAAATGCCAAGAGAAATCGGTTGTTCTTATGGGAACAAATTCCACCACAAATTCATATCCTGAGTTTTTCATTGTTGAACCCGATACAATGGCGTTAGCCACACCATTCTCGAAAGGAATGTCGCGAGAAGACAGCACATCGCTATTTTTCACATAATAGTTGAAGTTCGCGTTGACTCTTCCATCCCATAAAGCGGTGTTAACTCCCAAGTTAAAACTCTCTGTTTTTTCCCAACCCAAGTTTGGATAAGGCAACGAGTTAATATTCAACGTATGAGTTTTATAGTACGGATGTATGCCGGCTGCCCTGGCAATCAAGTATGGAGACACGGATTCTACCGCGTTTCCTTGATAACCGTAGGTAGCGCTGACATCCAATACATTCAACCAATGCACATCTTTCAATAACGCCTCATTGCCAATGTTCCATTTTACACCGGCCGACCAAGTGGGAGCAAAACGCTTGTTTTTGTCTTGTCCGAACCTATTGGAAGCGTCCATTCTTGCGCTAAGGTTGAGGATATATCGTTGGTCAAAAGCATACACAGCCTGCGCGTATGTACTCAACAGGTTGTTTTTTCTGTTTAAAATTTCTGTTGAGCCCGCAGCGTATTCCATGTTTAGTTGAGGGGTTCCGTATCCTAAATAATAGATGGTGTGCGGTACGGGAGCGAAACTTTCTCCTCTGTCTCTCAAATATCCGTAGCGCAAGTTGATGTCGCCTGTGGTTCTTGTAGAGTTTGTTTCCAATCCGGCAGTTAGGAGCAGCATATTTTTTTCGTTCAGGTAATCCGAATAGGTTAAGCTATTTCTTACGGTGATTGCCGAAACCGAAGACAACCCTTTATTTAACACTCCCCCGAAGGGAACGCGTGAACCTTTTTCTTCGTTAGAATTGGGCAGCGCCGTTCCATATTCATAGCCGCGTATTTGGGTCATATAAAAGGAGCGCTCCGTGGCGTATTCTTTGGATTCCACCGATGAGGAGCCGTATGAAACCACGCCTTGGTATTTCAATTTAGGGAATATATCCCAATTTACATCCACCGTTGTACCCCAATCGCGAGTTTCGCTGGTGCTGCCGGTATTATCTAATTCGTTAAAAATATTGTAGTTGTAACTGTTTTTGTTTTGAATTGAATTGCTGGACATCCCCCATTTTTCGTGGAAGTAATAGGTGCCGTCATCGTTATATGCCGGTATGGCTCTGGTTGTATTATATGCATAATCGAACGGATTAACGCCATAAGCAAAGCCGGCCACTTTTCTTAAACCTCCGTTCACGGTCCAGTTAATCAAAAAGTTGTCGCTCAAACGAATTTCCGTATTGGAGAATACGCTTACACTCGATAAATTATTGCCTTTCGCCTCCCCTTTTTGTTCATCCACGCTTAAAGACGTGCGGTTGGCAATTTTATCGGAGCCTCCGCTAATGCTTAACGAATGGCGGTGATTAAAAGAGTTTCTGAATAGCATTCCGAACCAATCGGTATTCTGACGCGCCATTTTTTGATATTCGGCGTTCATCTCTTCAAAAGTAATCTCTTTGTTCATAAATCTTTCCCTAAGCCCGGCATACCCAATGGGTAAAATTGGGGTGGGATAACTAACTCGCGCGTCAATCATTTCTTTGGAGAACTCCATTATTTCTTGCGAGTTCATTCTATCGTACAACCCATAGCCGGGACGCTGGCCAATGGTAAGGTCCACATTATAACCGATGCTTACTTTGCCCGGGGTTCCTTTTTTTGTAGTAATAACTATTACACCGTTAGCTGCTTGAGAACCGTAGATTGCCGTTGCCGACGCGTCTTTAAGAATGGTAATGGTTTCAATATCGTGCGGGTTTAGCCACGAAATGGCGTTGCCTGCCAATTTGCTCACATCGTTAACATCCAATGAAAATCGGGTGTTTTCTTCCGAGTTAAACGGACGGGGATTGCGTTGAATGACTCCGTCAACAACCCATACGGGTTCTTGGCTTCCCAACAATGTTGAGGTTCCCCGAACCCTAATTTTGGGTGAGGTGCCCAACATTCCGCCTACGTTTTGCACCAACATTCCCGGCACCACTCCTTGCAGCATTTGGTCGATAGTGCTGGCACCGGGCGTTATCACATCTTCGGCTTTTATGGTTGTTATGGCGCCGGTATAGTTTCTTTTTTCGATATTTCCATATCCGGTTATCACCACATCTTGCAAGGTAGCTACATCCTCGTGCAACCTCACAATGTATTCGCTTCTTGAGCGGTTCAGTTTGATGTATTGGGTTTTCATACCAATGAAACTTACAATGAGTGTGTCCGTTTCTTGTGGTACTTGAAGGGTGAAATATCCGTCGTAGTCCGACGAAACACCAATGGTTGTTCCCTGCAACACTACGGATGCTCCTGTGATGGGAATATCCATTGTATCATATATGTATCCATAAATTACAAAAGGTTGTGGTTGTGGCTGTGTAATTGGCATTTGCCTTATCGCCACGATGCCGTTTTTAAAGTCATACGTGAACCCTTCTTGTTCCAAAACTCTTTTTAGCACAGATTGCCAAGGCTCTCCGTTGGCTTGCACACTGATGGGTTTTGTGTTTTGAAACAACAGGGCGTTGTACAAATAATCCACACCCGTTTTCTGTTTCATTACCTCCACAAATTCCTCGACACTCACATTTTTCAGATTCAAGGAAACAGAGTCTTTTCCGTTATCGGCGGCCATCATTTCAGGCATAGCGCCGAAAAGTAATATTCCGACAACACCGAATGCCATTATAGTGGATTTCCACTCTTTTGACAAGCCCCACTTAATAAATTCGAAAATTTTCATACGCATATAATTACTAACATTTCAAGTTATTTATATAAAACTACGTTTTTACCTTCCACTCTATATTTTATATTTTCAGCTCTGGACAAGGCTTCCAATAAAATTTCAATGGAATCGTATCGTTTCAAGTTTCCTGTAAAGGGTATTTGTTTTAAAGAGTAAGGCTCATAAGAAACTTCTATGTCATACCATCTCTCCAGTTGAGTCATAATTTCCGCCAAAGTTTTTATCTTGAAAACGTATATTCCATCCTTCCAACCGATATATTCATCTATATTAACCACTCTTTTTCGCATATTCCCCGATTTGGAAACAACCACCTGCTCACCGGGGGAGGACAGCATCATCGGGCGCTGGCCTTCGGCAGTAAAGCTTACGCTTCCGGAGGCTAAGGTTGTGTAAGAAAGAGAATCCGAAGCATAAGCCTCAATGCCAAAAGTTGTTCCCAACACATCAACCTTGCCAAAAGGAGTGTTCACCACAAATGCAACATCGGATTTTACCACATCGAAATAAGCTCCGCCTTCTACATACACCTCTCTTACGTTCTGCGAGAAATTTACCGGATAGCGGATTTTGGTCCATGAGTTCAGCCAAACTTTTGTGCCATCGGCCAGTATCAAAAAGCTTTCGCCACCCATTGGAACGCTTAATTCGTTATACATCACTTCGCCACCTTTTGTGGAGGTATTATAAACCAAGGCACCATCTTTATACGAGATTTCGGTTCCGTCTTTTTCTTTCAGCAAAATATCCATAGAATCAACTGCCACCGTGCGTCCATCGGCCAAGGTTAACACCGCTTTTTTTTCTCCAACGGACAGGGTGGAGTCACTATTTGTGGCCATATTCGGTTTGGGTTGCGATAACCACAGCGAAATGCTCAACGCTAAAACAAAACACGCCGCTACTCCGGCCCATTGTAATATGTGCTTTATTTGGAGTTTTTTCTCGTTGATTTTTAAGCGGAACTTTATAAATCCTTTTTCGGCGGAGAACTTTTTTTGGGATTCAAACCTTTCCAAGAGAGCTCCTTTCTTGTTTAAATCTTCATATATCTTACGCAATTGCGGAGTTTTTTCGGAACGGTTCTCTATCTCCTTTTCGGCATCAATATCGCCTAACAAAGCTTTTTTAATAACCTGTGCGTCTTGGTATACGTTGTTTTTATTCACCTCTTTCATTACCTTACTTTATAGTTATTATACATAACTTAAGGTTTAGGGTGACAACAAAGCCGAAAATATTAATTTAAAGGAGGAAAAAATAAATAGAGTCCTGAAATTTTGATCGTAAAAACCTCATTGCTCTACTCTTATGTGTTTTAACAGTATTTACACTAATGGAAAGTTTTTCCGCGATTTCTTTTATGGAGTACTCTTTTAAACTTAGCAGTATGACATTTTTCTGTTCTTTAGGCAGAGAGTCTATAAGGTGATATAATTGACGAACAACCTCCTCCACCACCATCAACGAGTAGGCGTCATCTTCGGTAAACTCTGCGTTTTCTCCAATTCTGTCTAAGATGGTATTATGAATTTTGTTGTTACGAATATAAACAAGGGAGTTATTGTAGCAAGCCCTGTAAAGGTAGTTGGTAAGCTCTTTCATGGACACAAACATGCGCTCCGATCTCCATATCGCGATAAAAACATCTTGCACCAAATCTTCGGTAGCGTGAGAGTCTTTAATCATATGGTCAACATAAGAACATAAAGCGGCATAATAATGATGATAAAGACTTTCCCAAGCCTTGGCACTTCTGTTGTTTATACCGGAAATAAAGTCTTCTACCATTAACTGAAACTAAATACAATTACACCGCAAACTTGCACAAGAACGGATTTATCTAATATTCAACGCCTTTTTTGCCCAAATTGTTTGCGTAACGCCGCGCACCAGCAAATAAAGAATAAAAGCGAACCACAAGCCGTTGTTTCCCCACATGGGAGCAAAAACATAATAACAGGCAAAGAAAACGATGGAAGAATATATCATCGCGTTGCGCATTTCTTTTGATGCCGTGGCACCAATAAAAATCCCGTCCCACAGGAAAGCGGCAAAGCCGGTGATGGGAACGAGAACCGTCCAAAACGTAAACCGCTTGGTTTCGTTAATCACATTTTCATCGTTGGTGAGGATGTGCAGAATTTGGTCGGGGAAAAACGTGTACAACACCACCGCTACAATGCTCACCATCAACCCCCAAAAGAAAATTCTTTTGAGCATAAGTTTTAATTGAAATGGGCTTCTCGCGCCAATGAACCGGCCGGTGAGCGCTTCGCCGGCGTAGGCAAACCCATCCATAAAATAAGAAAACAACATAAAAAACTGCATCAGCAAGGCGTTCACCGCCAAAATCATTTCGCCCATCCCCGACGACACAAACGTGAAAAACGTGGTAACCAGCGTGAGCAAAAAAGTGCGCACAAACACATCGCCATTCACCTTGAAAAACAACCGAAGCGATTTTTTATCCATCACCGTCTCCGGTTTCACAAATTTGCGTAACCTGCCGTAATATCTCCACCACAGAAACGCCGCCACCAATAGCGTAACAATTTGCGAAAGCACCGTTCCCAACGCGATGCCCTTGATGCTCATATTGAACCCGAAAACAAAAATAAAACTGAGCGCAATGTTTAACACATTATTTAATATGGCTATCGCCATAGGTGTTTTGGCGTTTTGCATGCCAATGAACCATCCTTTAAACGCGTACAAACCGAGCACGGCAGGCGCGCCCCACACCACGGTTCGGAAATAGGTTTCGACGTGTTGTTGCGACTCTGCGCCCGATTTTATAAGGCTTAGCGCGAATTTCCCAATGGGATATTGCAGCAAAACAATTAACAGGCCTATTCCCAGCCCAATGCCAAGCGAGCGCAGGAACACATTCATCGACTCCGTGAGGTTTCTCGCGCCATAGGCCTGCGCGGTGAATCCGCTGGAGCTCATCCGAATGAACCCGAAGTTCCAATAAATCATATTGAAAATATTGCTACCCAGCGCAATGGCGCCTATAAAAACCGCCGATCCCAAACGTCCGGCAATGGCAATATCAATCATTCCCAAAAGCGGAACGGTAATGTTGGTAATGATATTGGGGACGGCGAGTTTGAAGATTTTTTTATCCATCGCGCAAAAATACGACAAAAATCCTAAACGGCGCAACGCCCGCGGACAACTCTTTTTTTGTGTGCTGAAATAGTTTCTGAAAAAAACTTAAACACAAAATATGCCATAAATTAAGTATGGAAACAAAACAGATTTGCTTATCTTTGCGACAATGTTTTAAAATAAACCGGGAAAATAACAGTAGCATCACAAACCGAAAAGAAAATAATCATTTAAAATATATGGACAAAATTCAGGAACTTACCTCCAAGCTATACTCCGAAGGAGTGGAAAAAGGGAAAGAAGAAGCCGATAAAATCATTGCCGAAGCAAAAAAATCGGAGCAAGAAATAATTGAGAAAGCAAGAAAAGAAGCCGACGAAATTGTTTCAACTGCCGACAGGAGAGCCGGTGAATTGAAAAAAAACACCGAGTCGGAACTCAAGATGTACGCCTCGCAAGCCTCCGAAGCATTGAAAACCGAAATCACAAACCTTGTTACCGACACGCTGGCCACCAACAATGTAAAAGCCGCCACGGAAGACAAATCGTTTATGCAAAAACTAATTGTGGATTTGGTGCAAAACTGGTCGAAAAACGAGAAACTGACCATCGGCGTAGCCAATGCCGAGGAGCTCAAAAACTACATCGCTTCAAACGCGAAAAACCTGCTCAACAAAGACCTGAACATTGAGTCGGTAAACGGCGTTAAAACCGGTTTCACGCTTTCACCGCAAGACGGTTCATATAAAGTGAAATTCGGCGAAGAGGAATTCATTGAGTACTTCAAAGAATTCTTGCGTCCGCAAATCCGCCAATTGCTTTTCGGATAAACCTCGTGGTCTATGGCTTTTGAAAATCAGTATTATTATTTCGTTTCGGGATTGCCCGATATTTCGTTCGACAGCGTTAAACTACCCTTCACAGTAGAGGAGTTCAGGTTAATGCTCAACGAGGTGCTGCATCCGAAAGACAAAGCGCTCATCGACAAGTATTTCCTGAAATACGACAACGAGAATCTCATCGCGTTTATGAAAGACCGCGAAGCCGCCTTTAACCCGCACGGCAGCATTACCGCCGAAGAGTTAAAAGAAACGCTGGATGCCGTTGAAGTTGATTTCGCGGTGGATAACAAAAAAGTTCCCGATTATTTTGCCGATTACATCCGCACGTGGCTCGATGAAAACGCACACAACGAAAACCGCTTGTGGGAAGACCTAATGACATCGTTCTACGTGGATTACGGCATGAATTCCAAAAACTCGCTCGTTGCGAAATGGTTTGAGTTGAACCTCAACATCGGCAACGTGCTCACCGCTATTTACGGCAGAAAATACAATATGTTTGTGGAGAATCTCATTGTGGGGAACAACCCCGTAGCGGAAACCATTCGCGAGAATCTCACCGCACGCGATTTCGGGTTGGGCCTGGAACTCGATTATTTTGATACGCTCTCTCGCCTTTCAGAAGAAACAGACCTGTATGACCGCGAACGAAAAATTGATAAACTGCGTTGGGATTGGCTGGATGAAAATACCGTTTTTGATTATTTCAACATAGAATATATATTCGCTTATCTTTGCAAATTGCAAATTTTGGAACGTTGGGTAACCCTCAACGCTGAAGAAGGCGAACGCGTTTTCCGCGAACTTATTTCCGGCCTAAAAGGCGATGTGCGAGTGCCGGAAGAATAATAGTGCGAAGCAAAAAACAAAAACATATATGACAAAAGGAATTGTAAAAGGAATTATTTCCAACTTGGTTATCGTGGAAGTGGATGGGCCGGTTTCGCAAAACGAAATCGCTTACATCATGTTAGACGATGCGAAGCTAATGGCAGAAGTGATTAAGGTGGTGGGCAAAAACGCCTACGTGCAAGTGTTTGAAAGCACGCGCGGCCTGCAAACCGAAACCCAAGTGGAATTTGCCGGGCATATGCTGGAAGTAGTGCTCGGCCCCGGATTGCTGGAACGCAACCTCGATGGCTTGGAAAACGACCTCGACAAAATGGACGGCGTTTTCTTGAAACGTGGCGAATATACTTTCCCCCTCGATGAAGAAAAAAAATGGCACTTCGTGCCCATTGCTCAGGTGGGCGATAAAGTGACAGCCGCGTCGTGGTTGGGCGAAGTGGACGAAAACTATCAGCCACACAAAATTATGGTGCCGTTTAAAATGACCGGCGAATATACCATAAAAAGCATTGCCGAAGAAGGCGATTACAACATCTACCACACCATTGCCGTGGTGGAAGACCGCGATGGCAACGAAACCGAGTTGAATATGATTCAGCGTTGGCCGGTGAAAGTTCCGGTAACGCAATACAAACACAAACCTCGTCCGTATAAATTGTTGGAGACCGGCGTGCGCCTTATCGACACGATGAACCCCATTGTGGAAGGCGGAACCGGCTTTATTCCCGGCGCTTTCGGAACCGGAAAAACGGTGCTGCAGCACGCCATTTCAAAACAGGCCGAAGCCGATATCGTGATCATGGCAGCCTGCGGCGAGCGTGCCAACGAGGTGGTGGAAATTTTCACCGAGTTCCCCGAACTGGATGACCCGCACACCGGGCGCAAGCTCATGGAGCGCACCATCATCATTGCCAACACATCCAACATGCCGGTGGCGGCGCGCGAAGCGTCGGTGTACACCGCCATGGCAATTGGCGAATATTATCGCGCCATGGGATTGAAAATTTTGCTGATGGCCGACTCCACATCGCGCTGGGCGCAAGCGTTGCGTGAAATGAGTAACCGCTTGGAAGAACTTCCCGGCCCCGACGCGTTCCCGATGGACTTATCGTCCATTATTTCAAACTTTTACGGCCGCGCCGGGCACGTTATCCTCAACAACGGAAAAGAAGGCTCCATCACGTTTATCGGAACCGTTTCGCCCGCGGGGGGTAACCTCAAGGAGCCGGTAACGGAGAACACCAAAAAAGTGGCGCGTTGCTTCTATGCTTTGGAACAGGAGCGTGCCGACAAGAAACGGTATCCGGCTATCAACCCCATCGACTCTTATTCAAAATACATTGAATACCCTGAGTTTGAAGAGTATATCTCCAACCACATTTCGCCCGAATGGACTTCCATGGTAAACGAAGCCAAAACCCGCCTCTTGCGCGGAAAAGAAATTGCCGAACAAATCAACATTTTGGGAGACGATGGCGTGCCGGTGGAATACCACGTAACGTTTTGGAAATCGGAACTAATTGATTTTATTCTGCTCCAGCAAGACGCTTTCGACGAAATTGACTCGGTTACGTCTATGGAACGGCAGGAATACATCCTAAATATGGTAACGAATATTTGTCGCACAGAGTTTGAGTTTGATAATTTTAATGAAGTGTCCGATTATTTCAAGAAAATGATCAACTTAGGCAGACAAATGAACTACTCGGAATTCAAGTCCGAAAAATTCAACCAGTACCGCGACGAGTTGAACGCATTAATTAAAACACAAACCGAACCGGCAGAAGTAGAGGAATAAATTGAACAATTATGGCAAAAGCATTTCAAAAAATATTTACCAAAATCACGCAAATTACCAAAGCAACTTGCTCGGTGAAAGCCACCAACGTGGGCTACGAAGAACTGGCAACCGTTGACGGCCGCTTGGCGCAGGTAGTGAAAATTATTGGAGACGAAGTAACGCTGCAAATTTTTGGCGGCACGGAAGGAATTCCTACCAATGCTGAAGTGATTTTTCTTGGCAAAGCGCCATCGCTGAAAGTGAGCGACCAGTTGGGCGGCCGTTTTTTTAACGCGTTGGGCGCCCCCATTGACGGCGGCCCCATCCCCGAAGGGGAAGAGCGCCAAATTGGCGGCCCGTCTGTAAACCCGGTGCGTAGAAAACAACCGTCGAAGCTTATCGCTACCGGAATTGCCGGCATCGATTTGAACAACACGCTTGTTTCGGGGCAAAAGATTCCCTTTTTTGCCGACCCAGACCAGCCGTTTAACCCAGTTATGGCCACTGTGGCGCTTCGTGCCGAAACCGATAAGATTATTCTCGGCGGAATGGGAATGACCAACGACGATTATCTTTTCTTCAAAAACACGTTCAGCAACGCCGGCGTGTTAGACCGCATTATCAGTTTTGTGAACACCACGGAAGACCCGCCCGTTGAGCGTTTGCTGGTGCCCGATATGGCACTTACGGCTGCCGAATACTTCGCGGTGGATAAGAACGAAAAAGTGCTGGTGCTGCTCACTGATATGACATCGTATGCCGACGCCTTGGCCATTGTGTCTAACAGGATGGACCAAATTCCATCGAAAGACTCCATGCCGGGCTCGCTCTATTCCGATTTGGCGAAGATTTACGAAAAAGCGGCACAGTTCCCCAATGGCGGCTCCATTACCATTATTGCGGTAACCACCTTGTCGGGTGGCGATATTACGCACGCTGTGCCCGACAATACGGGATATATTACTGAAGGCCAGCTCTTCCTGCGCCGCGACAGCGACGTAGGAAAGGTCATCGTTGACCCCTTCCGTTCGCTTTCGCGATTGAAACAATTGGTGCAAGGCAAAGTAACGCGCGAAGACCATCCGCAGGTGATGAACGCAGCCGTTCGTCTTTATGCCGATGCGGCCAACGCCAAAACGAAGCTGGAAAACGGTTTCGACCTTACCGATTACGACCAGCGCACATTGGCGTTCGCGCGCGATTACTCGGCACACATTTTGGCAATTGACGTAAACATCAACACAACCGAAATGCTCGATAAAACCTGGGAGCTCTTCTCTACGCACTTTAAGCCACAAGAGGTGAACATGAAAAAAGAATTGGTGGAGAAATATTGGAAATAATTCGATTTGGGAATTGGGATTTCGGATTTGAGATTAAAGTTATTCAACCGATTACCATGCTATAAATGAGAAAAATAGTTTAGGAAGACATACTATATGGCTATAAAATTTCAATACAACAAAACATCGCGTCAGGAGTTGGAGAAACAACTGAAAGTGCGTGTCCGCGCTTTGCCCACGCTGCAAAGCAAGGAAACTGCGCTGCGCATGGAAGTGAAGAAAGCCAAACAAGAAATAGAAGACCTCGACAAAGAATTGGAATCTAAAATAAAATCCTATGAAAAAATGTTAGGACTTTGGACAGAGTTCGATCCTTCGTTGGTTCGCGTGAAAGATGTAAACTTATCGAAAAGGAAAATTGCCGGCGTGCCCATTCCTGTGCTGGAAGGTGTTGAATTCGACATCAAACGGTTCAGCGTTTTCAACCAACCCAAATGGTTCCTCGATGGCGTTCACACACTGCAAACCCTCGCCGAAATAGGCATCCGCCGCGATTTTAACGACTTAAAACTTAGACGCTTGGAATATGCCCGAAAGAAAACCACACAAAAGGTAAACCTTTTCGAGAAAGTGCAAATCCCGGGGTATCAAGACGCTATCCTTAAAATTAAGCGTTATTTGGAAGACGAAGAAAACTTGTCGAAATCGTCGCAAAAAATTATGCGCGCCCATCAGGAACAAAGAAAGGAGGAACAAGGATGGTAGCAAGAATGAAAAAATTCACGTTTCTAATTTACCACAAAGAATACGAAACTTTTTTAGATGATTTGCGGGACTTAGGCTTGGTGCACGTGGTGGAAAACAAGGTGAACCAAGAAGAGAATGAGAATTTGGAGGTATTCAACGCGCAATTCAAAAAACTTTCGGAAGCGAAAAAAGCGCTCGAAAAAAGAATCGATAAAAAAAATCCTGTTGAGCTAAAACCTTCCGACGCGCAACGCGGTTGGGAAATTCCGGGCGAAATAGAAAAAATTCAAAACGATATAACACTGCTCTCGCAACAACTGCAAGTGAGCCGTAAAGAGCGCGACGCGTTGCATCCGTGGGGAAACTTCGATCCCGAATTGATTGCCAAACTTAAAAATGAAGGGTACTTCATCGATTTTTTCGTTGCCCCGGATAACATATATAATCCCGAATGGGAAGAGCTTTACAACGCTGTTGTCATCAACCAACAAGGATCGAGAAAATACTTCATCACCGTTTCAAAAGAAAACAATGTAGCGGAACTCATCCACTTAGACCCAATAAAAATACCGGAGATTTCCATGGATCGGCTGAACCAACTCATTGAAGACTTGGAGCGCCGGAAACAAGAAAAAGAGGAAGAGCTAACCAGCCTTGTTGCCTACTTGCCTTCTTTGGACGCCGCGTTAAAGGAAATTCAATTGAACATAGACTACACCAAGGTTACGGTGAGCGCCAACCCCGTGGCGGGCGAAAAAGTGATGCTCCTACAAGGCTACGCGCCCGAAGAAAAACAAGCGGAAATTGAGCAGTACTTGCAATCGAAAAACGCTTACTTTGAAGTGGCCGACCCAGAACCGGAAGACGATGTGCCCATTCAATTCAAAAACAATCGGTTCACCAGGCTGTTTGAGCCGCTTGCTGAAATGTATATGCTGCCGCGCTACAATGAGTTGGATTTGACTCCGTTTTTCGCGCCGTTTTATATGATTTTCTTCGGTTTGTCGCTGGGCGATATCGGATACGGCTTGTTTTTATTTGCCGTAGCAACCATTTACAAACTTCTCAAAAAAGAGGCCATCGGCAAAACAATGAGAGGCGTGCTCACATTGGTACAAATTTTGGGGGCATCGGCATTCTTTACCGGCTTCCTCACCGGCGGTTTCTTTGGATTCCAGCTTTACGATTTAGGATTGCCGTTTTTGAATAAAATTGGCGACAGAGTCTTCTTCGATAACAATCAGATGTTTACTCTCTCGCTGATTCTTGGAGTGGTACAGATTTTGTTCGGTATGGTTCTCAAAGCCATAAACCGTGCAAAGCAATACGGATTTATGTACGCGCTGGCCACCATCGGTTGGATCATCCTGCTGGTGAGCATAGGCGTGGCCTACTTGCTCCCCAAAACGATGCCTATGTTTGGCACCCTTCATTTAATTGTAATGGGCGCGGCGGCCATCCTCATTTTCTTTTTCAACTCACCGGGCAAAAATCCGTTTTTCAACTTCGGTTTGGGTTTGTGGGACTCATACAATATGGCTACCGGGTTGCTGGGCGATGTGCTTTCATACGTGCGCCTTTTTGCCCTTGGATTATCGGGCGGCATTTTGGCCAGTGTATTCAACAGCCTTGCCGCGGGCATAAAACCCGATAACGCCATTTTGGGCCCCATCGTATTTGTGCTTATTTTCTTAATAGGCCACGGATTAACCATTTTCATGAACACGTTGGGCGCCATCGTGCACCCGATGCGTTTAACGTTTGTGGAATTCTACAAAAACTCGGAATTTACCGGCGGTGGAAAAAAATACAGCCCTTTCAGCAAATAAAAATATTTAATTAAACACTATAAACAAATCAACATTATGGACATCAATTTATTACTTGCCTATTTAGGAGTTGGGTTAATGATTGCCCTTTCAGGCATAGGCAGCGCTTACGGAGTTTCCATTGCAGGAAATGCCGCAATTGGAGCAATGAAAAAAGACGAAAGCAAATTCGGTAACTTCCTAGTGCTGACGGCCCTGCCCGGAACGCAAGGATTGTATGGATTTGCCGGATATTTTATGTTCCAAAACATTTTTGGCGTACTCACCCCCGACATTACCTCCATTCAAGCGGCAGCCGTATTGGGCGGCGGTTTGGCAATGGGATTGGTTGGCTTGCTCTCGTCAATTCGTCAAGGACAGGTTTGTGCCAACGGCATCGCGGCCATCGGACAAGGGCACAACGTGTTTGGTAACACGCTCATTCTCGCGGTTTTCCCCGAGTTGTACGCTATTATTGCGCTCGCGGGCGTTTACCTCATCGGAAACGCGCTGTAAACAACAGAAAATTATCACTAAACGAAAGCCGGTAAATACACAAACTACCGGCTTTTTTCATGCGGTTTTAATCCAAACCACTTATTCTCCGTCTTAACAACATAATCAATTAAAACCAAAGCAATGAAAAAAATAGCCGCCACGTTCTTCTTTTTCGCGTTTCTATTGTGCACCGTGGGTGCGCAAACGTATAAATTACAAAAAATGGATACCAATATTGAGACATATTTGGAGCTTTATCCCAACAATGAATATATTGTGAAGATGAGCCATCGGGCATCGCCTGATTTTATGATGTCGAATGTTTTTTCATTCGGTACATTCACAAAAGATGCGGCGGGAACCTATGTTTTTACCGATAAAACGCACGGATTTACCATGACGATGGAAATAGCCTCGAAAACCACCCAAGAAAAGGTACTCTTTGTGAAAAACGCTTTTAGTTGGATGGGAAACAACTATTTTTCCCTAACATCGTCAAAAGCGGCAACGCCTCAAAACATAACGGAAAATTTTCTGTCGGCAGAAGAATTGGTTTCTTTTCGAAACAAAAACAAAGCCGAAAAACGCGCGGTAAAGATTGAAAACGGACAATACAAATCGGGGTTGGATGGGTATGTTTTAACATTGAATCAAAACAAAACGTACTCGTTGCATTTTTACAACATGGTGTTATCTAAAGGAAACTGGAATACCGAAAACAACCTTTTAATCCTTATTGATGGCGATATAAAAGCCCGTTTTTACGGCATTGTAAACAGCGACGGCTCCATCAGAAGCGCGTTATTTCCCGGCGAGTTTAACGCTTCGATGTTTAAAAAAGAACAATAAGAACCGCCCTCCTATTCTTCTATTCTCTGCCTGTCAATACCGATATCGGTCATGGAGATGGGGTCGTTAATCGGCTCCAAATGAGAAGTTACAGTCACAGGCCCTTCAAACATACTTTCGATATGTGCTTCAACGGCATCGGCAAAATCGTGTCCTTTTTTCACCGTCCACTCACCCGGCACCAACAGGTGCATCGAGATAAATTTTCGTTGTCCCGCCTGCCGTGTCAACAAGGAGTGATATTCAATGTTATCGGGTTTCAACCCATCCAAATAACTCGTTATTTTCTGTAAATCGGCATCGGGAATAGCCACATCCATCAAACCGCTGGCGGAGCGGCTGATGAGTTTATATCCAGTGTATATAATATTGACAGCCACGGCAATGGCAATGATGGGGTCAATAATGAGCCAGCCGGTAAACTTCACTAAAATAATGCCCGCAATCACACCTGCCGATGTCCACACATCGGTCATTAAATGTTTTCCATCGGCTTCCAATATAATCGAGTTTTTCTTTTTACCGTTATGTATTAACGTTCGTCCCACCGCAAAATTAATGGCGGATGCGATAAGCGAAAACAACAATCCTTTGTTGATATTTTCAAGCGGCGTTGGGTTTATGATGCGCGGAACAGCGGAATAAATAATGCTGAAAGCAGCTATGAGAATGAGTGCCCCTTCAATGGCGCTGGAGAAATACTCGGCTTTTCCGTGTCCATATTCGTGTTGTTCATCGGCAGGCTTATGCGCCAAATTTAGCATAATAAGCGCGAAAATTGCCGCGAACAGATTCACAAACGACTCCAGCGCGTCGGACAGAAATCCCATGGAACCTGTGGTATAGTACGCGTAATACTTTAACAGAATGGTGATTACCGCCGCGGAAATGGATAAATAAATGAATTTTCTTAACGATTTGGATTCCATTATTCGATGAATGTAAAATCAGTGCAAAAGTAACGAAAAATATCTCCTGAACCGTGTTTTCAAATCATTATTGTGCGATAGAAAATAATTTAACGTAAGTCCGGCCTAAAAATGCAACTATTTGTATAATATAATAAGGTGGGAGATAATAAGGTAATAAGGCACTTTGCTGTATGTGTTTTATTTGTACTAAGGTTTGCTAAGAAAAATAAGGTTTTTCTTATTACCAAAACCTTATTTTAGGTAATAAACCTTAGTAGCTTAAAATAACAAAGAGACAACAACCTTATTGGCTTATTTATAAATTATAACTGACCGACTAAAATTTGTCCGCAAGACAAACCTGTGCATAGAGACTGTCTCAAAAGTAACAGTAACCCATCTTCAACTTATAATATGAAGGTTTTCTATGAGAAAAGTTCTGAAAGAACTTAACTATCAATAACCGTGTGTGGAACGCACGGAGATGAACGATAATCCTAAGTCAACCCGCCAACTGGCGGGTTGAAGTTCAGCCCGCCAGCTGGCGGGGCTGTGGCGGTGTGGTGCTTGCCACCCCGCACTTTGTGCGGAGTTATTATTATTCAGTCCCTTCGGGACAAAAGTATCAAATCAAAAGTAGTTTGTTAACCCGCCACCCCCAATTAAAATTGGGGATTACGCACAGGTTTGTCCTACGGACAAATTTTTATAGGACAACATTGATAATTAAACATGCGGTATTATGCTGTTCATTTTACAACCTCCGCGAAATCCTCCAAATTCTCATCTACGTATTGGGCAATAATCGCAATTTCTTCTTCCTCCACGTAAAAGAATTTTTCTTCCAGCTCGTCAAAAACCTCAAAGTCAATATACATAGCATTGAATTCTTCTTCGGTGGTTTCACGTTCCAATTCTTCGCGGTGCTTATCGTATATTTCTTTTGCTTTATACAAAATCTTCGATAAGCGGGTGGCGCCCATTTGCTTTAACGCTTTGGCAACCGGGTTATCAAAAATATAGCCGCCGTATCCGTTCTGGATTAATTGAACAAAGCCGCCCTCGTTCACCTCTTCCGTAAAAAAACGAAGCGCCAGCAGCGTATGCTGAAATCCGTTTAAGGTATCTATATTTTCCGCGGAAATATCGCCGTCCACGGCTTTCAGGTAAGCATCGGTAAAAACTTTCAGGAATTCGTCCATGCCTTTTTCGGCCGCTTGGGCAAGTTGGCTGTCGGATATTTGTATCATATTGTAAACTATTGATTGTTAGAAAATAAAAATCAGTAAGATGGCAAATGCTATCACTAAGATTATAAGCGCCAAAATGGCAATAAATTGGTATTTCTTTTTTTGCTGGGGAGTGAGTTCTTCTTTTTGTGATATGTCGAAGCTTTCAATATTTTGCAAAGAGTCTGTCGAAATGGGCGGTTTGCGGCTGGTTTTTGATTTATTTCGGGCATTTTCTCTTTGTTGCCTGTTCAACTCCAACCGTTTAATCATATCCAGCATATGTCCTTCTCCGCCCATAAAACCTCCTTTAAAATATTTCTCAACAAATATAAAAACTTTATCTCAATTAAAACCACGTAAGCTGCGCGTTATCATCAAAAAATCATTATTTTTGTAAACGTATTAACTTTTAAATATTAATCTTAAATTATGGCAATTATTAAACCATTTAAAGGCGTTCGTCCGCCTAAGCAGTTTGTTAAGGAAGTGGCATCGCGTCCCTACGATGTTTTGAACTCTGAAGAAGCCCGCAAGGAAGCCGAAGGAAACGAAAAATCGCTTTACCGGATTATTAAACCCGAAATTGATTTCCCGGTGGGAAAAGACGAGCACGATGACGATGTGTATGAAAAAGCCGCCGAAAACTTCCAATTGTTTCAAGACAAAGGCTGGCTCGTGCAAGACGACAAGGAAATGTACTACGTATATGCCCAAACAATGAACGGCAAAACGCAATACGGATTGGTTGTGGGCGCGTATGTAGATGATTATATGAGCGGAAAAATCAAAAAACACGAACTCACTCGCCGCGATAAGGAAGAAGACCGCATGAAACATGTTCGTGTAAACGATGCCAACATTGAACCGGTATTTTTCGCTTACCCCGATAACGAGGAAATTGATGCCATCGTGGCCCGCATCATTCAACAAGAGCCTGAATACGATTTTGTTTCGGTTGACGGTGTGGGACACCACTTTTGGCTGATTGAAGACGATACCGACATTCAAAAAATCACCGATATTTTTGCCACATTCCCGGCTATGTACATTGCCGACGGGCATCACCGTTCTGCTGCCGCGGCCTTGGTGGGCGCCGAAAAAGCGAAAAACAACCCAAACCACAAAGGCGACGAAGAGTATAACTATTTTATGGCCGTTTGTTTCCCCGAAAAACAATTGACCATTATTGATTACAACCGCGTGGTGAAAGATTTAAACGGCTTAACGCCCGATGAATTCCTGAAAAAACTGGAAAAAAACTTTACCGTAGAACCCACCGGATCCGAAATTCAGAAACCCAAAAATCTGCATAATTTTTCGATATATGTGGATGGACGTGCGTTTAATCTTACCGCCAAGCCGGGAACATACGACGACAGCGACCCCATTGGCGCGCTCGACGTAACGGTTACCTCCGACCTCATTTTAGACGAAATTCTCGGCATCAAAGACTTGCGCAGCGACAAGCGCGTGGATTTTGTTGGCGGAATCCGCGGATTGGGCGAATTGAAAAAACGAGTGGATAGCGGAGAAATGGCAGCCGCCATCGCCCTCTACCCCGTCTCTATGAAACAATTGATGGACATTGCCGACACAGGCAACATTATGCCACCCAAAACCACCTGGTTTGAGCCCAAACTGCGCTCGGGGTTGGTGATACATAAATTGTCGTAGAGAAAAGAAACCAAGAGTAAAGACTTTCAGACTATACTTTGCCAAAGTTTTCGGACTTTGGCAAAGTTATTTATAACCGTCATAAACTATTTTTAAAGTACACAGATGACACGGATATAACTGATTTTCACGGACAAAAAGAGACCGTTCTTCACTATGCATTTAATAATCAAAGGAATAAGATCTATCCAAGTTATTTTTGGTTTATTTATTCCATTCATTCGAGAAAAATTATCGTATCTTAGTGCCAAATAAACACGAAAAATTCAACAAACTTGACTATTTCCTCCACCATCCACCAACTTGCCGATGATTTCCATCATGAAATCGTCCGCCATTACCGCTATTTGCACCAACATCCCGAACTTTCGTATCAAGAGGAAAACACGGCAAAATACATTGCCCAATTTCTCGATGCCGAAGGCATTTCGTATCGGAAAAATATTGGGGGATACGGAATTTTGGCGTGGGTGAAAGGTGAAAAACCGGACAACGGGAAAACCGTCGCGTGTGTTGCCGATATGGACGCGCTGCCCGTTCATGAAAAAAACGATGTTTCCTATAAATCGCAAAACGAAGGGGTAATGCACGCCTGCGGCCACGATTCGCACACTGCATCGTTGATGGGCGCGGCAAAAATTGTGCATTCACTGCGAAGCGAATTTGGCGGAACGGCATTGTTCGTTTTTCAACCCGGCGAAGAACAATCGCCCGGAGGCGCCGATTTGATGCTGAAAGACGGTGTATTCCGCGATTTCACTCCCGATTTTATCGTAAAACAACACGCGTATGTGGATTTGCCCGCCGGAACCATCGCTTTTCAAACCGGAACGGTTATGGCGTCGGCCGACGAGGTGCATATTAAAGTAAAAGGGCAAGGCGGGCACGGCGCGTTGCCGCACGAGTTGAACGACACGGTGCTGGCGGCATCTAATATTATTATCGCGCTGCAACAGGTTGTCAGTCGCCGTCGAAACCCTTTTGAGCCGATGACGCTTTCGTTCGGTAAATTCATTGCTGATGGCGCCACCAACGTAATCCCTTCCGAAGTGGTGCTTGCCGGTTCCCTGCGCTGCATGGACGAAACGGAACGGCGAAAAATGCTCAAGCTTATACCACAAATTATAGAATCTACCGCTGCGGCATATGGCTGCACATGTGAAATTACCATGCCCGATGGATATCCCTGCACCATCAGCCACGAAGATATAACTAAAAGCCTTCGTTCTCAAGCCACTGAATTTCTTGGTGAAGCCAATGTGGCAGAATACCCGAAACGGATGACCGCCGAAGATTTTGGCTTTTTCACGCAGCAATATCCGTGCTGTTTTTATCGGTTTGGCGTAGCCAATACCAACGGAACGTGCGGAAAATTGCACTCCCCCACTTTTTTGATTGATGAAGAAGCGCTGAAAACCGCGTCGGCTTTTCCGGCGTTTGTTATGGTAAATACGTTAATGGACAGATAGTTTTTAGCTTTCATTATTTATTCGGACCACTTGTCGGTTCTATACCACTACGGGAGGTTGGTTTAAAAACAAGTTCGGGTGAATTTCCTAACGCTTTTTTAAAAAAATCTTTAGCCTCATTATTATTTATATCATTCAACTCTATCACATAGCAATTATTTTCGATATCAATATAAGCTCCCCCGAAATGTTTTTCAATAATTGGATTATTGGTATTTGCATCTAAAAAATCCGCAAATCTTTCACTAATGTCTACCAAACTAGTATACGAAAATTTCCCTTTTTGAATAATATAATTATTGCTTTGCGCTCTATTTGATAATTCTTTCTTTGCTTGTTTTTCATCCGAAACAATTATTACAACAAGTTTTTTGTCTTCATTAATGTAATGGCCGCCGTAATATGAAGGATAATGATATTCTCCAACATCGCCACTTCTTAATTTTGACTGAAAAGAGTCGTCCAAGTTAAAGGCTAATTCTTCAACTTCAGCACCTTGAGACTTTGGAAACTTATTTAAAACTTCTTCTTGAACACTTTTTCTTTTTTTATAATTATTTGTTTCGCAGGAAGAAAGGATTGATGCTATAACTCCTATGGCAGTCAATAATGTAAATAATTTGAACTTTTCCATAAAAATAGTTTTAATGATTAACTTATAAATAAACAAGTGAAAAGAATAAAGTGATCGTTAAGTTATTGATATGAAAATAGTTATTTGTAGTTGAGGTGAGAGATATTTTGTACTTTTTTTCGTACCTAATAATACCATTTTATTTTTTAGTATCAGTTTTGGGATTTGCTGATTATCTTTTTCTGGATAAATTTTGTCCTTCATCAAAAGGGTAGGTAATGAATTTCACATTTTCATTCTTAACCATTTCGTTAAGACGACTTTCCAAGTTCGACCAGTCGTATCTACCTTTTAGCATATAAATGGGTTCCTTTATTATATCATCGTGATATAATACCCCCCGCACCGCTCGCATAGAATTACTGGATGGGTATTTGTGTTCGTATGCTTGCAACATTTGTTTAAAACTCATTTGATTGGATAAACACGCTATATCGATGAAGTCTTTTAAACGTGTACCATTGTCAGCAATGGCGTTTAACTTCATAGCCGAAATATCTTCTACCGAATACAGCCGAATCCCTTGTTCGTTGATGATGGGTTTTACATTCTCATATTTATGCGTAATACAGTCAACCATCACATTATTTATATACCCTTTCAGTGTGTTCTTACTTTGAAAGTCATTGATAAAATTGTATTTCTTGGTTAAATATTCCGATAGTTCGGATTCGGAAAAATCTTTTTGAGTGAACAAGTCCAAATCAACGCTTTTTCTGTGCCCTATGTGTAACGCTAAAGCAGTGCCCCCAGCTAAGTTAAATTGACTCAGCTTCTCATCTTGCATAAGTGTTGTTAAGAGTTCAAATGTGCTTCTCTCAACTGTTTCTTTGTGTAGCATAATAGATCCTCTTTGTTCAAGTCAAACAGTTTACATACAAAATCCATATCCTTATCGGAAAGATGCGGTATTTCCGTAATAATTTTCTTAAAATTATCCATCCCACCGTATAAATTTATAGCGGCGTAATAATCGTTAATCCATCCACGCTCAATGATACGTGAAACGACAATGTGTCTCATTCTGTACCAGTCTATTTTAGAATATTCATATTCCCACAAAAAGCGAGGATGAATACATGTAAATTCTGTTTTTTCTCTCCAATCGCTAAACATAATTTCTCTTTTATTCATTACAAATATACTGCTTTTTGCCCTCTTCTACAAGCATTTCAGCCAATAATAAAAAGTAAAATCCACTTTAGTGTAACCGCCTAAACGCAAGTACATACGGTAGTGTGAGGGATAAAAAAAGAATGAGAGGAAAACCTATTTTATTTTTTCTCCTACTCTATTCTTCATTCATTAACTCTGTCCTGCGGACAAATTTTTACCGGACAACATTGATAAAAAAATCAAAATAGCAATAAAACAGGTACAACAGATATTATAATAACTCCGCTTTTTAAACCGGAGGTTCAATATAAGTCTCCCAAAAACTTTAGTTATCATACAAGCTGAACGTGGATTCGTTAAAATAACATATTTATACAGCTTTGCCATCTGTTTAATGGTTTTTTGTGTTATTTTTGTGCAAAACAAATCGTTTTTATAACAGATTAAAAGCAAAAACATATGGCATATCATGATTTAGATCAATTGGATGAGAAAATCTTAAAACTCATCGTGGAAAACGCACGGGTTCCTTTTCTGGAAGTAGCCCGCGAGTGTGGCGTATCGGGCGCGGCCATTCATCAACGAGTGCAGCGGCTGACAAACTTGGGAATTATTAAGGGCTCGGAATTTATTCTCGATGCCGAGAAAATAGGATTCGAAACGTGTGCTTATGTAGGGATTTTCCTTACATCGCCCTCAACGTTTACCAATGTAGTAGAGGAATTAGAGAAGATTCCCGAAGTGGTGGAATGCTATTATACCACCGGACAATATGACCTATTGATTAAAGTATATGCTAAAAACAACAAAGATTTATTGCGCATCATCCAATCGGAATTGCAGCCGTTGGGCTTATCGAGAACCGAAACATTAATGTGCTTCAAAGATGGATTTAGAAAAAAATTACCCATAGAATTTAAAGATACGAGGAAGAACTGATGAGAGTTACCATAAAGATTTTGTTCGCATTTTTGCTTTTCGCAAGTTTTTCTTGCAACACATCGGCTCAAAACAGGCTAAAAGAAAGTTCCAACACCTCCCTTTTAATAGCGGACACCATACTTTATCGCATTTTAGATTTATACAATGTTCCCAAACACGGTTTGTTATCAGAAACATATCCCGTAAATCCAAGACACAGAGTAAATTATTTGGCGGAAGGAACCACACAAAGACAAAACCAGGAAGTTTCGTTCCTGTGGCCCTATTCCGGTGTTTTCTCGGGCGTTGTTTCGATGTATAAACAAACTAACAACAAAAAATATCTTCACTTACTTGAAGAAACCATCTTGCCGGGATTGGAAAAATATTGGGACACGGGCAGGCGCCCTGCCGCTTACCAGTCATATCCAGTGTTCGCAGGAAATAGTGATCGGTTTTACGATGATAACGTGTGGATTGCACTGGATTTTTGCACGCTTTACGAAACCACAAACAACCAAGCCTATTTGGACAGAGCCATTGAGTTGCACGAGTTTATTTACAGTGGATGGTCCGACAACCTAGATGGTGGAATTTATTGGTGCGAACAAAAACAGATGAGCAAAAACACCTGTTCTAACGCTCCCGCCACGGTTTTGTGTGCCCGTTTATATGAGCTTACACAAGAAAAATCATTTTTAGATCAGGCAAAAGAAACGTATCTTTGGACAAAAAAGAACCTCGAAGACCCGGCCGACCACGTGTATTGGGATAATATCGACTTAAAAGGAAAAATTGACAAGCAAAAATACACCTACAACAGCGGTCAAATGATTGAAGCAGCCGTTCTTTTGTACACCATAACCAAAGAGGAAAGCTACCTGTTTGACGCGCAAAAAACCGCCGAAGGCACCTATCGCCATTTTGTAAACGATACGCCGGTACAAGAAGGTATTTTGCCGTTTTATCCGTCATCGCCGTGGTTCAATACCATTCTTTTAAGAGGATTGAAAGCGTTGTACCAAATTGACGGAAACGAAAAATATATAGCGACAATGAAAAATAACGCGTTCCATGCTTGGAACCATACATTAGATAAGCATCTTTTATTTGGCAACAATTGGGCAAAAGCTACCAATCAGCGATATAAGTGGTTATTAGACAATGCAACAATGATTGAACTATTTTCAGAGTTAAACGATTTACCATAATTAATTTAATTACATATCATTATATTTAAAAAAATGACAACACGTAGAAACTTCATTAAGAAAGGAACAATTGGGTTGGCAGCGTTGGCTGTAAATCCCACTTGGGCAAGTTCATCGGTTGAAAAACTGGGCACACTTGCACAACAAAAAAAGTATGTATCGCAACGCCCTCCAGTGGCGGACAGAAATTTCACATCAAAAGCGGTAGAACAAACCATTACCCGAGTGAAAGCGAAAATTAAAGATCCGAAATTGGCTTGGATGTTTGAGAACTGCTTCCCAAACACCATCGATACTACGGTGAAATTTAAAGTAGAAAACGGTAAGCCGGATACGTTCGTTATTACCGGAGATATAGACGCCATGTGGCTGCGCGACTCCACCGCGCAAGTATGGCCTTATTTGCCGCTATCGAAATCGGACAATCATTTAAAACAAATGATCGCCGGTGTGATCCATCGCCAAACAAAGTGCATCACCATCGATCCGTACGCTAACGCGTTTAATCCGGTTCCCCACCCCGATGGCGAATGGATGAGCGACGATACCGATATGAACCCGATGTTGCACGAGCGGAAATGGGAAATCGACTCGCTTTGTTACCCTATTCGGTTGGCATACCATTATTGGAAAACCACCAACGACACCAGCGTTTTCGACAACGAGTGGAAAAAAGCGATGGCGCTGGTGATTAAAACCTTTAAAGAACAACAAAGAAAAGACGGCCCCGGCCCGTACAAGTTTTTGCGCAAAACAGACCGTCAGTTAGATACGCTGAACAACCGCGGCTACGGTAATCCGGTAAATCCGGTGGGATTAATCGTGTCTTCGTTCCGCCCGTCGGACGACGCCACCACCTTCAGTTTTTTGGTTCCATCGAACTTCTTCGCCGTAACCTCGTTGAAGCAACTTGCCGAAATTTCACAAAAAGTGACAAGCGACACATCGTTTGCCAACGAATGTACTGCGCTTGCAAATGAAGTGAACGACGCGTTGAAAAAATACGCCATTGTGGAACATCCCAAATATGGCAAAGTGTATGCCTTTGAAGTAGATGGTTTTGGAAACGCTTATTTTATGGACGATGCCAACATCCCCAGCCTTTTGGCAATGCCCTATTTAGGCACCATCGATTTGAATGACGCCATCTACCAAAACACAAGAAAACTGGTATTGAGCGAAGACAATCCTTATTTCTTCAAAGGCTCGGCCGGCGAAGGAATCGGTGGACCACACGTCGGTTACGATATGATTTGGCCAATGAGCATCATTATGCGCGCCCAAACCAGTCAAAGCAACGATGAAATCAAGCATTGCTTGCGCATGCTGCGCGACACCGACAACGATATGGGTTTTATGCACGAAACGTTTCATAAAGACGACCCATCCGATTTCACCAGAAGCTGGTTTGCGTGGGTTAACACGCTCTTTGGCGAGCTAATTGTAAGGTTAGACAAAGAAGGAAAAATGAACCTTGTAAACAGTTTATAAGAATGAAAACAAACTATTTTTTTCTAAGCATATTATTGAGTTTGTACGGCAATTTCGTTTTCGCTCAGCAACACGTTTACGAAGATCCGGTGGATTATGTGAGCATTTTGGTGGGCACGCAATCCGAATTCGCGTTATCAAACGGAAACACCTATCCCGCCATTGCCCGCCCGTGGGGAATGAACTTTTGGACACCCCAAACCCGAAAAATTGGCGATGGATGGCAATATGTTTACACCGATAACAAAATCAACGGCTTTAAACAAACGCACCAGCCCAGCCCGTGGATGAACGATTACGGACAGTTTTCCATTATGCCGATGGTGGACAAAATGGAGTTCGACCAAGAAAAACGGGCAAGTTGGTATTCGCACAAAGCCGAAATAGCCAGGCCGCATTATTACAGCGCCTATTTGGCCGATTACGATGTAACAACGGAAATCACGCCCACGGAACGTGCGGCAATTTTTCGGTTTACTTTTCCCGAAACAAACAGCGCGTATGTGCTGGTAGATGCTTTCGACAGAGGCTCTTCGGTTGAAATTCTGCCCGACAGAAACGCCATTATCGGTTACACCACCCGAAACAGCGGCGGCGTGCCCGAGAATTTTAAAAATTATTTCGTGGTGGTATTCGATAAACCTTTCGAGTATAAACATGCGGTAAAAGACGGCGAAATTGACAACAACAACCTCAAAGTGGAAAGCAATCACGCGGGCGCTTTCATCGGATTTTCCACGAAAAGAGGCGAAAAAGTCATCGCGAAAGTGGCCTCTTCTTTCATCAGCTACGAACAAGCGTGGCTAAACCTGAAGGAAGTGGAAAACAAAGATTTTGAAACGATAAAAAAAGAAGGACGCGAAGCTTGGAACAATGTCCTTGGCCGAATTGAAGTGGAAGGCGGCGATCTCGACCAAAAACGTACGTTTTACTCCACACTTTATCGCTCAACGCTTTTCCCACGCAAGTTTCACGAAATTGACGCGCAGGGAAATACCGTACATTACAGCCCGTATAACGGACAGGTTCTTCCCGGATATATGTACACCGATACCGGTTTTTGGGATACGTTCCGTTCGCTGTTTCCGTTGCTGAACTTGATGTATCCATCGGTGAACAAAGAGATACAGGAAGGCTTGGTAAACACCTATAAAGAAAGCGGTTTTCTGCCGGAATGGGCAAGCCCCGGGCACCGTGGAATTATGATTGGAAACAACTCTGCTTCGGTAGTTGCCGATGCTTATCTGAAAGGGTTGCGCGGTTACGATATTGAAACACTTTACGAAGCCATGTTGCACGGTACCAAAAACGTTCACCCCAAAGTTTCGTCCACGGGACGTTTGGGCCACGAGTATTACAACACCATCGGTTATGTGCCTTACGACGTAAAAATCAACGAAAACGCCGCCCGCACCTTGGAATACGCCTATGCTGACTGGACAATTTACAAACTTGCTAAAGAACTCAAACGCCCGCAGGCGGAGATTGATTTGTTTGCGAAAAGAAGCCAGAATTATAGGAACCTCTATTCGCCGGAGCATAAATTGATGCGCGGCAGAAACAAAGACGGCTCGTTCCAATCGCCTTTCAGCCCTACAAAATGGGGCGACGCGTTTACCGAAGGCAATAGTTGGCACTACACGTGGTCGGTTTTCCACGATCCGCAAGGATTAATCGATTTAATGGGCGGAAAGAAAGAATTTGTGCAAATGTTGGACTCTGTGTTCATTATGCCGCCCATTTTCGATGACAGTTATTACGGCGGCGTAATTCACGAAATTCGTGAAATGCAAATTATGAATATGGGCCAATACGCCCACGGGAACCAACCCATCCAGCATATGATTTATCTCTACAACTATGCCGGCGAGCCTTGGAAAGCGCAATATTGGGCGCGCGAAGTGATGGATAAACTCTACACGCCCAACCCCGACGGTTATTGTGGCGATGAAGACAACGGACAAACATCGGCTTGGTATGTGTTTTCGGCAATGGGCTTCTATCCCGTCTGTCCCGGAAGCGACGAGTATGTAATTGGTTCACCGTTATTCAATAAAGTAACGTTGAAACTGGAAAACGGCAAAACACTCGAAATAAATTCGGCGAATAACAGTCCTGAAAAGAGATACATTTCGGATATTAGATTAAACGGAAGATCGTATTCAAAGAATTATTTCAAACATGCCGACTTGATGAATGGCGCGAAAATCGATTTCACGATGTCTGAAACGCCCAACAAATCGAGAGGAATAAACAAGGCTGATTTTCCGTATTCGTTTTCTAATGAGAACAAATAACGAAAACAACCTCCAATGATAAAGAAAAAGTGCTGAATTATTTCAGCACTTTTTCTTTATCTACTTTTAAATTGGAATAAATTTCTTCTAAACTTTTGGAGGGGATGGCCAAATGCATTTTGTCGAATGTAAACGGCATAAACGGCTTAAACTCCCATTTTTGCCACTCCACCATCGCAATTCCGCTGCGAACAATGTCCAGTTCCTTGGCGGCGGCATACGATAAATCCAGCACTCGGTTTCTGGTGAAAGGGCCTCTGTCGGTCACCTTAACAACCACGCGTTTTTTATTTATTGGGTTTACTACTTCCAATAATGTACCAAAAGGAAGCGTTCTGTGCGCGCACGTTAAACTATCTTTGTGATAAGGGACGCCGCTTGAAGTTTTTCTGCCGTGGAACTTATGCGCGTAATACGACGCTTTTCCACTTTGTTGAGCAACAGAAAACATGAGTAAACCACTCATAATAAAAGAAATGGATAAAGATGTTATTCTTTTCATTCTCTTTTCTTTTTTGATCTCCGCTTGCAAATTAAAGCAAAATAATGATGACGAACAAGAGAAATGAAACTGAAATTCACATATTACCACAAAAGAGCGAATTCTTTTTCAATAAATTAAAGATTTGGAGAACTGATTTTTTAAAATTGTTGTCCGATAAAAATTTGTCCGTAGCACAAACCTTTGCATAACCCCCAATTTTAATTGGGGGCAACAGACGAAATAACGGAAAAACGCTGTAAGCGTTTCCCTAAAAACGTGAGTTCGGGATAAAAAAAGCACAAAAAAAGTTGTGATACAGGGAGATTATTTGTATCTTTATATTTGATAATCAACAATATCAAACAAAAACCCTATGATCACAACAGACAAAGTTATTGAAATTTTTTGTATTGCGGACGATTTCTGCAATGAATATGAAAAAGAAATTCAAAACCATCAACTTCAAGCAGGTGTTACAACAAAAAAGAGGAATAGAA
>JAEWGM010000018.1 GCA_023388315.1 Bacteroidota bacterium | reverse complement strand
CTAAAGTAGGTTGAATCTGGGAAATTTTTTGTATTTTTGCCATATCTTTATTGGTGATTACCCCCGTTTTGAGCCTCAAACTGCAAATGCGGGGTTTTTATCAAAGATACGAAAAAGCCAACTATTTCTAGGTGATTTAGTTGGCTTTTATTATGGAATTAGTGAATATCCCTAAGATTAACTTTCTTGCTACGAGCGCTTAAGTTTTTTTGAAAATTTTAAATTTTTCATTTTTCGTGTTTCTTAGGGCCTTTGTGGCTTTGTGGCTTTTATTGCCACGGATAGCACGAATAGCACGAATGCAATCCGCACTTAATTTCCCCTTTTTCGTGTTTCTTAGCATCTTTGCGCCTTAGTAGCTACTGCTTCTCCACCAAAACACCCTCTATTTGAAAAGCAAACAAATACTCTCTCCTGCTACCATCAACAACCATAGGAAATTTAATTTTAATTGTTTGCCCCACCAAATTGCTTTTATTCGCCGCATCCTGACTTTTATATGAAGGGAATAAACTTTTAACTGCGTATGAACTATTGAAAAAACCGGAAGTGGTATATACATTGGCAGCCGGCAACAGATATTCTGCAACCGTACTATCTTTAGGTACTATACTCGGAGTTTGAGGTAAATTTCTATTAACATATTTCACATTTTGATGGATGACTCTCTGCCCATCTCCTTTCCAATCGAAATACACCATATCATCCCAAGGAATTTCCATTGTGTGATGCGATTTATTTTCCAAAGCAAATGCGAAAACGTCGGTATCAACATTCCAAAGAATACTCAACAGATCATCTTCGTAGAGATAAGAGGTTACAACAACATCATTAATATTTTCAACAAGCGTGATTTTATGATCCGATTCAACATCCTCTTTATCTGCGTATTTTAGGGCAACAGTAAACAGTATAAGAAGTGGCTTTTTTAGCCGTACTACAAGAAGGCAGCTATGTTGCCGCTATTAAACAAAGCACATAAACTAACTTTCTCATAAAAATTTGTATTAAAAATGGTATGAGGGTATATTTAATTTAACATAACTGAAATTGGTCTTGTTATCGTATTCTCACACAGTGTAATTCAAGTACTCACTGAACAAAACACCTCTTACAAACATGTCGATTTTTTCTTAAAAAAACAAATTCTTAACATAAAAAATTTGGAAATAATTAAAATTCGTTATCTTTGCATACGACATTTATATATAGAAGATATAAATGTCCTGCGTAGAAACTGAAAAATTGCCGTTATTTTGCTATTTAAACCAATAAATTGATACAAAATTACTTGTATCAACAACAGGTCAAGCAATGTTGAGAAAACAAAGCATTAACATACATTCACGTGCATTTTTGTATTCTATAACAACACAAAGGTGACAACACTATAAAACAAACCAAGAAAAATGTTCCACTCATCCGTAAAAAAAGGACGGAAAAAAGAAAGACTAATGAAAGGAGAAAATCTGACGCATTTCTTAATTATTTTAATCGTTTTTGGCATAACAGCCTGCTCCAATGGATTTGAAGACTGTCACGATGCTTTGTATTTAGAAAACAAAAGCCAAAGCTCCATTTATTATGTGACTACATTAAAGGATGGTTTTCTAAACTACAACCCATTAAACCCGGAATATGCGGCCGATTACAAGTTGAAGCCAGGCGATACGCAAAAGGTGAGAATTGGTGTGCAACTCAGTTGCTGGGAACAGGTGTTGGAAAACGCGGGCGGATATGTGTACATTTATATATACGATGCAGCGACGCTTGAAGCTCAGGGATGGAACGCCACAAAAGACAACCCCATAAAGAAATACACGTTTTCTGCCAAACAGCTGCAAAGCCAAAAGTGGAAAATAACGCATAACTAATAAACTATAAATATAGATTTTAACCTTCCTACTCAATGAGGGTTAAACGATTAATAAAACTGAAGCACTAAAAATAAATAGAGTCTCTAATTAAATTAAAAAAATCCAATTGCATGAATGAAATGAATTTGTTTCTCACAAATCTGAAAAAGATTTTGAAACCAAACGCATCGGGTAAAATAAGCGGTGTGTTTCTGATTTTGCTTATGTTGGTTATCACGCCGTCACTACAGGCAAGCGTGAACAACATTGACGAAGTGCAGCAAAGAAGAGAAGTTACAGGGATTGTTTCGGACCAAAACGGAGATCCGCTTCCCGGTGTAACCGTACAAATTGTGGGTAGCCAAGGAGGCGTTATCACCGATATGGACGGACGATATAGCATCCAGGCCGGCTCTAACGATGAGTTGCGCTTTCAATTCGTGGGAATGAAACCACAAACTATCACCGTGGGCAACCTTTCCACACTAAACGTAACAATGGCAGAAGACATTGAGTTGTTGGACGAAGTAACCATTACCGCTTTTGCCACGCAAAGAAAAGAAAGTGTGGTTTCGTCCATTGAAACCATCAACCCGAGGGAACTGAGAATACCTTCCAGCAACCTCACCACCGCCTTGGCGGGAAGGTTAGCCGGAGTTATCTCCTACCAGCGCAGCGGAGAGCCGGGCAACGACAACGCGCAGTTCTTTGTGCGCGGAGTTACCACCTTTGGATATGCCAGCAGCCCGTTGATTTTGTTGGACGGCTTTGAAGTGAGTTCAGGAGACTTGGCACGTGTTGACCCCGATAACATTGAACAATTCGCGGTGTTGAAAGACGCTACTGCCGCCGCATTATACGGGTCTAAAGGTGCAAACGGAGTAATTATGGTTACCACCAAAAAAGGGGTAGCCGGCAAGCCTAAAATTTCCGTTCGTGCCGATGCTCGCCTTTCCGCGCCCACAAAGGTGTTGGAAACGGTGGACGGTGTAACATATATGAATTTATACAACCAAGCGCAGTTTAACGATAACCCGTTGCTGGAACCGTATTATAGTGCACAAAAAATACAAAACACCATCGACGGGCTCAACGAATACGCGTTCCCCAACCTCAACTGGTACGACATTATGTTCAAACCCAACACAATGAACCAACACTACAACATGAACATATCGGGCGGGGGAACGGTAGTAAGATACTATTTATCGGTTTCTTACGATAAAGACACGGGTATTCTCAGAGACAACAAGTTAAACAACTTCAAGAATAATATTTCCATCGACCGGTTCAATATTTTGGCCAACGTGACCATGGATTTAACGCCTACCACAAAAATGGACATCAATATGAACTCCATTTTTGAAAACTTTACCGGCCCGTTGGATAACACAAACGAAATTTTCGCCAGCGTGGTAGCTTCCAACCCGGTGGAATTTCCTAAATTTTATTTGCCCGACGAAAAAACGGCTTACGTAAAACACACCTTGTTTGGATCGGATGCTACGGGCACAATGACCAACCCATTCGCCAGAATGGTGCGCGGATATAAAGACGGTTCGCTGGGACGCATTACCTCTCAATTCTCTTTCGACCAAAACATGGATGCCGTGTTGGAAGGATTGATGGCACGGGCAAAGATTTCCATTAAGAACGACAACCGATACGAAAACTATCGCGCGTACGACCCCTATTTATACAATATAAAAAGCTACGACGAGTTCACCGATACCTACGTACTGCAACAAGTGCACCAAGGAACGGATGCGTTGGGGAACCCCGCTATTGAAAGAGAGGGAGAGTTTAGGGTGTATATGGAAGGTGGCCTCACATACGCCAACACTTTTAACGACATTCACGATGTCAGCGGGCTGCTTATTTATACGCAAGAAGAATCTAAAAACACCGGTATTTGGCGCCCGGAAGACCAAACCATACAACGAACGCTTCCGCAACGTAACCAAGGGCTTCGCACAAGGGTAAATTACGGATTTATGCAGAAATACTTGGCAGAAGCGAGTTTAACTTACACCGGCTCGGAGAAATTCGACAAATCACACCGCTGGGGTCTTTTCCCCGCCTTTGGTTTGGGATATATTGTATCCAATGAACCGTTTTGGTATCCTTTGGAAGATATTATGCCCAACTTCAAATTGAAATATTCGTGGGGAAAAGTAGGAAACGACCAAATTGCAGGCCCGCAAGACCGCTTTTTCTTTCTTTCGGATATTGGTGGTGCAAGCGGATATCGCTGGGGTAGAGATTTCAACTCTTACTATGGAGGATTCAACATCAATCGATACGCCAACCCGATGATTACGTGGGAAATTGCCGTGAAACAAAACATTGGTGTGGAGTTGGATTTATTTAGAAACAGGGCGGTGAAAATCATCTTGGAATATTTCACTGAAAACCGCAAGCAAATTTACCAAGCACGCGCCAATCTTCCCGCCTCTATGGGATTAACGAGCGCGGTATTTGGCAATGTTGGCGAGGTGAAGAGCGGCGGCTGGGATGGCTCCATCGATTTAAACCACTCCTTTAATAAAGACGCGTGGATAACCGGCCGGTTTAACTTCACCTTCGCGCAAAACGAATATGTGGAAAATGAAGAACCGGAATACCGCTGGCCCTATTTAAGCGATATTGGTTGGCCCATTCACACGTGGAAAGGATACATTGCCGAACGGCTGTTTATTGACGAAGCGGACGTGCGCAACTCTCCCGTGCAAGAATTGGGGAGCTTGCCGCAAGCAGGTGACATTAAATACAAAGACATTAACGGCGACGGCAGGGTAAACTCAGATGACCAAGTGCACATTGGATACCCCACCGTGCCCGAAATAAGCTACGGCTTCGGTTTATCGGGAAGATATAAAAACTTTGATATTTCGTGCTTTTTCCAAGGACAAAGCAGGGTGTCGTTTTTCATTGACCCCAACGCAAGAAGAGGAAATCCAGATCGTTTTGGGATTGCACCATTTGTAGGACACAGGGGCGCACTCAAAATCATAGCAGATGACCACTGGAACCCCAACAATCCGGTATCGCACGCCTTTTGGCCCAGATTATCGGCTACGTTGAACCAAAACAACAGCCATCAGAATTCCACGTGGTGGTTGCGCAACGGCCGTTTCTTACGACTAAAAACATTGGAAGTAGGATATACATTGCCAAACAACTGGTTCGGCGGAATGCCCTTTAGTATGGTACGCGTTTATTTTACTGGTCAAAACTTGTTTAATATCTCCGATTTCAAATTATGGGATCCGGAAATGGGCGGAAACGGATTGGCATATCCGCTACAACGTGTTTACAACTTAGGCTTAAATGTTACATTTTAATCATCAAAATATAAACGAACAAAGGATATGAAATCAAAAATAATTGCTTTTAGTTTTATTGCAACCATGGCTGTGCTGTTCACACGGTGTGATTATTTGGACATTGTGCCTGATAACACGGTGGAAGTAAACAGCTTGTTTGAAAATCGCGATAGGGCATTAATGTATTGGAAAAGTATTATCCTGTTATGCAACAATGGCTTAATTACGTTGAAGATCATAGCGTTGATGGCCTATTAAAGCGCTGGCCTGATACCGAGTATAGAAATTGGTACTTGGGAGATTGGGCTACTCCTGAAGGTGTTGGAAATCCAAATCACTTAGAAGAAAAATCCGTTGATTTAGTGAATAACAGCTATCTCTCTGTCTGTTTTAACCAGATGGCAGACATTGCCGGATATCTAAATAAACAAGACGACAGAAAGCACTATTTGAAAAAGAGAAAACAACTGAATGAGTTGATTCATAAAACATATTTTGATGAGCAAAAAGGATTCTATTCCACCGGGTCACAAATTGATATTATTTTTCCAATGCTTGCAGAAGTTGTCCCGGAGCATTTAGAAAATGATCTATTAAAAACCCTCTTCGAAAAAACTGAAAATGAAAACAATGGACATCTTAACACAGGACTCGTTGGAATACCAATAATGATGGAGTGGGCAACGAAAAGAAATCAACCGGACTTTATTTATTCTATGTTAAAGAAAAAAAGTTATCCGGGATATTTGCATATGCTTGAAAACGGAGCCACCACCACATGGGAGCACTGGAATGGATCAAGAAGTAGAATACATAATTGCTATAATGGTGTGGGACAATGGTTTTACCAGTCAATAGGAGGAATTCGCCAAATTGATGAAAAAACTGCATATACTGAATTTATTATTGACCCACAAATCCCTGACGGAGTAACTTGGGCTAAAACCCAAATAAATACTCCAAAGGGAAAAATAGTGGTTCATTGGGAAATAATAGACAAGCAAATGAATATGAATGTGGAAGTTCCGATAGGTTCAATCGCGAAAGTAAAATGTCCTAAAACAAGCAAGAAAATAAAAATCAACCAAGAGTTTCATATACCTTCGAATGATTTAGTAGAATTACAAAGTGGGAAATATTCTATTGAATATCACTAGTTTCCGGTTAAGCGAATAGCGTTTGCTTGTAACATTGATTAGTAAACAATTTTGGACGATTCCTTTATTTTTCGATTTGAAAATATTTTCATATTTGTTGTAAAATTCAAATATGAACGGATGAGAAAATGTCATTCTTTCGGAATTATGAGTTTAATAAATGTATTACCAAATACAACGGCAACTACAAAGCACGAACAGTATATATTTTCAATTGATTTCAGAAAACTAAAAAATATTTTATGAAAAAGATAATATTCACCATTTTTATATTCCTGTCATCCTGTATCGTCTTTTCACAACAAACTGTTGTTCCCGAAACAGCTCTTCAGCATTATCTCAACAACGATGATGATACAAAAGCATGGGAGGTACGCGACGTTTATAAACTTAATAATGTAAAAGTATACTCCATTCTAATGATTTCGCAAAATTGGCAGGGCATTCTCTGGAAACACGAAATGATCGTTTTTGTTCCTGAGACTATAAAATACGATGGTGCTCTTCTGTTTATTACGGGTGGTTCCGTTCGTGACGGATTTCCACAAATAACAAAGAAAGAAGATGAGATTTCTGCCTCTTTGGCAGCGCTGTCCGATAGAAACAAAGCTCCGGTTATCATGCTTCGTCAAGTTCCAAATCAACCTTTATATGGTGAATTAACGGAAGATGCTTTAATCTCTTATACGTTAAATGAATTCAAAAAAGACGGAGATTATTCCTGGCCATTACTTTTTCCAATGACTAAAAGTGCAATCAAAGCTATGGATGTTGTGCAGGAATTCTCTAATGAGAGGTTAGGAAGCAAAATCAATTATTTTGTTATATCGGGAGCATCTAAGCGTGGATGGACCACCTGGTTGGCGGCTGCAAGTGAAGACAAAAGAGTGAAGGCAATTGCGCCCATGGTAATAGATATGCTGAATATGCCTGCTACATTGGAATATCAAAAGGAAATGTACGGAGAATACAGTGAAGAAATTCAAGATTACGTGAATCTGGAAATCCCTCAGGCAATTAACAGCGAATTCGGCAACTCGGTTGTAAAAATGATCGATCCGTACTCATATAGGAGCAAACTCACCATGCCTAAGCTGATTTTTTTAGGAACCAATGATCCTTATTGGACAGTCGATGCCGTAAAGCATTATATCGATGAAATCCCCGGACACAATCTTTTGCATTATGTACCCAATGCTGGACATAGTTTGGGGGATAAAAAACAGGCATTCGGTGCATTGAGCGCTTTCTTTGCCATGAATCTGGCGGATACATCCATACCTGTCTGCACTTGGACGTTAAATGAAAAAGGGAGAAATATCAATTTAGATGTAAGAACGACTCCCGACAAACTCATTCGGGCAACACTCTGGACTGCGACTTCCCACAGTAGAGATTTCAGGGAATCGAAGTGGACAAGCAGGGAAATAAAATTAAATTCCAGGGACTTATCTACCGTAAAGGTTCGATTAAATTATCCAAAAGCTCATTTTTTGGCATTTTATGTCGATTTAATATACCCTGACCCAAATGGCGGAGAGTACTCAGTTAGTACACGCACTTTTGTTGCAGACAGTAGGCAGGTATTCGTAAAGTAGTTCACTTACTGATTAATAAGCCAATTAAAATATTTATCGATTACTTATATTTATAGTTTCCGTTTTTCAAAAGCTATCCCCGCTTAGAACAACGACATTTGCATGTTTTGTTGGTCAGTTGTGATAAAAAAACAAATCATTTTACATAGTTTTAATACCATTTATTGTAGTTTTAAGCTACACCATTTCTTTAATTTTGAAATAATAAATAAAAGGCTCTCTTAAATAAGTGGGCGAGATATCGACAGTATTAATATTAATAAAATTAAATAATACCGAGTAGTTTAGATATCTCAGACATGAACCTCACTTTTGATTTTTATTTGAAGAAATATAATTTTAATGGAAGCCATATTACCGGGAAAATAATTCGGACTATCATCGTAGAGAAAACTTCTCTGTGTTAACATTAAAAATGGAAATAAAATATAGAATAAACAACAAAATTTCAATAAAAGCAGTTATCCTTTTTTTCTTTGTGCTGTGCATTACAAACGCATATTCAAAGGAAATTAAAGTACTGGCTATTGGTAACAGTTTTTCAGATGATGCTTTGGAGCATTATTTATATCAGCTTGGAATGGACAATGAAGACACACTTATTATTGGAAATCTGGCCATTGCCGGCGCTTCATTAGAAATGCATTATAACAATTCATTGAATGATGCTCCTGCTTATTCCTATCGAAAAATAGTGCATGGCGTAAAAACAATTTCAGCCAATACAACATTAAAAACAGGCCTTATGGATGAGGAATGGGATTACATCAGTCTTCAACAAGTAAGCCATCATGCGGGACGATATGAAACTTATTTTCCATATTTATCTCATCTATTACAATACGTGAAAACCAACAATAAAAAACCTGATGCAAAAATCATTTTACATATGACTTGGGCATACGCGCAAGATTGCACCCATCCCGGATTTGTAGCTTATGAAAACAATCAGACAAAAATGTACGAAGCAATCTTGGAAACGACATCAAAAATCGCTTCAGAGTTGAATATTCCCATAATAGTTCCGGCGGGCACCGCTATTCAAAATGCTAGAACAAGCACTTTGGGTGATACGCTTTGTGCCGACGGATTTCACTTAGAACCAACATATGGAAGGTATACAGTGGCATGTGCTTGGTATGAGGTATTAACAGGACACTGTGTGGTTGGAAATTCATTTAAACCGGATAATGTTTCTGACTTCACGGCTTTTATTTCTCAACTTAGTGCACATCTTGCGGTTATACGTCCCGATAAAGTCACTAATCTATCTGTATGTAAAGAGTAAAATTAAATCCAAAAACAATCACACAATTATATCAATGAGAAAAATCAATAAAGTATCTGTCGTTTTGCCATTTCTGGTAATGTTTTTCATTCTTATCAACTGCACAACAACCCCGCACAAAGACCCAGCTTATACAGTAGCCGCGTTCTACTGGCCTGCTTACCATTATGAACCAAGATCCGAATTTCTTTTCCCGGAAAAAACCGGTGAATGGGAAATCATTCGAAATGCCGTTCCTAAAGAAGAAGGCCACCAACAACCCAAGGTACCTCTTTGGGGTTATCTGGATGATGCAAACCCGGAGGATATGGATCTCAAAATAACCACAGCACTTGAATATGGGGTAAACACCTTTATCTTTGATTGGTATTGGTTTGAAAAAGAACCTTTTCTGGAACAGGGCATAAACAACGGCTTTTTAAAAGCGAATAAAGGCAGAATGAACTTTTACCTAATGTGGGCCAATCACGATGCCACCACCTACTGGGACGTGAAAAATCCAAGGGTAGATTCCGTTTACTGGGATGGTGAGGTGGACAGAGAACAGTTCAACATTGTAGTTGACAGAGTTATCTCGCAATATTTTAAAGATTCATCGTATCTGAAGATTGACGGAGAACCTGTCTTTTGCATTTATGAACTCAACACGCTCATTCAAGGACTGGGGGGAGCAGAAAACACAAAAGAAGCCCTCGATTATTTCACACAAAAAACCATCGAAGCTGGCTTCCCGGGACTGCATTTGCAAAGTATATTGTGGGAAGCGCTGCCTTCGAGCATTGAGGGTGTTCCCGGCGACCCAATAAAAAGTCAAGAGGATGTCCTGAGTTACTTTGGGTTCAAAAGCCTGACAAATTATTGTTGGGCACACCTGCAGAATCCTGACGGAGACTATGAAGTGTGGGGAGATGCTTCAACCGATATGTGGGATAGTTTTAAAAATCAATTCTCCATGACTTACTTTCCAAATATTACAGTCAGTTGGGATGCCAATCCCAGGTTTCCTTTCAAGGCAGGATACATCAACAACTCAACTCCTCAAAAATTTGAGAAGTACTTATCTAAAGCCAAGAAATTTATTGATGACAATCACATTGAGCCAAAAATTGTTACCATTAACGCGTGGAACGAATGGTCGGAAGGAAGCTACCTGGAACCCGACACTACTTGGAAATACGGTTACTTGGAAGCAGTAAGAAATGTTTTTGGGAGTAAAAACTGAAGAAAAAAAAGATGAAACGAATACCCTCCTTTTTTCTCTTATTCGTAATATTGCTTCCTCTGCGCAGTGTTTGCCAAAAAAATGAACAAATCAACCTGTTTGGCATCAATGAACAAGAAAAAAATGGGTCAGGTATTTTTCAACCTTTGGCCGGAAGTGACGATTTGGGGCGGCTGCTTCCACTTAATGAGGAGGTTGGAAATCTTAAAAAAAATCGGAATGTGGGGATTTTTTACTTTCTGTGGCAGGGAGATGTTGCATCTAAAACATCGGAGAATAAATGGGACCTCAGCAAAATCATCCCTAACCATCCGGAGGTGCTTGAAAAAGGAGATCATGAAAACTGGGGTTCAAGAGAAAGAGGACGTTATTATTTTTGGGGAGAACCCATTTATGGTTATTATCGAGGGGATGATTATTGGGTTCATTTAAGAAACATGCAACTACTGGCCGATGCACAAGTCGATTTTTTAGTAATCGACGCGACCAATGCACTGATATATGAAAAACAGTCGCAGGAACTGATGAAAGCTATTCGCAGCATTCAAAAACAGGGATTGAATCCACCTAAACTGGTCTACTACACCAATACCGAATCCGGTAAAACAATGCAGAAAATCTACGATACATATTATCGTGTGGGAGCACCTATCAGGTATCCCGAAACATGGTATTATCTAAACGGCAAACCTCTGATTGTGGGTAGAACCAACGAAGCGAAAGACAAGGAATATTATTCTTTTTTCACTTTCAGAGAATCGCAATGGCCCAATGAACTGAGTCAAGACAATGGATGGCCTTGGATTGATTTTGTCAGGCCACAGCGTGTCTATAAGAACTTGAAAGGAGAAAGAGAAATTATTAATGTTTCAGTGTCTCAGCACCCAAACGCTGCTGCCGGAATGGGCGGATCGGCATTTTACGGGAACGAAGACAATTGGGGGCGTAGTTTTCGAAATAATCAGGTGGGGAATTCCAAAACGGATATTTTCTGGGGTTACAACTTTCAGGAACAATGGGATTATGCACTAGAACAGAATGTTCCATTTATCTTTATCACAGGCTGGAACGAATGGATAGCGGGAAGATGGACAAGCACAGATAATAATCCAAACCATTCTTATTTCTGCGATCAAGCAAGCCCTGAATTCAGTAGAGATATTGAACCAACATATACGGCAAACTTGAAGGACAATTATTATATGCAAATGGTTGCCAATATTCGAAAATACAAGGGAGTAAACCCCGTTCCAATTGCGGAAAATCCCAAAAAAATTGTTACTTTTTCTGATTGGGAAGACATTACATCCTTTTATTTAGACTATGTGGGAGAAACTGAACAACGAAATCATCCGGGAGCCGAATCTAACCCTAAGAAAATATACACAAACAGCACCGGAAGAAATGATTTTTATATTTTAAAAGTTTCCCGAGACGATAAAAATTTATATTTTTATGCTGAAACAGCAAAAAAGATTACTTCTGATATTGATAGCGCTTGGATGCGCTTGTACATAAATTCTGATAGAAATGCAAAAACAGGGTGGATGGGTTATGACTTTCGAACAGATAAGGGGGCAACTCTGCAAAAATATAGCAATAAACAATGGACCCAGATTGGTAAAATAAAAATGAAAAACGACGGGAAAAGGCTTTTTTATATTATTCCAATAAATTTCCTAAATATAGAATCCAAGAATTTGAATTTTGAGTTCAAATGGTCAGATAATATGCAAGACGAAAATGATCCTTTAGATTGGTACATAAATGGTGATACGGCTCCCGGCGGAAGATTTAATTTTGTATATAAAAACTGATTATCACTCCTAAATAAAAAAATCTATTAAAACATGAAGTATAAAATCATTTATTTATTAGTATTACTTTCTGTGGTTCTTAAAACTAACTCACACGCACAAAGCAAAAAAGCCTTATCCATTATTCCAAAGCCAAGCGAAGTAATTGTTAAAGAAGAGACAATTAATTTGAATAAAAGTCTTCAGGTGTATGTCGATTCAAAAAGCGAAATTGACAAACCTTACCTATCTTCTATTTTACACGAATCAGGGATTGAGACATATTTCACTGAGAATAAAAAGAAAGCAAATTTAATTTTAGAAATCGACAATAAAACCTCTGCAAACAAAGAAGCATATAAGCTCGTTGTGGATAAAAAAGGGCAAGTTATTGCTTCGGCGGCTTCAAAGAACGGATTACTCTATGCAATCCAAACATTAAGACAATTAATTACACAATCCAATTCTCAAAAACTCACCTTACCTTGTTGTACAATTATTGACGAACCGGCTTTTTCTTGGCGTGCTTTTATGCTCGATGAAAGCCGTCATTTTCACGGAATGGAAATAGTAAAAATCTTTCTTGATGAAATGGCCAGGTTAAAACTCAATACATTTCACTGGCATTTAGTAGATGATCCGGGTTGGAGAATTGAAATAAAGAAATACCCCAAACTCACCGATATTGGCTCTAAAAGAGACTTTTCACATAAAGAGGTTTCCGATGAATGGGAGAAACTTTATCCAAACAGAAAAATGTTTTACACGCAAGACGAAATTCGAGAAATTATAGCGTATGCCGACATTCGTGGAATAACAATTATACCCGAAATAGAAGTTCCGGGACACGCTTCAGCAGCCATATATTCCTATCCATGGACAGGAGCGAGCAGCACTGAAAAAGGGTATGGTGTTTGGGGTGATTTATATAATGTCACTAATCCTAAAGTTGAAGAATTTTTACAAAATATACTAGACGAAGTAATTGAGTTGTTTCCTTCAAACATCGTTCATATTGGGGGAGACGAAGCAAATTATACCCATTGGCAAAATAATAAACAAATTGTAGAGTCCATGAAGCAAAACAATATTCCAACTTTTGCCGATTTACAGGTTTGGTCTATTAATCGATTTTCAAAATATCTGGCATCAAAAGGAGTAAAGATGATAGGTTGGAATGAAATTACCGGAGACAATATCCGCGGAGAGGAGCATATTCAGGCAAGTCAATCGGAAAAATTGGCCGATGGTACTCTTGTTCAGTTTTGGGATGGAGACATAAGTCTAGTAAACAAAGCCATAGATAGCGGATATGATGTGGTGAATTCAGATCGCCACTTTACTTACTTAGATTATCCATATGAAGTTACATCATTTGAAAAAGCATACTCTTTTAATCCCATTCCCGAAGGATTATCCGAAGGAAAACAATCTAAAATCTTAGGGTTTGGGTGTCAATTATGGGGAGAATACACGCCAAATACAGATAGGCTTTACTTTCAAGCGTTTCCCCGAATAGCTGCTCTATCTGAATGTGGATGGACAAAGTGGGAGAACAAAGATTTTACAGATTTCAGAAGCAGATTCAAGCCCTTGGAGCTGGTTTGGAAAGAAAAAGGATTTTTGAAAACACAGGTAGATAAATACTAAATGCATCGTTTTTAAACAATAGCATATGAAAGTAAAAAAGTTACTGCTGGTCATTATTTTTTCATCACTATCAATATCCTTTTTTTCTCAAGATCGGAGTACAATCTCTCCTATAAACCTCACTTGCGAATACCTCACCCACCCCACCGGATTAGATATTGAAAAGCCCCGGTTTAGTTGGACTCTTGAAGCAACCAACGAAAACGCTTATGCTCAAAAACAAACGGCTTACCGCGTTTTGGTAGCTTCATCCAAACAAAATATCAACAAAGACGAAGGCAACCTCTGGGATTCGGGATGGATTCCGTCTGATAACATGCAACTTATTGAATACAATGGAAAAAGGCTTAATTCGGATGAGAATTATTTTTGGAAAGTAGCGGTAAAAGACGAAAAAGGGCGACAATCGAAATTTAGTGAACCGGCAGAATTTTCTACAGGGTTGTTTAGCGAATCGGAATGGACGGCAAAGTGGATTGGCACAACGGATGTTTACAATCCGGATGATGGTCCCAATAAAATGTACGACCCGTGGTTCAGAAAGTCGTTCCACCTAAATGAGAAACCTGTGAAAGCAACCATTTTTGTGGCATCGGTGGGTTATCACGAAGTGTATGTGAACGGGCAAAGAATAGACGATCACGTGCTGGCGCCCGCCGTTACAGACCACACACAACGTGCCCGATATATAGCTTACGATATTTCTTCGGCACTGCAACAAGGCGACAACGTCATCGCGCTGTGGCTGGGCACTTCTTGGGCTATTTTCGCGCCGTATGCCACACCCGACAAGCCTCGCACGCCACTTGTTATTGCACAAACCGATATTTACGGGAAAAACAACCGCAAATTGGCAAGAATCTCTACCGATGAGTCTTGGAAAACGCATCCCAGCCCCAACAAACTAATCGGTAACTGGGGATTTGGCATAGGCGGTTATGGTGGCGAGCTGTGGGATGCCAACAAAGAAATTGATAACTGGAACCGTGTCAATTTTGATGATCAAACGTGGCGACAAGCAACGGTTTACACGCCCTCGCTCAAATTATCGGCACAGCGGGTGGAAACGAACGTGTTGTTCGATGAAATTAACCCCGTAGCCATTGAAAAGAGAGCCGATGGAACTTATAGGGTTGATATGGGTGTGAATTTTGCAGGATGGACGCAAATTAACGTCAACGGAAATCCCGGCGACACCATTCGCTTTGAATTTTCTGAACGTGAGCAAGACGATATGACGTTTGCTTTATATAATTTATACGTGGTGGATTCTTCGGGAAAAGGAACGTTCAGAAATCGGTTTAATTACAGTTCCGGCCGATGGATCACGATAAAAGGTTTGAAATCAACGTTACAAAAAGAAGATGTGAAAGGATGGATGGTTCGCACCAATTACGAAATTGCATCTTCTTTTGAGTGTTCCAATCCCTTGCAAAACTGGATTTACAATACGGTTAACTGGACGTTTGAAAATCTGTCCCTCGGCGGATACATCGTCGATTGTCCGCAGCGCGAGCGATTTGGTTATGGCGGCGATGCGCACGCCACATCAGAAACCGGCATGCTCAACTACAAACTAGGCGCATTTTACAATAAGTGGCTCGAAGACTGGCGCGACGTGCAAGGAACCGAACCGATGGTGGGAAATATGAACGACCCCGCTTGGGCGCGCAAACAAGAAGGCAGCGGCCGACAACTCGGTGGCGGAGTTTTGCCCCAAACGGCGCCCACATACCACGGTGGCGGCGGGCCGGCCTGGGGCGGAATTGTGGTTACGCTTCCGTGGTTTATGTATCAGTATCAGAACGACAAACGTGTTTTGGAAGAAAATTTTGAGATGATAAAAGGGTGGCTGGCATTTCTGGATACTCACGTAGAAAACAATTTGCTCAAACGCTATGGCGGCCGTTGGGATTTCCTCGGCGATTGGCTCTGGCCGGGCGCAACCGCGCAAGGGATGAACAATAATTCCGATGAAAACCTCTTTTTCAATAATTGTTATTGGATATACAACCTGAAAACCGCTGCCAAAATTGCGCGTGTTTTAGAGAAAGAATCCGAAGCCAAAAAATGGGAACGTCAAGCGGAAATATCGAGCAAAGCGATTAATGACAAATATTATCATCCTGATGACCACAATTATTCCGACAAAACCATGCGAAGCCTTGCCGCGGCACTTTACGGCGATATTATGCCTGCCGAATTACGTCCATTGGTAATGGAAAGCCTTGAAAAAGAAATACTGGTCAATCAAAAAGGGCATATCGATGTGGGAATCACCGGCGGCGCTATGCTCTTTAAGGTGCTTCGCGAAGCAGGCCGCGACGACCTCATTTACTCGATGACTTCGCAAACCACGTATCCCGGTTGGGGATTTATGAAGGAGAATGGCGCCACCACCCTTTGGGAAATGTGGGAAAAAGACCTGCCGGGGCATTCGCTGCTGCACAGTTCTTATCTCTATCCCGGCGCATGGTTTATCGACGGCGTAGCCGGAATAAGGAGAAGAGATGATTCGCCCGGCTTCCGAAAATTCGATATTCGTGTCCCCGATTTTCCGGAAGAAGAAATATCGTGGGCAAAAGCCGATTTTAGTTCACCCGCAGGAACAATTCGGTCGCATTGGAGCCGAGAAAACGGGAAAACGATATTGCAAGTTACCGTTCCGCCAAATTGCGAAGCAGTGGTACATTTCCCCCATGAATTGGGCAGAAAAATTAGCGTAAACGCCCATTACGCCAAAGAAACCGGAAGAAAAGACGGCTTTGTGCTGTATGAAATTCCATCGGGAAGTTATCGATTTGAAAATTAAAAAAACTCATCATAATGAAAACAGTTAGAATTCTTTTGCTCCTTCTCATCGGGTTCACAGGAGTGAGCGCGCAACAGCTATCCGTTAACGGTTTAACCGTTGAACATAAAGTCAATCCCATCGGCATTGATGCACCTAACCCTCGCCTTTCGTGGAAAATTTCGGCCACCGGCAACAACGTCATGCAAACCGCCTATCGCATTCGTGTGGCGACAAGCGAGTCTTTTTCATCATCAAGCCAAGTTTGGGACTCGGGAAAAATAACGTCCGACGAATCCATCTTGCATAAATATGGTGGAAACGCGCTAACATCCGGCCAGCGTTACTATTGGCAAGTAAAAGTTTGGGATAATAAAGGCCGCGAATCGAAATGGAGCGAAACCGCGTTCTGGGAAACAGGGCTTTTATCTTCTTCGGACTGGAAAGCACAATGGATTGAATTCAATGAAGATACGAGCCGATACATTCCGGCACCCTACTTCCGAAAAGAGTTTGATGTATCGAAAAAAGTGGTCAAAGCAACCATTTACGCCACAGCTCACGGATTATATGAACTACATTTAAACGGAGAAAAAGTGGGCGACCAAGTCTTCACACCGGGATGGACTACATACGGACACCGGCTTCAATATCAAGCATATGATGTAACGAAACGGTTGAAAAACGGAAAAAACGCCATCGGCGCTGTGCTTGGCGATGGATGGTATCGTGGAGCGCTGGCTTGGAGCGACAATTGGGGTATCTACGGAAAAAATCTCGGCTTATTCGCACAAATGCACATCCGGTATTCCGATGGCAGCTCATCCGTTATCGCTACAGATAATACGTGGAAAGCCACCAACGATGGGCCAATTGTTAAAAACGGAATTTATTACGGCGAAAATTACGATGCAACAAAAGAACTTACCGGATGGAGCACCGCGGGTTACAACGACAGCCATTGGAAAAACGTAAGCGTAGCCGATTACGATTTTAAACTGGTAGCCTCGGAAGGTGCCGAAATAAAAAAAATTGAAGAAATAAAACCGATAAAAATTTTCAAATCGCCCAGCGGCAGGCTTTTGGCAGATATGGGGCAAAATATGGTCGGGTGGATTCGCCTAAAAGTGAATGGCCCGAAAGGAACCCAAATAACCATTCGCCACGCCGAAGTATTGGATAAAGACGGCGAGTTTTACACCGAGAACCTTCGTGCCGCCGAGTGCGAGTTAATATACAAATTATCAGGCAACGGAGAGGAAGTTTATGAGCCGCGTTTCACGTTTATGGGATTTCGCTACATCGAAATTATCGGTTTTCCCGGTACCCTGACAGCCGATAACATCACCGGCGTTGTCATACACTCCGATATGCAAGCTACAAGCAACTATGAGTCTTCGGACTCATTGCTCAACCAACTGCAGCACAACATCATTTGGGGACAAAAAGGAAACTTTCTCGATGTCCCCACCGACTGTCCGCAACGCGACGAAAGGCTTGGCTGGACGGGAGACGCCCAAGCGTTTTTCCGCACAGCAGCGTTTAATTACGATGTGGCTTCATTCTTCACAAAATGGATGAAAGACGTGGCGCTCGATCAACGTCCCGCCGGTGAAATTCCGTTCGTTATCCCCGATGTACTTAACCCTCAAGGTTCAGAAACAGCCAACACATCGGCCGGATGGGGAGATGCCGCCACCATTATTCCGTGGGAAATGTACTTGGTATATGGCGATAAGCAACTGCTCGAGAACCAGTATCCGAGTATGAAAGCGTGGGTGGAATATATTCGTGGCAAAGCGGGCGAAGAATTAATTTGGAAAGGCGGCAGTGTGTTTGGCGACTGGCTCTTTTACCATCCGCTGGTGAACGACCACACCGCGCCAGACGGACATACTGAACCCGATTTCATTGCCACAGCATTCTACGCCTACTCTACCGATATTTTGGCAAAAGCGGCTCGCGCGTTAGGTAAAACGGAAGATGCCCGTAGTTACACCGAGCTTTTTAATAGGATTAAAGAAGTATTCATTCATGAATACGTAACACCCGCCGGGAGAGTGGGAACCAATTCGCAAACTTCGTATGTTTTGGCATTGATGTTTAACCTATTACCTGAAGAATTAAAAGTCAAAGCAGCACAATTTCTTGTCAACGACATTCGTAGCCGTAGCACGCACCTTTCCACGGGTTTTTTGGGAACGCCGTATCTCTGTCACGTTCTTTCCGATAACGGACACGCTGATGTGGCGTATGATTTGTTGCTTCAGAAAACATTTCCGTCGTGGCTCTATCCCGTTACACAAGGCGCCACTACCATTTGGGAACGATGGGATGGCCAACGCCCCGATGGAACATTCCAAGACAAAGGCATGAACTCGTTCAATCATTACGCCTACGGCGCTATCGGCGATTGGATGTACCGCGTGTCGGCAGGTTTAGACACCCAATCACCCGGATATCGCCATTTGTTGCTTCGCCCACATCCCACACAACAACTTGAATATTCCAAAGCAAGTTTTGAAAGCCCTTACGGCACAGTTCAATCGGGTTGGGAGCGAAAAGATGGTAAAATTATCGTGAACATAACAGTGCCTGCCAATGCAACCGCCATCGTTTTACTTCAAAATCCCGCGGGAATTATGGAAAACGGAAAAGCCATTTCATCGAATCGAAATATCACTGACATTCAAAACGTTAACGGCAAAACGCAGTTTAAAATTGGATCGGGAAACTATGTTTTTGAGTATGAGGAATAAACAAAAACCACCAGTAAACTAAGTTACAAGTGGCTTTTTCGTCGGGGTGGCGGGATTCGAACTCGCGACCCCCTGCTCCCAAAGCAGGTACACTAACCGGACTGTGCTACACCCCGAAAACGTTCTCTAAAATGTGGGTGCAAAAGTACAATATATCCTATTAATATCAAAACTTTTCCGCTTTTTTTATTTATTCGTGCATATCAACCAAGAATTGTGTAAATTTGTATCCTCAAAAATTGAAATTCAACAATATGTACAGAAATACAACGTGTGGCGAACTAACAATTGCCGATGTAAACAAGGAGGTAACCCTAGCTGGATGGGTGTCGAAAATCAGAAAAATGGGCGGAATGACGTTTATCGATATTCGTGACCGATACGGAATTACGCAATTATCGTTTAATCAAGAAGTGAATCACGACTTATGCGAACAGGCAAACAAACTTGGCCGCGAGTGGGTGATTCAGGTTACAGGTACCGTAAAAGAACGTTCGAGCAAAAACGCAAACATTCCAACAGGCGATGTGGAGATTATCGCTTCGCAATTAACCGTGTTGAACGCGGCTAAAACACCACCGTTTACCATTGAAACCGAAACCGATGGCGGTGACGATTTAAGAATGAAATACCGCTATTTGGATTTGCGCCGCGATGTGGTACGCAAAAACTTGGAACTTCGCCACAAAATGGCGTTTGAAACGCGTCGGTTTTTGGATGAACGTGGATTTTTGGAAGTGGAAACACCCGTTTTAATTGGCTCCACGCCCGAAGGTGCGCGAGATTTCATTGTCCCTTCGCGAATGAATCCGGGCGAGTTTTACGCGCTACCACAATCGCCGCAGTTGTTTAAGCAATTGCTAATGGTATCGGGATTCGACCGATATTTTCAAATCGTGAAATGCTTCCGCGATGAAGACCTTCGTGCCGACCGCCAACCGGAATTTACGCAAATCGATTGCGAAATGTCGTTTGTTGACCAAGAAGATGTGCTGAACACGTTTGAAGGACTTACCAAACACCTGTTTAAATCGATAAAAGGCGTTGATATTCCCGATTTTCCACGAATTAGCTATGCCGACGCGATGAAATTTTACGGCTCGGACAAACCCGACATCCGTTTCGACATGAAGTTTGTGGAACTGAAAGACTTAACCGAAGGCCGCGGCTTTGTAGTGTTTGACTCTGCCGAATATGTTGGCGCCATTTGCTCCGAAGGCTGCGCCTCGTACACCCGCAAACAAGTTGACGAGCTCACCGATTTTGTAAAACGTCCGCAAATTGGTGCCAAAGGATTGATTTACATACGTTATAACGAAGACGGAACGCTGAAATCGTCCGTGGATAAATTCTATTCGGAAGAGGACCTCAAAAAATGGGTTGAACGATGCGATGCCAAACCCGGCGATTTAATTTTGGTTCTTGCGGGAGAAACCGAAAAAACCCAGAAACAATTATCGGAATTGCGCCTTGAGATGGGAACCCGTTTGGGATTACGCGACAAAAACGATTATAAATGCCTTTGGGTGGTTGATTTTCCGTTGCTGGAAAAAGATGAAGAATTGAATCGGTTTTTCGCGAAACATCACCCATTTACCTCGCCAAAATTGGAAGACATTCCCCTACTCGATTCCAATCCCGCCGCCGTTCGTGCAAACGCTTACGATATGGTGATAAACGGAGTGGAAATTGGAGGCGGCTCCATCAGAATTCACGATAGCGCACTGCAAAAGAAAATGTTTTCGGTATTGGGGTTCACCGAAGAACGCGCCCAAGAACAGTTCGGCTTTTTGATGAACGCTTTCCAATACGGTGCGCCACCTCACGGAGGGATAGCCTTCGGCTTAGATCGGTTTGTTTCCATTTTTGCCGGACTGGACAGCATTCGCGATTGCATCGCTTTCCCAAAAAACAATTCGGGCCGCGATGTGATGATTGACGCTCCATCATCCGTGGAAAAAGAACAATTGGATGAATTGGGCATTGCGTTAAACGAAAAAACAGATAAATAACTGCAAAACAGTATATTAAAAAAATGCGCGACGATTCTGTAGAGTCTTCGCGCGTTTTTTTGTTAAAAGCACCTATCGGTATGAACAAAAAAACACTTTTCCCGTTCAATGGGTAGTTTACTATTTTTATAAATCACACAAAAATGAAAAAATCAATCATCTTGGCGTTGTTCTTCGTGAGCGCCATTATTGCTTTTGCGCAAAACAACGAAGCACAACTCAAATCCGACCTCGAAAAAATCATCGCTCACACCAAAGAAATGAAAATGGACAAAGTGATGGAAATGACGTATCCTCCTTATGTAGAACTGCTTCCCGAAGGCGGTATGGCAGCACTTGCATCGGCAGCACTTGAAGGAATGGGCATTACAACAATGTATGAAGACAAACCTCTCAACTTAAAAATGAGCGAAATCCTTCAGCTCAACAACGCCACTGTATGCATGGCGGAGTACGATGCCAGTAGCATTTTGGAGTTTAAGGAGAAAAGTATGATAGACCTGTTTTTAAATTACCCACAACCCGGGCAACATGTGGAAAAACTCGGAGACAACAAAATCAGAATGTCCGGCAAAGTATATTTATTGGGCATAAAAGATGCGAAAACCAAAAACACGTGGAAATACCTCAACTTTGATGAAGGTTTTCTAAAATTAGATGTCGCCCGCGATGTTTTATCCGATGAAATAATTAATAGTGCAATAAAATTGAAGCAATCGTTTCAAAATAAATAAGTTGATAGAACCTATTTTGTAGAGAATGCCAAAATACTGAGGGCGTCTTTTAAGAAAAGTAAACTCGTATTTTGCTCCGACAAAACCATAAAAAAAGCTGCCTCTTCGGCAGCTTTTTTGTAATATTATAAACCTACAGCACATAGCCCTCGGCATACGTTTTGTTAAACAACCAATGGTTGTTGGCTTCGTCATCGTCAACGAATTTTTCGGCGGCCGGGTCCCATTTTATCGGGCGCTTCAATTCGTAAGCCATATTGCCTAACGTACAAACCGTACACGAGCGATGGCCGATTTCCACTGGCACAACCGGGTCGGAATTGTTTTTTATCGAATCGATAAAGTTTTCTAAATGAGGAATTTTCGTTTCATAAGCACCTTCGGTTTCCTCCACCTGTGTTGGCAACAAACTGTCATCAGACGCCAAAAAGTGCTCTCTTGAAATTTCAATCCATCCATTATCTCCGACAAATTTCACGCCTTTTGTTTGCTGTTCGTTAAAAGGCTCTTCCGTCATAATAGTTCCGTTCGCGTATTTAAAAGTGAGGTATTTGGTGTTTTGATATCCGGCAGGAATAATTTCCACCGGCCCGCTTCCGTCCATATCCAGCGCCCATTGAGCAATATCGAACATATGCGCGCCCCAATCAGTGGTAAAACCTCCGCCTAACTCGCTGTACCAGCGCCAAGCACCCCAAAACTGTTCATCTTGATCCGGATCGAGCGAAATGGGCGGGTTCAGTTGCGAATTATAATGCACATATTCCGATGGGCCCAACCACAACGGCCAATTCAAATCTGCAGGAACCGGTTCTTCCGGCAAATCGTAAGGTTTGGGAGGAGCACCCACATAAGCGTATATCTTTTCAATTTTTCCGATTTTGCCATCTCGCACCATGTTCACGGCATGTTGAAAATTGGCATCGGAACGTTGCTGGCTTCCCACAGCTAAAATAATACCGTTGTCGCGAACGGTTTTCACCAACATTTGTCCTTCTTTTATGGTAAATGTCAACGGTTTTTCCAGATAAATATTCTTTTTGGCTTTGCAAGCATCAATTGCCATAAAGGCGTGCCAGTGGTCGGGCGAAGCAATTACAACAGCGTCAATGTCTTCCTGAGCAAGCAAATCTTTGTAGTTTTCATACACTTCCACCGCAACCGCTTTCTGTTGGCTTGCATAGTGGTCGTTCACTCTTTTTAGGAAGCGTTCTTTTTTAATGCCATACACATCGCATCCGGCAACAACTTCCACACCGGGCATCCCAATAAATCCGTTCAACAAATACATGGCCTGCTGGCCTAACCCGATGAAACCTAAACGAATAATTTCATCTTTTTCTGCTCCGTTTTCTTTTTTATTTTGAACGCACGAAGCCAAAAACTGTGGCATTACAACAACGCCGGCTGCTCCTACGGCAGCGGATTTCAAAAATTTTCTTCTTGTTAATTGAGTACTCATGACAGGTAGATAAATATTAGTTAATATGCTTTTGGTTACAAATGTAAAGAATTAATGGCTACTTTCACAAATAATTGCGTTATATAAGTTGCTCTAACTTTTTTCGATTCAACACGGTTAATTCTTTTTTGTGAAGGGTAATTATGTTTTCGTTAATCATTTCTCCAATCGTGCGTGCGAGCGAAGGCCGCTGAACACCGAAATACTCAGCTAGTTGTGTTTGCGTGCGTTTTAAAGTGAATGAGTTTCTGTCGGATGAAGTGTTTTCTAAAATGTATAACGACAATTTTCCTTTCAGGCTTTTGATGGATATCATTTGAACTTTGTTTGAAAGAAAAACGGTCATATTTGAATTCATTCGCAAAAAGTTTTTCAGCAGCGTTTCATTCAACATCATCTCTTTCAAAAAAACCGATTTCGGAATAAGGTAAACCTCGCATTTCTCCATTGCCAACGCATCTACCGGAAACTTGTTTCGGTCGGCAAAAATGAATGCCGGCGCCAACGGACGCACCGCTTCAATAAACTCAATTTCCAGTAAATTACCTTCGGCAGTAATCATTTCGGTACGCACAATTCCTTCCACCAATAAATGCAAAAAATGAATCGTGTCTCCTTGCCGAACAAGATATTCCCCTTTTTGAAAAGTACGTATTTCGGATACTGTTCTTGAGAGAAAATGTCTTACTGCCTCTTCATCGATTCCGACAAAAAGCGGGCAAAGGGATATGGAGGGCTTGTACATTGGATTCTATTTTGCATCAAAAATACTGAAAACAGATGGATTATGGACAAAATCATCTTAGAAATCTCTGCTCTTTTTCAATTAATATGTGAGATTGCTCAAGATGAAAGCGCTCCAATTTCTTAAATTTTCATAATTTATTTGCTTGTAACTTGGGTTACATAAATCCACTATTGGTGTTTCTATCTTTGCATCAATAAAGAATTAAACCGATAAAAAAAGAATCTTATGGAAAAAATGTTTTGTTATCAATGCCAGGAAACAGCTAAAAATGAAGGCTGTACAATAAAAGGAATTTGCGGAAAAACCGCCGATGTGGCAAACTTGCAAGATTTATTGATGTATTTGTGCAAAGGAATTTCGCATTACACGGTTCGTTTGCGCGAATTGGGAATTGAAATACCGCAAATCAACAAATTTATCACTGACAGTCTTTTTATGACCATCACCAACGCCAATTTCGATAAAAACAGATTTATCACACGCATGTTGATGGCATACGAAATGCGCAACGCCGCAAGAGAGCGATTGATATCTGCCGGCGGAAAAGTAGAAGACATTACTTTTGACGGCGCATTTTGGACCGGTGAAACCGAAGCCGAGATGGCAGAAAAAGCCTTGGAAGTAAGCATTATGGCAACCAAAGACGAGGATGTACGCTCATTGCGCGAACTCACGATTTACGGCGTTAAAGGAATGGCAGCTTATGCGGAACATGCGTATAATTTAGGATACGAAGAAAACGAAATTTACGCTTTTATGCAACGCGCATTGGTGGCAACCACCAACGATTCTCTCTCGGTAGAAGAACTTACGGACTTGGTGCTCGAAACGGGAAAATACGGTGTGCAAGTGATGGCGCTGTTGGATAAAGCCAACACATCGAGTTACGGCAATCCCGAAATCACCAAAGTGAACCTCGGCGTGCGCAACAATCCCGGAATTCTTATCAGCGGCCACGATATGAAAGATATGGAAGAACTGCTGAAACAAACCGAAGGAACCGGTGTGGATGTTTACACGCACAGCGAAATGCTTCCGGCAAATTACTACCCGGCGTTTAAGAAATACAGCCATTTTGTGGGCAACTACGGCAGCTCGTGGTGGCATCAAATTCAAGATTTTGAATCATTTAATGGTGTTATTCTTTTCACCACCAACTGCATTGTTCCGCCCAGAAAAACCTCAACTTACGCAGACAGAGTATATACCACGGGAGCATCGGGTTTTGAAGGATTCAAACATATTGAAGACCGAAAAAACGGTCAACCCAAAGATTTCTCCGCACTCATTGAACACGCAAAAAAATGCGCGCCGCCCACCGAAATAGAGACAGGTGAAATTGTTGGCGGGTTCGCTCACAACCAAGTGATCGCTTTAGCCGATAAAGTAATTGACGCCGTTAAATCGGGAGCCATTCGCAAATTCTTTGTGATGGGAGGTTGCGACGGACGGTTGAACGACAGAAATTATTACACCGAGTTTGCGGAAAAACTGCCAAAAGACACCGTGATTCTCACTGCCGGATGCGCCAAATATCGGTACAATAAACTACCGTTGGGCGACATCAATGGAATTCCCCGCGTGTTGGATGCCGGACAGTGTAACGACAGCTACTCGCTTGTGAAAATCGCCCTCGCGCTAAAAGAAGCCTTCGGCTTAGACGATTTAAACGATTTGCCCATTGCTTATAACATCGCGTGGTACGAACAAAAAGCGGTGATTGTTTTGTTGGCGTTGCTTTCACTCGGCGTAAAAAACATCTATCTCGGGCCAACGCTTCCGGCGTTCCTATCTCCCAACGTGGTGAATGTGCTGGTCAACAATTTCGGAATTACCGGAATTACCACTGTGGATGAAGATATGAAAGTGTTGATGGGAGCGTAAAGCAAACAGAAATTATTTTAAAACCACAGTACAGAAAAACCGATTTCCACGTTTGGGAATCGGTTTTTTATTTAATAATCGGAGCGTGAATCAATAAAACATTTCTTACCCGCCTTGATAAAAAACTCCGTTTTCACCTCATTTCTTTCAATTTGTTGTACCTTTGCGCCCTAAAGATTGTTTTAAAAATGCAGCAAATACGCAATATCGCCATAATCGCCCACGTTGACCACGGCAAAACCACTTTGGTGGACAAAATGCTGATGGCCGGGCACCTTTTCAGAGAAAATGAGCAAACCGAAAACCAAATCCTCGACAGCAACGATTTGGAGCGCGAACGCGGAATTACCATCCTCTCCAAAAATGTTTCCATCCGTTACAACAACACAAAAATAAATATTATTGACACGCCCGGCCACGCCGATTTTGGTGGCGAGGTGGAGCGCGTGCTCAATATGGCCGATGGCTGCCTGCTTGTGGTGGACGCTTTTGAAGGCCCTATGCCACAAACACGGTTTGTGCTTCAAAAAGCGTTGGAAATTGGGTTGAAACCCATTTTGGTAATCAACAAAGTGGACAAACCCAATTGCCGGCCCGAGGAGGTGCAGGAAGAGGTTTTCGATCTGATGTTCAGCTTAGACGCTACCGAAGAACAACTGGATTTCGCCACCATTTACGGTTCGGCCAAACAAGGGTGGATGTCTAACGATTGGAAAAAGAAATCCGACAACATCATTCCCCTACTCGATGCCATTATTGAACACATCCCCGCGCCCAAAGTGTTGGAGGGAACGCCGCAAATGCTGATTACATCGCTGGACTACTCCAATTATGTAGGCAGAATTGCCGTGGGGCGCGTTCATCGCGGGGCCATACGGGCAAACAAAGACTACGCGTTGTGCAAGCGCGATGGCGCCATTCAAAAAATTCGCATTAAAGAGGTAGATGTGTTTGAAGGGTTGGGACGTGCCAAAGCGGAAGAAGTATCATCGGGTGATATTTGCGCGCTGGTGGGCATTGAAAACTTTGAGATTGGCGACACCATTACCGATATTGAGAAACCCGAACCACTCGACCCCATCGCCATTGATGAGCCCACAATGTCTATGTTGTTCACTATCAACAATTCGCCGTTTTTCGGACAAGACGGAAAATTCGTTACATCACGGCATATTTATGAACGATTGATGAGGGAGCTGGACAAAAACCTTGCCCTTCGGGTGGAAGAAACCGATAGCGCCGACGCGTGGATTGTGTACGGACGCGGCGTGTTACACCTTTCGGTTTTGATTGAAACCATGCGCCGCGAAGGCTATGAATTGCAAGTGGGGCAGCCGCAGGTAATTCTTAAAGACATTGCCGGCGAGAAAAACGAACCGGTGGAACAACTCACAGTAAATCTTCCCGAAGAGTATGCCAGCAAAATCATCGATGTAATTACCCGCCGCAAAGGCGAAATGCGTTCGATGGAAAGCAAGGGCGACCGCATGCATATGGAGTTTATCGTGCCTTCGCGCGGCATCATCGGGTTAAACAATTTGGTGCTTACGCTCTCGGCGGGAGAAGCCATTATGGCGCATCGGTTTTTGGAATTCCAGCCGTGGAAAGGCACTATTGAAAAGCGCCAAAACGGTTCGCTCATCGCGGGAGAATCGGGCAATGCTTTCGCCTACGCGTTGGACAAACTGCAAGATCGCGGACGGTTTTTCATTGAGCCACAAACCGATGTGTATGCCGGACAAGTAGTGGGCGAGCACAACAAAGAGGGCGATTTGGTGATTAACGTTACCAAATCCAAAAAACTGACCAACGTGCGCGCATCGGGAAGCGATGATAAGGCGCAATTGGCACCGCCGATTATTTTCAGCCTCGAAGAAGCGCTGGAATATATTAAGGGAGATGAATATGTAGAAATCACACCAAAATCGATGCGCATCCGCAAAATATTACTGAACGAAAACGATCGCAAACGAGCCGGGAAACAGTGAGGAAAAAGTTGGAAGTTGGAAGTCAGATGAACAACCTTAAACACTGAACACTGAACTCTGAACACTAAACTCTAAACATCGAACTTTGAACTCTAAACTTAGAACTCCCAGCTTCACTTTATCAACGAAATAAATTCTTCGCGCGTTTTTTGTTCTTTAAAAATACCGGTAAAATCGGAGGTGGTTGTAATTGAATTTTGCTTTTGCACGCCGCGCATTTGCATACACATATGTTGCGCTTCAATCACCACCATCACACCCATCGGGTTAAGGGTTTTATCGATGCATTCTTTAATTTGTGTGGTAAGCCGCTCCTGCACTTGTAATCGACGGGCGAAGACGTCCACCACGCGGGCAATTTTACTCAATCCTGTAATGTATCCGTTGGGAATATACGCCACGTGGGCTTTCCCAAAAAAAGGCAGCATGTGGTGTTCGCACAGCGAAAAAAGATCGATATCTTTCACAATCACCATTTGCCGATAATCTTCTTTAAACAAGGCCGAGCGAAGAATTTCATCGGGGTCTTGATGGTATCCTTTGGTTAAAAATTGCATTGCCTTGGCAACACGCTGCGGAGTTTTCACCAAGCCTTCACGAGAAACATCTTCTCCCAATAAAGAGATCACATCACGCATATGCTCAGTGATTACAGCCTGATTTTGCTCCAATACACTATCTATCATCAGATTATACTATTCGTTATTGTTGGTATTATTTAATTCGGAAACAGGAATTTTCACCTCATCCACCACCACGTACATCTCTTTTCCAAAAGCCGGAAAAACGCGCCGCATATCAGCCATTACAGCATTGGCGTCTTCACGTGATTTAAAGTTTCCCACGCGCAAGCGCCAAAACGGCGACTCGAAAAGTACCACGGTTTCGTGACCGGGAAACGACGTGTTGATCAATCCTTGTTTATAATAAGCCTCGTTTCGCGATGTGCGTTGATTGTTTCCGGCAAAAGCTTGTATTTTATATCCTCTCATTTTCACATACTGCGTGCCTTCTGCGGTGGAATAAACCGTTCTGGGTGGCGCCATTGAACGACCCAGTATGTGGGTAATGGCTTCGTCTTCGTACACGGTTACTCGCCCTTTTCCCGGAACAATGGAGTTTAACTCATTGAGAATCTCTTTTTTTTGCGGGGCAGTCTGTGCCGAGGCAATGGAAGTGCTCAACACAAAAAGCGCGACAATAGACAATAGAGTTGAAAAAAATTTCATAATTAATTTTTTAGCTTTGATTTTCCAGTGCAAAGATATGGAATTACCGCAGGATGCAAATCAAACCCTGCGGTAAACACCTATTTTTTAGAAGGCCTCAATAATGGGCATAAATTTGTCCACACCAAGCGAAGCGCCTCCAATAAGTCCGCCGTCAACATCGGGGTTGGAGAACAATTCTTGGGCGTTTGACGCGTTGCAGCTTCCACCATAAAGAATGGATGTATTATTCGCCACTTCTTCGCCATATTTTTCCGCCAACGTTTTGCGGATGAAAGCGTGCATTTCTTGTGCCTGAGCTGCCGTTGCGGTTTTACCGGTGCCAATGGCCCAAACCGGTTCATAAGCGAGGATGATGTTTTTGAAATCTTCGGCCGGAAGATCGAACAACGAAGCTTCAATTTGCGATTTTACCACACCAAAATGTTTTTCCGACTCGCGCTCTTCCAACACCTCGCCGATACAGAAAATGGGCGTTAACTTGTTTTCAAACGCCATTTTTACTTTTTCTTTCAAAATTTCGGGTGTTTCACCGTAATAGGCGCGACGCTCACTGTGTCCTAAAATCACATATTTAACACCTGTCGATGCTACCATTTCGGCAGAAACCTCGCCTGTGTATGCACCCGATGGTTTGTCGGAACAGTTTTGAGCGGCAACACTTATTTTGTTGGCATCAACCGCTTCCACCACGCTCGCCAAATGCACAAATGGAGTTCCGATGATTACGTCGCAATTCACCGATTTTCCTTTTAACGCTTCGTTCAATTCTTTTGCCAACTCAAGGCCTTCTTGCAGGTTTTTATTCATTTTCCAGTTGCCTGCAACAATATTCTTTCTCATAATAATGCAATATTTTAATGTTTTATATTTCTATTTCTTATCGTACCATGCAATCAATCCCAACGGTATGAAAAACAGGAGTACTATTAACAACAAACTTGTTGCGGTTCTTGTTTTCGATTCGGGCGGATTTGCATGCTTAGACTCATTCAAAGGCGCTTCGCCAAATGCGGGAACGCGGCTGTCGTCCCATTTGTTTATCACCGTGCCTTCTTTTACCAGCAGCAATCCCGGATTGGAGCGAATGATGGTTTTGAGTATGCGCTCATCGGCATGGGTAAACTGAAAATCTGTATTGTGTTGTTTTTCCCACATTTCCACTTCTTCCAAAGAAGATGACGTGAGACAGTAAAACGGATAGTTGTGCTGCCGAGCATAATTTTGCGCGTTTTTAAAACGAGTTAAGTGCTTTTCGTTCATATCTTGAAGCGAATAAGCCACCATCCAAAAGGCGTAGCCGGGGTCGGAAAGAAGCAAGTCGGTAATATCGCCTCCGGTGTGCCACAAGTTGGAGCTTTCATCGAAATACACGGATTCGATATTAAAATCTTCAATTTTGGGTTTCACCCCTTCTTTCACCACACGTGTTTTCATATCCACAAACACCCACGTGGAGTCATCCCACGGAAAATTGTCTTCTGTAAACTCTTTCTCTATGCCGTCTTTGCTGTAGATAAGTACCGATTCAAGCACATCGGCCTCGGCGGGGTCAACAAACATGTTATCCGGTATGTTCGCGCCAATTTTATAGGGCCGGAAATCGAAAACGGGAAGTTTATACACATTGTAAACAGAAAAAACAATCCCGAAAGCCACAGTGAAAACAGCCACCAAAGGAGCGGTTTTCAATGAGAAAAGCGGCGTAATCCATCTCCATTTCATTATCAAAAGAATAGTGCCCACGGAGAGGACGATGTTTTTGTAGAACGTTTGCCAGTTGCTGATAATGAGCGCGTCGCCAAAACAACCGCAGTCGGCTACCGGGTTTTTAAGCGCTATCCACAGCGTGAGTGGCGTAAAAAAAGCCATCATCACACCCACCAAAATAGTCGTCCACTTGCGGTAAACGCCTAAAAGCAGCAGCATTCCCAACGCGAACTCCGCTACCACAAAGAAAATGGCTGCCGGCAATGCCAGCGGGAACAATTCGGTTAAATTAAAATTGATGAGATAATCTTGCATTTTGTAGGTAAAACCCAAGGGGTCCACGGCTTTCACGAAGCCCGAAAACACAAAAGTGGCTCCTACAATAAAGCGGGAAATTTCAACCAAAATTTTTATGACGTTGGATTGTGAATTCATTTTTCGCCAAAATGCAGTTTAATTAATCCAAAGATGGCATAATTGACCATATCTTTGTAGTTGGCATCAACACCTTCGGAAATAAGCGTTTGTCCTTGGTTGCTTTCAATTTCTTTTGTGCGGTATATTTTCATTAAAATCAGGTCGGTATACGATGTAATGCGCATAGACCGCCATGCTTCGTCGTAATCATGATTCTTGGCCAGCATCAATTCTTTTGCTTCGGCGAGATAGGTGTCGTACATTTTCAACGCTTCATCAGCCGATATATCGATGGTTTCGGCGTAGCCCAACTGCAACTGAATGAGGCCAATGATGCCATAATTCACAATGCCGACAAACTCGGGAAAAATGCCTTCTTCTACCAAATTTTCTTTTTTCACCTCAATAGACCGGATGCGGTTGGCTTTTATATAAATTTGGTCGGTAACCGATTCGGGGCGAAGAATGCGCCACGACGCTCCGTAATCTTGAAGTTTTTTACTGTACACTTCACGGCAAATGGCCGTTACTTCGTCAAATTGTTTGTTGGTAGTGTCCATTTCTTATAATCTAAAATCGGGCAAACAAAGATACAAAAAAAGGCACAAGAATGCATCTTGTACCTCTTATAAATATTGTTGATTTGTGTGAATCTATGCAACTCTAACCGACTTGCCTACCCTCAACGTGGTTTTGGGCGTCATATTGTTGAGCGAGCAGAGTTTGGAAACCGACACTCCGTATCGTTTCGCGATGGCTCCCAAAGTATCGCCTTTTTTAATCCGATGATACTTCACGTTGCCGGCAACGTATTTATTAGTGGAAGTGCTGGGTTTCTGATAAGTGCTGGCATTTCTTGAATTTGAGGCCAAAACCCTGCTACTACTGGTTGTTTTTCTGTAGCTTGAATTGGTAACCACGTATTCATCGCGATGGCACACTTGGTTGTTAAAATCGATGATGAAGTTGGGATTGATGGGTTTACCCAAGAAACGGGTTTCAAAATGCAGGTGCGAACCAAACGAGCGGCCGGTATTGCCCGCCAAGCCGATGGGTTCTCCCGAGCGAACGAATTGGTTTTCGTCAACCAAGAATTTCGACAAGTGCCCGTAAACTGTTTCCAAGCCATTCACGTGGCGGATTACTACGTAGTATCCGTATCCGGCTCTTTCAAATTGCTTTACACGAATTTTCCCATCGAAAGCCGCATAAATGGTGTCGCCCGTTTGCGCTTTCAGGTCAATGCCATAATGATATCGGCGGCTTCCCCTTCTACCGAAGTTGGATGTCATGTGCCCTTTGGCCGGCATGGTGAAATTGCTTAAATCCACGATAAAGGAATCGGGGGCGTTTTTTAAACTGCCATAAGCGTTTACACTTGAGTTCTTCCACATACCGCCATAAATCTCATCGGCGGGGATTTCGTTAATATCAAATTCTTCTCTGCTGGCTTCAGCTTCGTCAAGTACAGACAAATCCATTTTAAGTTTTAACCCATCGGCGAATAAGCCCGATTGGCCACTTAAACTGGAACTGTGTAGTTGTTTGTGAATTACTCCCGGTCTGGAGTCGGAAGATTTTTGAGAGAAAGAATTCAATGAAACGAATACCAACGCGGTAAGGATGAGAACTTTTACTTTTGATAATTTTTTTCTAACCATTGGTTTTCTTGAAAATAAATAGTGAAAAATAAGCAATTAATATTCGTCGTTTGCATAAACGTTTCCGAGAATTAACTGCGGATAATTAAAAATTTCGTTTTTAGAAAAAAATCGGTTTAATTCTATTTCCGCTGTTTCGGGTGAGTCCGATGCATGAACAATGTTTTCCTGTACGCTCATACTTAAATCGCCTCTAATAGTCCCCGGCTCAGCGTTGCGGCCGTTGGTGGGCCCGGTAATTTTTCTTACAACTTCAACAGCATCCACTCCTTTTAGCGCCATCACAACCACAGGGCTCACCTGCATGGAGTCTTTTATTCTACCAAAAAAAGATTTGTGAATTAAGTGCGCATAATGTTCTTCAAGCAAGGAATCGGACAGGGTCATCATTTTCATTCCAACAATTTGGAGGCCTTTGTTTTCGAACCGGGAAATTACTTTTCCCATAATGGCACGTTGAACCGCCGATGGTTTTAGAATTACTAATGTTGTCTGCATTGAAATTAATTACGAAAATGACTTTATCTCATTGATTTTTTCCTTAATTGTCGCCAAAGTAAACTTATTATTGCTTTCAGACCAAATTATCCGCGAAATAATTTTCGGAAGGAAAACCAAAAAACTCAAAAAAAACAAAAAAGAATCCCACAATCAATTCATAATAAGCATTTTACAGAAATATATGTTATAAAACATATTTTGGCGATTTTAATCTATAAAAACATCCTTTAACTCGAAATTAACAATATGGGCGCTGAAATTTTAACGCTTTTATGGGAATAAGATAGAGGTTCAACCTATTACACAAAAAGCTACATTAAAACTTCGCATCAAGATAAAAAAACTCTCTATTTGAATTGAAGCGCATTGTGTGATTTTTAAGTGTAAGCCCTACTTTTTAATAATCAAAAAAAGAGGCAACCTCAAAATTGTTCACAAGAATGCCTCTCATTTCACTTTTTTTAATATCGTAAAACACCAATTGTAACTCTAAACGGCCTAAATAGTAGAGAGTTTTGCGTATCTTTGCCGCAATTTCGCATTAAAAACGTATAGTCGGGAGGTCTGCGCAAGACACCGAAAAAACAGCACAGAGAATGACTAAGTATAAGTTAATCAACAACATTACAGGATGGGGCGTTTTTGTTATCGCCGCCATTGTTTACTTACTCACCATTGAACCAACCGCCAGTTTTTGGGATTGTGGCGAATTCATTACACAAGCCTACAAACTGGAAGTGGGGCACCCCCCCGGCGCGCCCGTATTTATGTTGTTAGGAAATTTATTTACGCAATTCGCGTCAGACACATCGCAAGTGGCAAAAATGGTGAATGCCATGTCGGCGTTGTTAAGCGCGTTTACCATACTGTTTCTTTTTTGGACCATTACGCACCTTACACGAAAGTTAATCATCGGCAACAACGCCGCCGAACTTAGTTTGGGGCAAACCATCGCCGTAATTGGCAGTGGCTTGGTTGGCGCGCTGGCCTATACATTCTCCGATACTTTTTGGTTTTCCGCCGTGGAAAGCGAAGTGTACGCTTTTTCATCTATGCTCACAGCGCTGGTTTTTTGGCTTATTTTAAAATGGGAAGAAAACGCGCACAAACCGCATTCCGATAAATGGATTGTGCTCATTGCCTATATTATGGGGCTTTCCATTGGCGTTCACTTGTTGAACCTACTGTGCATTCCCGCCATTGTGCTGGTCTATTATTTCAAGAAAACACAAACACCCACTTGGAAAGGCGGGCTCATCGCGCTGCTCATTTCTTTCGGGCTCATTATTATATTAATGTATGGCATCATTCCCGGATTCACGAAAGTGGGCGGATGGTTTGAGTTGCTTTTCGTGAACACGCTTGGAATGGGGTATAATTCCGGATTGTTCGCATACATTATTTTATTGATAGCGAGCATCGTTTGGGCGTTGTTTGAAACAATTTCGGAAAAAGGGAAAAGTTCAAGAGCACGCATCGCGTTTTTCTTAAGCTTGGCATTATCGGGCGTGTTGTTTATTGGCGGAAGCATTTGGCTGTATGTTCTTTTACTGGCGGCAGGCGCTTACTTCGCATTCCGATATAAAGAGATGAACATCAAATTCATCAATTTAGCGATGACCAGCCTGATGGTTATTATCATTGGATTCTCTGCGTATGCCATTATCCCCATTCGTTCAGCGGCCAATCCCCCACTCGATTTAAACTCTCCCGAAGACGTCTTTTCATTGGGCGCGATGCTCAACCGCGAGCAATACGGGCAAACACCGCTTGTGCACGGCACCACATACGCCTCGCAAGTGAAACGCAATGCCGATGGCGGCGCCGTGATAAAAAGCGAAGACACAAAGTATGCCAGAATCGTAAAAACGTCTCCCGAGCAAAAAGACGAGTATGTGCCCTACTCCACGCCCAATTACGAGTACACAAACACCATGTTGTTTACCCGCATGCACTCGCATTCCATGAATCCCAGTTTCCGCAACCACATTATGGGATATGAGCGGTGGGGCAATGCCACGCAGCAAAATGTGAAACCCACGTTTTTTCAAAACCTTCGGTTTCTGTTTGATTACCAAATCAATTTTATGTACTGGAGATACTTTATGTGGAATTTCTCGGGCCGACAAAACGATATTCAATCCGATGGCGGCATCACCAACGGCAATTGGATCACCGGCATTGGCTTTATTGACAACCACGTGTTGGGCCTTGGCCCGCAAGACAATATCGCCCCCGATATTGCCGACAACAAAGGACGCAACAAATATTACATGCTTCCTTTCTTGCTGGGAATCGTGGGCATTATTTATCAACTCAGGCTGAAAGAACGAGGCAAACAAAGCTTCGCCGTAGTTTTTATGCTGTTCTTTATGACCGGCCTTGCTATTGTGCTCTACCTCAACCAAACGCCATATGAACCGCGAGAGCGTGATTATGCTTACGCCGGATCGTTCTACGCCTACGCAATTTGGATTGGTATGGGCGTGGCGGGTGTGAGCCTTTTCCTTCGCAAGTATCTAAAAAACACAGTTACAGCAGCCGCGGTTGCCACAGGCGCTTGTCTTTTTGTGCCCATTTTAATGGCGGCGCAAAACTGGGACGACCACGACCGCTCCGGCAGAACGCTAGCAAGAGATACCGGAATGAACTATTTAAGCTGCGTTGGTGAAAACGGTATCCTTTTCACCAACGGCGACAACGATACCTATCCGCTTTGGTATGTGCAAGAAACGGAAGGCTTCCGCACCGATGTGCGAGTGACCAACCTCAGCTTCTTGCAAACAAGTTGGTATGTGGATCAATTAATGCGCCAAGCATACGAATCGGAACCGCTGCCCATTGACTGGACACGCGCCCAATACGCGGGAAACGCCGGCGATTACGCGCACATTCTCACAAAATCGGAAATTGAGAACGTGCTGCGCAGCAACAACATTCCACCTGTATCGTATTCAAGCTATTACGATGTAAATGCATTCAGAGACACCATTTCCTTAGCGCAAACAATGGACAACCTCCGAAGCGGCGGCGAAAACGCCAGGCCCGCAAACCCGTTCAATACGGGAGAAACGGGTATTATCCCCGGCAACATTTTATACCTGGATGTTGATACTGCACACGTAGATTGGGATGCTATCCATTCAAGGCCGGCAAGCAAAATGTATGTGAACTTGGAAGGTAAATCGGGTGTACGTCTCAACGAACTGATGATTTTGGAAATGCTCAAAAACATCAACGCCGACAATTGGAAACGCGAAATTCATTTTGCCACCACCATTTCCCCATCGTTGTATATGAATTTGCAAAACCGCAATTTCTCGCTAAACGGGCTCAGCTACCAAGTGGTGCCGGGCACGCCGTTGAGCCACGGAGTAAATACCGACGCGGCTTTTGAAAATATGATGAATTTCCGTTGGGGCGGATTGGAGAAAAATCCGGATATTTATTTGGATGAAACCAACCGCAGAATGATTTCCACGTTCCGTTTATATTTCACGCAACTCGTGAACGCGCTGGTGGAAGAAGGCAAAAAAGCCAAAGCGTTGGCAGCGCTTGACAAAGCAACCACTATGATGCCGGGCTCTGCCGTGGCATACGGAACCGATGGGTTGCTCTTTGCCCGCGCATATTACAGTTTGGGCGAAACCGAAAAAGCGGAAGCGCTTATCGGCGAAATCACGGACAGGATCAACCGCAACCTCGATTGGTTCGACCGCCTGAAACCCGTTCAATTAAGCAACACGCTTACCGATTTACTTTATAACAACATCAACCCGATGCTGCTGGTTGCTTCCATTTATCAGCAATTCGATAAAGACAAATATCAAACCTATGTGGATGACTTGCTGCAACGCGCGCAATTTTACTACTCCATTGGCATTCCGTACGCGGGCGATACCATTGTGAAAGAAATAACCGACCGTTCCATACGCGGCTATCATCTCGCTGAAGAAAGCGACACGGTAACCCAAACGCTGGAAGAAGGAACGATGCAAAAAGCACTTCGCCTGATGCAACAGTTCAGTCCGCAATTGTTGGAACAGTACAATACATCAGCACAGTAAGGAGATTTAAAAAGATTGAGGAAGATTGAATAGAGATTGAATAAAGATTGTAGGTATTAATTTCAATCTTCCTAAACTCTTGCCACCCGTAACCCCGAAGCATGCTAATAGAACAACCACCCATACTTTATCGTTGGTTTTTTCCCAATGCCCTTTGGCGAGTGAAAAAGCCAACTAAAAAAACGGTTTACCTCACATTCGACGACGGCCCCATCCCCGAAGAAACACCCTGGGTATTGGAAACATTGCGAAACTACGGCATTAAAGCCACCTTTTTTTGCGTGGGCGATAATGTGCGCAAACATCCCGACATTTATCGCCAAATTTTGCAGGAAGGACATAAAACCGGAAACCACACTTTTAACCACTTACAGGGATGGAAAATAAGAACCAGCCATTTTTTAGAAAATATTCGTCAAGGAAAAACACTCATTCATTCCAACTTGTTTCGTCCACCGCACGGACATATGCGCCTTGCACAAACGCGCGCGATACAAAATGCCGGATATAAAATTGTGATGTGGGATGTGGTTACCCGCGACTACAGCAAATTGCTGACACCTCAACGCGTGCTGCAAAACGTGCAAAAGTACACCCGCGACGGATCCATTATTGTATTCCACGATTCCCTTAAAGCCGAGAAAAACCTGCGCTACGCGCTTCCCAAAGCCATTGAGTGGTTGTTGAATGAAGGATATGCTTTTGAGGTAATTGAGGGATAGATTGCGGGATGTTGGGTGCCTGGAGCCGGATGTCTTAAGTGCGATGCCCGAAGTTGAATTGCTAAATGCTCTACTCTTATTTCCACGTACTTGGGAAAACATGGCTTGTTAAATTGCCCAACTCGGGCTGAAAGCTCAATTTATCTCACTCCCTTAAAAGGGAAAAACCAATCTTTCGCCCTTTCAGGGCTTGATGCCTGAGTTATATCACAACATAGGGCGTTGCCCTATGCTTTGCTCTGACGCCACGTTGTGGCTTTCTTGTCAATCCGTGTCATCTGCGGTTTCGGGCTGAAAGCCCAAATTACTTCAGCCCAATGCAACGCGTTGGGTCATAGGTGAATTGTGGAATTATCGGGCTGAAAGCCCAGCTTAATTACGTGGGTTCCATTTAAACATTATTGTTCCTCGCCCGAATGGGCGATATTTTCATAACCTTAGGCGATTTATTCGCCTAGCTTAACGCAACGCCTACACTTCCGCCCGAAGTGGCGGGACTTAAATTGTTGAAGACACCATCTTTCAAAACAATATCACCAAACTTTCAATCCATCTAATCTCGCTTTCGCGCGCTTTTACAAAGCGTATCTGCCACGAATGACACAAATAACACGAATGAAATCGACAAAGTCGATTTTGTATTCGTGAACATCTGTGTTATTTGTGGCTTTCCTGTGCTGAAAACTTGGTTTAGCACATGTAAGCGTAAATGATTATCTTACGCTCCTACAGAGCTTTTTCCATATGTTACCTAAACTCGTAGAGCTTTGCTCTGACGCCACGTTGTGGCTTTCTTGTCAATCCGTGTCATCTGCGGTCTCGGGCTGAAAGTCCAGATTACTTCAGCACAACGCAACGCGTTGGTTCATAGGCGAATTATGGAATTATCGGGCTGAAAGCCCAGCTTAATTATATGACTTCTATTGAGATATTTTCACTCCTCGCCCGAATGGGCGATATTTTCATAACCTTAGGCGATTTATTCGCCTAAGGTTAATGCAAAGCCTACACTTCCGCCCGAAGTGGCGGGACTTAAATTGTTGAAGATACAGTCTTCCAAACGATAGCATCAAACTTTCAATCCCGCTTTCGCAAAGCGTATCTGCCACGAATGACACAAATATTCACGAATGAAATCGACAAAGTTGATTTATATTCGTGAATATTCGTGCTATCTGTGTCTAAATCAATCCTCTACTCCACAAAAAATCTCTAACACACATACACACATCTATTAAATAATGTTAAATTCCAAAATTTTATTTGGAGATAGAAAAAGAATCCGTACTTTTGCAGTGCACTACCTCACTAATACACCATTTAAGTGGTAGGCGAAACAAAAATAAGAATATATAAACAATTAAAAACCCAAACAAAATGAAAACAAATCTAATAAAAACAGCCATCGTAGCATTGGTAATTTCTTTCGCGTTAACTTCTTGCGAAAACGACACATTAAATGACATGGAAACAAAAAAAGTGGACATTGAAAAAATCAAACCCATCGATAACCACAACGACCGGGATTTGGCGCCGAAAGAAAGAGAAATACTGCCCATTAAAAAAGAAGAGAAGAAGACACCCAGCCGCCACGTTCAAAAAGAAGAAATAATTAAACTTCAATTTGCCGACAAATAAATATTGAAACAAACTTAAAAACAGAGCTATATACACAATTAACAGCCAATAAAAACCCAAACAAAATGAAAACAAATCTAGTAAAAACAGCCCTCGTAACATTCGCTATTTCACTGGCGTTAATTTCTTGCGAAAAAGAAACTTTACATGACTTGGAAACAAAAAAAGTGGTAACTGAAAAAATTAAACCCACCGAGCACAACGACCGAGATTGGAAATTGAAAGAAATTAAACTTCCCACAAAAGAAGAAGAGAGGAAAGTGACCAATCGCCTTAATCATGAAAAAATGGAGCAAATAAAAATGGAGCAAATAAAAATGCACCAATAAACTTTAAGTCGACCAATCAAAACCAGACATTTCGTCATTTCCTGAAAAATAACGTTAAAAGCATCCATACTATTTGGATAAATAAAAAGAAACAGTACTTTTACGGTGTACTATTTCACTAAGACACAAAAAAAGCCAAACAAAAATGATACACATTAAAAACCTTTCTTTTAAATACGGCAAAAAAGAGATTCTGAGCGACATTTCGATGTCGCTCGAAGCCGGAAAAATTTACGGGCTGCTTGGCGAAAACGGCGTGGGAAAAACTACGTTGCTCAAACTCATTTGCGGATTGCAAAAACCGTTTGCCGGCAACTGCGCGGTGAAGGGCGAAGACCCTTTCAAGAGAACGCCATCGTTTTTAAGCAGTCTATATTATTTGCCGGAAGATTTGGAATTTATTCAATTGGACATGTCCATTGACAGGTTCGCTAAAATAAACGCGCCGTTTTATCCCAAATTCGATTATGAGAAATTTCAGGCCATCCTCAACGAATTTAGCGTTGACGCGCACAAGAAATTGAACAAACTCTCGCACGGACAAGTAAAAAAGGCCGCTATCGCTTTCGCGCTGGCAACCAATGTGGATTTGCTGCTGATGGACGAGCCAAGCAATGGGCTGGACATCCCATCAAAAACACTATTCCGGCAAGTAATGGCGCAATATTGTTTAGACACTACCTGCACGGTAATTTCCACGCATCAAGTGCGCGATTTGGAAAACCTTATTGACCCGATCATCATTTTGGATAACCGCGCGGTGCTGCTCAATGAATCGCTGGAACGAGTTTCAGAAAAACTGTATTTTGGGCTGCGCCCTTCGGTACCGACAAACGCGCTTTATTCCGAACCCACCTTGGGTGGCTATCTTTGCGTAAGCGAAAACCAAGGAGAAGGCGAAAGCCGCGTAAACTTGGAAGCACTTTTCAACGCCACTATGCAAAACAGAAACCGTATGCAAGAACTTTTTTCTTCCAAAGCAAGCGAATTTTCAGATTCTTCACTGCGTTCAGAATGACACCCATCACCCAACATCAAACATTATAGTTATGAACAACAATATCTTCCACCCCACCCGCTTTGTAAAACTGTTGAGCAGATTTTTGCAACAAAATCCAAAATCGTGGATGCTGAGCATTGCCATTTTTGCCGGTCTGCCCATACTTTTTTTGGTATTGAATATGATTAACATAGGCGTGAACTCAACAGAAACAACAAGAGCCTCGTTCTTGCAGTTTTTCACCAGCGCGGCATTTGTTTTTTCGCCCTTCGTGCTCTTTTACACCTATAACCATCCAAAGAAAGGATTGACCGACGTGATGCTTCCGGCATCCGTGTTGGAGAAATACATCGCCATGCAACTTTCGTGCATTGTGCTTGCACCGTTGGCTGTGTTTTTACTTTTTGGCATTCCCGACAGCCTTTTCGCCCTAATTTTCCCAAAAACCTATGGCGGATACGCACTTCCTGCGGCATTAACCGATTTTTTCAGTTCCGACACGTTCTTCCAGAACTTTATTTTACAGCAGTTTATCCTGTTTTTCAATTTACTTTTTGTGCGTAGGAAAGTACTTAAAACTGTGGGTGTTTTCATGCTTGCGCTAACCGTTTTATTAATCTTATTCGGCATTGGAATAGCCATTCTCGACGCAAATTCATTTAGTGAAACCAACGATATTCATATAAATATCGGCAACAGAAGCCTCTTTGAAATATACGTAAACGATAACCCGCTTGTTATTTCAATACAAATAGTCCGTATTTTCTTGCTGGTAATCCTCCCGACTCTCTTGGTTATTGGCTCTTACTTTGTAATGAAAAATAAACGTTATTAATTATGAATTTCGACGATCATAAACCCATATACCTGCAAATTTCCGACACCATCTGCGAGAAAATTCTCAACGAGGAGTATCGCGAAGAGGAGCGCATTCCCTCCATTCGCGAGTTGGGATCAATGTTTGGGGTAAATCCCAACACAGTGATGCGAAGCTACGAATACTTGAAATCCATCGATATTATTTACGACAAACGTGGTGTGGGTTTTTTCATCTCGCCCAATGCCAAACGCGCCGTAAAAAAGATGTATAAAGATGATTTTATATCTAACGAACTACCCACAATCATCAAAAAAATCAAAATGCTTGAGATTGATGTAGATGAGTTGGTTGCGCTAATAGACAAGGGAGTAGCTTCGGGCAATTAGTGTGGTAAGAGCAAAGACATTAGATTATTAGACAATAGACTATCAGACTATTAGACAGCTAGAATTATAAAGAACTTAAAACTAAAAACTTAGAACTACAAACTAAAAAACAACCCTGAGCACCTCTGTGAAACCTCCGTGGTTCTCGGTACAACAAAACGAAAAATCATGAAATCTAAATTATCACTCGTTATCCTTAGTATTTTCACATTGGCTATAATCCAAACCTCAAAAGCGCAACAAAGAGCCATATACAATGGATATCCGCTTATGATATCAACAGACAATCTGATTGATATTAAAATTGATGACTTCTTAGTTTTCGGCAAGTGGGAATTCACGCCGGGTGTGAACATGAAATCTAACACGATAAATATTCCTTTTCTTAAACCCGAAAACATATCGATACACACTAAAGTAGATAGTCTCAATTTTTTAATAGATTCTGAAAACCCTCAACGCTTTTTTATTTTAAACGACACTATTTATACTTTAATAACAATACAGGGAACTCAATCAGAACTAGACACTTTGTCATTTGACACAGATTCAACAAGTCGAGATATCGTTTTTTGGTATGAACAAAATGATAATAATAAGTACTTGCAATTACTTCGTTCGAAGTTTCCAATTGACAGTTTGTTAGAAGGCGTAAAAACAGATATGGATAAAACGCTTAGAGTTATGAATTGGGTACATAATCAATGGCAGCATGATGGAAATAATGAACCTCGGAAAAATGACGCTATATCCATTCTTGAAGAAGTTAAAGAGGGGAAAAATTTTCGTTGCGTAGAATATGCCATCGTTGCTAGCGCTTGCTTAAATGCGGTGGGACTTAAGGCCAGAACTATTGGATTAAAAATAAAAGATGTGGAAACTACTGAATATGGTGCGGGTCACGTAGCTACTGAAGTTTTTCTGAATGACATGAATAAATGGGCTTTTGTTGATGTGCAGTTTAATACGATGCCCGTACTGAATGGCATTCCACTAAATGCAGTGGAATTTCAGCAGACAATTAATAATCAGGCTGATCAAATTGAAATCAAATCTCTCACTAAATTACTCCCGGCAAGTCTTTATCTAGGTTGGATTTACCCATATCTTTACTATTTCGATGTAGATTTTGACAACCGCGAAGGAGTTGACCAAAAACAAAAAATTGATGGTAAGAGTTCACTTATGTTAGTTCCGTTGGGTGCAAAAACTCCAACCGTATTTCAAATAAAATATCCTCTTGAAAATTTTAAATATACAAATTCATTAGCTGATTTTTATACTAAACCACTTAAATAAAAATGTCAATAATTAGATTTACAGATAATTTAGGCTTAAAACTACAAACTAAAAAAACTCTGCGCACTCTGTGAAACCTCCGCGGTTCTCTGTGTAACAAGACTCATCACTCAAAAAATTGTTAAAAGACTCATTTCTTGTAACCGAAACAACAAAACGCTTGTCTTATAACAAAGAACAAAGACAATAGATTATTAGACAATAGACTATTAGGCAGTTATAATTATAAATAACTTAAAACTAAAAACTTAGAACTACAAACTAAAAAACAACCCTGTGCACTCTGTGAAACCTCCGTGGTTCACTGTGCAACAAACAAAAAAATAAAATTATGAAAACAAAACTTACACTTCTTATCGCCATTACTATTATGGCAACCACACAAATTGCTTTGGCACAAAACACCAAAAGCCGCACTTTCAACGTGCCCACATTCACGATAATTAACGCGAATATTGTGGGAGACGTAATATACACGCATTCAGCAAATGCTTCCGTTGAAGCAAAAGGCGATGAAAAAATGATTGAAAATCTGCAAGTAACAGTAGAAAACGGCGTGTTGAATTTACGACGAGACAAGAAGCTTTTTGAACGCAGAAAATCCAGACGCGGGAAATTAACGGTATACGTCAGTTCACCTGAACTCAAAGAGGTTCGCTCCAATGGTGTCGGCGACATCTTGCTAAACGATAAACTTGAAACCGAGCACTTCGTCATCCAATCCAAAGGAGTTGGGGATGTGGATATAAAAGATATCAATTGCAATGAAATTACCATTCAATCTACCGGCGTGGGAGATGTAAAGGTGAAAGGCATAACCGGATTCCTAACGCTTGTATCAAGTGGTGTGGGCGACACTAATGCCAAATATTTGATTGCCGAAAATGCCGAAGTCACTTCCAAAGGTGTAGGAGATGTTACGTGCCATGTAACCGGAAGTTTAGATTTAAAAAAGACCGGCGTGGGAGATGTCCGCTACTTTGGAGAACCTACCATAAAAAAACTTCGCACATCCGGCCCCGGAAGTGTAAGATCGGGCAATTAACTCAACAATTATTCACCTTATTATCAACCAATTGAAAGCTTCACAAAAATGGCGCTTAGCCCATGCTATGTCCAAAAATCAACTAAAAATCAACCTTATGACTCAAAAAACAATATATACAATTGCGATATTCTTAATGTGTATTTTTGCCGCGCACGCGCAATATCTGCGCATCAGCGGAAGCATAACCAACGCGGCCACACAGCAACCGCTGGAATTTGCCACGGTTGTATTGCAAACGGCCGATTCGGTTTTCGTAAAAGGCGTCACAAGCAATCAATCAGGCGCGTTTGCGGTAGAGAATATATCGGCGGGCGATTTGCGGCTGGTTATCACCAGTGTGGGCTTCGATACCGTGCGGATGGATTTGATGGGATTGAACAAGTCCATCGATGTGGGAAATATCCCGATGAACGAAAGCGCCACCCAACTGGCCGAAGTGACCGTGGAAGGCGCGGCGATCCTCAATAAATCCGACCGAAAATTGTTTTTTGTAAATGAAAACCAGCGCGCCGGAGCATCAAACGGATTGAACTTGGTAACGCGGATGAATATTCCCCGGTTGGTGTTTAATCCGTTGGAAAATTCCATCACATCGGTGGATAATAAAAGTATCGAGTTTAGAATCAATGATATTCCGTCGCAGAAAGAAGATATTTTGGCATTGCAGCCCAAAGATATCGTGCGCATTGAGTATATTGATAACCCCGGGTTGAAATACGGTGCCGACGCGGGCTATGTGCTCAACTACATTGTGCAGAAACGCCAATCGGGTGGTTCGGCAGGCGTGGAGTTGAATCATTCCGTAAACCGCCATTTTCACACGCCGAGTATTTTCGCGAAAGCCCACAGCGGGAAATCGGAAATTTCGGCAAGTTATTTTTTCAAATCGGCACGATTGGGCGGATTAATGCGCACGAACAAGGAAACTTTCCGCTTTGCCGACGGCACAGAATGGGTTCGTGAAGAAATTGGGGAACCGTCTGTCTTGAGCGAAAAACAACAAAACGGGCGCTTAGCTTATAATTACACCGATCCGGACAAACGTGCATTCAATGCTACGTTGCGATATTATTATCACGCCAATCCCAATATGGACTTCATCAGCCAATCGTTTTGGAACCATAGCCCGTCGCAAAAGATCGATATGAAGGATTTCAACAGCAGCGACACCAAAACGCCATCGGTGGACCTGTATTATCAGGAAAAATTGAAAAACGAACAAACACTCACCCTCAATTTTGTATATTCTAAACGATTGAGCGATGTGGGCAGAACATACAGCGAAAGGCTCAACGATAAATTGCTGACCGATATTTCCACGCAAGTGAAAGGCGACAGAGACGCGTACATCGGTGAAGTATTGTACGAAAAAAGTTTTCGCGCGGGAAAACTCACAACGGGGTTAAAACATCAACAATCGTACACCAAAAACACCTATTCGGGTGATGTAAATATCGCAACCAATATGGTACAAGCGGACAGTTATCTGTATTCCGAGTTCTCGGGGAAAATAAAGGAAAAAGCCGATTATACTATGGGAGTAGGCGTAAAAGGAGTGCAAATAACCCAAGAAAACGCCTCGTCGTTGAAAAATTATTTCATTCAACCTCGCGTGCGCGTTCGTTATCATTTTAACGAATCGTCTTATTTGGGCGTACAAAGCAGGTTGAGCAACAATACGCCATCGTTATCGCAATTGAGCGCCGTGTGCCAACCCATTGATTCGCTGCAACAGCACTGCGGAAACCCTAACCTGAAATCGTGGCTGAACTCGCTTACCGGCGTTGAGTATTCGCTGAATGGCAAGACATTCAACATCAACGCGAAAGCGGAGTATCAATATATGCATAAACCGGTGATGGATGAAAAAATCCTCCAAGACGGACTTTTCGTGCACACCTATAACAATCAAAAATCGTGGCAGCGTGCGGGAGCAGAATTATCGTTGGGATACCGCCCGTTCGGAAATTATCTTGTGCTGAATATTACAGGCGGATACTCGCATTTTGTAAGCAACGGGAACAACTACCGCCACACGTTCAACGATTTTTATCATAGCGAAACTGTTGTATTAAATTACCAACGCGTATCGCTTACGTTTATGAACCAACGTGGACAAAACTGGTTCTTCGGCGAAGAATACAACGCCAACGAAACCATCCACATCATAGATTTAACCTATACGCACCCGAAATTTTCGGCTGGTATTATGGTCTTCAATCCGTTCACCAAAGATTATAAAAGAGACGGGGAAAATTTTTCGCGCATCGCGCCGCGCCGTCACACGTGGTACAGCAACCAAATACAGGGCTTGACCATGCTGAAGTTTTCTTACAACCTGCGTTGGGGCGAAGAATATAAAGCGTTGCGCCGCAAAATCAACAACACCGATAATGAAAGCGGAATTATGTCGGGCGGAAAATAATCGCTTCGCGATATTGGCTTGACCGATAAAAGAGGGCACCCAAAAACTATCACGAGCAGAGCGAGTCTATCGTTTCGATGCAATCGAAACCTATCGCAACGCCTACCTATAAAAACTCTACTTTTTGATTAACAAACCAAAAACGGCCGCTTGTGAAAGTAGCCGTTTTTTATTGTTATTCTTTACTGAAAGACCAAAACTTCATAGAAGTTTACTTTGCATAACCCCCAATTTTAATTGGGGGAATTATGCAGTTTAAGCAGAACTCTGTAGGAGTTGCCCAACTCTTGCAGGGAAACGCCTACAGCGTTTTAAAGGAGATGCGTATCCTTTCCCCCCCATTAAAATTGGGGGTTATGCAAAGGCCTGTCCTACGGACAGTTTTTTTGTTGGTCAGCATTATTTTTTAATTTACCATCTCCATATCGCGCAACCAACTCATCACCCTGTGCGGCCATTCGTTCACCAGGTGGCCCGTGTTTCGCAAACCGTAACCGTGTCCACCCGATGGATACAGGTTCATTGCCACCGGCACTTTTGCTTCTTTGAGCGCGTAATAATAAAAAACACTGCTGTTGAGCAACGCATGGTCATCTTGCGTTTGCACCAAAAAGGTGGGTGGTGTGT
>JAEWGM010000003.1 GCA_023388315.1 Bacteroidota bacterium | reverse complement strand
ACATTCTCGCGCGTATTTTTCTGCCTTAGAGTAATCTTTTGCAAGTTCATACAATGTGGCAATATTATTTAAAGTATAAGCGCGCAGTTTGGCATCATTTGCTTCATCGAACAATTTAGAGGCTTGTAAGTAATAATTAATGGCTTCCACATAATCACCTTGAATTTGCTTAATGGTTCCGAAATTGTGGTTTACGGATGCTTCGCCTATAGTCGCTTCTTTCGTATTTATTGATTGATACATATCTTCTGCCTGTTTCAGATAATGGAAAGCTGAATCGAAATCAACCTTAACTTGTGTGAGGCAGGCGCCTTTAAATCGATAACCGTTGGCGAGCTGCATGCGGTCTTTTTGTTTTTCAGCTATTTTCACGGCTTTTTCAGCAATTTCATATGCTTTACCGGGCTCTGTGTAAACATATTTTCTTCCCTCAAAAACAAGCGAATCTATATTTACCACACCTTTATTATCGGTATGCCGCACGATTATGGAATCCACATTCTGTGAAAACGATATTCCACTTACGCAGAAAAAAAGAACACCGGCGATAAAAAATTCTCTTGTTTTCATAATCTGCTCACAATTATGCCTTAAACTCCACATTTATCTCCGTGCCCTTGCCGGGTTCGGAATACACCTCCAGGCTTCCGCCTACAGATTCGGCTCGTGTGCGGATGTTGTTTAGTCCCGTGCCTTTCACTTTTTGTTGGACATCGAAGCCTTTGCCATCGTCTTGCACGGTGAGCGATACGCGGTCGTCTTCTTGCACAATTTGCACGTTAATGTTTTCAGCCTCGGCATACTTCAAGGCGTTGTTCACCAATTCGTGAACGCTGCGGTAAATCATAATCTCTAACGTGTTATCAAGGCGCTCGTCATTCCCAAAGAAATGGAAATGCACGTTTGAAAAACTATCGCAAAAGTCTTGCAACGACACTTTTAGGCCGTATCGAGAAAGGGAATCGGGCATCATATTATGCGCCACACGCCTTAGCTCCGTGATGGAACTATCCAACATTTCCACCACTTTATTGAAACGCGATACATCTTCCGATGCCAGGACTGCTCCTCCTTTTTTCATATCAAATAAATTTAATTTCACTGCCGAAAGCATACCGCCCAATCCGTCGTGCAGGTCGCGCGCCAAGCGTGTGCGCTCGGTGGCTTCGCCTTCAAGGATGGCGTGCGTGGCAATAAGTTGTTTTTCTTTTTCCAGTTGAATGACTTGTTGTTGAGCCAGTTGTTTTTTGGCTCGTTGGCGCAAATAAAGTGCGCCAAGCAATATAATGATTCCCAGTAAGCTAACGCCGAAAATTATTCCGTAAAGAACCCGCTCTTTTTCCAGTGCACTTATCCTGATTTCTTTTTTTTCGGTTTGGTATTGTGCTTCGAGGAAAGCAATGTGCTGTCGGTTATTGTCGCTGTATAAACTGTCTCTAAGCAGATAAGCGGCATTGAGGTTATTATAAGCCGACTGGTAGTCGAGTTTTTGAGCAAATGTTTTCGACAATAATAACAATACCCTTTCCCGGATGTCGTTAGATTTTGCTCTAATAGCTATATCTAACGCTTTTTCACCCGATTGGTGTGCCTCCTGAAATTGTCCGTTTAAAAAGTAATATTCCGCCAAAGCACTGGACGCCCGCATTACTTCCCATTCATTTGATAACAGCACGGCCGTTTCTTCGGCCTTCTTGAATTCTGAAATAGCTTTTTCGTACTCTTTTTTATTGGAGTAATATGTACCATAATTATAATGGTATAAAGTTTTAAGCTGCAGGTTATTCTCTTTCTCCGAAACTTTGAGCACTTCCTCAAGTTCCGGAATTGCTTCCTCGTTTTTGTCTTGTGATATAAGCGAATGGATTAACGACAACCTTGCAGTGGCATTTACATATTCAACTCCTGACTGTTGAGATAAGGCGATGCTTTCGCGCGCGTATTTTTCCGATTTTGGAAGATCTTTTAAAAAAGCATACATCACCGAAAGGTTATTAAGCGTTATGGGGCGAATTTTCATATCGCCGCTCATATCTAACATACGCAGCGCTTCGGTGTAATATTCTATGGCTTTAACATAATCGCCTTGACGCTGTTCCATGGAACCATAATTGTGGAGAATCGCGCCTAATCCGATGTTTGCTTCTTTGGAGTCTAACGAGCGATAAAGATCTTCTGCTAACTCATAATAGATGCGCGCTGAATCGAAGTTGCTTTTTATATCAGTTTGGAATGCGCCCAGTAAGCGGTAACTGTTGGCAAGCTGCAACCGGTTTTTCTGCTTTTTCGCAATGGCAATCAGCCGATGCGCCATTTCATAAGCCATATCGGGATTATTGTAGAAATAATTTCTGTTAATGGGAAGCAGCGAATCAATATTTACTACTCCTTTACTATCGGTATGTTGCAGAATGATGGAATCCACGTTTTGTGAAAACAATTTCAACGATATACTACCTACGCAGAAAAAAAGAACACTTGCGATAAAAATTTTTCTTGTTTTCATAATACGTTAATAATGAATTGATTAAAGTTTTGTGATCCGTTGTTTTTTGTTTGTTACAAAGTTAATATTGTATGCCTACTGAATAAAACCCCTTTTTGGGGGTATTTTTCGCGTCGCTCACGCTATAATTTTGTAATCGTAAAGATGAGCAAAAAAATTGAAAGTAAAAAAGTAAAGGGTAAAGAGTAAAGTTAAGAAGTGGAGAAGTTAAGAAGTGGAGAAGTGAAGAAGTTAAGAAGTGAAGAATGTTAATCCCCGTAACTCGTAACCCGTACATATATAATATAAATAACAACGTTCAAAAAATTCACAGCAATGAAAAAGTATTTTAATCTAATGTTTCTGGCAGCAATCGTCATAATGTTTATTTCTTGCGAAAAAAGCGAAACGGATAATTCATCGGATAACGTAACAGCCCAAAAAGGGTTTGCGATAGGAAAAGTGGTTGATGCACAAGGCAAACCAATTCAAGGAGCAAAAATATTTTTAGACCATGCAATTGCTTATCCGTCATACCTTCACGGAACCACCGATGAGAAAGGCATTTACAAAATTTCTGTTCAAGAAGGAGTTTGGGCCGCATTTGGTACAGTTAAAAAGGAATATCATGGCAAAACTTATGAAATGGAACTACAGCCATCCCACGCCAACTCTTTTGGCACCGAGGGTACTGTTTGCAACTTTACATGGTTGCTCGAAGGCAAATATCGGGATAGAGAAAAGGAATTCTTAGGCTGCAGAGTAGCAGTTGATCCGGCTTATGACTTCTATGAAGGTTTCAAAGATGTAGTATTGACCTTTACACCCGACGGGCCACTTATTGATGGTTCTCAAGGGAGAACAATCACCGTATCTTATGGTGACCCTAAATGGCAAGATTACTTTAATATTGAAGATATCCCTTTAGGACGCTACAAAGTAACAGGAATATTGAAAAGCCCAAGTGGCAACATTCCACTAAAAATTCAAGATAAAATGAAAGATGATGGCCCGTTTGTGTCGGAGTTACAGCTCGACTTTTACCCCGATGGTGGATATCACGGAAGAAATTCAGCTTCAATAGCCATCGGAAATTAAATTTTAACTCAATAAACTAAATCACAATGAAAAAGTATCTAAAATTTATGTTCGTGGCAATATTATCTGTTGCATTTACATTTTGCGAGAGTAATGAGCCCGGCGAAGAAACAAAAGCCCCAAGTGAACAAAAAGGATTCGTAGTGGGAAAAATAGTTGATTCTCAAGGAAAACCCATTTCCGGGGCAAAAATATATTTAGACAATACGGTGTTTTACGACTCTTCTATCAATGGCTCAACCGGAGATGACGGCACGTATAAAATCAAGTTGTATCAAGGTGTTTGGAAAGCGTATGCTTCTTTTAAAAAAGAATACAACGGCAAAACGTATTCTATTCAGTTATGCCCTGACAATGCTGACTCATTTACAGAAGAAGGAACCGTGCGCAACTTTACGTGGAAACTTGAGGGTACTGACCCGGGTGATGACTATTATTATGGAGGACTAATTACCGTATATACTGAATATGGTTTTAATGAAGACTTCGATGATATTCAGCTAACATTTACACCAAAGGGGCCAATGATTGATGGTTCCGCAGGAAAAACCCTCACAATAAAATACGGCGGGCATTATTGGAACGATTGGGCTTATATCAAGGATGTTCCGATTGGAAGATACTTGGTTACTGCCAAACTAAAGAACAACAGTTTGCTTAGAATTAAGAACTTAGATTCAGATGATGATGCTTTTGTTTCTGAACTTCAACTCGATTTTATGCCAGATTTATTGGATTTCAGGCCAACAAACTATGCTAATATTGTAATTGGATATTAAAAAGAAGACAGATAGAGATAGTTTCGGATTTTTCGATTTACAGAATACATTTTATACATCACTCAATAAAAAAAATAGCCCTATGAAAAACAATCGTACAGAAATAATGATAGCATCGGTTTTATTGTTTTCCTTTTTCCTTTTTTTGGTAAGCTACTCCAATTATGATATGGGAAACATAAAAGTATGGAACGGAGGTGAAATTCATCAATTTGTTTACCCCGACAGGCATATTATTGATAGAAACTACAATTCTTTCTCAAGCGTGAGATCGACTTTGCAACGTTTGATCAATTACTTATCAACAGAAAAAAATACCATGGGAATACTCAATAATTCGGACAAAGACGAATTGCGATTTCGCGGGATATATTCGCAATTGCTTTTTCAAAGAAAAAAAATTGAGGTTCCCTACGGCTTAACCCCCATTAGTTACACCTAAGAAAAATAGATGTCGCTCTTGAAGCGAATAAGACACTGATTATCAAAAAAATCCCGTAACCAGTAAAAAGTTTAACATTGAAAAAATTATTAATTAAAATTATCACAGCAATGAAAAAGTATTTAAAATTTATGTTCGTGGCAACAATAGCCGTAGCGCTGGCATCTTGCGAGAAAGATGATATTGTGAAAGACGAGATTCCACAAAACTGCAATGTGGTGGAAGTAACGGAAAATATTACCTCGCCCACCACGTGGACGGCAGGAAATGTGTATGTAATTCAACGCAGTATCTCGGTACGCAGTGTATTGACCATTGAAGCCGGTGTGGTGATAAAAGTGAAAGACACACGAATAGACGTATATGATGGCAAAATTTTAGCTGTGGGTACACCGCAAAAACGCATTGTTTTCACTTCGCTTGCCGATGACCGCTACTGCGGCGACTCCAACGGCGATGGCGCGGCTACAAAACCCGAAAAAGGCGATTGGAAAGGAATTAACCTGCAAAACGGCACGGGACACGTGTTTAAATATGTGGATTTCTTTTATGCAGGACAAAATAGCGGAGGCTACAACAATGCCGTTAAAGCAAGCGCAGAGTCGTTTGAGTTTGACAATTGCCGTTTTGCACATACGCTTTTTAATCCGGCAGCATCTTACGAGAACTCTACAGCATTTCACGGCGGAGTAAATATGACGAATCCTGAAACACATAAATTCACGAACAACATGTTTTACGATAATGGCAAACCTTTATTCGTTTGGACTCATTACAGTGTAAATCCGAATAATAAGTTCCACAATCCCGAGAATCCCGCGCAAAAAAACAGCCATAACGGCATAGCTATGATTCGTGGAAGCGGAGGATTGGATGCAACAGTAAATTGGAGCGTCACCGAAGTGCCCTATGTTATTGATGAATGGATTCAAGTGTATGGAGGACAGACAATTAATGTCGGATCAGGAGTGATTCTAAAATTCAAAGGAGCGGGTAACGGCTTGTCCAGAAATGCGTTAACCAACATAAACTTACATTCTTCCGCCATTCTTACTTCCTACAAAGATGATTCTGTGGGTGGCGATACCAATGGTGACGGTAGCAAAACCACACCGGTAAAAGGTGACTGGAAAGGCTTATACAACAATTTTGGCGGTGCTCCACATTATGAAGCAAGCCCGAATATCCGTTACGCGGCTAATCCGTAAGTGGGAAATTTAGAAGAGTGGAAGAGTGGGAGACTTGGAGGCTTGGAGAGTGGGAGAGTGGGAGAGTGAGGGTTACCTCGCACTCCGTCCCGCAACCCGTAACCCGCAACTCGTAACAAACAAAAAAATAACAAACAAAATAAAACATTTTAAAAATCAACAAACAATGAAAAAAGTAATTTATACCGCTTTATTAGCATTTATGGCTTCAGCACTTATTATTACCATGCCATCTTGCGACAGCGAAGAAGGCCCCGTTGGCCCAAAAGGAGAAAAAGGCGAACAAGGCATTCAGGGAATTCCCGGAGTGGCTGGTAAAGATGGAAGTACATTTTATAGTGGAAATGGCGCCCCCGCCGGTTCGTTAGGTAGCAATGGCGATATGTATTTGGACAAGGGAACGAGCAATCTTTATGGGCCTAAATCCGCTGCCGGATGGGGAACACCATTAAACCTGAAAGGAGCAGCAGGCGCAAAAGGTGCCACTGGCGCTACCGGGCCCAAAGGAGATACCGGCGCTACAGGGCCTAAAGGAGATACCGGTGCTACAGGTGCCACAGGTGCAAAAGGAGACCCCGGTGCGGCAGGTTCCAAAATATTGAGTGGTACCAACAATCCTTCAACTACGATTGGTGCTGTGGGCGATTTTTACCTTAATAAAACTACAGGCGATCTTTTTGGCCCAAAAACTACCAATGGATGGGGTTCGGCTATTAACTTGAAAGGAACAGCCAACGTGGTAGGCAGCCAGTGGATTGAAATCAGGTCTTGGGGCTTAATCTATGACTACAAAGTTAGATCGCTTACTCATAGAATACCCACACCTTTTATTAATGCTGTTGCAGCGGGTTCCGACCTAAAAACTATATTAGACAACGGTGGTATATTGTTGGTATATTTAAGAGACAGAAAACTTAATAGTCACTTTTTGATGCCCACAACCCTTCGCCACTCCCCAAAAACTCTATTTTATTTTTCGTCCTATGCAGGATCAGGCACATTGGAAAAAAATGACATATCTGTAGGCGCTTATAATACAGACGGCTCAGCCTTGCCATCCTATATAGTAAATCCTATTTCTGATGTCACTCACAGATTCCATTACAGGTACGTGGTTGTTCCGGCCGGAAGACAGATTATTGCTGCAGCAGGAAATACAAGAAGTACCCAAGAAATAGATTGGGAATCGATGAGCTATGAGGAAATGAAAGAGATAGTGGGTTGGGACGATTAAGTAAGAAGAGGGAGATTTGGAAGAGTGGGAGACTTGGAGACTTGGAGAGTGAAGGGTTACCTCGCACTCCGCACCCCACAACCCGCACTCCGTCCCGCAACCCGTAACAAACAATAAAACAACAAACAATATAAAACATTTTAAAAATCAACAAACAATGAAAAAAGTAATTTTTCTTGCCATCGTGGCAGCAATGGCTATTACGCCACTTTCAGCGCAACAATTTCAAAAAGGAACTAGCGCAGTTAATTTAGGAATTGGAATTGGTACCACTTTTGGTGGTGTCGGCACCGGACGTCCGGCAGTTATGCTCTCATACGACCACGGAATGTGGGACGCCGGCGACACCGGAATAATAAGTATTGGCGGATATGTTGGCAATACCGGCTATTCATACAAAGATGGAACCTACTCTTATAAATGGAACTACTGGTTAGTGGGCGCGCGTGGCGCGTATCATTACCACGGTTTTAAAAATATTCCGCAACTCGATCCGTATGCCGGTCTAATGTTAGGATATAATCTGGTAACATATTCGCATAGCAGTGAATATACAGGGCCGGGCAGCTACGGTAGTGGAATTGGATTCTCCTTTTTCTTGGGTGGCCGTTGGTTCTTCAGCGATAACTTCGCGGCTTTTGCCGAGTTGGGATATGGAATTGCGGTGTTGAACGCCGGCGTATCGTTTAAGTTTTAACGTTTTTACATTCTTTTCATAAACTCAGTTTCTTAGTCAGTGTTTTTAAGCGGGGGCATTCGCGATGAATGTGTCCGCTTTTGTTATTCTACGCTCCGCATGACGTTGAACTATTCAGTTTTTAGCCACAAATCACACAAATCTTCACGAATATAAAATTACACTACTGACCGACAAAATTCCGGCAAATCAGTTAAAATCTTTATCAGCAAACCGTTTTAGTATATTGATTTGGCAAATAGGTCGCGTTTTAACTTCGTAGAAGTTTTCCGTGCATAACCCCCAATGAAATTGGGGGTAGAAAACGTTAAAGACGAATAAAACGCTGTAGGCGTTACCTTTAAACGGATTGGGAAACCCTTACAGAGTTTATGCGCGGTAATTTCGCCATTCCCCCCAATTAAAATTGGGGGTTATGCACGGGTTTGTCCTACGGACAAATTTTAGTGAGTCAGTAATGATAAAATTAGTAAAAACCGTTCCACGATTTCACCGGCACAAAAAATCAAAAATCTTTGGCTCGCAGCCTTTTCTTTTCCGCTTGTCGCTTCTTGTTGTCGAGCCGTTTTTTAATGGATGCCGCGGTGGGTTTTGAGGGCTTTCGTTTTTTTGTGGGTTTTAATGCATTGGAGACCAGTTGAATAAATTTATCCGAAACCACTTTTTTGTTTTTAAGCTGTGTCCGTTCGCGGTCGCTGGATAGTTGCAGAATACCCTCTTTATTGATTCGGTTTTTCAGTTTTTCGGCGATAATTGCTTTTTTCTCATCGCTAAGGATCTGCGAATTGTTTACATCAAAAGACAGTAAAACTTTGGTTTCCACTTTATTCACATTCTGTCCTCCGGCGCCGCTGCTTCGCGCGGTGGTGAAAGTGCATTCTGCTATGAGGGTATTGGTGTCCATCGGCATTTATCGGGATAAAGAAAATTTGTTTTACGAGATGCCGGCGATGCGACGCGCGAAAAATCGTCATCAAAAAGACATATCGTAAATTTATTACAACAAAGATAGTTTTTTTCATAGATTTTATTGGGCAGAATTGGTTTATCGGACAAAATTTCTTTACATTTGCGAATAAATCATCATTACAATATAAAAAAGAAAATGAAACCTACCTTATTTGTATTAGCCGCCGGAATGGGAAGCCGTTACGGAGGCTTAAAACAGTTAGACGGGCTGGGCCCCAATGGCGAAACCATTATGGATTACTCCATTTACGACGCCGTAAATGCCGGTTTTGGCAAAATTGTGTTTGTCATCAGAAGAACGTTTGAAGAAGATTTCAGGGAAAAAATCGTAAAAAAATACGAATCAAAAATTCCCGTGGAATTGGTGTTTCAAGAATTGGACGCGCTTCCCGAAGGCTTTTCCGTTCCCGAAGGCCGTGAAAAACCGTGGGGAACCAACCACGCCGTTATGATGGGCGCAGATGTGATTAAAGAACCGTTCGCGGTAATTAACGCCGACGATTTTTACGGACGTGAAAGCTTTAAAGTGCTGGCCGATTTCCTTTCAGGGTTAAACGGCAGCGAAAACAAATACTGTATGGTGGGTTATCGCGTTGGAAACACGCTCTCAGAAAGCGGCACCGTGGCGCGCGGGGTGTGCGAAACCGATGAAAACAACCACTTGACCGGCGTGGTAGAACGCACACAAATTATGCGAATGGACGGCGAAGTGAAATATAGAAACGAAAACGACGATTGGGTAGCCATTGACGACGACACGCCCGTATCGATGAATATGTGGGGTTTCACGCCCGATTATTTTAAATACTCAAACGACTACTTCGTGCGTTTCTTAAACGAAAACGCGAAAAACATTAAAGCGGAATATTTTATTCCCTTATTGGTGAACCACTTGATTGTGGAAGGAAAAGCCACGGTTGAAGTATTGGACACACCATCGAAATGGTTTGGCGTAACCTATGCCGAAGACCGCCCCGAAGTGGTTGAAAAACTAAGACAATTGGTGAAAAGCGGTGAATATCCGTCTCCATTGTGGTAATTCACGCCGCGTCAGACGGTTTTGAAACCGTCTGACGCTATCATATTCAACCATTTGCCATATCCCGAGCATCAGCCAAACGGATTCTAATGTCTATCAGTCTTTTGTCTTTTGCTCTTTATTCTTTGCTCTTTGTTCTTTTTACCCTTTTTCCCCACTAAATGATTGATATCCTTATCATATTATTTCTTATTCTCCTCAACGGGTTTTTCGCCTTGTCGGAAATTGCCGTTGTATCGGCGAAAAAGACCAAGTTAGAAACAGAACGAAAAAAAGGCAACAAAGGAGCGGAAAAAGCATTGCAATTGCAATCCGATCCCGATAATTTTTTATCGTCCGTGCAAGTGGGCATAACTCTTATCGGTATTGTGAATGGCGCTTATGGCGGCTCTACTTTGGCCGTTCATTTGGTGCCTTTTTTTGAGCAATTTGCCTGGAGTGCGTCCTTCGCGCCGGCACTTTCCATGTTTGTGGTGGTGTTTCTCATCACGTATGTTTCCATTGTAATTGGCGAGTTGGTGCCCAAGACCATTGCACTGAACAATCCGGAGCGGATGGCTATTGCTGTGTCGCGCGTTATTCATGCCGTGAGTATTATTTTTTATCCGTTTGTGAAACTGCTGGCGGCATCCACGGGGTTGTTCAATAAACTCATTGGGTTGAAACCGAAAGAAGATGTGATTTCGGAACGGGAATTGCGCGCGATGCTCAAAACCGCTTCCCACGAAGGCGTTATCGATGTGGAAGAGAACATTATTCACGAGCAGGTTTTTTATTTTTCCGACAAACGCGCTCGTCATTTAATGACGCACCGCACCGATGTGGAGTGGGTGGATATCTCAAAAACGGAGCAAGAAATTATTGCCGACCTGCTAAACACTAAACACTCAAAAATTTTAGCCTGTAAAAATAAAATCGACGATTTTGTGGGAACCATTACCATGCGCGATTTTTTAATCAGGTTAAGCCGCAACGAAGATTTCACCATCGAGAGCCTTGTTGTTGAGCCGCTTATCGTGCCTAACAGCTTGCGTGCGCAAAAAGTGTTGGAGTCGCTGAAAAACAACCACAAATTTCTGGCCGTTGTGGTGGATGAATATGGCAGCTTAGACGGAATTGTAACGCTGCACGATATTTTTGAAAACCTAGTGGGCGGCATTCCCGAGGAAACGGAGGAGTTTATTGATCCGCTGATTCATATTCGCGACGATGGCTCGGCGCTTATCAGCGGCGAAGCGCCCATTGAAATGTTGTCGTATGTGGATGAGAATTTTATCGTGGATTTCGATGAAATAGATTACTCCACCGTGGCCGGTTTTGTGTTTGCTTGCCTCAATAAAATTCCGAGCGTGGGCGATAAATTCGTTTTTGACAACTTGGAATTTGAAATAGTGGATATCGATGGCAACAGGATAGACAAAGTGCTGGTAGCTAAGAACGTAAAAGAAGAATCCGAAGAGGTGGATTAAGAAACTGTTTTTGGGTTTTTTATGTACTGTTTTTAACCCCCTTCTAACTTCCCCCACAGGGGAAGGATTACGGGCTACAAATCATAAACCTAGCTTGTAAGCCCATCGTTCTTGGAGAGGGATTTAGGGAGAGGTTTTGATGAATTTGCGCTTTTGTTTCACATCGAATAGCGGGCGTAGCTACAAATAGTTGGCTGCGCTGTAGCAATTGCTGTTGGCGGAAAGCCACGAGGATCTAAAGCAACGTTAAAATAAGAGCCTGAAAGGCTCGTTTATATTAACCCAACGTGCAACGTTGGGGTGGTAAAGTTCGCCACAAAAGAAGCCCTGAATGGGCGCAATATGGAATTGGAATTGGAATTGGATAATGATCGAACTCATTCTCCGCTTAAAATCTCTTTATTGTCCATTTTTATGTTGTATAACACAAAATAAAATTAGGCAAACGATAAATATTGTGTTAATTTTACACCAATTTTTAAAATATCAATCTTCATTCATACTTAAACCGAAATTGCATGGATAAAAAGTACACCAAATCCGGCTTGTTAAAGGAAGCGTTTCACAAAATTGTGGATGGCAAACAAACAGAGCTTTACGTGCTCACCAACAAGTTAGGAAGTGAAATGGCCGTTACCAATTACGGCGCGAAAATTGTGGCGTTGATGGTTCCCGATAAAAACGGGAAATTAACAGATGTTGTATTGGGGCATCCCACAATGGATGAGTATCTCACATCGGAAGAGCCGTATTTTGGCGCTATTTGTGGACGCACGGCAAACCGCATCGCCAACGGGCGATTCACACTGGAAGGGAAAGACTACAGTTTGGCCGTCAACAATGGGCCCAACTCGCTTCACGGAGGCGAAAAAGGGTTCAACGCGGTTGTTTGGGATGTGAAAAACGTAACCGAAAACAGCATTCAGCTTTTCTACCTTTCGGTGGATGGCGAGGAAGGTTATCCCGGAAACTTACAGGTGACGCTCACTTATACACTTACCGATGACAACGCGGTGGATATGGTTTACGAAGCCAAAACCGACAAAACAACCATTCTAAACCTCACCAACCATTCCTATTTTAATCTCTCGGGAGAAGGCGACCCATACATCGGCGACCACCTGCTCACACTCAACGCCGATACTTATCTGCCAACCGATGCCACCGCCATTCCATATGGCGAAGCGGAAACCGTAAAAGGTACACCCATGGATTTCACTACACCGCACGCCATCGGAGACAGAATAAACGATGATTTTCAACAACTGCACTTCGGTAAAGGGTACGACCACACTTATGTGTTAAACAAAAGTTCGGAAAACGAATACTCTTACGTGGGTGTATGCGAATCGCCCAAAACGGGCATCAAAATGGAAATGTACACCACCGAGCCCGGTGTGCAAATGTATACGGGCAACTGGATGACCGGCAACTTTCAAGCGAAAAACGCCCACAGGTATCCCGAGCGGTCGGCTGTTTGCTTTGAAACGCAGCATTTCCCCGATAGCATTAACAAACCCGATTATCCTTCGGTAATTCTCAAACCCGAAGATACTTTTTACTCAAGAACAACGTATAAATTTTTGGTGTAATCCAAAATAAGCCTTCATTATATAAACAATTAATTATTAATAAAAAAGTATGAATACAACAACGCAGAAAAAAAATTATGCATTGCCCATAGCGGTAATGTTTATGTTGTTTTTTATGATTTCTTTTGTTACCGGACTGCAAAATCCGATGGGAGTAATCGTAAAAAATCAGTTTGGTGCAAGCAATGCCATGTCACAACTTGGTAATTTGGCAAACTTCATTGCTTACGCGTTTATGGGTATCCCCGCCGGAATGATTCTGGAAAGAAAGGGATACAAATTTACCGCGTTAATGGCTGTTGCCATCGGGTTTATTGGTGTTGCCATCACGTTCTTCTCAGGAAACGTGGCTAGTTTTGCCGTTTATTTAACCGGCGCGTTTATCTCCGGTTTTTCCATGTGTATGTTAAACACGGTGGTAAACCCCATGTTGAACACGCTTGGCGGCGGTGGTAACAAAGGCAATCAATTAATTCAGTTTGGTGGCGCCATCAACTCCATTGGTGCAACCATTGTTCCCATTTTAGTGGGTTACCTCATGGGCGATGTTGCCCGCGCGGCCATTAGCGACGCCAATCCCGCGTTGTTCTTGGCAATGGGTATTTTTGCTTTCGCCTTTATTGTGATTTTAATGGTGAAAATTCCCGAGCCCCGTTTGGAAATTACACGTGCCAAAGCCGCACAAGTGAAAGTGAAAGACAAGCACAGCGCGATGTCGTTCCGCCACTTTATCTTAGGTATTATCGCTATTTTCATCTATGTGGGTGTTGAAGTAGGTATCCCCAATATCGCCAACTTGTATATGACCACCGATGGCACAGGTGGCGGCCTTGGCATTGCCGCGGGAATTGCCGGATCCATCGTTGGCCTCTATTGGCTGTTGATGCTTGCCGGACGTTTAATTGGCGCGTCGGTTGGTGCGAAAGTATCCAGTAAATCCATGTTGACTTTCACCTCGTTGTTGGGAATCATATTAATTCTCGGCGCGATTTTCATTCCCGCGGGGCCATCCATCACCTTGTTTGGCGGCGTGGTTCCCATTAAAGTATTCTTCTTAGTATTGGCAGGGCTTTGCACCTCCATTATGTGGGGTAGCATTTTCAACTTGGCAGTAGAAGGATTGGGTAAATACACCGAAATGGCCTCCGGAATTTTTATGGTAATGGTTTGCGGTGGTGGTATCTTGCCTTACTTACAAGGAGTTATTGCCGATAACGCAGGATTCTTGAACAGCTACTGGTTGATTATTGCCGGATTTGTTTATTTACTTTATTACGCGCTTGTGGGATCTAAAAACGTGAATACCAATATTTCGGTGACGGATGAAGAAGAAGTTCCCGTGGATATTGCTTCGGAGTCATTGCCAACACAAGAACAAATGCAATAATTTGAATATAAAATGACAAAAGAACAAGTTTTAAAAATTTACCAAGAGAAGTTTGGTAACGATACACCTGAAGTTTACGCGTCGCCCGGGCGCGTAAACCTCATTGGTGAACATACCGATTACAATGGAAGTTTTGTTTTTCCCGGCGCCATTGACAAAGGAATGATTGCCGCCATTCGACTAAACGGAACCGACAAAGTGCGCGCTTACGCCATCGATTTAGATGAAAGCGCGGAATTCGGGTTGAAAGAAGAAGACCTTCCCAAAGAAGGCTGGGCGAAATACATTTTCGGTGTTTGCCGCGAAATAGAAAAACGAGGCGGAAAAGTACAAGGTTTCGACACGGTTTTTGCCGGCGATGTGCCTCTGGGTGCCGGAATGTCTTCATCGGCGGCACTGGAAAGTACGTACGCTTTCGCGTTGAACGATATGTTGAACCTCGGAATTGATAAATTTGAGTTGGCCCGCATCGGACAATCCACCGAACACAATTATGTGGGTGTGAAATGCGGTATTATGGACCAATTTGCTTCTATTTTTGGTAAGAAAGGGCATTTAATCCGCCTCGATACCAAATCCATGGAGTACGAATATTTCCCCTTCGACCCCAAAGGATACAAATTGGTTTTGCTCGACACGGTGGTGAAACACGAATTGGCATCATCGGCATACAACAAACGCCGCGAATCCTGCGAACGCGCTGCTGCCGAAATCGCGAAAAATCATCCCGAAGTGGAATTCTTGCGCGATGCCTCAATGGATATGCTCAAAGAAGTGAAAGACAACATTTCGGAAGAAGACTATATGCGTGCCGAGTACGTGATTGAGGAAACACAACGCGTACGCGACGTGAGTGACGCCCTGCAAAAAGGCGATTACGAAACCGTGGGCCAGAAAATGTATGAAACCCATCACGGAATGAGCAAGCTATATGAAGTTAGCTGCGAAGAGCTTGATTTCTTGAACGATGTTGCCCGTGAACACGGCGTTACCGGTTCGCGCGTAATGGGCGGCGGCTTTGGCGGTTGCACCATTAATTTGGTGAAAGATGAGTTGTACGACTCGTTTATTGAAGACGCCAAAAAACAGTTCAAAGAAAAATATGGACACGAACCCAAAGTTTATGACGTAGTCATAAGCGATGGCGCCAGAAAACTTTAACAACCAAAAATGCACAGAAGCAGGCCGTAAATTGCTTGCTTCTGTGTTTAATACACATATCTTTACTTCTCTTTACTTTCCTTTGCTATGCAACCCATATTCTATCCCGATAACACAAAGTTTCTGATTGCGGCAGACTGCATCATTTTCGGATTCACTAAGAAAGAACTTCATTTATTGCTTACCCGCCGTCCGGTTGAGCCGTTAAAAAACGCCTGGTCGCTTATGGGAGGCTTTATGGAAGAAAACGAAAGTTTGACTCAAGCCGCCGAGAAAGTGCTTTACCGATACACCCAACAAAAAAACATCTACATGGAACAGGTGGGCGCCTACGGAGATGTGCATAGAGACCAAGGCGGACGCGTTGTTTCTGTGGCTTTTTACGCGTTGGTGCGAATGGAGCAATTCGATACCAGTTTGGCACGCCATTTCGACGCGAAGTGGATGGATGTGCGCGAACTTCCGCCGTTGATTTTCGACCACGACCAAATGGTGCAAGACGCCCTCACTTTGTTGCGATACAAAGTTTCGATGCAGCCCATTATCTTCAACTTTTTTGAATCGAAATTCACTTTGCCCGCGCTGCAAGATTTGTACGAAGCCATCTATCAAATGCCCATCGACAAACGAAATTTTCGCAAAAAACTCATCTCTATGGACATTCTCGACAAACACGAAGAAAAAGACAAAAGCGGCTCCAAAAGAGGCGCGCATTATTATTCTTTCAACAAAGAGAAATACAATAAACTCATTGAAAGTGGCAAGATTTATTCTCTGTAAATCTTTTCCAATTAACGCGTAAAATAAATTAATTGAACGTGAAAAAAATATTCTTCCTCTCCCTACTGTTTTTTGTTTATACACACACGTGTATTTTTTCCCAAACCAACACGCAACTGGTTGATTATGTGAATCCTTATATGGGCAATATCAGTCACTTATTGGTGCCAACGTATCCCACGGTTCATCTGCCCAACAGCATGTTGCGTGTGTATCCGGAAAGGGGCGATTTTACGGGAGATGTACTGTCGGGTTTACCCATTGTGGTAACCAGCCACAGGGGAAGTTCGGCTTTTAACCTGAGCCCCGGGCAGGACACCGATAACTTGAAACCGGTAATACAATACAGTTACGACAATGAAAAAATAACGCCTTACAGCTATGCGGTGTATTTGGATGAAACGGAAATTGAGGTGAATTACGCCGTTTCTCACCAATCGGCCATTTATGCCTTGCATTTCACTAAAAAAGAACCGGTTTATTTAATATTGAACTCCCGCCAAGGCGAATTAAAATGGGATGGGAGAGCCCTGTCGGGTTATCAGCAACTGAACAATAATACACGAGTGTATATGTATTTGGAGACCGATATAACTCCCGTTAAAGTGAACTCTTTGGAGACGGAAAATGTGGTGGAACGCCAAAGCGTAGCGGGAAGAAATGCCAACTTGGTGCTTCATTTTGCTGAAAACACCGAAAAAATCCATGTTCGATACGGTATTTCGTTCATCGATGAAGAACAAGCCAAACAAAACTTGAACAGGGAAATCAACCATTTTGATTTGGCAAAAGTAGAAGAAAAGGGACGACAAATGTGGAACGAAACACTCGGAAAAATACAAGTTGAAGGCGGAAGCCACAATGACAAAGTTGTTTTTTATACTTCGCTTTACCGCACTTATGAAAGGCCTGTGAAAATTTCGGAAGATGGACGTTATTTTAGCGCATTTGACGGAAAAGTACACGACGACAACGGCATTCCGTTTTACACCGATGATTGGATTTGGGATACCTACCGTGCCACTCATCCGCTGCGAACAATCATAGAAACAAAATTGGAGAGCGACATCATTCATTCGTTCCTGAGAATGTCAGAGCAAATGCCCAATTTTTGGTGGCCCACTTTCCCCGAAATTACCGGCGACAGCCGCCGAATGAACTCCAATCACGGCATCGCTACCGTTATTGACGCATACCGAAAAGGATTGGAAAACATTGATTTAGAGAAGATTTACCCGGCTCTTCGAGCGGCCATTATGGAGAAAACATTGGCGCCGTGGTCGGCCAAGCCCTCGGGTGAGTTAGACCGGTTTTATCACGAAAAAGGATATATTCCCGCGTTAAAAGAAGGCGAAGAGGAAACCTTTCCCGAAGTACATTCGTGGGAAAAGCGCCAACCCGTTGCCGTTACTTTGGGCACCGCTTACGATGAATGGTGCTTGGCCCAAATTGCCAAAGAATTGGGAAAAATGGAAGATTACCGCTTTTTTCTTCAAAAATCCTACAACTATCGCAACTTGTTTAATCCCGAAACCGCTTTTTTTCATCCCAAAGATAAAGACGGCAACTTTATTGAGCCGTTCGATTACCGCTTTTCCGGAGGAATGGGCGCAAGACAGTACTATGGCGAAAATAACGCCTGGGTTTACCGCTGGGATGTGCAACACAATGTGGCCGATTTAATTTCGTTGATGGGCGGAAGAGAAAAATTCATTGCCAATCTCGATCAAATGTTCAGGGAGCCGTTAGGCAAAAGCAAATACGATTTTTACTCTCAATTGCCTGACCATACTGGTAATGTGGGCCAGTTTTCTATGGCCAATGAACCCTCGCTGCATATTCCTTATTTGTACAATTACGCGGGTCAGCCTTGGAAAACCCAAAAAAGAATTCACACGCTACTTGGGCAGTGGTTTAGAAACGATTTAATGGGAGTTCCCGGAGACGAAGATGGGGGCGGAATGTCTGCTTTTGTGGTGTTTTCGCAAATGGGGTTTTATCCCGTTACCCCCGGCAGCCCCACGTACAATATCGGCAGCCCGTTTTTTGGTAAAACAACCATTCATTTGCCTAACGGTAAGTTTTTTACGATTTTCGCCCGTGATTTCTCACAAGAAAATAAATACATTCAATCCGCTACATTAAACGGCAAAACGTGGAACAAACCGTGGTTTAGCCACGATGACATCAAAAACGGCGGTACGCTTGAATTGGTAATGGGCAACAAAGCCAATAAAAAATGGGGAGCCGAACCGCAAAACGCGCCGCCTTCCGAAGGAGTTCTAAAGAATTAATAACCTGGCAGTATGATAAAAAAATATATTTTTCTTGTTTCCATGTGCCTGTTTTTTGCGGCCACCATGCAATCGCAAAACAAACGCGTTCAATATGTGAATCCTATGGTGGGCACCAAAAGTATGGGACACACTTTTCCCGGGGCGTGCGCCCCTTTTGGCTTGGTGCAGTTAAGCCCCGATACCGAAATGATTCCGCACAATATCGATGGCGTGTATCAACCGGAAGCATATCAATATTGTGCTGGATACCAGTATGACGATAAAACCATTGTGGGATTCAGCCACACGCATTTCAACGGAACGGGGCACTCCGATTTGGGCGATATTTTGGTTATGCCGATGGTGGGCGAAGTGAAACTGGATATGGGAACGGAAGAAAATCCCGAAAGTGGCTATCGCTCACGATTTAGCCACGATGAGGAAGAAGCTCAAGCGGGATATTACGCCGTTACGCTGCAAGATTACGGTATTCGTGCCGAAATGACTACCACCGAGCGGGTGGGCGTTCATCGCTACACTTTTCCCAAAGACGTGAAAACCGGGCATATCATCCTTGATTTGGATTACGGCATTTACAATTACGATGGCAAAGTGTTGATGGCGAACCTGCGTGTGGAAGACTCCTGCACGCTCACCGGATACCGCATTACGCGTGGCTGGTCGCGAATGAATTACACCCATTTCGCGGTGAAATTTTCCAAACCCATTGTCAATTACGGCGCTCGCAACAAAGAAAAGGTGCTCTACAACGGCTTTTGGCGAAAGTTTGATATGACGGAAAATTTTCCGGAAATGTTTGGCAAGCACTTAACCGCTTATTTCGATTTTGATTTTTCTGACGGAAAGCCGCTCGAAATACACGTGGCGCTGTCGCCGGTAGATTGTTTGGGCGCGATGAAGAATTTGGAAGCCGAAACCGCGGGAAAATCCTTTGACGAAATCAGAAACGAGACCCGGCAAAAATGGGAAACAGAATTGAGTTGTGTGGATTTCGATGCCGATGAAGAAACCAAACACGTGTTTTATACCGCGCTCTATCACACAATGATAAACCCTTCCGTTTATCAGGATGTGGATGGGCGCTATCGGGGAATCGACCACAATATCCATCACGCAAACAGCGGCGAAACCAACTACACCATTTTCTCGGTTTGGGACACGTTTCGCGCGCAACATCCGCTGATGAATGTGATAAAACCCGCGCGGAGCACGCAATTTGTAAATTCAATGCTCAATCATTACAAACAAAGTGTGCACAAAGCATTGCCGGTGTGGTCGCATATGGGAAACGAAAACTGGTGTATGATTGGTTATCATTCGGTTTCGGTAGTTTCCGACGCCATTGCCAAAGGTTTGGCGGTTGACAAAAAGCTTGCCTTGGAGGCTTCTGTAAACAGCTCCAATTTAGGGTATTACGATGGCATAGACGAATACAAGAAATATGGATACGTTCCGCTGGAGCGCAGCGGTTCGGCCGCTTCCATCACGTTAGAGTATAGTTATGACGATTGGGCGATTCAGCAATTGGCACAAAGTATGAATAAAACGGATATTCAGGAAGAATATGGCCGCCGCGCGCTCAGTTACCGAAATATCTTTGATGCTTCTCTGGGATTTGCGCGCCCAAAATTGGAAGACGGAACGTTTAAAAAAGATTTCGATTTGCTGGACACGCATGGGCAAGGTTTTATTGAAGGCAACTCGTGGAATTATTCCTTTTTTGTACCGCACGATGTGAATGGTTTAATTCACCAAATGGGGGGCGAAAAACAGTTTGTCCGCCGCTTGGATTCGCTTTTCACGATGCACCTTCCCGCCAAATATTTTGAAAACACCGAAGACATTAACGAAGAAGGCTTAATGGGCAACTACGTGCACGGAAACGAGCCCAGCCATCACGTGCCCTATTTGTACAAATGGACCAATCAGCCGTGGAAATCGGAGCATCGTCTTCACGAAATTATGCGCCGAATGTATAAAAACAAAGTGGACGGCTTGTCGGGGAATGATGACTGCGGGCAAATGTCGGCGTGGTATATCTTCTCATCTTTAGGGTTTTATCCGGTTTGTCCCGGGTCAGACCAATATGTTATCGGTTCACCGCTTGCAAAAAAAGCCGTGATTCATCTCGAAAACGGGAAAACGTTTTCCATCCTTTCATCCAACGTATCCGATAAGAATGTATATGTGAAATCGATAAAACTCAATGGGAAAAAACACGAAAAACATTACATCACGCATTCCGATTTACTTAACGGCGGAACGCTGGAGTTTGAAATGAGCAATAAACCCAATACGAAGTCCTCAAAATTTAATAAGCCCTATTCATTTACAAATTAAAATATGAAATATACAAATAGATTCTGTGCAGTTTTAATGGTGCTTTTTCTGTTGTCATGCTCATCGAAAACGCCATTAATTGAGAAAACAACCTCGTGGGATACTTTTCATTATCCGCAAATCAATTTTGTAAATAAAGCGCCCGACACGGAAGGGTGGAACATCTACAACCGTATTGTTCCCAATCCCGAAAAATTGATTAGAGAAAGTATTTTGGGCGTGGTGCAAACGTTGTATTGGAGCCCCACGGATAGCATTCCCGCCATTAAGAAAATAAATTATACCATTGAAGATGTGGACGGTATTTCGGCAAAAAGTGGCGGCGTACCCGAAATTAGTATCTTCTACAGCTCGCGCTGGGTAGAGCATTCCGCGAAAAACGGAGGCGACGACAGAGTGTTATATGAAACCGAAGGCGTACTGTATCACGAACTTGTTCACGGTTTTCAACTGGAACCACAGGGAATTGGTTCATACGGAACCAACCGCACGTTTTTCGCTTTTATCGAAGGAATGGCCGATGCCGTGAGAGCGCACAACGGGTATTTCCCTGCCACCAACCGTAAACCCGGCGGCAACTGGATGGACGGTTACCAAACCACCGGTTTTTTCTTGGAATGGCTCACCACAAAGGACAAAGATTTTCTTCGAAAATTCAATAAATCTGCTTTGGAAGTCATTCCCTGGAGTTTTGATGGTGCCATAAAACATGTGTTGGGCAATGAATACTCCATTGAAGGTTTGTGGGATGAATATCAAGAATTTTTAATTGCGTCGCAAGAATAAGCCATGGTTTAAACGGCACAGTGTGGTGATTGTTTTACCTATTTAGCTATTGGCTGTTAGCTTTTAGCAGGCGTAGTCTGTGATTCTTTAAAAACCGGTGTGACAGCCCCAGCGCCCAACGCACCGCACTTTTGCCAACATTTTTTCTCATTCTCTCGCAAAAAACAAGATTTTTTATCTATCTTTGTGCTCTAATATCAAACAACATCAATCCATACATAAGAGAGTACGCGTTATGCATCAAGATAAAGCTGTGCAATGGGTTTCCGGAAACGGAACAACGCTTCACGGACGGTTATTTGGTGCGGATAAAACCGCATCGGAAAAAGCAGTTTTCACCTGGCTCACACGTCCGTTTTGCTTGATTCCAGCACCCATAAATCCGTTCACAGAAGATATCGATATAAACGCGATTCATACACACTTTTATAAATCGGAAAAAATACAGGTAGGCAGCCTTATTGTTTCCGATTTTTTTGTTAGAAAAATAGAACATAAAAAAATAAGAACGAACTATATTCAAGATGGACAAATCAATTAAAAAAGTAATTTTATTAGGTTCCGGTGCGCTGAAAATCGGACAAGCGGGTGAATTTGACTACTCGGGGTCGCAAGCGTTGAAAGCGTTGCGCGAAGAAGGAATTGAAACAATTCTCATCAATCCCAATATCGCTACCATTCAAACATCGGAAGGAGTGGCCGATAAAGTGTATTTCTTGCCCATTACGCCTTATTTTGTGGAAAAAGTCATCGAAAAAGAACAACCCGATGGCATTCTCCTTGCCTTTGGCGGCCAAACAGCGCTTAACTGCGGAACGGAGCTTTATCAAAGCGGAACGCTCGAAAAATACAACGTGAAAGTATTGGGAACTTCCGTGGAAGCCATTATGATTACCGAAGACCGTGATTTGTTCATAAAAAAACTGAACGAAATTGACGCCAAAACGCCCGTTTCGCAAGCGGTGGGGACTATGGAAGACGCACTCACTGTGGCGCGCCGAATCGGATTTCCCGTAATGGTGCGTTCCGCTTACGCATTAGGCGGCTTGGGCTCAGGGATTTGCGCCAATGAAAAAGAATTTAAAGAACTTTGCGAAAGTGCCTTGTCGTTTTCCAGTCAAATTTTGGTAGAAGAGAGCTTAAAAGGATGGAAAGAGATTGAATTTGAGGTCATTCGCGATAAAAACGACCATTGCTTCACGGTGGTTCCGATGGAAAATTTCGATCCGCTGGGCATTCACACAGGCGAGAGCATTGTGGTGGCGCCCATCATCACACTTTCTAAAGAACAAGTGGAATTGCTGGAAGATGTCGCGCGACGCGTGGTGCGCCACATCGGCATTGTGGGCGAGTGCAACATTCAATACGCTTTCAACGCGGAAACAAACGACTACCGCATTATTGAAATAAATGCCCGCCTAAGCCGCTCATCGGCGCTGGCTTCCAAAGCATCGGGTTACCCGCTCGCGTTTGTGGCCACCAAACTGGCCTTGGGATACACGCTGGACCAAATTGGCGAAATGGGAACGCCAAACTCAGCCTACACGGCACCGCAGGTGGATTATATGATTGTGAAAATTCCTCGTTGGGATTTAAACAAATTTCACGGCGTGAGCCACGAGATTGGCTCGTCTATGAAATCGGTGGGTGAGATTATGTCCATTGGGCAATCGTTTGAAGAAATTATCCAAAAAGGGTTGCGAATGATAGGGCAGGGGATGCACGGTTTTGTCGGCAACAGCGATATGACGTTTGACGATGTGGAAAAAACCCTTTCCAACCCCACAGATCTGCGCATTTTTGCCATCGCCGACGCGTTTGAAAAAGGCTACACGGTGGAGCAGATAGAAGAACTTACAAAAATTGACAAGTGGTTTTTAGGAAAACTCAAAAATATTTTCGATTACACCCACGTACTTTCACAATACACTAAAATAGAGGAACTTCCTGCCGATGTGCTAAAAGAAGCCAAACGGTTGGGATTTTCCGACTTTCAAATCGCTCGTTTCGTAGAAAATCCCGAAGGCTCGTTGGAGGATGGGTTGTTGCGGGTGCGCGCGCATCGTAAGCAGTTGAATATCGTGCCGTCCGTGAGGCGAATTAACACGGTAGCTTCTGAACACCCCGATGAAACCAATTATCTTTATTTTACGCACGGTTCCGATGAGTCTTTCTCTCCGGCTGTTTCGGGTAAAGAAACCATCGTGGTGTTAGGGTCCGGTGCATATCGCATCGGCTCGTCGGTGGAGTTCGACTGGTGCTCGGTGAACGCCGTGCAAACCGCGCGTACATTGGGTTATGAATCGGTAATGATCAACTACAACCCCGAAACCGTTTCAACGGATTATGATATGTGCGACCGTCTCTATTTTGATGAACTTACGCAAGAACGCGTAATGGATGTAATTGATATTGAAGGGCCTAAAGGTGTGATTGTGTCGATGGGCGGACAAATCCCCAACAATTTGGCAATCAAATTGCACCGACAAAATGTGCCCGTTTTGGGAACATCGCCCTTATCGATTGACCGTGCTGAGAACCGTCACAAATTTTCCGCGATGTTGGATTCATTGGGTATTGACCAACCTCGCTGGAAAGAACTTACCAGCTACGAAGAAATAGACTCGTTTGTGGAGGAAGTGGGTTTTCCGGTGCTTATCCGTCCGTCTTACGTGCTTTCGGGTGCGGCAATGAACGTGTGTTACGATACGGAGCAAATGCACAAATTCTTGGAAATGGCGGCCAATGTTTCCAAAGAATATCCGGTGGTGGTGTCATCGTTTATGCAGAATGCCAAAGAGATAGAGTTTGACGCGGTGGCCAAGAACGGCGAAATTGTGGAATATGCTATTTCGGAACACGTTGAATTCGCTGGCGTGCACTCGGGTGATGCCACTTTGGTTTTCCCCGCGCAGAAAATATATTTCGAAACGATGCGCCGTGTGAAGAAAATCTCCAAACAAATTGCTAAAGAACTCAATATCACCGGGCCGGTAAACATTCAGTATCTTGCTAAAAACAACGATATTAAGGTGATTGAGTGTAACTTGCGCGCATCGCGTTCCTTCCCGTTCGTATCCAAAGTGTTGAAGCACAACTTTATTGAGACCGCCACGCGTGTGATGTTGGACGCGCCGTACACCAAACCCGATGGCACGGTGTTCGATTTGGATTATATCGGCGTAAAAGCATCGCAATTTTCGTTCTCCCGCTTGCACAATTTCGATCCCATTTTGGGCGTGGATATGTCCTCCACAGGCGAAGTTGGCTGCATTGGCGACGATGTGAACGAAGCGATGTTGAAGGCAATGTTATCCGTAGGATACAAGGTGCCGGAGAAAGGGATTCTCATTTCGTCGGGCGAAGCAAAATCGAAAGTGGATTTGCTCGAAGCCTGCAAATTATTGCACGAAAAAGGGTTCCGCTTGTACGCCAGCCACGGCACACAGAAGTTCTTGGAAGAAAACGGCGTTGCCGCCACCGATGTAAACTGGCCCGATGAAGACGGCGAGAACAACATCAAGCAAATGATTATGGATAAACAATTCGATTTAATCATCAACATCCCCAAAAACGTTACCCGGCGCGAGCTTACCAACGGGTACATTATCCGCCGCGGCGCGGTGGATTTCAATATCCCGCTCATTACCAACGCGCGATTGGCCAGCGCTTTTATTATGGCTTTCTGCACGTTAAAGGAGGAGGACATTAAAATTAAAAGTTGGCAAGAATATTAAAAACTGAAAAAGCGACACGTAAACCACGTGTCGCTTTTTACTCATTTGCATCTAAATTATTGTTGGTATTTAAACCGACGGATGCTTCGTTTGGGTGTTTTTTCAAACTCCTCGTCCTGAATTCTCACCGAGGTTATTTTACTGTAAGCCGGCAACTTTTTATTGATTTCTTTGATGTGCTCTTCAAAAAACGACAGATAATTTTCGGGTTCAATTTGATGCTCTTGCATCGCTTCGCTGTCGGGATAAATTAAGGCCACAATTTTTTTGTTTTCTTCAATTGCCAATGATTCAGCAATGTAGGGTGAGCTGTTGAGTTTTTCTTCAATCTCTTCAGGGTAAATATTTTGCCCCGACGCGTCTAAAATCATATTTTTGTTTCGCCCACGGATAAAAATAAAATCATCCCTGTCGAGGATGCCGGTGTCGCCGGTTTTCATCCAGCCGTCGGGCAACATAATTTCGTTGGTTGCTTCTTCATTTTTATAGTAGCCGAGCATCAAGTTGGTACCACGCACCAAAATTTCCCCGGGAACGTTGGCGGGGTCTTCGGAATCAATTTTTGCCTCCATGCGGTCAACAATTTGTCCGCACGATCGCTCCTTAAATTTTTTCCAAAACGAATAAGAAATTAAAGGGCCGCATTCTGTCATTCCGTATCCCACGGTGTAAGGAAATTTTATTTTTCGCAGAAATTTTTCCACCTCTTCGTTTAAGGCTGCTCCCCCAATTACCACTTCCACCAAGTGGCCTCCAAAAACATCCATCAACGATTTTTTTATCTTGTTGTGAATAACCATATTGGCTCCCGGAACCTTTAATAGAGTGCTTATGGGTTGTTTTTGTAATTTTGGGAAAACATTTTTCACCACAATCTTTTCAATAATGAGCGGAACGGCTAGCACCAACTTAGGCTTTATTTCGGAAAATTTCCCCATCAATATCTTGGGCGAGGGCGCTTTACCCAGAAAATGGATGTGACAACCCATTGAAATAGAGTTCAGTATTTCAAACGTCAAGCCATAGGTGTGTGCCATTGGCAGCATACAAACAATATCGTCGCCCGATTGAATGAAAGGGAGATTGTCGTTAGCGAACTTGGTGTTTGACCACAAACTTCGGTAGGGAATCATCACGCCTTTCGGGTTACTGGTGGTGCCCGATGTGTAATTGATAACAGCCAGTTCTTCGCTTTTATCCGTTCTGAAAGCGATATCGTTTACAAAAAATCCGTTTTTATACTTCTCCTCGAAAAAAGCGGGCGCGTTGTCCGCAAACTTCCTCAAAGACCCAGAAGAAGAGTGGAGTACGGAGAAATTTTCCAACGAAACAAAAGATTCCACTTTTGGAACCGCCGTTTTTTCCACATTATTATATATAGCGTCATCCAAAAAAACCATGCGCGAGTCGGAATGATCTATAATGTATTGAATGTTTTCTTTGTCGAATTCGTGCAGAATGCTCACTGCCACGGCTCCGTAAGAAAGTGTGGCAAAAAAAGCCACCGCCCATCGGGCGGAGTTGCGGCCTACGATGGAAACTTTGTCGCCCCGCTGTATGTTTGCGGCTTCAAAATAATCGTGCAGTTGATCTATTTCCTGTGCAAAATCTTTATAATAGAATGTCTTACCTTTAAAATCGGTCATTGCCGGTAAATCCCAATGAGTGCGTATACTTTGTTCAATGAGTGCTAAAAAAGAATTGTCTTGCATTGATGTCAATATTTGATGATAGTATGATTGTAACAACCGATATAAAAAATTGGTTCATACCGATTGAAATTTTAGGAGAAAAGTTTGGTTCGTATTGTTGAATTATCTAACTTTGTAGCCTTTTCGCCTTCATCCGAAATTTCTTTTTAGAAATTGTTTTTTGAGAAATATTTTTCAAGTCGTTTGAAGCTGAAAATGAAGGGTTCTTGAAAAAATTGATATTTTTTTGCAAAAAACTTCTCGAAAATTTTTTGTATATTGAAATTTAGTTTTTATCTTTGCACCCGCTTTTGGAGGAAAGGTTCTTTGGAAGCAGATTAATTAGGCGATCTTTTATATATTTACATATACGTTTTTTTAATAAAGACAAGCAAGTACAAGAATGTGTTTGTATGAGTTATTTTTACTTTTACAAACAATTTGGTACCCGTTCAATAAAGACGAAAGGAAAT
>JAEWGM010000014.1 GCA_023388315.1 Bacteroidota bacterium | reverse complement strand
GCTCTTGCTTTAACGGGAGCGCTTGTATTGGGTACTTCGTGTACCAATACCAACAAAAGAACGGCAGACCCTGCTCAGCATGAAGTAATTGTGGTTGAAGACGGTGAAAGATACGACTTTAACGTTTATACGTATGAGCAAAGGGATCAGGCAATTACCGGTGCAAAAGCTGAACTGGACAGGCTGAATCGTGAAATTGACGAAATGAAAGCTGATTTAAACAGAAAATCAGATGAACTGTCAGCAGAAGCCAAAGCGAATTACGAAAAAGCGATTGCTGATTTGGAAAAAACCAGAGACGCTTATAAAGACGAAGTTCGCAAATTAGAAAATGCAACGGAAGAAAATTGGAACGAAGCCAAAAGAGACATTTCCAGAACATACAACGATGTGGCTAACAGCGTTGAAAAAGGTTGGGAAAACTTTAAAGAAGGCGTAAGCGATGTGGCCAAAGACATTAAAGATGGCGTTAACAAAGCTGCACAAGATGTAAAAGAAGAACTTCGTTAAGAGAAAAAATTATTAAAAAGTAAAAAGGAGCAAGTATTTGTTCCTTTTTTTTATTTGGTAAAGACTAAAAATTAGTATCTTCGTGTTATTCAAATCCATACCGTGCTATGACCATTACCGTTATTGTTTTAATTGCCACAGCGGCATTGTTTGTTTGGGGTAAAATTCGTTCGGATATGGTGGCCATGTGTTCGTTGTTGGCGTTGGTGCTTACCAAAGTGTTAACGCCGCAAGAAGCGTTGGCCGGCTTTTCCAATCCCATTGTTATTATGATTGCCGGACTGTTTATTGTGGGGGGCGCCATTTTTCAAACCGGATTGGCCTCGTCCGTTAGTACGGGATTACTAAAACTGGCGGGCGACAACACATTGAAATTGTTTATTTTGCTCATGTTGGTCACATCGTTCATTGGGTCTTTTTTGAGCAATACGGGAACCGTGGCGTTACTGATGCCCATTGTGGTGAGTATGGCCACTAAATCGAATATCAACGTGCGTAGGTTATTAATGCCCATGGCCTATGCCAGCAGTATCGGCGGAATGATGACGTTAATTGGCACACCGCCCATTTTAATTATGCATAACCAATTGGTGGAAGCCGGATACAGCGGCTTCGGTTTTTTCACGACACTTCCCGTGGGGTTAACACTGTTGGTTGCCGGAATTTTGCTGCTATGGCCACTCACCAAAACATTGAACAATAAAAAAAACATCACCGATGGGCAAACCACCGTGAAAACTCCTGAGCAACTGGCGGTGGATTATCATTTAACGGAAAACCTTTATCGCGTGAAAATCGGAAAACACACACCCATCATCGGAATTCCGCTTTCCAAGCTCGATATAACAAAAAAATACGGTGTTGTAATTACCGAAATCCGAAAGAAAAACCACAACCCGCTTGTGAAATCCATATCGCAACGCTTACCCGATGCCAATACGGTGCTCACCGAAGAGGATTCTATTTTCTTGATTGGCAATTTTGAGAATATTCATCGTTTTGTAACCGAAAACAAACTCCGCTATGTTGATGAGCGCCACGAAGAAGGAATGCATAAACCCGCTTTTTCGGGCAAACTCAAATTCGATGAAATCGGGATGGCGGAAGTGGTGCTTCTCTCCAATTCCCGATTAAACGGAACAGTGGTAAAAGACTCCGGTTTTCGGCAAAACTATAATGTGAACATTATGGGCATCCAGCGCCAGAATCAACACATTTTGCACAATGTGAAAGACGAGAAAATGCAATCGGGCGATATGCTTCTCGTGCAGGGATCGTGGGAAGATATTGACCGCCTCAGTAGAATGGAATCTGAAATTGTGGTAATTGGGCAGCCTACGGCCGAAGCGTCGAAAATTACGCTCGATCACAAAGCGCCCGTAGCCGGAATAATTATGGTGTTAATGGTGCTGGCCATGGTGCTAAACATGGTTCCTCCGGTAATTGCCGTGCTTACCGCCGCGGTGGCAATGATTATCACAGGCTGTTTCCGCACGGTGAAAGACGCGTATAAAAACATCAATTGGGAAAGTGTTATTTTGTTTGCCGCTATGATTCCGCTTGCCACGGCAATGGAAAAAACGGGCGCATCGGCTGTGGTGACCAACAGCATTGTGGACACGCTGGGGAGTTATGGCCCTTACGCCATTTTAGCGGGTTTGCTGCTGGCAACTTCCACTCTCACCATGTTTATCAGCAATACGGCAACGGCCGTTTTGTTCGCGCCCATCGCGTTGCAAGCGGCCGAAACATCGGGTGTGAATCCGTATCCGTTTTTAATTGGCGTGGCGGTTGCTGCCAGTATGTGTTTGGCCAGCCCGTTTTCCACACCGCCCAACGCCATGGTAATGTCGGCCGGCCGCTACACGTTTATGGATTACTTGAAAGTGGGCTTGCCGTTGCAACTTATCTACATTGTGTTGATGGTTGTTGTGTTGCCGGTTTTTTTCCCGTTTTAAACGCTTCGCGCCTTTTCTATCGTTTAAAAAACAACTCTTCTTTTAACTCGGAAACGCGTTTGAACGTCATGCGGTAATACGCTTCTTCGGTATCCATTTTTTCGTTTCCGTGCGGGTCGATGGGTTTGCTCGCGTCCAAATCTTTGGGCTTTGTTTTCAGGAAACGCTCGTAATAATCGATGGCGTTTTTATAATCTTTGGCCATATCGTATGTATGCGCGATATTGTATAACAAGGGTGTTTGGTCGGGTTGGAGGGCCAAAGCCAATTTATAATGCTCCGCTGCTTTGGCGTGGTTGCCCGAAGCAAGGTAAGCGCCGGCAAACGAAAGGTGAAAATCGTAACGCATTTCCATGAACGTTTCAATCTTGCTCATGCCTTCCTGTAATATTTCTATGCCTTTTTTTCGGTCGTAAGTGCGTGAAAGCGCGGTGCCGTAATAGTACAAAAGGTTTATGTCGTTGTTGTTTATCAAATAGGCTTTTTCCAGCCAAGGGACGGAATAAAAATATAATTTCGAAGCATAATAGCTCATTCCCAAAAAATAAGAGGTGGAGTAGGTGCTGTCTCCCAATTCCGTGTTTTTTGTGAGCCTGTCAATGGCTTTTTTGTAATTTCCCGCAGAATAATGCGCCATTCCGTTGAGTTGGCCGACTGTTTTGCGGTTGGGATTGATGTTTTGCAAGTAATTATCGGTTATTTCAATGGCTTCATCGTATAATTTGGCGGAATAATACACGTTGGCCAGTTTATGCACGGCAAGGTGGTCGGCCGGGTTTTTCTCAATTGCTTTGGTGTAATAAAATAGGGCGGAGTCGCCCTGAAGCAAATTCAGGTTCGCGTCGCCCGTCATTCTCAATAGCATGGGAACGGAGTCGGTTTCAAATACTTTTTTGGCGCTTTCAATGGTTCCTTTCCAGTCGCTTGTGCGATAGTGCGCTACGGCTTTTTTGGTTTTCAGATACACGTTGTCGGGCGAATGCTGCAGTGCTTTTGTCCAATAGCGCAACGATGCTTCCGAATCGCCTGCCAGATAATACGTTTCGGCTAACGAAATAATAATCGGTAGCTGGGTGGTGTCTTGCGCAAATACTGTTTCGTAGGCCGCGATCGCCGCGGGATAATCATACAGTTTTTCGTAGCTTTCAGCTTTTAGCAGCAGGTTTTCTGCGGTTTCGGGCTGATCATTGAGCCACTCAACGGCTTCTTTGTAGCGAAATTGGCTCATCAGCTCCTTGGCGTTGGGCGCTTGTGCCGACGCGTAAACCCACGCGGTGAGAAAAAATAACAGGATGGCAAAACGGGTTTTCATAAGAGTCAATTTTCGTGAAAACCGGAGAAAGCAAGCGTAAAACTTTCTCCGGTTTCACACAAGGGTTAACAACAAGATTGATTAATTTCCGTAACCGACAACCACAATAGCGTTGTGTGGTGTGGGGCCGCTGTATGGCGGCGTATTATCGCCCTGCAAACGGAAGACAAACGGAAGTTTCACTTCCATGTTTCCGGTGTGGGCTCTAAGGTTCGATAGCGGTATTTCCGCGGATTCCAATCCAACATAAGAAACAGACAAAGCGCCTTCTTTTGAAGGAACGGCGATGCTGAAATTGCCGTCGGCATCGGATATGGTGCCTGTACTGGTACCTTTCAGGATGATGGAAGCGCCGCGCAACGGTTTCGAATCGGGGTCGGTGATTTTTCCGGTTACCAACACCGATCCGTCTTTTGTCCATTGTGGCATGGTTTCAATCACACGCACGGCTTCTTTGTTTAATAAGGCGTCACTGCCCGATTCTATTTTTATGTTGCTCACTTTTCCGTTGTTGTCCACGTTAAACGATGTGTAGATAATTCCCTGTATGCTTTGTTCTTGTGCCCGCACCGGATATCTCACGTTGTCGGCCATGTGTTTGAAGAAAGCGTTCTGTCCGCCGGGAAAGGTAACGTGTGGCTGAGTTTGCGCCATCACGGATATTTTTCCGGTTGTTTGCAGTTTTTCCACTGCCACATTCGGTTCTTTTTTATCTAAACGGAAAACCACCGGCAAGGTATAACGAACGTTTACCGCTTGGCCGCGTTGTTTACCCGGATCCCACTTTGGCATAGAAGAAAGGACCCTTATTGCCTCGGCATCCAGCAGCGGATCGACGCCGCGAACGATTTGCACATCGCTGATGCTTCCGTCTTTCATCACCACAAAATTGCTGATTACTCGCCCTTGAATGCCTTTTTCGTGCGCTTCTTTGGGGTATTTCACGTTGTCGCCAATGAACTTCATCATCGCGGCATTGCCGCCGGGAAACTGAGGTTGATTTTCTACCACCACGAAAATTTCTTCCGGCGCATCTTTTGATGGTACGTTGTTCGATTGCTGCTGCACGTTGTTGGTTTCACCGGTGGGAGGATTGTTTGATAACCGAAAGTTGACGGGTAACGTGAATCTCACCCGCACGGGTTGGTCGCGTTGTGTGCCGGGTTTCCACTTTGGCATAGCGGCGATAAGGCGCGCTGCTTCTTTATCCAATGCAGGGTCAACACCACGCACGATTTCAACATCAGCTATGCTCCCGTCCGTTTCTACCACAAAATTGGTGATTACACGCCCCTGAATGCCGTTTTCTTTTGCCACGGCGGGGTATCGCAAGCTGTCGGAAATGTATTTATTTAATGCCTCATTTCCACCCGGATATTCCGGTTGGTTTTCCACCACCACAAAAAGTTCATCTCCGTTTGATTCATCCGATGCGGGAATTGGTTTTGTGCCTCCACTGTAAGCTACCACCACAACTTCGTCCAACATTTTTCCTTTTTCGTCGGCGTCGGCCGAAACCGGCGTTGCGGGGCTGCTGCTTGCCGGCACATTATCGCCTTGCAGCCTGAACACCACAGGCAACGTAAACCGCACCCTCGCGGGTTGATTTTGGTGTTCGCCGGGTTGCCAGTTGGGCATGGAATTTAACAACCTCACGGCTTCGGCATCGAGTGCCGAGGTGACGCCCCGAATGACTTTTACATTGGAGATGCTGCCGTCTTTTTCCACCACAAAGTTAGCGATGACCCTTCCTTGTTCGTTGTTTTCGATGGCCTTGGCGGGATATGTAATGCCATCGGCAAGGTATTTCATAAAGGCGCTGTTTCCGCCGGGAAATTCCGGAAGTTTATCGGCTTCAATAAGGATATCGTTGCCTTTTTTGTCTTGCGCATATACGCTGTTGGCAGTGATGAGCAAGAGTGCCATGGGCAGAAAGGCTAAGTATTTTGCCAGCTTCCGTGCCGGCGATTTGGTTTTATTCATCATCATTATTCGTTGTTTTAAAGGTGATACATTAAAATTGTTGACCAATTGTGTTGTCGGCCGGTTATAGGTTAAGCGCAACAAATGGTATTGATAATCGCGGCAATTCACGCCGTGGCGAATGACATCGTTGTCGGCTAAGTATTCTAGGTTGATGGCAATTTCGCGTTTCATCAACCAAACGGCGGGGTTCCACCAAAAGAAGATGCACAGAAACTCCGATAGCAACACATCGGCGGAATGCCATTGGCGCGCGTGGGTTTGCTCGTGCAATAAAATTTGTTTGAGCTCCGCCTCGGAATGGGAATTGATATGGATAAAAATCCACTTAAAGAAAGAGAACGGCGTAATTTCCCGCTGTAAATTAAATACGTGGGCGCCATAAATTTCGCTGCGCGTGCTTCGGCGTTTGATGTAGAGAATGCCCGCCAATTGCCACAAAAAGCGGATAGAGAAAAACAACACGCCGCCAGAAAGGGTGTAAACAAGTATCTTTTTCCAAGGAATTTCCACCGTTTTCACGGGTTCTGCAAGGGGAATATCATCGGCAACCACCACCGCGAACGTGGGTTCTTCCACGAAAGCGTGGGCCGTGTATTCCACCTGTTTCTCAAAAGAGAAGATACCGCTCAACGCCGGAACAGACACAAAAGGATAGGCAAACGAAAACACGATTGCACACAGAAAATAATATCGTCTGAGAGCAAAAAACGTGTCTTTTTTCAAGAAAAGGATGTAGAGCAGGTAAAAGAATACCAGCGCGATGTTCACTTGTAGGATGTATGCAATCAGTGTTTCCATTTTTATGAGTGATAAGTAATACGAAAGTGCAAATCTGAAATAAATAATTTAATGTGAATATTCTCAAAACGTCCTAATCAATTGCCACGTCTCTTTAGGGCGTGGATCATAGTTGGAGAATTCAACCGGCTTTAGCCAAAATTTAAATAATCTTGGGCTAAAGCCCACTTTCGGCGCCGTTTTGCCCACGAGTTGAAACTTGTGGTAATAGATGCGCGTATTTATACATCTGAAATAAATTACTTCATCATTCTCGGCGCGGATACCGGTGTCGGAATTCTTTCATCGTTAAATTATGTGATATTCTCAAAGCATTCTAATAACTCCGCTAAAGCGGAGATTCGTAATAAGTCTCACAAAGGCTTTAGCCATGATTTTTTTAGGACTAAAGTCCGGGTTAAGAGACATATTCTCCACCTCCGTCTTGAAAGACGTAGTTAATAAAGAACACCTGACACTTTGCGGATACTCATTAATAGCGATTTTATTTATAAGTTTCTTAAACGTTATGGTTGTAACCTAAATACCACGGGAAGCGTAAACCGTGTCCTTACTGGTTGCCCTTTTAGTGTACCGGGTTTCCAATTGGGCATTGTTTTAATCACTCGGATGGCTTCGGCATCCAAAAGCGGATTAACGGCGCGAACAACTTGTACGTCGCTAATACTGCCGTCTTTTTCCACCACAAAATTGGTAATTACTCGTCCTTGAATGCCGTTTTCCTGCGCTTCACTCGGATACTCAATATTATCGCTTAGGAATCTCATCAGAGCCGCGTTTCCTTGCGGAAATTCAGGTTGAGTTTCCACCACTACAAAAACCTCGTTCGTATTTTTTAGTTCTTCTTCGCTTTTGTGGTATGAGGGTGGTGGAGGCGGAGGTGGAGGAGGTGTGCCGGAAACATCATCCGGGTGAGGTGGCGGTGGAGGCGGAGGTGGCGGCGTTCCTGAAGCTTTTTTGTCATCGCCTTGCAAACGAAAAACCACGGGCAACGTAAACCTCACCCTCACGTTTTCGCCGCGTTGTGCGCCGGGCTCCCAGTTGGGCATAGATTGTATAACGCGAACCGCCTCTTTGTCTAAAAGTGGGTCTATGCTTCTCACTACTTGCACATCGGTTATGCGGCCGTCTTTTTCCACGATAAAATTGGTAATTACCCTTCCTTGAATGTCTTTTTCTTGCGCTTCAACAGGATATTTAATGGTTTCGTTCAAAAACTTTATCATCGCGGCATTGCCACCGGGGAATGTTGGCTGGTCTTCCACCACCACATACACCTCGCCGGTATCTACGGGCGCCACGGGCGTTTCATCCACCGGCTCGGCGGTTTGCGCCAAAGCGATGTCATCTTCATTGGTGCTTTTCTCTTTGTTGGTGCAACTGTTTATGGTTATCAGAAGAAACATCAACGGAAATATGAGCACATATTTTGCCAGCTTTTGCACCGGCGATTTTGTTTTGTTCATCATCATAATTCGTTGTTTTAGTTGTGATACATTGAAATTATTTACTATCTGAACTGCAGTTTCATGATAAGTCAATCGTAAAAGATGGTATTGATATTCGCGGCTGTTCACGCCTTGGCGCAACACGCCGTAATCTGCCAAATACTCCAAGTTCATGGCCATTTCTCTTTTCATCAGCCACACCACTGGGTTCCACCAAAAGAAGATGCACAGCATTTCGGCAAGCAGGATATCCACGGAATGCCATTGGCGGGCATGGGTTTGTTCGTGCAGGATGATTTGTTTGAGTTCTTCTTCGGAATGCGTTTCGGCGTTGATAAAAATCCAACCGAAGAACGAAAAAGGCATTATTTCCGCCGGCAGATGGTAAACGGTTGTGCCCGAAACCTGTCGGCTTTTGCATCTACGCTTAACCCGAAGCACGGATAGCAGTTGCCACGCAAAGCGCAAGGCAAAGAAAATGGTTCCGCCAGCGATGCTCCACATCAAGAGTTTCTGCCAGAGAATGGCTGTTTGCGCCGCATCGTTGTCCACCACAACGGCTGCTGTGGGTTCTTCAAACATCACAGTAGCGTACGTTCCGTTTGTGGCGGGTTCAAACGTGAAAACATCGCTTAACGCGTTGACGGTAAAAAGCGGATAGAGAAGCGAAAAGGTAATGGCTGTGAGAAAAAATCCCCGCCGCAACCCAATAAAGGTGTCTTTCCTGAACATAACCGCATACAGCAGGTAAAGTATTGCTAACGAAATGTTTACCTTTAAGATGTAGATAAATAGCTGTGTCTCCATTTTGCTAGATGTTAGATTTCAGCATTCAGGCTTTCGAGTGTCGACTTGTTGTTGCCGACAATTTTTTTCTGTTCTCTACGCTATTTTTGGTTGGTCTCAATCAAACGGATAATTTCTTCCAATTCTTTGGTGGTGATTTTCTGTTCTTTCGCGAAAAACGATACCAGTTCTTTGTATGAATTGTCGAAATAGCTTTGGACTACGCCCGAGAGGAAGTGCCGTTTGTAGGAAGCTTCGGAAATTTTGGGCTTGAAAACCTTTACGTTGCCGAATCTTCTTTTTACCAAATAATCTTTATTTTCGAGGTTACGAAAGATGGACGCGATGGTGGTATAAGGCGGCCTGGGGTGTTCCAAACGTTCAACCACATCTTTAATAGCACACTCGTTTAATTGCCACACATGCAACATTACATTTTCTTCGGGAGGGGTTAATCTTTCCATTATACTTGTTTTTAAAATTGTTCTTACAATGCAAATTTACGAAATAATCGTAATAAACAAATAGATTCGTACTTTTTTGACGTTAAAAAACAAAAATCCCGAGAAATTTATTTTTTCTCGGGATTTTTGTTTAAAAAGATAGCGCTTCGCGGATAGGTGCTAAAGCACGATAGGACTTCGTCGATAGGTGCTTCGCACGATAGAGCCTTCGGCTGATAAGCGCTGACGCGCGATAATTATTTTGCGTTTACTCGGAAAGTTTCATCGCCATTGGCAAAGAAATTTACGATTTGGTTGGCAGCCGCCAAGCCCGCGTTTACGTTTGCTTCGCCGGTTTGCGCGCCGCTTTTTTTTGCGGAAGCGAAATAGCGTTTGCCGAATTTTTCGGCCATTTCTTCGTGGTTGGCCGGTTTAATATCGGTAGCATATTTAAATTTGGGGCGTTCTTCCATAATGCGCAGCATATCGGCTTCGTTCACCACTTCTTTGCGCGCGGTGTTGATTACGATTCCGTTTTGTGGGAGCTTGCTCAGCAATTCGTAGTTGATGCTTCCCCGGGTATCGTTGTTGGCGGGCATGTGCAGCGAAACGATGTCACATTTTTCGTACAATTCTTGAGGCGAGGTTACGCCTGTAACGTTAAACTCCGCGCCTTTCTCGGGATTGCGAGACAAAGAGGGAGAGTAAGCATATACTTTCATTCCGAAGCCGTTGGCTATTTTCGCTACCAGTTTTCCGATGTAGCCGAACGCGTGCAAGCCCAGTTTCTTGCCTCTCAATTCAGAGCCGGAAGTTCCGTCGAAACCTGAGCGCGTGAGCAGTAACAGCATACCGAAAACCAATTCCGCTACGGCGTTGGAGTTTTGCCCGGGCGTGTTCATCACGCAAACACCTTTGGCGGTAGCCGTTTCGGTGTCCACGTTGTCGTATCCGGCGCCGGCGCGCACCACGATTTTTAAATTTTTGGCGGCATCCAGCACTTCCTTGTCCACAATGTCGCTGCGAACGATCATCGCGTCGGCATTTTCTACGGCGTTGAGGAGGTCTTTTTTATCGGTGTATTTCTCCAATAAAACAGCTTCGTGTCCCGATTTTTCAATTATTTCCTTGATTTGTGAAACCGCGTTGGGAGCAAACGGCTTTTCTGTGGCAATTAAAATTCTCATAATATTGTGGTTTAAGTGATAAGTAGTAGGTTTTAAAGAAGTGCCCGACAAAAAGTTGAGCAGGCACTTCTCTATAAATTATAAAAAACTGTTAGCGCGTTTTTTCAAATTCACGCATGCAATCTACCAACGCTTGCACGCCACTCTTTGGCATCGCGTTGTAAATGGAAGCGCGGAATCCGCCAATGGAGCGGTGTCCTTTAATGCCCGACATGCCTTTTTCGGTGGCGAATTTCAGGAATTCGGGTTCCAAGTCTTTGTATTCGTCGTTCATTACAAAGCAAACGTTCATAATGGAGCGGTCTTCTTCGGCGGCTGTGCCTTTGAAGAGGCGGTTACGGTCGATTTCATCGTACAAAATATTCGCTTTTTCAATGTTTATTTTTTCCATTGCTTCCAATCCGCCTAAGCCTTTCAGCCAGCGCAGAGTTTGCATAGCAGCGTAAATGGGTACCACGGGCGGCGTGTTAAACATAGAGCCGTTGTCGATGTGCGTGCGGTAGTTAAGCATTGTGGGGATCTCGCGGCTTACTTTACCCAACAAATCTTCTTTCACAATAACAAACGCTACGCCGGCAGGTGCCAAGTTTTTTTGCGCACCACCATAAATTACGCCGTATTTTGATACGTCCATCGGGCGGGAGAAAATGTCAGACGACATATCGGCCACCAAGGGAACCGGGCTGTCGATGTCTTTTCTTATTTCCGTTCCGTAAATGGTGTTGTTGGTGGTGATGTGGAAATAATCGGCGTCGGTGGGGATTTCGTAATCTTTCGGGATATAGTTGTAAATAGCTTCTTTTGAAGATGCTACTTCCACCACTTCGCCGAAGAATTTCGCTTCTTTTTGCGCTTTGTTGGCCCACGTTCCGGTATTTAAATACGCGGCTTTTTTCTCCAACAGGTTATAGGGAACCATGCAGAATTGCAAGCTGGCGCCACCACCGAGGAAAATAACGGAATAGCCATCAGGAATTTGGAGCAATTCTTTGAAAAGAGCCGTGGTTTCGTCCATCACAGCCTGAAAGTCTTTCGACCGGTGGCTGATTTCCATGATTGAAAGTCCGATACCATTAAAATCTTTGATTGCTTCTGCTGTGTTTTGGATTGTTGATTCCGGCAAAATTGAGGGGCCGGCACTGAAATTGTACGTTTTCATAAAATAATTTTTTTAATGTGTAAGTAAGGTTATTGCGTTGTAATAATCATTTTGTTTTTTCTGAGCAACAAACATACAAATTTATTTGATAATGACTAAACAAATCGTGAAAAAATATGAGCAAAAAGTCATTTTTATTCTCCTCTAAGTCTTGTTGGCGCATTCGTACGAAAGTTGTATATTTGCACGCCATAAATGTTTCTTTTCAAATGAACAATCAATATCCGTCCGCTTTATTAGAAAATGCCGTAAACGAATTTGCCCGCTTGCCCGGGATTGGCCGAAAAACGGCGCTGAGGCTTGTGTTGCATCTTCTTAGGCAAGAAGATGAGCGGGTGGAGAATTTCGCCAACGCGATAGTGAAATTGAAACAGGAAATAAATTATTGCTCCGTGTGCCACAATATTTCGGATACCGATGTGTGCGGCATTTGCGCTAATCCGTCGCGCGACCAATCGGTGGTGTGTGTGGTGGAAAATATTAAAGAGGTGATGGTGATTGAGAAAACATTACAATTCAATGGCTTGTACCACGTTTTGGGAGGAATTATTTCGCCCATCGATGGCATCGGCCCTTCGGATTTGGAAATTGCCAGCCTGGAAGAACGCGTGAAAACCGGCCAAATAAAAGAGGTGATTATGGCGCTGAGTGCCACAATGGAAGGAGATACCACCAACTTCTATATTTTTCGCAAATTGCAGCCCTACGGGGTGAAAGTGAGCATTATCGCCCGTGGCGTTTCCATTGGCGACGAAATTGAATATGCCGACGAAGTAACCTTGGGGCGCTCCATTTTGAACCGAATTCCTTTTGATGAATCATATAAACTCGTATCGAAATAATGAAAAACACCATCGAAGAAAAAGCAATTGGCCTGCTGCGCACGCATTATTTTACAATGATTGTTGCGTTAGCGCTGTTTTTCCTGCTTGTTTTGTTTAGGGTGCTGCCGCTATTTCCTCGCGAAGAAGCGGTGAGCGTGGTGTTGGAAAGATATGTCATCATGATTTCCATCATAGTTATTCCATTGGCACTGAAACTGTTTTCGGAAAAGATAAAGAAAATTCCAGTCGATACCGATGCGCAAACGGCCGTCAAAAAATACAAAAACGCCTTTTTTATGCGTTTATATTTGGTGAGCGCGGTTACGTTGGGAAATATAGTGCTTTTCGGTTTTTCGCGAAACACCAATTTCTTGTGGATGACGGTGGTGCTGTTCATTGTATTTGTTTTTTGTAAACCCTCGCTGCCCGAGTTGGTGGAAATTACGCATAAACCGGAACCAACGCAATTGAAAGAAGAAAACCCCATTGACAATGAACCCCTTGCTTGAAAATGAAACCCTGCGCTTGCGCGCCCTGGAGCCGGAAGATTTGGATGTGCTGTACATCTGGGAAAACGATTCCGAGTTGTGGGAGTATGGCGCTTCCATCACGCCCTTTTCGCGATACGTATTAAAACAATACATTATCGACTCCAAGCAGGATGTTTTTCAAAACAAGCAGTTGCGGTTGATGATTGAGTTGAAAAGTGAGAAAACAGCCATTGGTACCGTTGATTTATACGATATGGACTTGTTCCATCAACGAGCAGGAGTGGGCATTCTTATTGACAAAAACCACCGAAACAAAGGATTTGCCGCGCAAGCATTGCAACTGCTGGAGGAGTACGCGTTTGGTTTTCTCATGTTCAATCAACTATACGCGCACATTCCCGAAAAAAACACCCAAAGCGTGGCGTTGTTCAAAAAATCGGGCTACGAGTTGGCGGGCACACTAAAAAAGTGGCTGAAAAAAGGCGCGGGGTTTGAAAATGTGCTCGTGATGCAGAAAATAATCTCCCCAATGCCATAATTTATAAACGTAACAACAATGCAAAACGATATAAAAAAAGCGTGCGAAGTTCTTAAATCCGGCGGCGTCATTCTATATCCAACCGACACGGTGTGGGGCATTGGTTGCGATGCCACCAACGAAGAGGCCGTGAAACGCGTGTACGAAATAAAGCAGCGCAGCGATTCAAAATCGATGTTGGTGTTGATTGAAAATCCGGCAAAATTGCAACAATACCTCACAGAGGTGCCTGATATCGCGTGGGATTTAATTGAACTTACCGAGAAACCGTTGACCATTATTTACGACGGCGCCAAAAACCTGGCGCCCAACCTTGTCGCCGATGACGGTTCCATTGGCATCCGCGTGACGGATGAGCTTTTTTCGAGGGAGCTTTGCCGACAGTTCAGGAAACCCATCGTTTCCACTTCCGCCAATATCAGTGGGCGGCCGTCGCCCGGCAAGTTTTCGCAAATCGAAAAAGAGATAAAAGAATCGGTAGATTATGTGGTTACGTTCCGGCAGAAAGAAAATACAAACGCGCAGCCGTCGGGCATTGTAAAGTTGAATAAAAACGGCACCATAAAAGTTATCAGAAAATAACCTATCTTTGTTGACATTCATGCAAAAGAAAAGCCTATATGACCGTTTTCTAATGTGGCGCGATTCAAATATAAAAGAACGCCACTTTATGCTGTTTGTCTGTTTTTTGGTAGGCATCTTCACCGCTTTGGCGGCCTATGTATTAAAGGTAGCCATTCATTTAATACAAGAGTTTCTCACGCACAGTTTCAGCCAAACAGATGCCAATTACCTGTATCTTCTTTATCCCATCGTAGGTATTCTTATTGCCGGGATTTACGTGCGGTTTATTGTGAAAGACGATATTAGTCACGGAGTTACAAAGATTTTGCATTCCATTTCGCAACGCAAAAGCCGCATTAAGCCGCACAATATGTATTCTTCTTTGGTGGCAAGTTCCATCACCATTGGTTTTGGCGGATCGGTGGGAGCGGAGGCGCCCATTGTTTTAACGGGTTCCGCCATCGGCTCCAATTTGGGACGGTTTTTTAAACTGGAGCAAAAATACCTGATGACGTTGGTGGGCTGCGGCGCCGCGGGAGCCATCGCGGGTATTTTTAAGGCGCCCATCGCGGGTATTCTTTTCGTGATTGAGGTGTTGTTGCTCGATCTTACCATGGCGTCCATTCTTCCGCTGTTGGTAACCGCTGTTACCGCCACCACCATTTCCTATATTCTCACCGGCATGGACGCGATGTTCGCTTACACGCAAGTGGAGCGCTTCACGCTGGACAGGATCCCGTTTGTGATTTTGCTGGGCATTTTTTGCGGATTTATATCGCTCTACGTTATTCGTTCCATGAGTTGGAGCGAAGGCATTTTTCACAAACTTTCTCATTGGAAAAGGTTTCTATTGGGCGGGGTGATGCTAAGCATTCTTATTTTTCTTTTTCCGCCGCTTTTTGGCGAGGGTTATCAGTCTATTGAAACATTGCTGGCCGTGGGCGATGGTTTTCACGCGTTAATGAACGGAAGTTTTTTCTACAGCCTTCAAAGCCGATGGGCCATTGTGGGTTTCCTGTTGTTGGTGATTATTTTTAAAGTATTTGCCACCAGCGCCACTAACGGCGGAGGTGGAACGGGTGGTGTGTTCGCGCCTACGTTGTTTTTGGGATGCATTGCCGGGTTTATTTTTTCATACACACTCAATCAGTTGGGATACACCACTTTCCTTCCGCAAGAAAATTTTGCGTTAATGGGCATGGCCGGTTTAATGGCGGGTGTGATGCATGCGCCGCTAACCGGAACGTTCTTAATTGCTGAGCTTACAGGCGGATATGAATTATTCCTTCCGCTGATGATTGTTTCCGTTTGTTCTTACGGAACCATGCTGGTGTTTGAGAAACACAGCATTTACGCCATTCGCCTTGCCAAAAAAGGGGAATTGATTACGCACCATAAAGACAAAGCGGTGTTGACTTTCTTGAAAATCCCGGATCTGCTGGAGAAAAATATCAATACTGTTACCCCCGAAATGTCGTTAGGCGATTTGGTGAAAGTGATTTCCAAATCCAACCGAAATATTTTTCCGGTGGTAGATGAAAAAGGCATATTGCACGGACTGGTGCTGATAAACGACATTAGGAACATCATTTTCCGCCCCGAATTATATGACAAGTTTACCGTGAAGAAAATCATGGTGGGCGCGCCCGCGAAAATCAACATTCATTCATCCATGGAAAAAGCAATGAACACCTTTGAAGATACCAAAGCGTGGAATTTGCCGGTTGTGGATGATGAGGGGGTTTATCAGGGGTTATTATCGCAATCCTCTGTGTTCAACGCCTATAGGGAAGTGCTGTTAGAAAACTACGCCGAAGAAGACGATTAAAGAATGAAAAAAGAAGATTTGCGCATCGTGTTTATGGGTACGCCGCACTTCGCGGTGGAGTCGCTGAAAGCGCTGGTTGAAAACAACTACAACGTGGTGGGCGTTGTAACGATGCCCGATAAACCTGCCGGCCGAGGATATAAATTGCAATCATCCGCCGTAAAAGAATATGCCGTTTCGCAAGGACTGCACGTTTTGCAGCCCGAAAAACTCAAAAACGAAGATTTCCTCACCGAGTTAAAACCCCTCAACCCCCATTTGCAAGTGGTGGTGGCGTTCAGAATGCTTCCCGAGGTGGTGTGGAACATGCCTCCTTTGGGAACGTTTAACCTTCACGCTTCGTTGCTGCCGCAGTATCGGGGCGCGGCGCCCATTAATTGGGCCCTTATCAACGGCGAGGAAGAAACGGGCGTGACGACGTTTTTTCTGTCGCACGAGATTGATACCGGCAAAATTATTTTTCGGGAGAAAACGCCCATTTCTCCTAACGACAATGTGGAAACGTTGCATGACCGCCTCATGCAAATGGGCGCCCGCTTGGTGTTGAAAACGGTGGACGCCGTTTTAACCGATGAAATTGAAGCGGTGCCGCAAAGCCATTTTTTTAACGATGAAGCCGATTTAAAGCCCGCGCCCAAAATTTTTAAAGATACGTGTCGTATTAATTGGCAACAGCCTGCAATACAGGTGCGTAACTTCATTCGTGGACTGTCGCCTTTTCCCGCCGCTTGGACAGAGTTGGCATCGGAAGATGGCAATGCGCCCACGTTTAAAATATTCTCTGCCGAATTATCGCGACACACTACCCACCCATTGCCGCCAGGCACCATTGTAACCGATAATAAAACACACCTGCTGGTGGCGGTTAACGATGGTTTTTTGGATGTTACTGATATTCAACTTTCGGGAAAAAAGCGGATGAAAACAACCGATTTTCTTAACGGGTACAAGTTTTCGAAGAATGCCCGGTTTGTTTAGCAAAGTACAAAGTACAAAGAGCAAAGAGCAAAGAGCAAAGAGCAAAGAGTAAAGAGTAAAGAGTAAAGACTGATTGGACAATAGACTGTTAGATAATTAGATGTTTTAGATTGTAGATTTGCGATTTGGAGGCATTGGACGTAAAAGCAAAGAGCTAACAGCCAATCGCCAACTAAATTAACTTATGATCACGCGGCGCTCGCACAAGTTTCTAAACTCATGCGAGCGAAGTAATAAAATGGTTGTTTGGCAAAGAAATGCTTAGTATCGCCTAGGGAATGAATATAAAGGGCTGGTATTTGCTTCGCGACATATTGCATAAAGAGATGCAGCAAGTCGAAAAGATTTGCGCGGCAACAAAATTATAACTTCGTGGAAGTTCCCTGTGCATAACCCCCAATTTTAATTGGGGGCAACAAACTGAATAACACATAGACGCTGTAGGCGTTTCCCTCAAAAAAATTGGGAAATACTTGCAAAGTTTATGCATAACGGTGTGAACTTTCCTCAATTTTGATTGGGGGCTATGCACGGGGGTGTTTTACGGACAAATTTTAAATCAGACATCCATTTTTTCATCCGAATTTCATTTATTATTCCATTCTTTATCCATCACACGAATAAACTCGGTTAAATCCTTTTTGTAACTCAAATGCCCATCGTCAATCGCTTTTACTACTTGCGGATAATCTTTAAACGTTTTTTTGAGCATAGAGTTAGCGCCAATATGGGTGGCTGAGGAAATATTATCGTGATGCCAATATTGCTTTGCAACCGTTTCTCCTTTTACCAAAAAGAAAAATTGTGTGCCTGCTCCTCTGCGCTGTGTCATTACGCCAATGGCGTTGGGGCTGTGTGGATTATCGGCTCGTGTGGGGCGTTCAAGTGCCGTGACGTTCTCTCCCTCATACGTAACCCTTGCAAACATTGGCTCGTCAGATTGTTTCTTTGCTAAAAAGTTGACTAATTCAAGGGTCACGGGTACCCAAAGTTCATCTTTTTCGCCTGCTTTTTTTGCTTTCAACGTGAGTGATTCTACTTCGGTGGATGGATATTCTGTTGTTTTTCCATCTGCCGTTTCAATTTTGATGAAAGAAGGCTGGTCGCGAAGGTAGTTTTTCAATGTTCCTTCAACTTTTTGGCCGTTTTTTAGAGATGCAACGGCTAACGGATTTTCCGAATCATCCAACGTAAATGTAACTTTGGATGTAGCGCAAGAAGTTAGCATCGCGCAAAGCGATAAGGCGAATAAGGTTTTAAAGATTTTCATAGAATTTAGGTTTTAGATGAAACAATTATTTTTTTGTTGCGCACAAAAGTGTGTGTTATTTCTGTAATTAGTTGAGGCGGTAAAATTAGGCAATTAGCGGCATTATTAAAAGGAAACATCAAAAAAACCAAAATAAAATAAAGTCTTGTTTAACACTCATGGATGACCCTTTAGTATATGGAGAAGACTTGTCTCATTAAGTTCGTACTCAGGTTAATAGTTTAATATATTGGCTGAAAGTTTATCATAAAATAGCGTAGGGCAACGCCCTACGAATTTAGGCCACATCAGAAACAAGCTCTGTAAGAGCGTAAGATACTCTTTTTCGCTTACGAGCTCCAAGTCGGGGTTTCAACACGAACACCCCACAAATAACACGAATATTCACGAATATTAATCGACTTTGTCGATCCCATTTGTGTTTATTTGTGCCATTCGTGGCAAATATATGCTTTCAAGAAAGCATTGTGCCGACTGAAAATTTGACAACTCCGTTTGGAAGACGCTATTTTTACGATGTTAAATCCCGCCTTTTGGGCGGAGGTGCAGGCGCGGGTTTCACATTAGGAGAAAATGATATGAAAATGGCGCCCATTGTTTCATTCACCTTAAGGCAATGCGCGGCGCCGAGTTGAACTCTTCAAAAGCTGTACATATAGATGCATGCTATAGACAATTGATAATAAGAATGGATAATTACTGAATTATTTCTTTATTTTGTGTGGCAAATTTCTTTTTTGATTTGAAAAAAATGTATCTTTGCGCTTCAAAAGGGAAAATTTCACAGCATTAAATTTTTATCATTTAATTACCAGTAAATTATTCCTGATAATAGCATAAGGTTTTTAAATAAATAATATGGCTAATCGAATTAAAATAAAGAAAGGCTTGCAAATTCCGCTGCTTGGACAAACCGAAGAAGTGCTTCGAGGTGAGGTTACGAGCGAGTTTGTGAAAATTTGTCCGGAAGATTTCCACGGCGTAACACCCAAATTAGCCGTCAGAGTTGACGATACCGTGAAAGCCGGCGACGCGCTTTTTTACGATAAAAATTATCCAGAAGTATTGTTCGCTTCGCCCGTGAGCGGTGTGGTTACGGCCGTTGACCGTGGCGAAAAACGCCGCATCCTCAACATTACGGTAAAAGCCGATGCGGATATTCAATACACCGATTTTGGAAAACAAAATATTGCCTCGCTCTCCTCGGAAGAGGTGAAAAATAGCCTTCTCAAGGCGGGCATTTGGTGGGTTTTTAAACAACGCCCATACGACGTGGTGGCAACCCCTGATAAAGAACCGCGCGATATTTTCGTGACCGGTTTCGACACGGCTCCGCTGGCGCCTTCTTACGATTTCATTCTGAACGGACAGGAAGCCGATTTGCAAACAGGCTTTGAGGCATTGGCCAAACTAACCAGCGGCAAGGTATACCTTTCCATCAGCCCAAAAACATCAAACCCCGGTTTGCGCAAAGCCAAAAATGTGGTGATAACAGAGTTCGACGGGCCGCACCCTGCCGGCAACGTGGGCGTGCAAATCAATCACCTGAAACCCGTGAACCGTGGTGAAACTGTGTGGACGCTCAACGCGTTGAACGTGGCGCTTATTGGGCGATTGTTCAACACCGGAAAGGTTGACCTCACAAGAACCATTGCCCTCACCGGTTCCGAAGTAAAAGAAAAAGGATATTACAAAATGCTAATCGGCACGGAATTGACGAAAATATTCGCCAACAACGTTACCGAAGGCATCTCTTTGCGATACATCAGCGGAAACCCGCTCACAGGACGAAAAATTGACGCCAACGGCGTACTTCGTGCTTACGATGCGCAGGTAACCGTTATCCCCGAAGGCGATGACGTGCACGAAGCATTCGGGTGGGCATCTCTTACCACTAAACGCTACAGTGCCGGACGCACATATTTGCCCACCAAAAAGAAATACCGTCTCGATGCGCGCGTGTTGGGAGGCCCACGAGCAATTTTCGTTTCAGGCGAATACGACAGGGTATTCCCCATGGATATTTACCCGGAGCAACTCATCAAATCCGTTATTGCTTTCAATATAGACAAAATGGAGCAATTAGGAATTTACGAAGTGGCGCCCGAAGATTTTGCCCTTTGCGAATTTGTGGATACATCTAAATTGGAGCTCCAACGCATTGTACGCACCGGCTTGGATTTGCTTCGCAAAGAAATGGAGTAACCGCGTTTCGGGCACACCCAAAGCTCAGTGCCCAGTGCTCAACGCCAAATAACAGAACATAAACAAAAATAAAATATACAGAACTTTGAAAGCGTTAAGAAACTATCTTGATAAGATAAAACCGAATTTCGAGGAAGGCAGTAAACTGCATTGGCTGTATTCTACATACGATGCAATTGAAACGTTTCTCTTCGTGCCTAACACCACGTCAAAATCGGGAGTGCATATTCACGATGCTAGGGATTCAAAACGTACAATGATTATCGTTATCATTGCTCTGATTCCCGCATTGCTTGTTGGTATGTATAACGTGGGACTGCAACACTATTTGTCTGTAGGACAAGAAGAAGTGAGCATTCTCACCAAGTTTTTATATGGCTTAATTGCCTTCTTGCCACAAATTGTTGTAACCTATGCCGTGGGCTTGGGAATTGAATTTGGCATGGCACAAGTGAAGAAAGAAGAGGTAGCCGAAGGCTTTTTGGTTTCGGGCTTGCTCATTCCGATGATTATGCCCATTGACACACCGCTATGGATGATTGCCGTTGCCACCGCGTTTTCCGTGGTTTTTGCAAAAGAAGTTTTTGGCGGAACAGGCTACAATGTTTTCAACCCGGCGTTAATTGCCCGTGCCTTTCTATTCTTTTCGTATCCGTCTAAAATGTCGGGCGACCAAGTGTGGGTGCGCACGCGCGATACGTTTGGCATGGGTGGTGGAAACGTAGTGGACAGCTTTTCGGGTGCTACGCCGCTCGGGCAAATTGCCGTTTCCGATGCCGGAAGCTTCAGCGAGTTTTCGTTTACCAACATTTTGGGACAACCGCTCTCCATCATCGATATGTTCTTGGGATTCATTCCCGGCTCCGTTGGCGAAGTTTCCACTTTTGCCATTTTGTTGGGTGCGCTTATATTGATTGTAACCGGCGTAGGTAGCTGGAGAACCATGTTATCGGTTTTCCTTGGTGGACTGGTAGCCGTGTTTATCGTTAATTTGTTTGCCGCCAATGTGGTAATGGGAATGCCCGCGCAATATCACTTCTTGTTGGGAGGATTTGCTTTTGGTGCCGTGTTTATGGCTACTGACCCCGTAACCTCAGCAAGAACAAGAAAAGGAAGATGGATTTTTGGTTTCCTCATCGGCGTGTTGGCCGTTTGCATCAGGGTGTTCAACCCCGGTTATCCCGAGGGAATGATGCTTGCCATCTTATTTATGAACGCGTTTGCACCGCTTATCGATTTCTATGTGGTGGATGCCAATATCAAACGCAGAATGAAACGCGTTGCGGTTCCTAAAACTGTAAAACAATAAAGGAGAGAATTGCTATGAACAGAGAAAGTAGTGGATACACCATCATATACGCGTCGATAATGGTTATTATTGTCGCGCTTGGATTGGCTTTTACGCATCAAACGCTCATTGATAGGCAAACGGCCAATGTAAATACTGATAAAATGCAGCAGTTGTTGCGTTCGCTCAACATTGACGCTACCCCGGCGGAAGCGCAAGCGAAATACGATGAATTGGTGAAAAATGCCTATCTCATCAATAAAGATGGCACCAAAATAGAAGGAACGGAAGGAACCACTCCCGATGATCCAGCTTTTGGAACCGAAGTTGATGATGCTGCCGCAAAAGGTTTGCCCGTGTACGAAGCAGAAGTTGACGGAAGCACAAAGTACATCATTCCGATGCGTGGCGCCGGCCTTTGGGGCCCCATTTGGGGGTACTTGTCCGTGGAATCCGACGGAAGCACCATTTATGGTTCCGAATTCGGCCATCAAGGAGAAACTCCGGGCTTGGGTGCTGAAATTGTAACAACCGCTTTCAGAAATCAGTTTAAAGGGAAAGAGCTTTTCAAAGACAATGAGTTCCGATCGGTAGCAGTGGTAAAACCCGGGCAGTCTGTTGCCAACAGAGATTATATCGATGGCATTTCCGGCGGAACCATCACCAGTAAAGGGGTAGATGCTATGTTGTTGAATAGCATTGGCGAATATCAGAATTTTTTAAAGAACTTAAATTCCGGCAATTAAACTCCGGAACCATCATAAAACAGAAGTAAAATGGCTTTTTTAACCGGTAAAACAAAAGAAGCGCTTTTAGGGCCGCTCAATAAAAACAACCCTGTTATCGTTCAAGTGCTTGGCATTTGCTCGGCCTTGGCTGTTACCTCAAAGTTGGAACCATCTTTGGTAATGGCAATTGCTGTAGTTATTGTTACGGCATTGGCAAACGTGGTTATTTCTTCATTACGTAAAACCATTCCCAACCGAATTCGTATTATTGTGCAACTTGTGGTTATTGCCTCCTTGGTTACCATTGTGAGTGAGGTGCTTAAAGCGTTTGCCTACGATGTGAACAAACAACTTTCGGTGTTTGTGGGATTGATTGTGACCAACTGTATCTTGATGGGCCGTTTGGAGGCGTTTGCCCTTGGAAACGGGCCTTGGCCATCGTTGCTCGACGGTATCGGAAACGGATTGGGCTATGGATGGATTCTTGTGGTGGTAGGCTTCTTCCGCGAACTTTTCGGTTCCGGCACGCTGATGGGATATCAGGTGATTCCCGACGCGTTCTACAATATGGGCTACGAAAACAACGGATTGATGATGCTTGCGCCAATGGCATTGTTGCTTGTTGCGTGCATTATTTGGGTGCACAGGGCCAAAAACAAAGATTTGCAGGAAGAAACAAATTAGCTTCTTGTGGGTTATCAATTGAATATCAATAGATTTTACAAAAATAATATAATATGGATGCTATAAGTTTGATTGTACGGTCGATATTTGTGGATAATATGATTTTCGCATACTTTTTGGGTATGTGTTCCTATTTGGCTGTATCTAAAAACGTGAAAACCGCCGTGGGGCTGGGCATTGCCGTAACATTCGTGCTTGTGCTCACCGTGCCCATCAATTATATGCTTGAGAACTATGTGCTTAAAGCCGGCGCGTTGTCGTGGTTAGGCCCCGAGTTTGCCGATATGAACTTAAGCGTGTTTAGCTTGCTTATATTTATCGCCGTTATTGCATCGTTTGTGCAGCTAGTGGAAATGATTGTGGAAAAATTCAGTCCATCGCTCTACAGCTCGTTGGGTATTTTCCTTCCGCTTATTGCCGTAAACTGTGCCATTTTAGGAGGTTCGCTTTTTATGCAACAGCGCGAGTTTGCCAATGTTGGAATGGCCACCGCCTTTGGTTTCGGCTCGGGAATCGGCTGGTTGCTTGCCATTGTGGGAATGGCTGCCATTAGAGAAAAACTGGAGTATTCTCACGTGCCAAAACCATTGAAAGGGTTGGGTATTACGTTCATTATTACCGCGTTAATGGCCATTGGTTTTATGAGTTTCTCAGGAATCAACATTTAATTCACTAAGTTTTACAATCTAAAAAAACAAATACAGAAAATGAGTGTGTTGTTAATGAGTGCAGGAGGGATGACCATTTTAACAAGTGTAGTGGTTTTCTTGGTGATCATTTTAATTTTGGTGGTGATGATTTTGATTGCGAAATCAAAATTGATGCCGTCGGGGAATGTGGAAATCACAATTAATGATGACAAGAAAATTGATGTTCCCATGGGAACAACCTTGTTAAATACATTGCAATCTCAAAACATATTTCTTTCATCGGCTTGCGGTGGAGGAGGAACGTGCGGACAATGCCGTTGCCAAGTATTGAAAGGAGGCGGAGAAATTCTTCCCACCGAAACCGGACATTTTACCCGCAAAGAGCAAAAAGACCATTGGCGTTTGAGCTGTCAGGTGAAAGTAAAAGATGACCTTGACATTCGAGTGCCCGAAGAAATTTTTGGAATTAAGGAATGGGAGTGCGAAGTTGTTTCAAACAAAAACGTGGCATCCTTTATCAAAGAATTTGTGGTGAGATTGCCCGAAGGCGAAAAACTCGACTTTATTCCCGGTTCTTACAGCCAAATCAGAGTTCCCGCGTTTAAAACGATCAAGTATTCCGATTTCGATATCGATGAGCAATATAGAGCGGAGTGGGATCGGTTTAATATGTGGAACCTCCAATTAGATTGCGACGAAGAAACCGTTCGCGCCTATTCTATGGCTAACTACCCCGCCGAAGGCGACAACATCATCACCTTGAACGTGCGTGTGGCTACCCCGCCATACGACAGGGCTAAAAAAGATTGGATGAATGTGAAACCGGGTATTGTGTCTTCCTATATCTTCAACCTGAAACCGGGCGACAAAGTAATGATGTCGGGCCCATTTGGTGATTTCCATCCCATCTTCGACAGCAAGCGCGAAATGATGTGGATTGGCGGTGGAGCCGGTATGGCGCCGTTGCGTTCGCAATTGATGCATATGACCAAAACGCTCCGCACGACTGATCGTAAGATGTCGTACTTCTATGGTGCGCGCGCGTTGAACGAAGCATTCTATTTGGAAGACTTCTGGGCGTTGGAAAAAGAATTCCCCAATTTCACGTTCCACTTAGCGCTTGACCGCCCCGACCCGTTAGCCGACGAGGCCGGCGTAAAATACACCCCGGGTTTCGTGCATCAGGTAATACACGATACGTACCTGAAAGACCACGAAGCACCTGAAGACATCGAATACTACATGTGCGGCCCCGGCCCAATGGCAGATGCCGTGAAGCGAATGCTTGACAGCCTTGGTGTTCCGCCTGAAATGTTATTGTTCGACGATTTTGGGTAATTGAAATAAAATCAGATGATTAAATAAAAAACAGCAACTCTCGGGTTGCTGTTTTTGTTTGGGTGTTATGCTGTCTTTACGCTTTGTTCTTTACTCTTTGCTCTTCGCTCTTCGCTCTTTTAACCTACATAATAGCCTTGGTTAACGTTTCCTTAATAAACGCGTTTAGCGACACACCGGCTTGCTCTGCCAGCGCGGCAATGCGTGCATGTATTTGTGGCGTGAGGCGCACGTTGAGGGTGCCGCTGTAGGGTACCGCGGGTTTCCATCCTTTTTCTTCGCAAAGTTCTAAATAGCTGTCGATTCCGGCTTTAAAGTCAGCCTTTAATTCGGCCAGCGTTTCGCCTTCATACGTAATGGAATGGCTTCTCAAGCCAAGCACTTTTCCTACAAGGCAATCGTCTTCCTCGCTGTATTCAACCGATCCGGTATAGCCTTTGTATTTTAGTTTATCCATATTTCTATTGTTTTATAAAATTTTCTACTTTCAAAAACTCTAAAGCCTGTTTCATTGCGTAAGGTTTAAGCACATTTCCGGGATGGGGTTTGTGCATACCGTACGATTTTCTGGCTGCATCATTCACGAATACAACCCGTGAGCCCGATGTCTTTCCCTTTTGGTTAACCACAAAGCCATATATTGAAAAAAGCGCAACCAACTCATCATAAGTAAAATCCTTTGGTTGAGATAAAAAGCGCTTTATCAACTTCTCTTTTCGGCTCATTCTTTCTTTTGTTTGTGTCTATTTTCAGTTGCAAATATAGCGATTGGTTTGGAATTTACCATCATGGAATGGATATTTTTCTACATCGGTTTTATGTTGGATATGCTAATCCCTTTCTGATCCTCGATATCCAGCATCGCATTCACCAGAAAAACGGCGTCAAACGTGGATAAATCATCTACCGTGATGCGCGTTTCCTCGATTTTTTTCTCTTGCAAAAGTTTTTGGCGTTTAGTGCCGTTTAATAAATACGTGTCGGGGGTGAAAAAGGTGTTGTTTCTTTGGAAGACAACATTGCTAAATGTGGTGTCGGCAATGCAGTTGTTTTGAACGATAAGTATTTCGTCGGCATTCTCTTTTTGCTGTAATAAATTATTAAGTGCTGCTCTGTCGGAAAATTTAAAACGGTAGTTCACATCGGATTCCACCAGTTTTAAAGAACGAATTTTTCTTGCTACGTATTCAGAAAAAACAATATTGGTTATATTTTCGTGATAGGTAATGCTGCACTTCACTTTTTTATCTTTTAATTCGTCTGGAAGTTGAGACGATAAATCGGGTAGTTCCGGTGCGTGAAAACCGAAATGCGCAGCCGTTTTTCGCATGCGCTCTTTATGGGCTTCAATGTGTTGCACAATACCGTTATTTATACAAATTGTTTCAAGAAACATATCGGTTATGATTGAAAGGGTAAATATACTTTTTGTACGGCCTCGCTATATTCGTTTTCGCAGACGCTGTTAACGGTGATTCCGCCGCCGCTCCGAAAGTATAACTCTCCATCTTCTTGCTCAATGTAGCGAATAAGAACCCCCGAGTCAAGGTTTTTGCCGTCAAAATATCCGGCTACACCCGTATAAAAACCGCGTGGCTCTTGCTCCGCTTCGCGGATAATGCGGATGGTGGCATCTTTGGGCGCGCCCGAAATGGAGCCTGCCGGAAGTAATTCAAAAAACAGTGTACCAATGTGTTGCAAATAATTGTCGGGAAGTGTGCCTTCAATTTCGGAGCTTGCTTGCAGAATGTTTCCGTGGCTTGTTTTCAGTTTATCAATATACCGGAAACGGTTTACTTTTACGTTGTTTGCCACACGGCTTAAATCGTTGCGAATAAGGTCCACAATGGTGTTGTGCTCCGCGGTTTCTTTGTAATCGGCAAGCAAAACTTCTGCCGCGTTGGGTAAATCTGCATCGATGGTACCCTTCATCGGGTGCGAGAAAATTTTTCCGTTTTCAAGTTTCACGAAGCGTTCCGGCGAAAAGCAAACAAATCTTTCAGGAATGTAAAAACGGTACATTGCGCTGCTGTAATCGAAAATTTCTTTCAGCGAAAGCGATGTCTCTATCGGTGTTTTAATCGTTAAATTCAGCAAGTAAGAGTCGCCGCGCCGTAATCCGTTCATTACGTGATTAAACCGTTTTTTGTACGTTCCGAAACTTTCGGGATGGCGCTCAAACTGAAACGCCGGAAGGCCGGCGGAAGGTTTGTTTGAATTGCCTACGCCGTTAATGTCAAAAAATATATCGGTTTGCTGCAACGGGTTTTTCACGAAAAATCCTTCGTCCATTTCAAAATTCACGCCAAAAAGAAACGGGGTGTGGCATTTTCCTGCCTCATTCATTTTTCGTTCAATATCTTCGCACTTGAAAAACATTCCACAAAAATAAGATAATTGGTTGGTTTGGCTTCAACGTTTGCAAATAATATGGCGTAAATTCCCTTGGAGAATACAATTTTTCTATCTTTGTACACGCAAGATTAGAATCACAGTTATTTTCCCTTCTATTTGGAATGAGTTCAAAGCCGGAAACTGCCACCCGTTGGTTAAATAAAAAATTGGCCGAAGCAAAAAAAACGTATCTTTTTGCGTCGGTGCTCATCGTATTGAGCGCGGCGAGTTTTGTCGTGTTTTGCTGGTATTTGTCGGGCTTTGCGGCGTTGTGGCTAAACGATGGTGTCATTCAAGGAAACTACCTGATCATTTCTTTGCTGTTTTTGCTTGGGAGATATGTTTTCGCCCATTTCGCGTCGGTAATAAATTATAACGCGGCAAATAAAATTGTTTCCAACATAAAAAAAACACTCTATCCCATTTTGCTTCACAATAGTCAAACGGACTCCACGTCTTCGGCGTTGTATCTCACAAAAATCAGCGATGATTTAAAACCCTATTTCGCTTTTTTTATTCCATATGCTGTTGCTTCGTTTGTGGTGAGTGCGTTGTTGTTGGTGGTGTGTTTTTGGGTGGAAAAATGGGTGGGTATGGTGTTGCTCATTATGTTATTGGTAATTCCCATGCAAATGATTGTGGTGGGAATTGGTGCGGAAACGCTTCATAAAAAGCACATTAACTTGTTCTTGAAATACTCGGCGGTTTTTTATAACCGATTGCAAACCATTGCCGAGATTGTGAATTTGGATAATTTTAAACCACAATACGGTTTCTTGGCTGAGAAAAGTCGTGATCTAAACAAAGCCACCAACAGCGTTATGCGCGTTGCCATTCTCTCGTCGGCCGTGCTGGAGTTGTTTGTAACGCTGGCCATCGCGTCCATTGCCATTTATTTGGGAATGTCGCTTTTAGGAATAATGCCGGGCCCCAACTATAACAAAGGATACGATTTCCGCATCGCGCTGTTTTTACTGACCATCGCGCCTTATTTTTTCTTCTATTTGCGAAAATTCGTAAGCGCTTATCACGACAGGAACCGGGCGTTGGCATCGGCCGAATTGTTAATGCCGATAATGAACGAAAAAGCAGCTGAAACTTATACAGATACGGATGAGAGGTTACAAAGTTTTGAAATTAACAGATTGAGTTTTGCCTATCCCGATTCGCCGGTAAAAGTATTGCACGATATCAACATAACGATGCCCACGCGCGGATTGGTTGTGGTAAAAGGAATTTCAGGATCGGGAAAATCCACGTTGTTGAAAATATGCGTGGGAAGCTTAACGCCGCAGGAAGGATCGGTTTCAATTAACGGTAAGGACAACGCGTGGTCGCGCCAATGGTTGAGCGAAAACACCTCGTATATGAATCAATTTCCTTTCATCTTCGATGGCACCGTTGAATACAATATCTTTCTGGAAAAAAATCCCCACAGCGCCTATCCTCCGTTTTTAGATAAAATTCTCTCCAAAAAAGAGGACGGCTGGCAAACCCAACTCACCCACAACGGCAAGCAGTTTTCGGGCGGCGAACGACAATTGGTTACGCTGGCGCGTCTGATGCTTCATCCCAAACCCATCGCGGTGCTGGATGAACCCACGGCGAATTTAGACGAGGAGACCATCGGCATTATTCTTCCGCAAATTGTGGAACTGGCCAAAGACCGTCTGGTGATTGTGGCATCGCACGAAAGGCTGTTCGAAGATGTGGCCGATAAAATAGTGAATCTGAATTGGGGGCAACAAATGAAACAGGAGGCCTCGCATGAATAAATTTATTTTACAACACATCATTCTGCCTTTCAAAGGAAAGTGGACACGCGGAATGCTCCTCCTGCTTCTGTGGACAGTGGCTTTCATTGCGCTTCCCGCCATTTCGGGTTGGTTTTTGGCAATGTGTAGCGTGGTGTTTGTTACAGCCAATCTCACATTCTCATACCTCGTGCCCTCGGCAATTATTCGGTTGCTTGCGCTGCTACGTACCGCTACGCGTTATTTTGAGCGGTTGCAAAATCACAAAACCACGCTGGATGTGCAGCAAAGTTTGCAATTAAAAATTTTTCGTTCGGTAGCTAAATTCCCTTATTTCAAAAAGCAAGTCAACAACAACGCGGCGCTTCTTGAAAACAGTACGCACGGCGTAGATCAAATTCTGAACCATATGTTGCTTTGGCTGCTGCCGTTTGGCGCGCTACTTTTCTCCCTTGTTGTCTATGCTGTTTTCGTGGCGGTGTTTTCACCGATAATGGGCATAGAGTTTCTCATTTCATCGGCCGTGTTGTTGTTTTTGATGCCGCAATTTTTCTTCGCAAGAAACAAAATGCTTTATGAAAAACAGAAACTCCATCGCGAAGAAAACAACCAAATGCTGATTGAAAGTTTTCGCGGACGAATTGAAATTTCCAAATACAATCTGGAAGACAAAGTAATTGAACAGTACGAAAAACGGCTGGAACAACTCGAAAAAACAGAAAGCCGCCTACAAGTGAACTCCTTTTATCTACAATCGGCGGCGGGGCTGGGGTTTAGTTTTCTCGCCACCCTGGTTTTGTGGCAAGCAAATTCGTTCGGCATTAACGCGCAAACCGCTATCGGCATCTTTTTCGGAATTATGGCTCAGGCCGAGTTGGCAGAGATGCTCTTTTCCGGTAAATCGGAACGAAGTTCCGTTGCGCAGCAAATAAAAGATGTGGACGCCATCATTACCCAAGGCGATGAAAAAGTGGAAACGATACAGGTTAACACGCCTTTGGAAAAATTACACATTGAGCAGGTAAGCGCCAAAATTCCCGAAACGCCGGTGCGCACCGGGGAGGTGTCGTTGCAAATTGCCAAAGGCGAGTGGGTGGCGCTCTTCGGAGAAACGGGAAAAGGGAAAACCACGTTTTTGAACAATCTTTTTTATCCCGAATATAGAAACAATGGCACCTTGCAATGGAATGGTGAGACCAAAATTTCGAGTTTTCCCGTGCCCGAATGCGTGTATGTTACGCAAAAAGCGTATTTGCTCACCGGCACCCTACGCGAAAACTTTCAGGGGTATGCCGATGTAGATATTGAAAAAGCATTGCAATTGGTGGATTTAACCGATTGGCGCGCGTCGTTGCCCGATGGCTTAGATACGTGGATTGGCGAGAATGGCGAAACCCTAAGCGGCGGACAACGCAAGAAGCTTTTGCTTGCGCAAGCTTTGCTTAAAAAACCGCAACTATTGGTTGTTGATGAGCCAACGGCGGGCATCAGCACCGAAAACGCCCTTGATATTTTCCAAGCCATCCGTCAAAATTTTCCCGATATGGCCATTTTAATGGCTACGCACTTGCGGAATTTTGAAAAGGTTGTAGATAAAGTGGTGAATTTATAATTCAAGGAATTTGGGGTAAAAACGAAAATACTTGGCTGATTAGATGCGCGTTTAGATTATAAATAAACAATTCTGTGAGTTAGGTTTTTCCTCTGATATATTTCAAAATGTAAACTTTTTTCAATAAAAGGCGAAAAAAATTTTGTTATTATGTTTTTTTGGTTTTACTTTGCAAGCAATAAAAGAATTTAGCATTCAAAATGAATCACAATAATATTGATATTCTAGTCATTTCTATTCTACTATTAGGCAATTATAGTGGGTGAGACTGGTATATCAATATAACTAAGAAATAAACAAGAAAAAATGACCTTTCTCACCGTGTGGGAAAGGTTTTTTCTTGTAAAAACGCAGTAATTTAGGTTATAATGGAAAAAATTTATGTTTTTGACACCACGTTGCGCGACGGCGAACAGGTTCCCGGCTGCCAGTTGAACACCATCGAAAAAATTCAGGTTGCCAAAGCATTAGAACTCTTAGGAGTTGATGTTATCGAAGCCGGATTCCCCATTTCGAGCCCCGGCGATTTTAACTCTATAGTAGAAATTTCTAAAGCGGTTACGTGGCCGGTTATTTGCGCTCTCACACGCGCTGTTGAAAAAGACATTGAAGTAGCCGCCGAGTCGCTTAAATACGCGAAGCGTAAACGCATTCACACCGGCATCGGCACATCGGATTCGCACATTAAGCACAAGTTTAATTCCAATCGCGAAGAAATTATTGAGCGCGCGGTGAAAGCCGTGAAATACGCCCGCCGTTTCGTGGACGATGTGGAATTCTATGCCGAAGATGCCGGCCGCACCGATAACGAATATCTTGCCCGTGTGGTGCAAGCGGTGGTAAATGCCGGTGCAACGGTCGTGAACATCCCCGATACCACAGGCTATTGCTTCCCGCATCAATACGGAGCGAAAATAAAATACCTTGTTGACAATGTGGATTTGAAAAATGCTATCCTTTCCACACACTGTCACCAAGATTTGGGAATGGCCACCGCCAACACGCTTTCGGGCGTTCTCAACGGCGCGCGACAAGTGGAAGTGACCATCAACGGAATAGGAGAGCGTGCGGGCAACACTTCGCTCGAAGAAGTGGTAATGGCGCTCAAAAGCCACAAAGAACTTGGCTTCGATACCAACATAAACACTAGTAAAATATATTCTACCAGCCGCCTTGTTTCGGCTTTGATGAATATGCCGGTGCAGCCGAATAAAGCCATCGTTGGGCGGAATGCGTTTGCGCATTCGTCGGGGATTCATCAAGACGGCGTGCTGAAAAACGTGGAAACATACGAAATTATCAATCCCAAAGATGTGGGAATTGATGAGAACGCCATTCTGCTCACGGCACGAAGCGGGCGCGCGGCACTCAAAAACCGTTTAAGTTTGCTGGGCGTGAACCTCGATAACGGAGAATTGGACGAAGTGTATCAAAAGTTCCTCGACTTGGCCGATAAGAAAAAAGACATCAAAGACGATGATATCTTGATGCTGGTGGGCAAAGAATCCAAAATGAACCGCATTAAAATCGATTACTTGCAAGTGACGTGTGGCGTTGGATTGCGCAACGTGGCAAGCATCGGGTTGAATATCGGTGGAGAGCATTTCGAAGGAACTGCCACCGGAAACGGCCCGGTGGATGCGGCCATCAACGCGGTGAAGAAAATCATCAGCCGCGAAACGGTCATTGAGGAGTTTCTCATTCAGGCCATCAACCGCGGAAGCGACGATGTGGGCAAGGTGCATATGCAAGTGCAGCACAACGATATGCTATATTACGGCTTCTCGGCAAACACCGATATTGTGGCGGCCTCAGTGGAAGCGTTTATTGACGCGGTAAATAAATTTGTGGAATAAGTGTTTTCATTAGAGGAATCCTCTGTGAAATCATTATCAAGATAAATAAACAATTAAATATGAACAATCATTCAAATACGCAAGAAACGCTCACCTCTGTGGAGGGGGCACGAGAGGGGACAACCCTTTTCGATAAAATTTGGGACGCGCACGTGGTGGCTACCGTGAAAGACGGCCCCACGCAATTATACATCGATCGCCATTTGTGTCACGAGGTCACCAGTCCGCAGGCTTTTGCCGGGTTGCGTGAACGGGGGTTAACCGTTTTTCGCCCCAATCAAACCACACTCACGGCAGACCACAACATTCCCACCATGGGGCAAGATAGGCCCATTCGCGATGAAATTTCTCGTTTTCAGGTAGATATGTTGGCGAAGAACGCGAAAAAATACGGGTTGACGTATTACGGCCTCAATAATCCCAAAAATGGCATCGTGCACGTAATCGGCCCCGAAAACGGTTACACGCAGCCGGGAATGACCATCGTTTGCGGCGACAGCCACACATCTACGCACGGCGCTTTTGGCGCCATTGCCTTCGGCATCGGAACCAGCGAGGTGGAAATGGTGCTGGCATCGCAATGCATCTTGCAAACGCGCCCCAAAACAATGCGCGTGAATTTTGAAGGAAAACTCAACGACGGCGTCAGCGCCAAAGACATGGCGTTGTATATGATTTGGCAACTCACCACAGGCGGCGCCACGGGTTATTTCGTGGAATACGCGGGCGAAGCCGTTCGCAACCTCACCATGGAAGAGCGGATGACGCTTTGCAACCTGAGCATTGAGATGGGCGCCCGCGGCGGGTTAATCGCTCCCGATGAAACCACGTTCAATTATATGAAAGGACGTGAATTCGCGCCCAAAGGCGAAAAATGGGACGAAGCGGTGGCGTATTGGAAAACATTAAAAACCGATGAAGATGCGGTTTTCGATAAAGAAATTACGTTCGACGTGTCAGAAATCCGCCCGATGATTACTTACGGAACCAATCCCGGAATGGGCATGCCCATTGACGGTACCATTCCAACATTAGATGATATTGACGATGCCGGAAAAATCTCTTTTGAGAAATCGTTGAAATACATGGGCTTTGAACCCGGTGAAAAATTGGAAGGAAAACAAGTGGACTACGTGTTTTTGGGCAGCTGCACCAATGGGCGTATTGAGGACTTCAGGGTGTTTGCCAATTACGTGAACGGAAAACAAAAAGCCGATAACATTACCGCTTGGTTGGTTCCCGGTAGTTGGCAGGTGCGCAAGCAAATAGAAGCCGAAGGTTTGGATAAAATTCTTGAAAAAGCCGGTTTTCAGTTGCGTCAGCCTGGTTGTTCCGCTTGCTTGGCGATGAACGACGACAAAGTTCCCGCCGGAAAATATGCCGTGTCAACCTCTAACCGAAACTTTGAAGGGCGTCAAGGCCCCGGGGCGCGCACTATCTTGGCCGGGCCATTGGTTGCGGCGGCGGCTGCGGTTGCGGGAAAAATTACCAATCCTTTGGTACACTGATGACACTGATTTAACAGATCAACACGGCTTTTTATGCTTTACAAAGAAATAACAGATGAGATAATATATGCCTTTTACAAGGTTTATAATACGCTCGGTTATGGTTTTTTGGAAAAAGTGTTTAAAAATGCCATGTATTTTGAAATGATAAACTTAGGTTTGAAGTGTGAAATTGAGAAGCCAATCAACGTTTATTATGAAAATAAGTTAGTGGGCGTTTTTTATGCAGACATTGTGGTTGAAGAAAAAGTTATTCTCGAATTGAAAGCAATTGAACGTTTAGAAAAAGTATTTGAATATCAACTTTTAAACTATCTGAAAGCATCTGAAATGGAAATTGGTTTGTTATTGAATTTTGGAAAAGAACCCGAAATAAAAAGATTGATTTATACAAATGATAGAAAAAACAACAAAAAATAATCCGCGTATATCCGTCAAATCCGTGTTATCCGTGTACAAACAATAAGAAATATGGAAAAATTTCAAACAATTACATCAAGATACGTCCCGCTTCCCATCGAAAATGTGGACACCGACCAAATAATCCCGGCCCGTTTTCTAAAAGCTACCACACGCGAAGGCTTTGGCGACAACCTTTTCGCCGACTGGCGATACGAAAAATCGGGCGAACCTAAAGCCGATTTTGTATTGAACAACCCTACTTTTGGTGGTGAGATTCTGGTCGCCGGAAAAAACTTCGGTAGCGGAAGCAGCCGCGAGCATGCTGCTTGGGCTATTGCCGGTTATGGGTTTAAAGTGGTGGTATCGAGCTTCTTTGCCGATATTTTTAAGAACAACGCGCTAAACAACGGATTGCTGCCTGTGGTGGTAAGCGAATCGTTTTTGGCGGAACTCTTTGAGGTGGTGGAGAAGAATCCTAAAGCCACACTCACGGTAAACCTTGTGGAGCAAACCATCGTGAATAACGAAACCGGAAGCAAGGAGTCGTTCGAAATAAATCCTTACAAAAAAGAATGTCTGCTGAAAGGGCTCGACGACATTGATTTTCTGCTCTCTAACAAAGAGAAAATTGAGCAATACGAAAAAAACCGCCCGTTTGTTTATTAATGCACCAAATATAGGTTATCAAAAATGGAAAAGCGAAAAATTGAAATAATGGACACTACGCTACGCGACGGCGAACAAACGTCGGGCGTATCGTTTGCCGCACAAGAAAAAGTCAGCGTGGCACGGCTGCTTATTGAAGATTTAAAAGTTGACCGTGTGGAAATTGCTTCGGCTCGCGTTTCGGAAGGAGAGTTCAAATCGGTGCAAAGAGTGGCGAAGTGGGCGCGCGAACACGGGCATGTGGATAAACTGGAGGTGTTGGGTTTTGTGGATGGCGGCGCGTCGTTGCAATGGATTTCAAACGCCGGTTGCCGTGTCATCAACCTTCTCTGCAAAGGTTCATTGAAGCATTGCCGGTATCAACTTCGGAAAACGGTGGAAGAGCATTTGCACGATATCCGAAACACTATTGCCCAAGCGCAGGAAATGGGAATGATGGTAAACGTGTATTTGGAAGATTGGTCCAATGGAATGCAAGACTCCAAAGAATATGTTTTCGAGATGATGGATGGATTAAAAGACCAACCCATCAAGCGCTTTATGTTGCCCGACACCTTGGGCGTATTGAACCCCAATCTCACAAAGCAGTTTTGCAGCGAAATGATTTTGCGTTATCCGAACTTGCATTTTGATTTTCATGCGCACAACGATTACGATTTGGCGGTTGCCAACGTTTTTGAAGCCGTAGAAGCCGGCGTAAAAGGCGTGCACGTTACCGTAAACGGCTTGGGTGAACGTGCCGGAAACGCGCCCCTCACGAGTGTAATCGCATTGTTTCACGACCACATGAAAATTGAAACCAATATTGATGAGTCCAAACTCTTCAACGTGAGCAAGGTAGTGGAAAGTTATTCCGGGGTGCGCATTCCCAATAACAAACCCATCATTGGCGACAACGTTTTCACGCAAGTGGCGGGTGTTCATGCCGATGGCGATAAAAAGAAAAACCTCTATTTTAACGATTTAATGCCGGAACGTTTCGGACGTTTTCGGGAATACGCGCTTAGTAAAAACGCGGGGCGCTCCAACATCATCAAAAATTTGGAAGCGTTGGGAATTGAACTCGATGACGAGTCAACGCGCAAAGTAACCCAGCGTGTGATTGAATTGGGAGATAAGAAAGAGATCGTAAGCCTCGATGAGTTGCCGTACATCGTTTCCGATGTCTTGAAAAACGGAATGGAAAATCAAGACATCCAAATACTTAACTACTCGCTCAACCTTACCGATGGAATGCGCCCTACGGCAACGGTAAAAATTTCCATTCGTGGCGAAGTATTTCAGGAATCGGCGGCAGGCGAGGGGCAATACCACGCTTTTTCCAAAGCAATGTATAAAATTTACAGGAAATTAAATAAACCAACCCCGGAATTAATCGATTACGTGGTGGTGATTCCGCCCGGTGGTAAAACAAACGCCTACGTGCAAACCATCATTACGTGGAAATTCGATGGCAAAGTGTTTAAGACACGCGCGCTGGAAATCGACCAAACGGTGGCCGCCATTAAAGCCACAATGAAAATGTTGAATATGATTGAAACGGGAAAAATTCCCACGTTGAAGAATTTGAATTTGCCGTGAGAAAGAAGTTAAAAGGTTGAAATTAGAAATTAGAAGAGTAAATGAATAATCATTCAGAAGATAAAAGAGAATTGAAGATCGCTGTTTTGGCGGGTGACGGAATTGGCCCGGAGATTATGGAACAAGCGCGGAAAGTGACATGCGCAGTGTGCGAAAAGTTTGGCCATGCCGTTACTTTTAACGAAGGAATTACCGGCGCCTGCGCTATCGACGCTGTGGGCGACCCGTATCCGATGGAAACACACGAATTGTGTATGCAAGCCGACGCGGTGCTTTTTGGTGCCATCGGCCACCCGAAATATGATAACGACCCAAATGCCAAAGTACGCCCCGAACAAGGATTGCTGCGTATGCGCAAGCAATTGGGTTTGTATGGTAATATTCGTCCGGTGATGACGTTTCCCTCGTTGATTCACAAATCACCGCTGCGGGCCGATTTGGTGGAGGGTGCCGATTTTGTTTGCATTCGCGAACTCACGGGAGGAATGTATTTCGGTCGCCCGCAAGGGCGCAGCGAAGATGGCAACACCGCTTACGATACGTGCGTTTACACGCGCGAAGAAATTGAACGCATCTTGCACTTAGCTTACAAGTTTGCCGGACAACGCCGCAAAAAACTCACCGTGGTGGACAAAGCCAACGTCATCGCCACCTCGCGCTTGTGGCGCCAAATTGCGCAAGAAATAGCGCCGCAATATCCCCATATTGAAACCGATTATATGTTCGTTGACAATGCCGCTATGCGCATTATTCAATGGCCCAAAAGCTTTGACGTGCTGGTCACCGAAAACCTTTTTGGAGACATCCTCACCGATGAAGCATCCGTTATAACAGGTTCATTGGGAATGTTGCCTTCGGCATCTATGGGCGTGCACACATCGTTGTTTGAGCCCATTCACGGTTCGTATCCGCAAGCTGCCGGCAAAAATATTGCCAATCCGGTGGCGATGATTTTGTCTGCCGCGCTGATGTTTGAATACGCGTTCAACTTGACGGAAGAAGGAAAACTCATACGCGATGCCGTAAACGCGAGCCTCGAGGCCGGCATGGTGACAGAAGACATTGCCGATGGCGCAAAAGCATACACCACAAGCGAGGTGGGGGACTGGATCACCCAACATATTAATGATAGCCACTTCGCGTGATATCACGAGCGAAAGCGAGTCTATCGTTTCGATGAAATCGAAACCTATCATTCACGAAGTGAATCTATCGCGCAACATTATCAGCCGAAGGCTCTATCACGCGAAGCGTCTATCGCCGAAGGTTATCAGCGAAGCGCTATCGGCCGCAGGCCCTATCATATAGTGATTTAAATTAAAAGAAAATGAACAACAATAAACATCTCAGGAGCTACACCTCCACCGGCGGCCGCCTCATGGCCGGTGCCCGCGCCTTGTGGCGTGCCAACGGAATGACGCGCGAACAAATGGGAAAACCCATTGTAGCGGTGGTGAACTCGTTCACCCAGTTTGTTCCCGGGCACACGCACTTGCACGAAATTGGGCAAATGGTGAAAGCCGAAATCGAAAAACTCGGCTGCTTCGCGGCGGAGTTCAACACCATTGCCGTGGACGATGGCATTGCGATGGGACACGACGGTATGCTCTACTCGCTGCCATCGCGCGACTTAATCGCCGACAGCGTAGAGTATATGATTAACGCCCACAAAGCCGATGCTATGGTGTGCATCAGCAACTGCGACAAAATAACGCCCGGAATGCTGATGGCTGCCATGCGGTTGAATATTCCAGCCATTTTTGTGTCGGGCGGGCCCATGGAAGCCGGGAAAATTGGTGATGAGCAAGTGGATTTGGTGGACGCGATGATTGAGTCGGCCGACGAAACCGTTTCCGATGAACGCATTGCTCAACTCGAGGAGTTGGCGTGCCCCACGTGTGGTTCTTGCTCGGGTATGTTTACCGCCAATTCCATGAACTGTCTCAACGAAGCCATCGGCTTGGCGTTGCCCGGAAACGGAACCATTGTGGCCACGCACGCCAACCGCAAATCGTTGTTTGTGAAAGCGGCCAAACAAATTGTGGAAAACGCGCACCGATATTACTTTGATGACGACGAAACCGTGTTACCAAGAAACATTGCCACGCGCACGGCGTTTCTCAACGCCATGTCGTTGGATATTGCCATGGGCGGCTCCACCAACACCATTTTGCACTTGTTGGCCATGGCACGCGAAGGCGAAGTAGATTTCACGATGGACGACATTGACGCGCTTTCGCGCCGCGTTCCTTGCGTATGCAAAGTGGCGCCCAACACCAAAAAATACCACATTCAGGATGTGAACCGAGCAGGCGGTATTATGGGCATTATGAACGAATTGGCAAAAGGCGGATTGGTAGATACATCGGTGCATCGGGTGGATGGGTTGACGTTGGCGGAAGCCATTGAAAAGTATGATGTTACGGTAGAAGATCCGTCATCGGAAGCAGTGAAGATATATTCTTCCGCACCCGGAAACAGGCGAAACATTGTGATGGGTTCGCAAAACGCGCAGTACAAAGAGCTCGATACCGATCGTGCCGAAGGCTGCATCCGCAGTGTGGAAAACGCATATACCAAAGATGGCGGCTTGGCCATTCTCAAAGGCAATATTGCCAAAGACGGATGCGTGGTGAAAACTGCCGGAGTGGACGAAAGCATTTGGAAGTTTAGCGGAAAAGCAAAGGTCTTTCATTCGCAGGATGATGCGTGCAACGGCATCTTGAACGCCGAAGTGGAAGCGGGTGACGTAGTGGTTATCGTGTACGAAGGCCCCAAAGGCGGCCCGGGAATGCAGGAAATGCTTTATCCCACATCCTACATAAAAGCCAGGCATTTGGGCAAAGAGTGCGCCTTGATTACCGACGGGCGTTTCTCAGGCGGAACATCGGGACTGTCCATCGGGCACATTTCACCCGAAGCGGCTGCCGGCGGCGCCATCGGGTTGGTGCAAACTGGCGATATCATCGAAATTGATATTCCCAACCGAAGCATCAACCTAAAAATATCCGATAAAGAACTATCGGAACGAAGAGAAAAAGAACTATCCAAAGGAAAAGACGCTTTTAAGCCCGTTCGCGACAGAAAAGTATCCAAAGCGTTGCAAATTTACGCGCATTTCGTTAG
>JAEWGM010000006.1 GCA_023388315.1 Bacteroidota bacterium | reverse complement strand
TCTTCCCATTCCGAACAGAGAAGTTAAGCCCAATGGCGCCGATGGTACTGCACACAACGTGGGAGAGTAGGTAACCGCCAATCTTTATACACGAAAGCCCTCGATAGAAATATCGGGGGCTTTTTTTGTGGGGATTTAGTCGCCTTGCCGCGCACGGCGGGGCTTTGCGGCATATAACCTCAACGCTTAGGGCAGCAAAAACAGACAAAAACCTCCAATCGGTAACCGCGAACAAGCGAAATTATCCCGAAAGCCCTCTTCGATAGAAATATTGAGGGATCTTTTGTTGGATTTTAGTAGAGACGCAATGCTTGCGTCTCAATTTATTTTGCCTGAATGATAAAAACTGAGACGCAAGCATTGCGTCTCTAGGAGGGTACGTCAAAAAAGACTTTTTCCGGAACTTTTTAACGGCACCGCAGTGCAATTTGGGTTTATCGCCAAAACACCGAAAAAAAAGCTTCCGATATTTTTCGAAAGCTTTTTGTGGGTTTATCCATTAAGAGAATAGGGTATACTTAATAGTTTACTACTTTAAATGTCAGTGAATTTGGATCCAATTCTCTGTCTTCGGGAACACCTATATATATTTCATCAGCGTAATTTCCGGTATCCATTAACTTATTATACTCTACTATACTTTTGCCTGTATAAGTGTCGCCGCTTTTAGTTTTCACATAACCGACAACATCTAAATTCTTGTCGATGGTAGCGTCCACTTTTTTTACCTCTATTTTTATCTCTGCCAGATCATCGCCCTTTACATAATCTACGCTGGTGGCTCGTACGGTTATGCCTTTTTCTGTTACGGTGGGTAGTTTCCACTTAATGCCAGTGTCGTTTCCATTATCAATATCGTCTTTGGAACAAGAGATAAATAAAAGCGCTACGGCGATAAATACGCCTAACAATGTGCTGTGATTTTTAATTTTTGTTTTCATTTTTCGTCATTGTTGTTTAGTAGTGAATAAATTACAATACGGGTTACGTATTGCTTTACGTATTACTTGATTTGGTGAATATCAGTCTTCATTGAAACAAGGGCTTTTGCTTCAAATTACTGCAAATTTAAACAAGTAGCCAATCTCAATTGTTCATTTTAGCAAAACGTGTGGTTTGTTTAGAGTTTGCGGTTGACAGTATCCGCAACCAATACCTCATATCCACCAATCGACGTTTTTTAAAAACATTTATCGCTCTTGAGGTGTTTATTGGCAAACTTGTTAGTAAACATATAAATGCTGTCAACTATGAAACAAAAAACACCTGTTATTGCTTGCTTTGGCATATTATTGCTTTGGCTTACCGCTTGTCAATTTTTTGATAAAAAACAAACCCAATCAGCTAGGGAGGAAAAGCCTATCACCAAAGTGGATGTAACCATTGATACGACCAACTCATACAATAACCTGTTTTTAGACAGTTTATATGTGCGCTCCTATCTGACCGAAGACAGCACCCTCACCGATGTGATGAAAAACCGCATTACCAGTTTTTACAACAGCCGCAACTTTCAATATGCTTGGTTTTCGAGCAATGGCTTGGCAGAACAAACCCACTCTTTTTGGAATATGCTGATGAATTATCATAATTACTCCAAAGACTCCACAGTGTATAACAAAGCTTTCAGCGATAAGATGAACCGGTTGTTTCAGGAAGATTCGTTGCACATATCGGCATCCGATTCGCTTTATCGGAAAATGGAACTCGATCTTACCCGTTACCTATACGCGTATGCCGAAAATGAATACAAAAACGATATGGATTTCGATATGAGATCGGTGGAGTGGTCGGTACCCCGAAAACGAATGACACTGGAAGCCACGCTCGACTCGGCTATCGCTCGCAAAGGACGGTTCGCCAACGAAAACGCCCCGGTGAACACGCAATACATACGCTTGCGTGAGATGCTTCAAAAATACAAAGGCATCCGCGATAACGGTGGGTGGGATTCCATTGCTTACACTAAAGACCTCGCATTGGGATACGAAGGCGACGAAATAAGGCAACTGAAGCTGCGCCTCAAACGGGAAGGTTTTTTGGCAGGTGAAGACAGCGCTTTTACCAATGTTTACGATTCTACTCTATACCGAACTTTACGACAAGTGAAAGCGGAATATGGTTATAGCCCCGATGCCGTAATCACCAAGGCGTTCATTCAAGATTTAAACATCTCCATAGACGAGCGGTTGCAGCAGATTCTCGTGAATATGGAGCGCATGCGGTGGATTCCCACGCAAACCAGCGATACGGCGCGCTCCATTATGGTGAATATTCCCGAATTCAAGCTTTTTGTGTACGAAAAAGGCAAACCGGCGTGGGATATGGATGTGGTGGTGGGCAAAGAAGCCAGCAGCACTACCATTTTTACGGGCAACCTCAATACCATTGTTTTCAGTCCGTATTGGAACATCCCGCGCAGTATTGTAAAAAACGAAATTCTTCCCGCGATGAAACGCAACAGCAATTACCTTGCGCGAAACAATATGGAAATTGTGAGTGGCGGTGCCATTCCCACCATCCGTCAAAGGCCGGGCCCATCCAATTCGTTGGGTGGAGTGAAATTTATGTTTCCCAACAGCCACAATATTTATTTTCACGATTCGCCGGCTAAATCGCTTTTCAACACCGATAAACGAACATACAGCCACGGTTGCGTGCGGCTGAAAGAACCGGCAAAGTTGGCTGAATACTTACTGAATGATACGGTGAATTGGGACACGGATTCCATTCGAGAGGCAATGACGTCACGAAACGAAAAACCGGTGAAACTAAAGAAATCGATACCCGTTATGCTTACCTATTTCACGGCTTGGGTGCGAGGCGCTGAAGGGATAAATTTCCGCGAAGACATTTACGGCCACGATGAACGGATGGCAAAGAAATTATTTCTTGACCCGATTGCTACCACAAGGCATAACAAATAGAAATTAGAAAATAGAAGTTAGAAGAGTCGAGATTTTACCAATCCCCATTTGCTTAACCGGTATTTTATGGAAACGCCCAGAACGCCCAAGCCGTATATGGCGCTGCGTTTGAGGTTAATGGACGATGCGTCGTCGAAATATTTCGTGGGGCACGTCATTTCACCGATTTCATAACCGGCATAGAAAATTTGTGCCAGCATTTCGTTATCGAAAATAAAATCATCGGAGTTGTTGTTGTAGTTGATGGCGCGAAGCACTTCTGCAGAAAAAGCGCGGTAACCGGTGTGGTATTCAGACAATTTTTGGTTGAGCATGATGTTCTCAAAAAGCGTGAGAAAACGGTTGGCAATATATTTCACCATCGGCATGCCGCCTTTGAGCGCGCCCTTTCCCAGAATACGCGATGCAAGCGCCACAGGATATACATCATTGGCAATCATATACGCCATAGAATGAATGAGTTTGGGCGTGTATTGATAATCGGGATGCACCATAATCACAATATCGGCACCCAACTCCAGCGCGCGATTGTAACACGATTTTTGGTTCCCGCCGTACCCTCTGTTTCTCTGGTGGCGAATAACTTCTTTAATGCCCAGTTCGCGCGCTTTTTCCACCGTGTTGTCTTTACTGAAATCATCGGTGAGAATCACTTCGTCCACCACATCGAAAGGAATTTCGCTATAGGTTTGCTCCAACGTTTTTTCCGCGTTGTATGCGGGCATTACCACTATTATCTTTTTTCCGTTAATCATACTTTTTACTTTATTGCTATTCGCCCTAGGGGCAAATTATTCAACGCCGCGACTGAATATCAACTGAATATCTATTAAATGTCGTTTTACATCGGTAGACGGACATAAAAAATAAACCCGTTTTTCTCATATAATCTTTCCGCATTAAGGGTTTCCTTCAAAAAATCCTCTTCTTCGGTATGTTGCGATCTCAACACAAAATATGCCGGTTTATCTATCTTACCACGCTGTAAAAATTCTTTATCGGCATTGTTGTTTTGGGGTTGGCGTTCGCTGTAGAAATAATGCGCGTAACTTTTGTGAATGGGATAAATATAGCATTCCTCGCCACGTTTGCTCTTGTAGAATTCAATGGCCGCGTTTTGGCTGTATTTTTCTACTTGAGGGGTGATGAAATACATCCCTAAATAAATAAAAATGAGGCAACCCGTTAGCAAAAAAGTGATGGCTGCCGAAGGATTTTTCTTTTTCAAGATGATAAAGAAGATAACGGACGTTATGAGAATAAGCCCGATAATCCACTCAAAACCGAACCAATGCGATGTGGCTTCCAAATTTTTTACCGCGAACTCATCGCCGATATAGGGAATGAGTTTGTGTTTAAACGAATCGATAAACGGTATGGCCGAGACAACCAATCCCAATAAAACGGAAATAATAAGCATCGGGATGGTGATCAGTTTTCCGGGACGTACTTTGTTGTCCATCCATTTTGCAATGTACCACCCACCCAAAAATGTTATGGGAAAATAAGCCATCGAAGAATAATGCACAATTTTTGTGCGCACAATGGTGAAAAGTATCAACACCACCCACAACGTAATCATCATCCATCGGAACATGTGCGCCATGGCGGGATTGCTCTCCTTCTTTAAAATTCTTTTTCTGAAAGTGGGCAAAGCAAATATCGATGCCGGAAAAACGCCAAAGAACAAAATCACGAAATGATACATCGGGAAACCGCCGTGTCCCGCGTCTTGCGTTTGAAACAGGCGTATTTGGTAAACGATGAAGTCTTGAATGATGGATAAATTTCCGTTTAAAATCTGCAAAATAAACCACAATCCGCCCACGATGGCGAAAACACCCATAAACGCGGCTACGTGGCTCCATTTGAAAGCGGGGAGTTTGAAGCGGTTGAACGCTAAGAAAACAAGAAAGCACAACCCGAAAATTAAAAATCCCACGGGTCCTTTTGTAAGCGTTGCCAAACCGGCAAACAAAGCCGAGAGCACAACTTGCAAATGCAGGCTGCGCCGGTTTTCGGGTGCCGTGTATTCAACAAAAAAGTAGATGGCGAGAAAAATAAACAGGTTAAACCACGGGTCGATAATACCCGATTTAAAATAGAAAAACGGCAAGAAAGATCCGGCATAAAGCAAAGCCCATAAAAGGCCAAACGCTTCGTCTTTCAGCCTTTTGCCAATGAAAAACAACACCAACAGCGTTACTATTCCGGCAACGGCATTTGGGAAACGCGCGGCAAACTCGTTCACACCGAAGGCCTTCATCGATAAGGCTTGCAACCAGATAAAAAAAGGCGGTTTTTCCCAAAACGTTTCAAAATTGACTTGTACGTTTAAGTAATCGCCCGTGATAAGCATTTCACGCGCCGACTCGGCGAAATTAATTTCGTCCCAATCAAACAAATGCACGCGGCTTAGCCCTGTCATAAACAGTAGCGAGCCAAATACAATGATAAACAAGGGAATGATGTATGAGTTTCTTTGTTCTGACACCGTTATTTTTGAGTTTTCACAAAGTTATCAATTTTTCTTCGCAATGGGTAATTTTCTCCAGCCCGTTTTCATTCACAATGTAGGTGTTTTCAATTCCCGCGGGGCCAATTCCGGGAAGCACAAATTTTGGCTCCACGGCAATCACCATTCCGCGTTCTAAAACCTCTTTTGAACGCGGCGTCAACACCGGCGGCTCATTTATTTCAAGCCCCACGCCATGCCCGATAAACTTGGCTTGCTGCGTGGTGCCCATAAAATAATCGCCCAATCCGGCTTCTTGAGCCATTTCCTCCGCTAACAGGTAAAGTTGGGAACACGCGGTTCCGAGTTTGGCCGTGGTAGTGATGGCGTTGTGCATATCAATGGAAGCCCGATGCGCTTTGTGCGCTATTTCGGGAACAGTTCCGATGGCGAATGTGCGTGACATATCGCTCATCCAAGGGCCAAAGTTCCCGGCCATATCCACCATCACCGTGGTGCCGGGTTTAAGCGGCTGCCCCGCAGCGCCGATGGGCAAAAACTCCGATAACCCCGCACCACCCAGCGCGAAATCGTATGGCGAACCGGCTTGGGCATTGTCGCCGGCAAGGATGCTGCCCATAAAAATTTCCATGTTTTCGCCAAACGCGCGAAAAATGCCAATCGAGCCTTTTTGCCGCATCAGGTGTTCAATTTCTATTTGTAACTCAATATCGGTCATTCCCGAGCGGTACAATTTGGGGATTTGCGAATAAACTTCTCCATGAATGGCGGCGCATTCGCGCGTTCGCGCCAACTCGTATTCCGATTTCACGCTGCGGATGCGGCGCATTTCCATTGATACGTTCATCAACTCCGGCATGTGCATAGCTGCCTGCAAACGGAGAGCTGTTGAATGAGAGAGGACATCGTTTTCTATCAGCAGTTTTTTAGGCAAACGAATGTTTCGTTCACGAAGAAAATCTGGAATTTGCTCTGGCTTACGCACATAGATAACGTTTTCACCCTCTATTCCGCTCGGACGTCTTATAAATAAAATAGGCTCATTATCAGGCTCAACGAATAAATAACCATCGCAAATAAAACCGCACAAATAAAACAAATTCACCGGTGTGGAAATAATGCAAGCATCGGCGTGTACGTTTGCAATGGCGTGTTGCAGTTTACTTAATCGTTGTTTTTTCTCGTTTTCAAAGGAAATAGTCATAAAAATTTTTTTTTCGACTTCAAATATACTCAATTTCGAGGGATTTAAAATCCACTTGTCTAAAAAAACTTAATCCCATTCTTTCAAACGTAAGGATTGCTAAAGAGGAGTCAAATAATGTACACAATCAAGAAGAAAAAACATACCTTTACAACGTTAATTTATGTCACAAGTGAACGGAAAAATATTAATTGTTGAAGACGATACTTCTTTTGGCACCATGCTTCAAAAGTGGTTCGAGAAAAACGGGTTTTCTGCAAAATGGTGTTCAGGAATGGTTTCTGCTCAAGAAGCTCTCTCGAACGCCACGTACGATTTGGTTCTATCGGATTTGCGTTTGCCCGATGGCGACGGCATTATGCTTCTAACTTGGCTGGTGGAGCGCCAACAGCTTATTCCCGTTATCATTATGACCGGATACGGCGAAGTGCAAACGGCTGTTTCGGCTATCAAGCTTGGGGCATTCGATTTTTTGGAAAAACCCATTAATCCTTCCATTCTCTCTCAAAAAATAGAAGCGGCTCTTCAAGATAAGAAAACCGAAAAAATACCTCAGAAAAAACAAGAGAAAAAGCCGAAAAAAGAATCCTATAAACGGGTTACTGTTATGGGCCAAAGCACGCTCAGCCGACGTATGTATTCGTTTGTTGATACCGTGGCTCCTACCCAAATGGGGGTGATGGTGATTGGCGAAAGCGGCACGGGCAAGGAGCACGTAGCGCGTTTGATTCACGAAAAAAGTTCACGTGCCGATGGGCCTTTTGTGGCGGTAGATTGCGGTGGCTTGTCTCCCGAATTGGCACCCAGCGAACTTTTCGGGCACAAAAAAGGATCGTTCACTTCGGCCATTGAAGACAAAACCGGATTTTTTGTGGAAGCCAATGGCGGAACGTTGTTTTTAGATGAAGTGGGAAATCTCCCTTACGGTGTTCAAATGCAGATGCTCAGGGCACTGCAAGAGAAGAAAATTCGCCCGGTGGGTGTGGCGAACGATGTGGATGTGGATGTGCGCATTGTAGCTGCAACCAATGAAAACTTGGAGAAAGCCATTGTTGAGGGCAGCTTTAGAGAAGACCTTTATCATCGTCTCAACGAGTTCAAGATTGAGGTACCGCCTTTGCGCGAATGCAAAGACGATATTCCGCTGTATGCGGAACATTTTGTGGTGGAAGCGAATGCCGAACTCGACAAAGAAGTGAAATTCATATCGCCCAACGTGCTTTCACGTTTGCAAAACTACTCTTGGCCCGGAAACCTACGGGAGTTGCGCAACGTAATTCGCCGTGCGGCGCTTTTTTCCGCTGGCGACACCATTACATTGGAAAGTTTGCCTTTTTTATCGGAGAAAACGGTAGAGCCGATTAAAACGGTTAAAGAGACGGATGTTTCTTTGACTTTTTCTTCGGAAGAAGAGAAAGAACGCATATTGCAAGCGTTGGAAAAAACCGGTGGCAACAAATCAAAAGCGGCTATTTTGTTAGGTATAGACAGAAAAACGCTGTACAATAAAATCGGGAAATACGGTTTGTAATCCGATATTAATCAGGCTGGGAGCTTTGTTTTTCTATATCATCGGTAAATTTCTGAATATGTTGGATGGTTGCCTGCAAATCTTCTCTCCAAGTGGGGTAGGATGTTTCGTTTTGTCCCCGAAGCGAATCCATTTTTCGCAATGTGTCGCACAAATCTTGCGCGCCTATTTGGCATAAGAATGGAAAAATACGATGACATATTTCCTGTGCTTCCACAAAATTGTTGGTATTTATCGCGTTAGTCAGCAACCGCATATTCTCTCGCGAAGCGACGACAAACTCCTTTAGAATTTCCTTGATGGCCACCGTGTCATTGCCGAACATGGCGGTGAGTTCGGGAAACTTCTCGCTTAATGAGGACTTTCCTTGTACAACATGATTTGCGGTTTCACAACTTAGAACATCAACAAACTTACGCATATCGATGGGTTTTTTAATAAAACCACTGAACTCCTCCGATATCGCCTTCTCCCTGCTGTAATCACCGTGTGCCGTTAAAAGCCATACCGGAATTTCGGGATTAACCTTGCGGATTTTTGCCAAAATATCGTGTCCGGTAATGTGCAGCATTTGCATATCGGTGAAAACAATATCGAACTGTGATAAATGGTTGATAAACCCGTCCACATCGCGGCTATCGCTGCAAACTTTCACCTTGTGTTCGTTTTTAATGAGAAATTCTTTTATCATATTTCCCAGTGGAATATCGTCTTCAAAAAGCAATACTTTTTTCGAAACCGATAGTTTTTCGCTTGTGTTGTCTGCTACACCCTCTTGGGTAGGATGAGTGGGCAAAATTAGGGTTACCTGAGTGCCTTTATCCTTCTCAGATTTAATGTGTATCTCGCCTTGCAGCGCTTCTATCAACCCTTTTGTTACGTACATTCCAAAGCCACTTCCTTCGGCATTCAACGTGTTTTTCAAGCGTGAAAAGGGTTTGTACACTTCTTCAATCTCGCTTTCGTTCATACCGACGCCGGTGTCAGAAACCGTGATAATCGTGTGTTTGTTGAAATCTAACGTCACTTCTATTCGTCCGCGCGAGGTGTATTTTACGGCGTTGGAAACTACATTTATCAATATTTGTTTAATAGCGGTGTGATCTGACTTTACGAAAAAAGGATTTTCAGTGTGATTTTGAAACGTTATTTCCAGATTTTTCTCTTCGGTAAGAGGCTCAAACATAGCAATAATCTCATTCATCAACTTCACCAAATCAAAAGGTTCGCTGTGAAGGGTAGCCGTGTTTCGTTCCAAGCGAGAAAACTCTAACAGATTGGTGAGCATACTCAAAATATGCATTCCGGAACTTTGAGCCGATTGAATTTGTCGCTTTTTGTTTTCCACCTTGGCCTCTGCCGCCCACATATCCATATATCCCATTATGGAGGTGAGCGGTGTTTTTATGTCGTGCGAAACCGATAGCAGCAACTTGTGGCGGCTTTCCATTAACGATTCCGTAAGTTGTTTCTCTTTTGCTAAATCTTTGCGAGCTTTTTTTCCTTTGTTTAAATCGCTTATAATAAGCAGTATAATAATTATGATTAACCCGAGTGAAATTGCCCCAACCCCCACGGCAAACATGAAAATTCTGCGTGTAAGCACTTCGCTATCGTGCATTCTTTGCTGTGTAATTTGATTTGTTTCTTTGTAAAATTTCGTCAATAGCTGAGAAATTTGCAGCGAAATGCTTTGTTCGGCAAGGATAAGTTCGCGCACTTGCTTTTCAATTCCGGCTATTTGAGAAGAATAGCTCTTAGATGCCTCTTGGGTAATATTCCTAATATCGGCGTATATGGTGGTATCGCTTCTTGCAATTCGATGTGTTTCCTGTTCCACTGTCGCGATGCTCACCAGCGTGTCGGGCACCTGTTTCGGGTTCACTAAATTTCTTAATCGCGACCAAAAGTTCTTATTGTCTCTCACCACCACCATGGTGTCTTGCTTGGTTGTAACCACCACAGAATCTTGGGGATATTCTTGCCACGTTTCCATCTTTTTGTCGAGGTCTTGCAAAGGGCTCTTAGAACGAAGTTGCACAATGAGCAGGTCAACAATCTTATTTTTTTCTTCCAATAAAGAATCCACGTTTTCTAAATAGATGTCTTGTTCTTTGGGTGAGGGAAGTTGTTTTATATCAATTATTTGTCTCGAAATATCGGTAAAAATAGAGTCATATTTGTGGCGAAGTTTTCTTTGAGGATTAACCAAATAAGCATTGAGTGCGTCTTGCGCTTCCTGAACCGAGAGAATTAACCGGTTGCTTTGCGATAAAACCGCGTCAGAGGCGGCAATTTCTTCTTTCTGAGAGTCGATGGTACGCTTTAATTTATTGGAATAAATAAATATTCCCACCACATATAAAATGACAATGAGAAATAGCAAACCTATTTTTATGGCTACTCGGCGTTCAAAAGAATTGTTTTGTTCCATACCTCTTGCGCAGTCTTTATCCAAAAGTACGCAATATTTTTTCTCTGCCTACTACATACTCCCCAAAACTTATCGTGTAGTTACTTTTTTTGTGGGCAAATTACTATTTAAACCGGATGCGGTTTGTGGAAAAAGTGTGGAAAATATCCCCACTTCCACAGGTTTTTCCACACTTAATTTATTTTTGGCACGGGCGTGTTTTGCGTGTAAATTATATATAATCAGGGTGTTGTGTTGTGTGTCTGAAGTTGTGGCGCGAATTTTGTGTATAGTTAAGTGAGCGTTTATCTGTAAAAAAATGAAAACGAAAAAGAAAACGCTTTTAAAAAAGAAACAAACAAATTTTTATTTAAAAATTTAAACTGAATTATTATGAAAAAAGTTATTTTATCACTTGCTCTTATAGCAGGTATTTCCACAGCAAACATGCAGGCGACAAATATGATGAATCCGCAACCAAGCATTGAAATTGCATTTGAAGACGACGGATTTGTAGATATTAAATTTGAAGACTTGAACGAAGCAGTTCAAAACGCGGTGAGAGGCCTTATTAACGAATATGACTTGAACGCGCTAAAATTCAACGCCGAAAAACAATTGGCAAAAGTGGAAGCTACAAACAAAGAAGATCAAACTCAGAAAGTGTTCTATTTTGATGTTGAAGGAAATGAAGTGAATTTAGATGAACCCGCCAAAGAAGAAGCGGTGGAAGAAGAAGTAATGTATAACGAAGAAGAAACGCCCTCTGTTGAAGGTTTCTTTTCAGTAAACCAAGATGACGGATTTGTTGAAACAACAATCGAAGATTTAAACGAAAAAGTTCAAGCAGTTGTTAACGCTTTAGCCGAAACGCATACAATAAACTACATCGGTTATAACGCCGAAAAAGAGTTGACAAAAGTAAAGGCTACCAATAAAGAGGACGAATCGGTTCAAGAAATTTATTTCGATAACGAAGGTGTGCAAACTCTTTTCAATGAGCCTGTGGAAGAAGTAAATCAGGAAGAAGCAGAAGAATTGTTATAATATCCTCAAAGCAAACAAACTTACACTAACACAATCCTATATATAAATACGCTTTACTTGTATCTCGCCCCTCGAAAGTTATTTTCAAGGGGCGAGATTTTTCTGTGTTTACTTATGCCGTTTCTTGATTAAGCAGAAAAAACTGGGCTCCATTTTATTTTTCCGCCCAAATTTCCCACGCCGCTTCGGCTTGCAGTTGCAGCATTTCGGCTCCGTTTTTTATGGTTGCGCCTTGCGACTTCCCTTTTTTCAGAAAAAGTGTTTCTGCCGGATTATACACCAAATCGTAAAGCAGATGATGTTGAGAGAGAAATTGATAGGGAATATCAGGACATTCGTCCGTTTTGGGGAAAGTGCCAACGGGCGAAGCGTTGATGATGATTTTGTATTCGTCGATAATTTCTTGGGTTAGGTCAGCGTAAGTAAATCGGGTTCCTCCCAAAGTTCGCGAAACGTATTTCCATTCGATACCCAAATCTGCAAGTGCATGTGTAACGGCTTTTGATGCACCACCGGTTCCTAAAACCAATGCTTTTTTGTGAATTTCGGGACGAATAAGCGGCTCGATGGATTTTTTAAAACCGATATAATCGGTGTTGTATCCCGTGAGCCGATAGTTGTACATATCGTTGGGCAATCTATCGATTTTGATCACGTTAACCGCGCCAATTTCTCTTGCCTTGGGTGAAATTTCTTGCAGAAACGGAATAACTTGCTCTTTGTAGGGAATAGTTACATTTAATCCGCGAAGCCGTTGATTAAAAAGAATAACTTCGCGGATTTGCAAAATATCTTCGATTTCGAAATTCAGGTATTCGGCGTTGATGCCCTCTTTTTCGAACTTTTCGGTGAAATACTTCGATGAAAAGGAGTGTTTTAGTGGAAAACCGATTAAACCGTAGGTGATACCCCCTTCAGTCCCCCCAAAAGGGGGATTTGTGGAAGTGATATTGTTATTTTTTTTGGTCATAAAATAAAGAATATATGTTTTTCAAAACCACATAGATACATAAAAAATATAGTTTGTAGAAAGAACAAAAACGATAATAAGTTTATACATAGAAAACTTTGTTTTACACATAGCAGCAAAGCTGCTATTGCTGCTGTTTTTCTGTTATTTATCTAAAAAAACTATGTATCTATCCGCTGGTGAGCGGACAAGTTGTGGTTCAAAATTGAATTAGGCATTTATGCGGATATTCATATTTTATTTTTTCAGCTTTGTCTCTTTTTCTTTTTGAGAGTCGGAGGGGGCTTCGGCAATATACATTGTTGTAATTCCGAGGGTTAATCGCCGTAGGCGGATATTGGTAAATCCGTTTTTCTTGAGAATAAGCATCATTTCTCTGCCTTGCGGAAACGCGGCGATGGATTCGGGCAAGTATTCATACGCTCGCTGTTCGGTTGCCATTGTATTGGAAAGTCTTGGCATTATGTGCTTGGTGTAGAGCGCATAAAGATCTTTCATCGGTGAAGTTTCGGGCGTGGTGAGTTCGATAAATAGAAAGACACCGCCGGGTTTGAGCACTCGCAAAACTTCCTGGAAACTTTTGTCGATATCTTCGAAATTTCGCACGCCGAATGATGCAGTAACAGCGTCAAACGTATTGTCGCCAAACGAAAGCGACGAGCAATCTTGTTTGTCGAACGTAATGATGTTTTGTAATCCTCTTTTGCGGACTTTGTCTCTGCCCACATTCATCATTCCTTCGGAAACATCAATGCCGACAATGCGTTTGGGTTTTAGCAATTTTTCCGATAAAATGGCGAAATCGCCTGTTCCGGTGGCAACGTCGAGGATGGTTTGCGGCGCGTACGGTTTGAGCGCCAGCACGGATTCACGACGCCAATAATTGTCAATTCCGAGTGAGAGCAGTCCGTTAAGCGCGTCGTATTTGGGCGCAATTTGATCGAACATTCGGGTTACCTGCTCTTTTTTAGATTCTTCCGTTTCGTACGGGTTTATTTTTTCTACTTTGTAGGTCATTTTTGAGAGTTATAGTTTTTACTTTTTAAATATGAGAGTAAATTATTGAATAAATTCCTTTTCACTAACACTTAATATTAATTCAGGAGGATTGGGAAAATTTATGGGCAACAAGTCAATTCTAAATGGTAATTCCATTTCGGATAAGTCCTCTATTCTTTTATCGAGGAGTTCATTTTCCTCACAATAATTAAAAGTCAATTTTAAATATCGCCTAATAATCATTAAAGGTAGAAACTGTCCTTTACCAGTCATCCATTCCATTAAATCTTTCTTACCTTTTGAACTATTGCAGGTTCTACAAGCAAAAATTAAATTCTCGGCATCGTCTTTTCCTCCATATTTTTGTGGAAAAATGTGATCTAAAGATAATTTGTTATTTGAACCACAATAGTTGCAAACACGTCCTGTTTGTAGTTTTATCTTTTCGTCGTCAAAAATTGAACGCATATTGATTGTGCCACTTTTTAAGCCCTTGAATAATTTGGCTCTAATCATATAATTCAACATCTCATATTTTTCTTGTTTTTTGTCAACGGCGGAATGAGCCATAGCCAAGTTTGAATATGAATAGTAAATTAAATGCCTAACAGTTTCAATTTTTTGTTTTGCCATTTAGTCTTTAATTGCCACGCCTTTTAAGGCGTGGAATAATTTATGCCTATGGATGTGCTTTAGCACAAATTTAATAATAAATTTTGGCTAAAGCCTGCGTTTATGAGTTTTCAACTCCACGCCTTAAAAGGCGTGGTAATTGAACTGCATCAAGAGTTCAAATATTCTCTTACACTTTTCTCAATCCGCGCTTCCAAATCTTTTGCGTCGGCTTTCACGAATTTCTCGCCCACAATTTTCTCGTACAGCTCGATGTATCTTTCGGATACGCTGTTGCAATACGCTTCGGTCATTTCGGGAACTTGTTGCCCTGCCTGTCCTTGAAATCCGTTATCCATCAACCATTTGCGGACAAACTCTTTAGAGAGTTGTTTTTGCTCTTCGCCTTTCTGGAAACGCTCTTCGTAGCCTTCACTGTAGAAATAACGCGATGAATCGGGTGTGTGAATTTCGTCAATAAGATAAATTTTTCCGTCCTTCTTTCCGAATTCATATTTGGTGTCCACCAAAATCAATCCTTTTTCGGCAGCCATTTCCGTGCCGCGTTGGAAAAGTGCGTAGGTGTATTTCTCCAACTGTTCGTAATCTTCTTTCGACACCAAGCCTTGGGCGATAATCTCTTCGCGCGAGATGTTTTCGTCGTGTCCTTCGTCGGCTTTTGTGGTGGGCGTGATGAGCGGCGAATCAAATTTTTGATTTTCTCTCATTCCGTCAGGCAAGGGAAGTCCGCACAGCGTACGAACACCTTTTTTGTATTCGCGCCACGCGCTTCCGGTGATGTATCCGCGGATAACCATTTCCACTTTAAACGGTTCGCAGCGTTTGCCAACGGTTACCATCGGGTCGGGAGACGCCTCTTTCCAATTGGGAACAATGTCGGCGGTGGCGTCCAAAAACTTGGCTGCAATCTGATTGAGTACCTGCCCTTTGTAAGGAATTCCTTCGGGAAGAATTACGTCGAATGCCGATATGCGATCGGTGGCAATCATTACTAATGTGTCGTCTCCGATACTGTACACATCGCGAACTTTTCCGTGGTAAACCTGGGTTTGCCCCGGAAAGTTATAGTTGGTTTTTGTTAGGGTGTTCATATTTTTTGAATTTTTTGGTTTGCTTTTGTGTTTGTCCTGCCTTTCAGGCAGTGTTCCTTGTACTTTCGCATCCGCAGGCCGTTGGCACTGCGGTTATGAAAATCTTGCCTTTCAGGCAATCCCTCCTTTTAAAATTTGAGCAATAAGCTTAGTTATATTTTCTTGTCTTTCGAGCGGCTCTTTATTTTAAAAATTCTCAATAAGATATCTTTACATTTCCTCGTCTGAAAGACGAAACTTTCATAACCGTGGGTCTGTGACCTACGGTAAAAGAACCTCATAAACTCTGCCTGAAAGGCAGGATTTTAATTCAGTCCTTCAAGAAATACCGCTCATCAATTTCAATTCCGTTTTCAATCAATAACACTCGAAGCTCTTCTTCGAAAGTTACTTTCTTGTGATGTTCTTTCTGATTTTTGATATAGTTTATAATTATCTGTTTCTCGCTTAAACTATATGTAAAAGCGGCAAAGCTAACCGCCCAAGATTCAAAATTGGGAAAATTCGGATTTTTTGCCAGCCATTTGCTTGAGTATTCCTTTAATTCTTTCATAAAATTGGAAAGAGCAAAAGTTGGATGTATATCAACTAACAAATGAATGTGGTTTTCTGTTCCACCAATCCGATAGAGTTTGGATTTTTTGTTGTTTATTATTCCCATAATGTATGCGTACAACTCCTTTTCGTGCTGTTCGGGAATTGTGTTTTTTCCACCTTTTGTTCGGAATACTATATGGTATAATAACCGGGTGTAACTCATTGTTTTCCTTATTGTCCTGCCTTTCAGGCAGAGGATTCTTGTGCTTTGTATGTCCGCAGACCAATGGTCTACGGTTATGGAAATCTTGCCTTTCAGGCAATTCATTTTTTTAAGTCTTGGATGAGGTAACTTTACATTTTATCGTCTAAAAGACAACCGTCCATAACCGTTTGTTTGCTCGCAGGCAGATGCCGCTACTATTACAAAAATCGACCCTTTAGGGTTATTATTTCTTTGACACTAAAATTTCTATGCATAATCGTCTGAAAGACGGAATTTTCATAACCGTAGGTCTGTGACCTACGGCATTTCGAACCAAACAATTTTCTACCTGAAAGGCAGTACTTTTTAATCTTTAAAAATCTGCTCGTCAATTTCTTTTTCTTTTCTTCTCGTATTCCCCGCATCCTCCTTCTCATACGCCTCCACAATCATCTGCACAAGTTTGTGGCGAACGATGTCTTTTTTATTGAACTCCACTTTGGCGATGCCTTTTACGTTGCGCAAAATTTTCATCGAGTGGATAAGCCCCGATTGCTGCGAGGGCGGCAAATCTATTTGCGTGATGTCGCCTGTAACAATCATCTTTCCGTTGAGTCCCAATCGGGTGAGGAACATTTTAATCTGCTGTTTAGTAGTATTTTGTGCTTCGTCGAGGATAATTACGGCGTCGTTCAGTGTTCGTCCGCGCATAAACGCCAGCGGCGCAATTTGAATAACTTTGTTTTCGATATACTCTTTCAATTTCAGCGGCGGAATCATATCTTCGAGCGCGTCGTAAAGCGGTTGCAGGTACGGGTCGATTTTCTCTTTCATATCGCCGGGCAGAAAACCCAATTTTTCGCCTGCCTCAACGGCGGGACGGCTCAAAATAATTTTTCGCACCTGCTTGGTTTTCAGCGCGCGGACGGCGAGAGCGATTGCCGTGTACGTTTTTCCCGAACCGGCAGGGCCAATAGCGAAAAGCAAATCGTTTTCATCAAATGCTTCCACCAACTTTTTTTGGTTGGCTGTGCGCGCTAATATGGGTTTTCCATTGATACCGTGAATGATAAGGTTCTGTTGGCTCACAATGGTGGGCGCTTTCCCTTTTACGATATCCAGAATATCTTCCTCTTTCAGCACGTTTATTTCTGTGCTGAGTTTCTCCATCTCGTGTATCTTTTCTTCAAAAACAGCCAATTCCTCTTCCTCGCCAATCACTTTTATGACGTTTCCGCGTGCCACGATGCGCAGTTTCGGGAACAACGTTTTCAGCAACTGAAGATTATTGTTGTTGATGCCAAAAAACACCACAGGATCAACACTTTCTAAAATTATAATGCGTTCTATCATTCGCCGTTTTTTGAAAAATTGAGTGAATATTGGTAAACCCGGTTTTCTTGTCCTTCTATATAATTAATAAACGCATTATTCACCAATCTGTTCCCTCCGGGAGTGGGATAATTTCCCGAAAAATACCAGTCGCCCGTATTATTCGGACAGGCTTGATGCAGATCTTCAATGGTTTGGAATACTATTTTTACTTCCGCTTTTATCTCTTTCGCGGTGAGCATCTCGGCTATTTTATCCGATACTTCTTCTTCGGTGAACTGTGCGTAAATTTCTTTTACGTGGTTTACAATCTCTTCTTTTGGTTTTCGGCTTTGCGCCACACATTTTTCATACACCTCATCAATCACGTTTTGCATTCCACGTTCTTTCAGAAGCGCGATTGCCGCTTTAAAAGCGATAAATTCGCTCATTCGGCTCATGTCGATTCCGTAACAATCGGGATACCGAATTTGTGGCGAAGAAGATACAATAATGATTTTTTTCGGGTCTAAGCGGTCGAGGATCTTGATGATGCTTTGCTTGAGTGTGGTTCCACGAACGATGCTATCATCAATGATAACCAGAGAATCCACACCGCGGCGCAGCGAGCCATACGTTATGTCGTAAACGTGCGCGGCCAAATCGTTTCGGCTGTTTCCCTGCGCGATAAACGTGCGCAATTTGATGTCTTTTATGGCCACTTTTTCTGAACGCACACGTTTGGAAAGGATTTTTTCCACTTCTTCGGGTGTCAGTTGTTCGCGTTTTTCAAACAATTCAGCCGTCTTTTTTTGATTGAAATGCTTTTCCAACCCTTCCAACATCCCGAAATATGCCACTTCGGCCGTGTTGGGAATGAACGAGAAAACGGTGGTATCGAAATCGTTGTCAATAGCGTCCATAATTTTGGGAACGAGCAACTCACCCAGTTTTTTGCGCTCGCGATAAATATCGTAATCCGAGCCGCGCGAAAAATAGATCCGCTCAAATGAGCAAGGCGTTATTTTTTCTTTCTTTTCCAGAATTTGTGTCGTGGCGATGGTGCCGTTTCGTTTTACAATGAAGGCTTCGCCGGGCTGCAGTTCATGTACATCGTTTTTTGTGAGATTGAACGCCGTTTGTATCACCGGGCGTTCTGAGGCTACTACGGCCACTTCATCATCGTGATAATAAAATGCCGAACGAATTCCCCACGGGTCGCGCAACGTGAAAGCATCGCCACTGCCAATCAGGCCGCAGAGGGCGTAACCGCCGTCCCACTTTTTGCTTGCACGGTTCAACAGGAACGGAATATCGAGTTTTTCCTCAATTAAGTGACTCACTTCCTGTCCGTTCATATTGTTTTTTTTAATTTTATCGTATTGGTACTGCACCTCGCGGTCCAAATAATGCCCGAGTGATTCCAGCATGACAAACGTGTCGGCATAATCGCGCGGATGTTGTCCTTCCGATATCAATTGCTCAAACATTTCATCCACGTTGGTCATATTGAAATTTCCGGCGAGGGCCAAACTGCGCGATGCCCAATTGTTGCGGCGTAGCAGTGGATGCACGTAAGTTAAACCACTTTTTCCAGTGGTACTGTATCGCAAATGTCCGAGGAACAATTCGGCGGCGAACGGAACGGAATGTTTTACAAATTCAATGTCTTGAAGTTGCTTGAGCGTGAAATCTTTGAATGAATCGTGCACTTTCCCGAAAATTTCGGAAATGGCGCTCGATCCCAGTGCCCGCTCCCTGAAAATGAACTCATTTCCCGGCGCCGCTTCCAATTTTACCGCGCCTAAACCGGCGCCTTCCTGGCCACGGTTGTGCTGTTTTTCCATCAGCAAATACAATTTATCTAAACCGTATTGCCAAGAACCATATTTTTTGTAGTAATAATCAAGGGGTTTCAACAAGCGGATCATGGCGATACCGCACTCGTGCTTGATAATGTCAGTCATTTAATCCTTTGTGAAAAATAAGTTACAAATTTACGCCTATTTAGGGAAAAACTCACAGTTTTGAGGTTAATTTTTGTATCTTGTATTTTACGATGCCTGATATGGCGTTGTGGATGTGGTTTATAAAACTTTGTTTTATCTTTGCAATGCAAGAATGAATAGTATGATGAATTGGCAACAATTATTATCGTCGAAGCGGTTTGGAATGGAAAAATACCACGACAGCACCCGGCACGACAGAACAGAATATCAGCGCGATTACGACCGGTTGATTTTTTCTTCGCCGTTTAGGCGATTGCAAAATAAAACGCAGGTTTTTCCGCTTCCAGGGAGTGTGTTTGTACATAATCGATTAACACACAGTTTGGAGGTTTCGAGTGTGGGACGATCGCTGGGTGAAAACGTGGGAAGAGCATTGAGGAAAAAATACCCCGATTCGGAAGCGCATTTCGAGGAGATTGGTTCCATTGTTTCTGCAGCTTGCTTAGCGCACGATTTGGGAAACCCGCCTTTCGGCCATTCGGGCGAAAAAGCTATTTCCACCTTTTTCTCCGAAGGAAAAGGAAAAGAATTGCAACCCCTTATTGATAAGGAAGGCGGCCGATGGACCGATTTTACCTGTTTTGAGGGAAACGCCAATGCCATTCGTTTGCTGATGCATCAGTTTAAAGGCCGCCGGCCTGGAGGTTTCGCGCTCACTTATGCCACGCTGGCTTCCATTGTGAAATATCCCTATTCGTCGGAATTGAGCGGCGGCAAAAATAAATTCGGTTTTTTTGCTTCGGAAGAAAACGATTATAAAACCATTGCCGATGAGCTTGGTATTCCATGTTTTGAGCAACATCCGTTGCGGCTCGCGCGCTATCCGTTGGTTTATTTGGTGGAAGCCGCCGATGATATTTGCTATCAAATAATGGATATTGAAGACGCGCACAAACTGCATTTAATTTCCACGGAAAAAGCCAAAGAACTTTTGCTCAATTTTTTTGATAAGGAGAAACGCGCACGACGTGTTAAGAATCTGGAACTTGTGAGCGATGTGAATGAGCAAATCGCTTATTTGCGTGCCAGTGTTATCGGGTTGTTGGTGACTGAGTGCTCCGGATTGTTTGTTGAAAATGAAACGCAGATTCTTAACGGCACATTCCAAGGTTCTCTCATTAAACATATTTCGCCGAAGGCGCGAGAGGCTTACAAAGTTTGCTCCGATTTCGCGGTTCAGCACATTTATCGTTCGCGCGATGTGTTAGATATTGAATTAGCCGGATACCGCATTATCGGTTTTTTGTTGGAAAAACTATCCAATGCCATCCAAAATCCGCAGCATACCTATTCAAAACTCTTATTGCAGAGAATTCCGGAGCAGTATGAAACCGATTCTTGCCTGCTTTATGAGCGGGTTCAGTCCATCATAGATTATGTTTCGGGAATGACCGATGTGTATGCGCTCGATTTGTATCGCAAAATAACAGGTATGGGTTTGCCAAATGTTTGAGTTTGCTTACATTTTGATAAAAATAATTATTTTTTAATTTTTTATTGAAATTATTTGTTTCATAAATATTTCTTTTTTATATTTGCAACGTGGTTTTTTCATAATAGTATTAGATTTAAGGTTAACAAATTTGGCAGAGCGTCGTGAGACATTCTGCCAAAATTATTTTTAGAGATGCACTCCACCTCTTTTTTCTTAAAAAATCATTACAAATCATTTTTTATCATTGCAATATTTTCTACATTTGTGAAAATATATATGTAGACACATGCGAAAAAAACAAACTATCACGGTCCTTGCTTTTTTCATCGCGCTATTCTTTATTCAATGTGGTGGCGGTGACAAAGCGTTAAACAAGAAATTGACCCAAATGGCCGCGGAAATCAATACTTCGGCGCCGAGAATGCTTGATCAACACACCCGTTTCGATAAGGCAGAAGTAACAAAAGAAAACGTTTTTCAGTATTATTATTCCATTGTTGATGTTGACAATCCGGATGAATTGGTGGAAAACTCATTGCAATCGCTCAAAGAAATAATGAGCGAAACGTTTGCCACTAATCCCGATTTAAAGATTTTCAAGGAGAACGATGTGATTGTTCAATATATTTACAACGATGTTAATAACCGAAACATCCAAACGATTACCATAACACCAAACGATTATAAATAGACGAACTTATGAACAGGTATTTTTATATTGACGCGGAAGGGCAGCAGAAGGGGCCCTACCTGCCCGAAGAACTCAGACAGGAAAACATTAAGCGCGAAACACTTGTGTGGACGCAAGGGATGGAGCAATGGAAGCGCGCCGATGAAGTAGCCGAACTTGGGTTTCTTTTTTCATCGCAAGGGGCGTTTACTAACCCCGTTGAGCCTCAAGCCCAGCAACAACCCTATGTGTATGCCGAGCAAGCTAACACGCAAATTCCGCCCAAGCCAAAATCGTGGCTCATAGAATCGGTGTTGGTTACCATTCTGCCTTTTATTTTTTGCTGCAATGTTTTTAGCCTGTTGGGCATCATAGGCATTGTAAAAGCTTCTCAGGTTGATACCGACTACAGCAGAGGTAATTACGAAGCCGCGTTACAATCGGCCAAGGAAGCGCGCAAATGGACCATCATCGTGCTGTGGATCGCCATTGGCGTATTCCTGCTCTATGTGCTGTTTTTCATTATTGGCATTTTTTCGCTTGGCTCACTTTCGGAATTAAGAGAATTGTACGAATTTTAAATAAAATAGAATGGAAAATCAACATTACAATCAAAACAACACGGAAGGAACGTACGATACCCAAATAACGCCTCCCGTTATTCCCACGCAGCAAGTGAACCAACCGCCCAATGTGCCACCAATGAAGCCTACTACTTGGTTATGGCAATCTATTGTGGTAACGTTGTGCTGTTCGCCGATTTTTGGAATTGTGGGCATCATAAACGCGGTACGCGTAAATTCTTTGTATGCTGAAGGGCGTTATGAAGAATCTCACCGTGCCTCAAGAAGAGCTAGGTTGTGGACGCTTATTGGGCTTGTGTTTGGAATAATCGCGAATATTGTGGTGGCGTATATGTACACATCGGGGAATTTGCCGTCGTCGTTAGAACAAATTTTCGATAACGCCAGTGGCTACAACTATTGATTCGCTACTTTGACAAGACAAACAAAAATATGGATTGGCGCCGTCATAGGCATTGTGCTGTTGGCGGCGCTTATCGTTTTTTATGTTTTCGATCCGCAGGAACAAGACATTTTTCCCAAGTGCGCATTTAAAACGGTTACCGGATATGAGTGCCCGGGCTGCGGCTCGCAGCGAGCCATACACGATATGCTTCACCTGCAATTGAAGCAGGCCTTTTCGCACAACGCGTTGATGTTTTTGCTCGTTCCCTACATTGTTTTGGGCGTTTTTATGGAGTTCTTCGGTGGAAAAACACGGTTCCCGAAAATTGAGAAAATCTTTTTTGGTAAATGGGCAGCGGTGGCAATGCTGTTGATAATTTTGATTTTTTGGGTGGGAAGGAATGTGGTGTAAAGGCCACGAATGGCACGAATTTTCTCGGATGAGGATTTTCATATTCGTGAAAAACCTATGTTTCGTTGTTATTTTTTGTTTGGTATTTCTCTTTTGGCTCCGCCACGCTATCTACCGTTTCGGGTACGCCCATTTCATACACCGTTTCCGGTGCGATATCAACCGTTCCGTTTTCCCATTCAATTGTATCCGATATTTTGAAGTTGCAAAAACGATTTACATCTCGTAAGGGTAAAAAAACAGGATAATTTTTATTGAAAAGCAGGCCATAAAAATCCACAATCCTGCATTCTCCATTATTGAAGTACACACGAAGTTTGTAATTATCAATATATTCTGCTTGTGTTATTTCTGTGAAAATTGGATTACTCATTTTAATGGTTCAATTTTAGTAGGTTGTTCTCCTTTTTTAGCTTTTTCCCAAGCAATTTTTAGTTCGTCCCGATGCAATTCCATCCATTCAAAAATAAGCCGTAGCGCTCGAACGGACATCTCTCCTTTCACTTTCCCGTTTTCAATTTCTACAATTACTTTTTGTTCACCGTAGCTTGCGTGAAAATGAGGTGGATTATGGTCCAGATACATAATCCTTATCACAATCCCAAAGAATTCACTTATGGTAGGCATAGTGCTACAAATATAATCTTATTTTTTAAAAATCAATCACTTCTCGCCCAATTTCTCCTTCAAAAACTTCCCGGTATAGGATTCTTTGCATTTTACAATGTCTCCGGGTGTGCCTTCACAAACGATGTGCCCGCCCTGTTTTCCGCCTTCGGGGCCGATATCGATAATGTGGTCGGCACATTTGATAACTTCCATATTGTGTTCAATAATGAGCACGGTGTGCCCCCGTTCAATGAGCGCGTCAAACGCTTTGAGAAGCGTTTTAATGTCGTGGAAGTGCAAGCCAGTGGTGGGTTCATCGAAAATAAAGATGGTGGGTTGGCTTTTTTCTTCGGAAAGGTAAAATGCCAATTTCACCCGCTGATTCTCTCCGCCCGATAACGTGGACGATGATTGCCCAAGCTTAATATAACCCAACCCCACATCTTGCAACGGTTGCAGTTTCTTTGTTATCTTCTTTTCTGTGGCGCCTTTTTGAGCACCGAAAAATTCCAAAGCTTCGTCAACGGTCATTTCCAGCACATCGTAGATGTTTTTGCCCTTGTACTCCACTTCCAGCACTTCGGGTGAAAACCGTTTGCCGTGGCACGATTCGCATTCCAATTTAATATCGGCCATAAACTGCATTTCCACCGTAATGGTGCCTTCGCCTTTGCACTCTTCGCAACGGCCGCCTTCCACGTTAAACGAAAAATAGGCGGGTTTAAAGTCCAGTTGCTTCGCAAGCGGTTGTGCAGCAAATAATTTTCGGATTTCGTCGTAGGCTTTTAGGTAGGTGGCGGCGTTGGAACGCGACGATTTCCCGATGGGGTTTTGGTCCACAAATTCAACCGATTTAATCAATTTCAAATCGCCCGAAATGCCATTAAATTCCGCGCGTTCGAGTGCCGATCCTTTATAGTGGTGTTGAAGCGCATTGTAAAACACATCGTTCACCAGCGATGATTTTCCCGAGCCGCTCACGCCGGTAACCACAGTGATAACACCCAATGGGAATTTTACATCGATATTTTTAAGGTTGTTTTGCCGCGCGCCCTTCACCTCAATATAGTTGTTCCATTTGCGACGGACTTTTGGAACTTCAATTTGCTCTTCTCCCGTGAGGTATTTCACGGTGTAGCTATCGCTGTATTTCTCCAAATCGGCCACGCTGCTTTGGTACATCACTTCGCCTCCCAATCGCCCGGCTTTGGGGCCGATATCGATAATGTAATCTGCCGCGCGGATAATGTCTTCATCGTGCTCCACCACCACCACCGTGTTGCCGAGTTCCTGCAAATCGCGCAGCACTTTTATCAACAAATAGGTGTCGCGTGAGTGTAACCCAATGCTGGGTTCATCCAAAATATACAAAGAACCCACTAGGCTGCTCCCCAATGACGAGGCCAGGTTAATGCGCTGGCTTTCACCGCCCGAAAGTGTGTTTGACAAACGATTGAGCGTGAGGTATCCCAAGCCTACGTTCAACAGAAACTGCAAACGGTTGTTGATTTCCGTTAACAGGCGCTGGGCAATGGCCGTGTCGGTTTCATCGAGTGTGAGGTTGTTGAAAAATTCTTTTAACTCCGTTATTGGTAAAAGCACAAGCTCGGTGATGGATTTTCCGCCGACTTTCACGTAACTTGCTTCGGGTTTCAGGCGTGAGCCTTTGCATTTGTCGCACGTGGTTTTGCCCCGATAGCGCGCGAGCATCACCCGATACTGAATCTTATAGAGGTTTTGCTCCAGCATGTGAACAAAATCGTTGATGCCGTATATGCCCAATGAGTGCCTGCCGTTCCAAAGAATGTCTTTTTCGGTGTCGTTTAAATCGTAATAAGCCCGGTGGATGGGGAAATCGGCTTTGTAGGCGTTGTGGACAAAATCTTTTCGCCACTCGCTCATTTTTTCGCCTTTCCAGCACTGCACGCACTCTTCTTGCACCGATAAGCTTTTATCGGGGATAACCAAATTTTCATCGATGCCAATAACTTTCCCAAATCCTTCGCATTTAGGACACGCCCCGATGGGGCTGTTGAAGTTGAACATCAAATCAGACGGTTCCTCAAACAACATGCCATCGGCTTCAAAACGGTTGGAGAAAGTGAAAGACTCCACCCCGTTTTCGGCCCAAAAACGCACCACGCATTCGCCGTTTCCTTCCAAAAATGCCGTTTCCACCGAATCGGACAGCCTGTTTATGGTGGGTTTGTCGGGCGCGCACGCCAAGCGGTCGATGACCAGCATCACATCTTTCTCCGGCGGCAGTTTTTTCTCTGCCAGCAACTCATCAATTCGATAAAACTGCTCTTCAACCGCCACACGCGTAAACCCTTCTTTGAGCAATATTTCTAGCTGTTCGCGCAAGCTGCGGCCACTTCGCAACTGAATGGACGAGAGAACCACAAGGCGCGTGCCGGTGCGGTATTCCAGCATTTTTTGCACCACATCGCGCACGTAATGTTTTTTTACCACATCGCCCGAAACGGGAGAGATGGTTTTTCCGATGCGCGCAAAAAGCAAACGCAAGTAATCGTAAATTTCGGTGGATGTGCCCACGGTTGACCGCGGGTTGCGCGTGTTTACCTTTTGCTCGATGGCAATGGCGGGTGGAATCCCTTTAATGTAGTCGCACTCGGGTTTGTTCATTTTCCCGAGGAATTGGCGCGCGTATGCCGAGAGGCTTTCCACATAACGGCGCTGGCCTTCGGCATAGAGCGTGTCGAAAGCGAGGGATGACTTGCCGGAACCGGAAAGGCCGGTGATTACGGTAAATGTATTGCGGGGGATGCTTACGTCGATGTTTTTTAGGTTGTTAACGCGCGCACCTTTTATGAAAATGTATTTTTGCTCGTCCATAAAAAAGAGAATAACTTGCAAAGATAACGGTTTTAGATGCCACAAAAAAGAAGTTACACGTCAATAAATCAAAATATTTTATTTACTTTTGCTAACAGCTAATCAAAGCTTCAATTAGGCCGTAATCCCAAAAAAATTGAAAATCAATTCAAAAGATGGATCATTTTTTTTCAGAAATCAAGCATGAATTTGCATTGCCCTTTACCAATCCGATATTAATATTTGCCGTACTACTGCTGGTTGTTTTTCTTTCGCCCATCCTGTTAAGGCGAATTAACGTTCCCAGTATCATTGGGTTAATTGTGGCGGGTGTGTTTTTGGGGCCGCACGGCTTAAATATGATAGACAATGCCAACGCCGGGGTTGAAATGTTTTCTTCCATCGGGTTGTTGTATATTATGTTTATTGTGGGCCTTGAGTTGGATTTGAATGAGTTCTCCGAAAACAGGAACAAGAGCCTTGTTTTCGGTTTTTATACGTTCATTATTCCGCTGGTGTTGGGATTCCCGGTGTGTTATTATATTTTGGGATACGACACCAATGCCAGCTTTCTCACCGCCAGTATGTTTGCCACGCACACGCTGGTTACTTACCCCATTGTGAGCCGCTTGGGTGTATCAAAAAATCAAGCGGTAGCCATTACCGTGGGCGGGACTATTTTAACGGATACCGCCGTGTTGATTATTTTGGCGTTGATTTTAACCAACAGCGTGGGCGGCTTGAGCGTGTTTTTCTTCTTTCAGTTGATGCTGTCGCTGATGATTTTTATCGTGATTATGTTTGTGGTGATTCCACGCATCGCGAAATGGTTTTTTCAAAAAGCGGAATCGGAAAAATATTCCAATTATATTTTTGTGTTGTTTATTGTGTTTTTGGCGGGATTTCTCGCCGAAATTGGTGGAATTGAGCCGATTATTGGCGCGTTTGCCGCCGGATTAGCACTGAACCGATTGATTCCACACACATCGGCATTGATGAACCGCATAGAGTTTATTGGCAACTCGCTGTTTATCCCCATTTTTCTTATTTCGGTGGGGATGTTGGTAGATGTTTCCGTGGTTTTTCAAGGGCCAAAAACCATTGTTATTGCCGTTGTACTCACCGTGGCGGCGTTGCTTGGAAAGTATTTGGCGGCGCTGTTTACGCAATTCACGTTTAAATACTCCAACGTGCAGCGTAACTTAATTTTCGGGTTGAGCAGTTCGCATGCGGCGGCCACGCTGGCCGTGATTATTGTGGGTTACAGAGCCGGAATTTTGGATGAGTATATTCTCAACGGAACCATTATTCTTATCTTGATAACCTGCATTATCGCTTCCGTTATTACGCAACGCTCGGCAAAAATAATTGCTGTTCGAGAAGAAAGCGAGCCGTTGTCGCCAACCTCTATGGGCGAGTTTGCACAAGAGAAAATATTGGTTCCCATTGCCAACCCATCGAATATTGGTTATCACGTGGAATTGGCATTGTTGATGAAAGATAAAAAATCGGTCAACCCCATCTCGCTTTTAGGGGTGGTGCCCAATAATGAGGAGGCCGAGAAAGAAATTATCCACTTCCGAAAAAAACTTTCGGAATTTGTGGAAACGGCCACGGCTGCCGAAGTAAATGTAGATATCATTACCACCATAGACCACAACCCGGCCAGCGGCATTGTAAGAACAGCGCGCGAAACAATGACGGATATTGTGCTTTTGGGGTGGCCCGGCAGGGTGGGGTTGTTGGAAAAATTATTGGGCGACAAAGGCGACTCCATCATTAGAAACATCACCAAGAATCTGTTCGTGTGCCACGTGGAGCAGAAGCTTATCTCACACAAACGGATGGTGGTTATTTCTTTTCCGTCGGCGGAAAAAGAAGCCGGTTTCGGCCTATGGCTGAATAAGGTGGCTGTTTTGTCGAGTGAATTGTCCATCCCCATCCTTCATATCGGGCATCCCGAAACACAACGGATTATGGCCCAACGAAAATCGGGTGGCATTGTTTTTCAGGAATTTGATGATTGGGAAAACCCGCTGGCCTGCGCCAATTTAATTCGCAAAGACGATATGATTATTCTTGTTTCGGCGCATAGCGGATATGTTTCCCACATGCCGTTGATGGATAGCTTGCCATCGAAGTTGGAAAGACGTTTCCCGCATCACAGCCGCATTGTTATTTATCCTAAACAATATTTGGGCGACCATTTATTGGAAACCGATGACTCATTGTTTGTACCGTCAAATTTTTAAAATATGCAGTTTTTTCGTTTTACATTGATGATGTTGCTTGCGCTGATATTTTTTGGGTGCGGCGCATCGAAAACATCCCTTACTAGAGTAGCAGATTCAACGCCAAAACGCGAATTTCGTGGCGCGTGGATTCATACCGTCGGACAAGACCGTTATCAAAAGTTGAACAGCGCGGCGATGAAACATTATATTTCAGAAATGGTGCGCAAACTGGATGAGGCGGGCATTAACGCCGTTATTTTTCAGGTGCGGCCCGAAGCCGACGCGTTTTACAAATCGAACCTCGAGCCTTACAGCCGTTTCTTTACCGGGTTGCAAGGCAAGGCGCCCGATGACCCCGATTTTGACCCGCTGGCTTTCATCATCGAGGAGTGCCACAAACGTGGAATGGAATTGCATGCGTGGTTGAATCCCTATCGAGTGAAGTCGAACATCAATAGCGAGTTGGCCCCCGAACATATTTATTGGAAATATCCCGAGCGTTTTGTGCAATATGGCAACCAGTTGTATTTTGAACCCGGGTTGCCCGAAAATCGCAGTTTTATTTGCGAAGTGGTGCGCGATATTGTTTCGCGATACGATGTGGACGCCATTCATATGGACGATTATTTTTATCCCTATCCCATTGCCGGAACACCTTTCCCCGATGACGATAGTTTTAATGCATACGCCACTTCGCAAGGATTTTCGCCCAACCAACGCGCCGATTGGCGCCGAAACAACGTGAATTTGCTTATTCAGCAACTCAAATACACCATTGCAGGCACCAAGCCGTGGGTACGTTTTGGCATCAGTCCGTTTGGCATTTACCGCAACAAACGCAACGACCCAAACGGCAGCGATACCAATGGGCTGGAAAATTATGGCGATTTGTATGCCGACATCAAGCTATGGGTTGAAAAAGGATGGATTGATTATAACTTGCCGCAATTGTATTGGGAAATCGGCCACGAACGAGCTGATTATACCACTCTTTTGCATTGGTGGAACGCCAATAATTTTGAGCAGCCGCTCTATATCGGGCAAGATTTAAAACGCGCGGTGGATAAATATGAATTAGACACCAAGATACGCCAGTCGCGCGAAATGTCGTTTGTAGACGGCAATTGCTATTGGTATGGTTACCTTATTCTGGATAATTATTCCGACGTTGTAAATACCTTTAAGACCAATACGCACCGGGCAAAATCGCTTATTCCCGCGTACACGCATATGCACAAAGGCCGGCCGGGTAAAGTGAAAAAACTCGCGCAGGTTTACGTAGAAGATATGCATTTGCTCACGTGGGAGCACAAAAAACAACCGCACAATCCCGAAAGCGCGCAGCAGTTTGTGGTTTATCGTTTCCGCAGTGGTGAAAAGGTGGATATTAATCGTGCCGAAAACATTGTAGCCGTTACGCCCGACAACTTTTTTGTACTTCCCTACGAAGGCGGAAAAAACCGATATACGTACGCCGTTACGGCGCTGGACGCGTTTAAGAATGAGGGAAAAGCGGTGAGGATTAAGGTGAAGTTGTAGGTTGTTTTATTTTAATCTTTAAACTCTCGCATTAAAAATGTATTTTTGTCTTATTAAAAATGATATTTATGACTGTACTTGAACGAAAAGCCCGCTTTGTAAAAGCTTTTTTGGAGGACGAGATAGATGAGGAAATGCTCTCTCGCTTAGAGGCTTTCTTCGAGCAGTTGGCAAACCGCGAACCGTGTCTTTTTACTCCCTCGGAATTGCGTGAGCGCGCTCTAAAAGCTGAAAAAGAATTTGCATCGGGTGGTGGCACTCCCCATGAAAATATAAAGCGGAAAAATGCAATTTAAGATTGCTTGGTCTTCTGAAGCGTTGTTAGATTTGGAAGAACTGTATACTTATTATCGCGAAAAAAAGCGAAACCGTCGCCGCTGACATACACAATAGCATATTAGATGACGTGGCTTTGTTGGCGAATTTCCCGGTTATGGCACCATTAGAACCGATGTTGAAAGAAATGTCGAAGACTTATCGCTCACTTGTTGTTGCTAAAGGATTGTTTAAGGTTATATATTTCGCCGAAAATAAATGCGTTTTTACCACACACATTTGGAATTGCAAGCAAAATCCCGAGAGATTAAAAATATCAGTTCGTTGATGTGTAAGTAAATTTTGATTAAAGAAAAGTCAATCCAATTCTTTGGTTTAAACTCCCTCTTTTTTCACTCCTCCTTTCCCCAATATTCCTCAGAAGAAAGTTGATAGGTTTTTTCACTTACTTTTTGTCCGTTTTTGTAGTGAGTTTCTGTTATTTCCACTTCATTATCATCTATATACAAAATATCGGTTTGTTCTTGAATTTTAACCTCTCCGTTTCTCCATACATATACCGCCGTACCGTACATTCCTCCGCCACCTCGCCAAGCAGAGGTAATGGTTTTGGATGTGGCATCTATGTCGGGCTGAGAAAGTCCGGACAGAGTTTCGTTGTAATGGAATAATTTTGTTTCGGGGTCAAAAACATAGTACAAATTGCTGTAATTAACCGTGCCGATGTAGTCACCGGGGATCATCAAATCGGGATATCCGTCGAAATTGATGTCGGGGGTGCAAATTAATTCTGTGTCATCTCGAATCATTTCACTTTCTTTAATCACTTGCAGCAATTGATTTTCATAATAAGTTTTGATGCGGATGATTTGTCCGAGTTCTGAATAGGACATCGTATCGGGCGGAATGTATTTAATGTTCAGTGTAACACCGTTTACGATGCGGGTAGAGGTTTCTCCTTCGGTAAGGTCATCGATAAATATTTTGCCCGAAGTAATGTTACCGTTAACATCAATGTGGTCACCGTGGAGCCATTCCGGCGATTCGTGCGTGACGGCGATAAAATCACCTTCGTTGAGTATTTTTTCTCTCGATTCGTCTTTTTCGGAAAAATAAAATTTGGTGTCGCGAGGGAATACCACCACCTCCACATAAGGTTTTTTCGTTTTTAGCTGCATTGCCGTGATTGGGCGATTCTGAATGAAAAATTTTTTGCCATCCGCATCTTTATGCTCAGTTTCTATCCATTTATAGTACGCGCCGGCAAAAAGCAGCGTATTTTCTTTCCATACATATCTTGAACCGGCATAGCGTCCGTCCCAACCCAATGGGGTATCGGCTTCTTGTTCGTTGTTGAAGTTGGAGTGACACAAAAAACCGGGGACATTACATCGGAACGACCAATATCCTCTATCAGGTAACAGTGTAAAATCCATTCCTAAATATTTTCTTTTTAAACCGTCGCCATAAGAGTAATAGAACATTGTTTCTTTCGGTTGATTTTTATTCAAAAAAATAATCCGATAGTTATTTTCATATTCGGCGGGCAACACTACCGCGTGCGTAGCGCCGTATTCCGTATCCAATAGGCTGTGATACTGATAGCCATAATGGGGGCTAGCTCCCCACGGGAGGTTCACGGTTTTAAATGGTTGTAAGTATTGATGAATAAAAGTTGTGTCGTAATTTTCCTGGATGGTGTAAATGCCGGTTATTGGCTGCGAAGACAATTTTATGGAATAAATCATCAGAATTGTTATGACTTGGAACTTGATGATATGTTGAAGTGAGATATGCATATTGTGATTAAGTTTGTGAGTATGTACTCTTTATTTGCTATAAAAAACTATAATCGCGACTTTACCCATTCATTTATTCGTAGTATTTTATTGTTCTGATAGTTAGTAGACACTCATTTCCGTCTTTTTTATTATGCACTATTCGTTTTATCCAATTTCCGTATTCGTCAAATTCCAGGTATGTTACGAATGATTTGTCTTCCTTTTCTTAATCATCCATTTCTATAATTGTTGTAATTTCAATTTCATTACCTCGACTATCCCTTTTATAATCCTCTTCGCTTGAATAGTTTTGTTCGACAAATGCAGAATACTGTTTTTTGGGTAAATGATTTTCATACACTGTCTTTAATTTTGATGCTAATTTCCCCGATTTGTAATCAAATATCTCTGTTTCTAAGTTGTTTGCAGTACTAGATATTATTCTTGTTTCTTTGATTAGATTACCTTCTTTATCAAAATGCCTTGAGCCTAGATATTCACCGGACCCTGACCTGTTAATTTTTGATTTTAATAAAAGTACACTGTCTTTGTCAAAAACATCTACGAGAGTTAATAACCCATTTTTGTCAAAAAAAATATTTTGTATCGTGGTCAAGTCGTTTATGTAAGGAGCAATTTGTCCATCTGCACTTAATAAAGAAAGGATTTTTTTGTCGGAAATATATTCGACCTTTCCTTTGAGATTGTATGTTTTTAGTGAAAAAAACTGATTTGTTGATCGCGGATTATTTGATGAATAACCAATAAAAATTATGAATAAGAGGATGAATGCCTGCTTCACGTGTTTTTAATTTAAATTGATGATAGCTTATTCTTCGTTTAACAAGTAAAACTTAAAAGCATCGTAAATTGTTCAAGTTACTATCGATAAGTTAAGTTTGAGATACAATTTCTCTTAATGTAGTTTGTTGTATATTAATGAGCTTAACTCAGGTTTGTAGACTCGTTGCTCATAACTCATCACTTCTTTACAAACATCTCAATCGCTCAATCCGCACAAAACCATAAATTGTGCTTATCTTTGCACCCTAATTTATTGACAACAAGCGAATGACTCAATCCCAACAATTTCCGATGATTGCCAAAACAATGGCAGAACTCGAAGAAGTGCTTGCCGAAGAACTTATCGGCTTGGGTGCCGATAATGTAGAAATCGGTACGCGAATGGTTTCTTTTACCGGCGATAAAGCGCTGATGTACAAGGCAAATCTACATTGCCGTACGGCAATGCGCATACTGAAACCCATACACACGTTTAAGGCGTCGACTGCCGATGAAGTGTATGAAGCGGTGAAAAGTATGGATTGGGAGCAATATATGTCGCTGGACAAGACTTTTTCGATTGACGCGGTGGTTTTTTCGCACATTTTCACGCACTCCAAGTTCGTTGCCTACAAAGTAAAAGACGCCATTGCCGATTATTTCAATGATAGGTACGGCAAACGCCCGTCGGTGAGCGTAAGCAATCCCGATTTGGTTTTCAACATCCACGTGGCGCACAACAAATGCACATTGTCGCTCGACAGTTCGGGCGAGTCGCTGCACAAGCGCGGTTATCGCGTAGCGCAGGGCGACGCGCCGCTTAGCGAAGTGCTTGCCGCCGGAATGATTTTGAAATCGGGTTGGCAGGGCGAATCGTCATTTGTGGATCCGATGTGCGGTTCGGGTACACTGTTGATTGAAGCGGCAATGATTGCTTTGGGAATCCCCCCGGGAATTCATCGTCCGGGTTTCGGGTTCGAAAAATGGACGGACTTTGATGAAGAACTTTTTAGCGAAATTTATAACGACGACAGCGGCGCGCGCGAGTTCACCCATAAAATCATTGGTTCCGATATTTCGCCCAAAATGGTTGCCATTGCCGAGAAAAATATCAAAAACGCGGGATTAAAAAAGCATATCGATATCAGTGTAAAACCGTTCCAACAATACACCGAATCGCCCGCGCCCAACGGCATTGTAATGACCAACCCGCCGTACGGCGAACGACTGAAAGTGGATGAGCTTGACGCTCTTTACGCCATGATTGGCGAGCGGTTGAAACACGTTTTCACCGGCTACAACGCCTACATTTTGAGTTACCGCAAAGAGAGTTTCGATAATATTGGTTTGCGCCATTCCAAGCGTTTTTTTCTCTACAATGGCGCGTTGGAATGCGAAATGCGTGAATACGAAATATTCTCAGGCAAGCGTGATGAGCGATCCAAAACCGAACGCCGCCGCCCTGATAAAGAGCAAATGGAACGAAATTCAAGGGAGGGGTATCGTCGTTCAAAACGCGCGGAAGAAGAAGGTGAGAAGCAGCGTGAATCTCATCGGAACGAAAAATCGCGCCACAGTTTTCCTAAACGCGAAAAAGGCGATGAGCGCCCCTTCAAACCACGCGAACGCTTTTCCGGCGACAAAAAAACGCGTGATTTTAAAAAGAAAGAATTTAGAAAACGGGAAACTGGAAAGTTTGAGGGGAGGAAGGGCGATTCTTTTCCAAGAAGTTCCGCCGATAATAAAAAAAAGTTTAATAAACGCGAAAACAGCAAAAGAAAAGAGTAGCCCGAGGTTACTCTTTTCTTTTGCCAATTAATTTACTCGGTAACAGAAAAACTAATTTCATTGCTTTGATCGTCGGAACTTTGTGCTATCCACAACTTAAAATCGCCCAGCTCCGTTTTCTTCTTCATATCAATACCATAAAAAGCCAAATCTTCCGATGTGAGTTCAAACGAAATTTGTTTCCTTTCTCCCGCTTTTAACGCTACTTTTTGAAATCCTTTCAATTCTTTTACCGGACGCGTTACGCTGGCCCAAAGCTGACGGGTATAAAGTTGCACAACCAATTCTCCGTCAATGTTTCCGGTGTTGCGTACATCGGCGGTAACCGTCATTTTATCCTTGTCGGTTTTCATTTGTGACTTATCCGTACTAACGTTACTAATGCTAAAAGTGGTATAACTCAACCCATATCCGAAAGGATAAAGCGGCGTGATGGAAGTGTCAAGATAGTGTGACTTGTAATCCACTTTTTCATCGCTCAAATCCACAGGTCGCCCCGTATTTTTCTGATTGTAATAGATGGGAATTTGTCCCACATTTCGAGGAAAGCTCATCGCCAATCTTCCCGAAGGATTGTAATCTCCGGCAATTACATCGGCAATTCCATGTCCTGCTTGTGTGCCGGGAAACCATGCTTGAAGAATGGCATGAAGGTTTTCATCTTCCCACGATAAATCCAGCGGGCGGCCGCTTAATGAAACCAAAACGATGGGTTTCCCTGTTTCCTTTAACGCTTTCAGCAATTCTCGTTGTGCTTCGGGCAAACGAATATCAGTGCGGACAGCTGCTTCACCTGACCAATTAAAATCTTCTCCCATTGCGGCAATCACTATGTCGGCACGCTTTGCGGCAGAAACCGCATCGTTTATTTGCTTCGCAGATGTTTCCGTTATTGTTGAACCTTGGGCGTAAATAAGTTTCACGGAACTGTTTTTGTATTTATCCGTCAGCCCTTTAAAGATAGGGACACTTTTGTTGCGGTCGCCTAACCCGGCCCATTCTCCGTTGAGGTTGACGGAGTCGTTCATTAGTGGACCGATAAGGGCGATTGTTTTTCCGCTTTCTTTGGAAATGGGCAATATGTTTTCGTTTTTCAGCAGTACAACCGATGCTGCAACGGCTTTGCGTGCCGTTTCCATAAATTCGGTTCTCATAGTGTTTTGCTGTGCACGGTTTTCATTGAGATAACGGTATGGATCGTCAAACAGCCCGAGTAAAAATTTCATTTCCAAAATGCTTCTGACAGCGTTATCAATGTTCTGCTCGGAAACTTTCCCTTCTTTAACGCTTTCTTCCAGGTATTTAATAAATGTAGAACCGGTCATATCCATATCAACGCCGGCGTTAGCTGCCAATTGCGCGGCGTGTTTTTCATCTTTTGCCACACCGTGAGGAACCAATTCGTTGATTCCGGTGTAATCGCTCACCACGAAACCTTTAAAACCCCATTCGTTTCTTAAAATATCGGTCATCAGCCACTTATCGGCTGTTGCCGGCACGCCGTTTATTTCGTTGAACGATGCCATAAATGTTCCCACACCCGCTTTTAGTGCTGCTTCGTAAGGGGGAAGATATACGTTGCGCAAGGTGTGTTCCGAAAGTTCCGCCGTGTTGTAGTCTCTCCCTGATTCAGCTGCGCCATAGGCTGCCAAATGTTTTCCGCAAGCCAATAATGTGGTTGTGGATGATAACGATTTCCAGTCGCTGCCGCCTTGAAACCCTTTTACCCTGGCTTCGGCCACTTTGCTTCCTAAATATGGGTCTTCGCCCGCGCCTTCCATTACACGGCCCCAGCGGGCATCTCTGCCTATATCAACCATTGGTGCGAAGGTCCAGTTTATTCCGTCGGAAGCTGCTTCAATGGCGGCTATTTCGGCTGTTCTTCGCATCATTTCCAAATCCCACGAACACGCTTCGGCTAGCGGAATGGGAAAAATGGTTTTATAGCCATGGATAACGTCTTGCCCAAAAAGAATGGGAATTCCCAAACGGGTTTTTTCCACGGCCACTTCTTGCATTTGGCGCACACCCTTTACGGATGTGGCATTAAATATGCTTCCAATTAACCCTTTTTCGAGATAGGGCTGGAAATCGTCGGGCATTACCGGCCCGGTAATAGACCAATTGGCAGAGAATTGTGTCATTTGGCCGATTTTTTCCTGCAATGTCATTAATTTTAGTACAGAGTCAACCCGTTGTTCTACGCGTTGGTCACCGCTGAAGCTTTGCCAACTTGAATGATGTTGGGTTGGTGCAATCTTTGTTGTTTCCGATACGTTTTTTGTTTGTCCGCATCCTAAAAAAGCCGTTAGTATAATCGCTGCGAAAACTTGATTTTTTTTCATATCTGTCAATTTTAATTTTTCAAGATTGGAAAGTGAATCCCAGTTTTTTCAACCCTTCTTGTATCTCGGGCGCGCCCATAAATAATTTCCAAAGTAGCCCGGTACGGAAGTTCTCAATCATGGGCGCTATGGTTAATTGGTCTATGGCGAGATATTTTTCCGGAAACCAATTGTCGTGAATGCTGAAAGCATCGTAAAAACCATATTTTCCCCAAAGTTTGTCGCCTAAATCGTTGTAGAAATATTTCAGTGCGTTCATCGATTGCTCGGGCGTATAGGGAAAACTGGATAGCGCGGCGGTGGGTGTGATTACTCCCCGGTCATTTTTCATAGGGAAATGCGCTGTATATCCGTCGACAGTGTAGCTGGCGGTGAGCCCCCAACAATTTTCGCCATATCCTTCAAAGCCTTTGGGGTTTTCCACGCAATAACGATAATTAATTGTAGCGTGATTTTTATTCACTTCCCAGTAATCGGTAAACTGGTCTTTTAATCCTTTGGGATTTAATCCAATGTAAGAATAGTGTGCCCAAAAAAGGGGACCGCCATATTCTTCGGCACCGTTGTGTTTTACTACCAACGGCAACCCGTAGGCTATGGCATCGCTTTGAATGTTTCCGCTTCGTGCCCATCCGTTATGATAAGCGGATGCGGGAATAGTGTGCGTGGGGGAAGATGCTGCTAAAATATACGTTATCAGGCACTCGTTGTATCCTTCGAGCGGGAAGTTCATTTCCCATTCGTATTCGGGGCTCCAATGCCAATATAACACATCTTTATTGTTGAGGTACCACGTCCAATCCATTTCACGCCACAATTGGTCAATTTTCTCGGCGAGTTGTTTCTCATTTTCATTTCCGTTTTTAAAATATTCGCGAACACACAGCAAACCTTGCATCAGGAAGGCGCTTTCCACTAAATCGCCACCGTTGTCTTTAGTGCCGAAAGGTTTTACTTTTCCGGTTGGGCCGTGTAGCCAATGCGGCCATATACCGTGAAACCGATCGGCTTTTGCCAAATAATCCGCAATTTGATGTAAGCGCGCAACTCCATCGGCACGCGGAATAAAGCCGCGTTCGATTCCTACGATAAGTCCTGCAATGCCAAAGCCGCTGCCTCCGGTGGTTATTACATCGGCATCGTTCTCCGGATATACGCCATCCATGTGGACGCGCTCGGGGGCTAATCCTGAAGTTTTTTCAGCGCCTTCCCACATATAGTTGATGTGGGTTTTTTGAATAAAATCAAGAAAATCGTCATCCGAAGTAAAGGATGTTGGGCGGATTGTTGGCTCTTGCTCGGAAGAATCTTTTGTTTTGTTATTCAAACAAGAAACCGACAACAACAGAATTGCCGCTGTGCTTAAATAAGAAACGTACGTTACTAATTTGTTCATTTTTTTAAATAATTATTTTGCGAATGAAAATCCAAGTTTTGTGAGGCCTTGTTGAATTTGCGGATCGCTCATAAACAGTTTCCACAGCAATCCTGTACGATAATTTTCAATCATAACAATAATAGGACCTTGATCAATTGCCAAGTGTTGATTGTCGAACCAGTTTTCGGCAAGGTTGAACGCATCCACAAAACCGTATTCAGCCCACAATTTATCTCCCAATTTGTAATAAAAGAAATGCAGTGCCGCCATCGATTCATTGGGTGTGTAAGGGATGGAGGAAAGGGCGGCGGTTGGCGCTATTACTCCTTTGTCGTTTGTTGGAGAGTGCGCGCTGTAACCCGCATTGCCATCGCTGGCAGTTAAGCCCCAGCAGTTTTCACTATAACCGCTAAACTTTTTAGGATTTTCAATACAGTAGTTGTAATTAATTAATGAGTGATTTTTGTTTTGTTCGAAGTAATTGGCATAACTATCCGAAAGGCCATTTGGATTGAGCCCTAAAAAAGAATAATGGGCGAAAAACAAAGGGCCTCCGTAAGCCTGTCCTAAAGGCAAGATGTGGCCGTAATACGTGGTTCGGTTCGCGAAAGAACCGTTGCGTGCCCAACCTTCGTCATACACCTTTTTAGAAATCGAATGAGTGGGGGATGAAGCGGCAAGCACATAGGTGATCAGGCTTTCGTTCCATCCCGAAACTTTTAAATTCATTTGCCAACCAAATTGAGGGCTCCAGTGCCAATACAATACATTTTCATTGTTCTTTTGAAACCACGTCCATTCCACGGCTTCCCATAATCGGGTGATGTCGTTTCGCAGTTTTGTTTCTTCGGGATTATCTGCGTTGAAATATTGCCTTGCAGAAAGTAACCCTTGAAATAAAAGAGATGTTTCCACTAAATCGGCACCGTTGTCGTAAGTGCTGAAAGGCAGAGTAGCTCCCGTTTCTCCGTGAATCCAATGAGCAAAAGCTCCGTGATAGCGCGTGGCTTTCGTTTCTAAAAAAGTTGCGATTTTTTGAATACGTTGCAACGCCTCTGTTCTTGTAATAAACGCTCTCTCAACCGCTACCATCATGGCCATGATGCCAAACCCTGTTCCACCTGTTGTCACTGTATTGCCGGAGGTGCTTCTCTCGCGCGCCATGCCGCTAATCGGGTGGGCGAAATCCCAAAAATACTTGAATGTTTGTTTTTGCACCAACGTGAGCAATTCCTCATCGGTTATGCGGGGGAATTTGTCCGTAGGATTTATTCCGGTCACTACAGAATATACTTTTCCACTTGCAATGCGGGCTCCCGATGCTGATTTTAACCCGGTGTTGATCACTAATTCATATTCAGTGTACGGAGAAAGTTCTTGTACGGGTTTAATAAAAACTTTGTTTTTGTCGGTGTCAAACGTTAACGCAACATTTTTACCTTTGGTTTGCGCTAATGTTATATTGTTCCGAAGGGTTGCAGTTTCAATTTTATCCGAGAACGTGAGCGTAATGGCCATATCGGGGTTGATATCGTTAAAAGAATGCGTGTTTTTAATTCCGTTAATTTCAATTTCCTTTAATTGAAATGACTCTATTACGGGTTCCTCACTGCTTTTCCCACACGAGAAAAATAAGCACAGGAAGGAATAAATTGAAAAAAGTCGAATAAATTCTCTCATAAGTTTAACGATATAACGTTTCCGTAATTCAGTGATTGCTGAATGGATGTTTTTAATCCGCCAATCCGCTTCTATAGCGAACTGACGGATCTATCTTATTTATTCATCAAGTTTTTAACTTGGTTTGAGGAAAGAGCTTTGTTGTAAATACGAAATTCGTCTATCATGCTGTTGTCTGACAGGTGGTTCCATTCCGTAAATCGCGGTGCTCCGGAGCCAATTGACATCACATCGCATCCTTCCCAACTGATTTTGGTTAAATTTCCTGCGGCAACCTCTTCTCCGTCAATATAAAGGATAGCCCTGCCTTCACTTAATACGAGAGCGATATATTTCCATTCAGAAGAGGCTGGGTCAATGTCTGCTTTTTCACTGCCATCCAGCCATATATCCGCTGCGCCGTTGCCAATATTGGCTTTAACCCGTTGCTTGCCGGCGGCGTTTTCGCGGAAAAGTCTAAAGCCTGAAGTCCTGTTGTTTTGCTGGTTAGCCGGTTTTCCCTCAGTTGGCGGGCCTATCACAAGGAGCCCGGCCCTGTCGGGATCTGCGTTTACTTTATACCAAAAACCGAACGTCATTTCACTACTCAGCGGAGCAGCTAAGTTGTTGAGGCCAAATGTGAGGTAGCTGTCTTTTGCCCCGGTGTATGCTTTTCCTTTTTTTCCATCGGTGAGGGTGGGCGTTCCAACTACTGCAGCTTCGGCTAAACTCTGATATTCTTCAAAGCCTTCATCAAAAGACATATAAAAAATTTGTCCGTCTGCACCAAGGGGTGGAGGCGTTGGCTGTTCTGGAAAATCGAACGGTGGGTTTTGTCCTAAATCTTGAAAACACGAGGATAAGAAAATCCCGGCAATAGCCAAAATTATGAATTCTATTTTTTTCATTACAATTGTTTTTTAGGTGTTTAATAATTCGGGTTTTGTATCAGCACGCCGTTTGATTTATCCACTTCTGCTTGCGGCAATGGAAGTAAAGCGTGTTTGTCTTGATACTGCGTTTTTCCAGCAGCATGCAATACTTCTTTTGCTATGCCCCAGCGTACCAAATCATAAAAGCGGTCGAATTCCATACCTAACTCTACACGACGCTCGTGTCTGATGGCATCGCGCAATACGCTTTGATCTGAACTGGTGACTTTTGGCAATACCGATGTGTTATTGCCGCGCGCCCGTGAACGAACCATTTCTAAATAATCCAGCGCTTCTGCCGCTTTCCCTGTTTCATTTGCGGATTCCGCGGCCATAAGAACCACATCTGCATAGCGGATGAGGCGGATATTATACCAATAGCCTCCTTTGGAGTATGTGGCCCTGAGAGAGGGGTTTGTGTACGCTTTTTTATTGTAATACAAGTTTCTGACATCTGCATTCGCAATGGGTTTTTCGTTCCATGGCTGATTTGCCGGAATGGTGCTTGGGTCTTCACCAGTTTTTATAAAGTAAAGCAACGTTTCGTTTTTGCGCGGGTCACCCGTTTCAAACGCATCGGCCAATAATTGTGTGGGTGTGTGCCACCCCCAACCTAAATTCCACTCGCCGGCGCCTCTTACACCCTGCACTTGGGCAAATTGGCTCCCGATATCGTTTGATGAGGGTTGTGACGGTGTAGCTGTGCATTGCAGTTCAAAAACCGATTCACTGCTGTTTTCCCCTGTTTCTCTGAAAATCTGATTGTAAGGAGTACTGAGGTTGTATAATCCCGATTTCACAACATCGGTAGCTGCCGCATACATATTGCCCCAATCATTACGTTGCATATATGTTTTGGCATGTAAAGAGCGTGCCGCGCCCCAAGTAAGCCTACCAATATACACAGGAGTCCAAGTTTTCGGCAGGTGTTGTTCCGCAATTGTTAAGTCGGCGTCAATTAACGCATATATTTCGGCAGCGGGCGATTTAGGAATGTTTGCTTCTTCCGCATTTTCGATTTTAAAATCAATTTTTGGTATATCGCCGAATGCACGCACTAAATTAAAGAAAGAAAATGCTCTGAAAAAGTGCGCTTCGGCTTTGTTAACCAAATCCCCTTCCGTTAATTTGTTTTCAGTTTCAGCTTTGTTGATGTCGTCAATTATCTTATTTGCTAAAATAATTATTTCGTAATTGCTTGTCCAGTAACTTCCGATTAGCCCGTTTGTTGTGATGTATTCAAAATCATCGTACATTCTGCCGTGGGCGGCGCCGTCGGAAGCAGTGCTTCCTTTTTCGGCATCTTCAGAGCGGAAACAATGTATGGCCAGCGCGGTTGTTCCAGAAGTTACGTGAAAGCCTCTTATTTTTGCGTATAAAGTAAACACGTCGGACTGAAATGAGCCACCGCTTCCTTCATCTCCCTGTACCCATTCTCCTTGAGGTTGTTGATCAAGCAAATCGCTGCAACTTGTGGTGAGTGTTAATACGCTCAACAAGAGAAAAACGATTAAATGTTTTATTGAAATTTTCATAGTCGTCATTTTTAGAAAGTTAAATTAAAACCAAAAGTGTAAATCATCGGCATTGGATAAGTTCCTCCGTCAATTCCGAAGGCGAGTGCCGAGCCTCCAATCTCAGGTGTATAACCTGTGTTTTTGCTCCATGTTTTCACATTCTGAATGTTGGTGTACAATCTTAGCGATTTCATGCGTAGCTTTTGCAAAACAGCTGAATTGAAAGTGTAGCCTAACTGAATGTTTCGGATTCTGAAGAAACTGCCGTCTTCAATAAAATAATTGGAGTTTACTAAATTCAACGCACGCGAAGGATTTAGAATAGGCTCCCAGTTGGAGGTGCCTTCTCCGTTCCAGCGGTTCATTCTGGATGTTAGATAATTGAGTTGCGCATAGGTCGGATCATCCCAAGTTCTGTAGATTTCGTTTCCGTAAACGCCCATCATATCTATTCCTAAATCGAAGTTTTTATAATTCAGGCTTACATTTAAGCCGTAAGTTAAATCCGGAGTAGGGTTACCAATCATCGTGCGGTCTTCTTGGGTTATTTCTCCGTCACCATTTACATCTTTGAATTTCAAGTCTCCAGGCGCAGGGCTGCCTAATCTGTTAGGAAAGTATTTCTTCACATCTTCTTTGTTTTGATACACCCCAACCACTTGATATCCGTAAAAATGCCCAACCGGGTAGCCTTCCAATGAGCGAGAGATTCCACCTCCGGCATAGATAGCGTCTTCAGGGCCGCGTCCTAAGGAGAGCACCTTATTGTTGATGGTGGTGAGGTTACCTGATAAAGAATAACCAAAATCGCCGTTTCCGATTTTATCTGTCCACGATATAGCCACTTCCACACCTTTATTTTGTATTTTACCTAAGTTCTCCAGTGAGTTTCTCGCACCCGAAAATCCGGACAGCATCACAATGATGTCGTGCGTAACCTTGTTGTAATACACCGGTTCAATGCGCAATCTATTGTTTAGCAATGTCATTTCAAATCCTGCTTCCCAAGCGTAGGTTTTTTCCCACGACAGGTTTTGTGGAAGATACTGAATGGAATAACCGGTAATGATGTTGTCTCCGAAAACGGCACTTCCCGAACTTACCAATCGTGGATAGGTTGGGTAGTTGTATCCACCCGTGTTTTGGCTTCCAAGCACGCCCCACGAACCTTTCAGTTTTAGATAGTCAACAAGTGTTTGTTCCTTCATAAATTTTTCTTCCGAAACCACCCATCCGGCACCAAATGAGTAGAAGTTATCCCACGTGTTTCCTACAGAACGAAAAACCGAGGCGCCATCGCGACGATATGAAGCATTGAATAAATATTTGTTTTGATAATTATACAACGCTCTTAGAAGGTATGACATGGTGAAGCGTTTGTACTGGCTGCTTCCGTTATTTGTGGATTTATTGCCGATAGAGGATATCCACCATTTGTCTGTATTGTCACTCGGAATGGAGAAAATAATGTCTTCTATGTTTTGGCTTCTCGAGCCGTTTAGAGAAGAATATTCTGTGTAGTTGGTTGTTAAACCGGCAGTTGCGGTTAAGTTGTGCGCTCCGAAAGAATTATCGTATGTAAGAATGTAATCGCTTTGTGCAACCGTTCTCGTTGATTTAGACTGGGATATGCTTTCGGTAGTGGTTAAGTTTTCTTTTCCATCAATATCCGGATTAAAAACGTAGATAATGGGGCTGAACCCGCGGCTTTCTCCTACGGAGTAATCCAATGAGTAAGTGGTTTTAAATTTGAAGTTTTTCAAAAAATCCACTTCTCCGTAAACATTTCCCGCTGCGCGGTTATTGGATGCAATGTTTGTATTGGCACGCGTTTCTATCTCAATTAACGGATTCCACACTTGTGCTCGTTGAAAGTCGGGCAATGTGTAAAGCAATTCTCCTGTTGCATCGTAAACGGGAGATATTGGGGCGGCTTTTATTGCAGCCGACACCCCTTTTGCGTCTGTTGGATGTGTGCGAGAACCATTTACTTGGAATCCAAAGCGCAGAAAATCGGTTACATTGTAATCGCTGCTTAAGTTTACAGTGGCTTTCGAATACTTTTCGTATAAAATATTTCCTTGCTCCGATGTGTATCCGACACCCAAATAAAAGCGGTTCCTTTCACTTGCGCCTGTTATGCTTACATTGTTATTTGTTAAGAAACCGCGTTGGAAAATTTCATCTTGCCAGTTTGTATCTGCGTTCCAATTTGTATAATCAAAAGGATTTAAGCCCTGATTAACACGTTGTTCGTTATACAGTTCCCGAAATTGAGCGGCATTCGCCATAGGCATTCTGTCTGTAACTTCTTTGTATCCCAGCGATGAGTTTACATTTACCAAAGTTTGCCCCGCCTTTGCTCGTTTGGTGTTAATGATAATCACCCCGTTGGCGCCTCTTACCCCGAAAATTGCCAATGATGAGGGGTCTTTCAGAATTTCCATTGACTCAATATCGGCAGGATTCAAATAATTAATGTTGTCGGAAAACAAACCATCCACTACATATAGTGGCGCATAGCCGTTAATGGAATTTGTTCCACGCACCCTAATCTCAGGGTCTTGCCCCGCACGGCCGGTATTTACAACTTGTACGCCGGCAACCTTTCCTTGCAATGATGCTAACGGGTTGGTTGCGGGGCGGTCAGCAATATCGGCTGCGCTCACGCTCACGATTGAGCCGGTGAGGTCTCTTTTTCTTGCCGTGCCATAGCCAATTACTACCACTTCGTCTAATGCTTGCACGTCTTCAGCCAATAACACGTCAATGGTAGTTCTTCCGTTCACGGGCTCTTCTACATTGAGCATGCCAATGTAGCTGAAAACCAGTGTGGCGTTTTCGGGAACGTTTGGCAATGTATAATTACCGTCTATATCGGTAACAGTGCCATTGGTTGTTCCTTTCACCAATATACTTACCCCTATTGCGGGGTCACCTGTTGCCGCTTCCGTGACTGTCCCACTAACAGGAATGCCCTGTTGAGAGAAGACGGAAAAAGAGGACAACAGAAAGCTTAAAAAGATGATAAATTTTACTTTCATGGATCTCTATTGTTTAAAAATTACTACAAAAATCAAATTTTAATCAAAGAAAAGAATAATTCGATGGCCTATAAAATATTCTACCTCTCTAAAAGTACGTTATGTTTTATAACATATTTTTAAAGGGTACGTTTTTAGTACTTTTTATGAAGTTAATTATTTGGTAGTATGCAGGTTTAATGAGTGTATAGAATACTTTAAAAAGGGCTTTTTATTTGAAATTTATCATGAAAGTTGTAAGGTTTTCCGATTCCGAGAGGGCCAGTTTCTTGCGTATTCTGTAACGTGCAGCTTCAACACCACGCAATGTTAGGTTGAGCATTTTTGCGATTTCTTTGGAGGTGTAATTAAGTTTCAATAGTGCGCAAAGCCTCAGGTCAGTAGAAGTTAGGGAGGGATACATTTCATTCAACTTATGAAAAAAGTTTTCGTGTATGAGGTCGAAATTCTTCAAAAATAAAGCCCACTCATCCTCATCGGATAAATTGTCATCAATCATTTTAATTATTTCCATTCCTTTCGCAAGCTGGATTTTGCCGTTATGAATGTTCTCCTGGATTAGCTTCTTTAATTTATTCAGCATATCTTCTTGGTTGATGATTAGCATAGAAGCGCTGGCCAATTCTTTGCTTTTGTAAATTAATTTATCTTCCAGTTGTTCATTCTTTAACTCTGCAATTAATTTCTCCTGCTTATCTAACTGCGCTAATCTTTCTCTTTCTTTTTCTGCAAAAAGTTTGTTTTCTTTTTTCACAATAACACCGATATATAACCTAATCAATAGAACGACAAAAGCGAGGCCCATCAAAGTGTAAATAATATAAGCCAATGACGACTTATACCACGGATTTTTGATTTGAAAAGCGTATGAAATGGCAGAGAGTTCCCGGTTAAATTCATCCATAGTTCTTGCTCTAAGAACATAGTTTCCGGCGGGCAAATTTGTGAAATTGGTGGCCAAGTTTGCGCTCTCAACAGTTGTCCAATCTGTATCATATCCTTCGAGAAAATTTTCTATCCTGATTGTTCGTTTTGAATAGTTGGGATATTGATATTGAAAGTTCACATTATTTTCGGAAAAAGGAATGGTACTTTTCTTATTGGTAGATTGATAACTTTTTGTCGTTTTCCTTCCATCGGTGCTGATAATACTTGAAATTGACAACTCTTGCCAAGGTGCCTGAAAAACTTTTAGGGGGACATATTTTCCAATGCCTCCGTTCAAGCAAAAATAAGAAACCCCATTGTCATCAACATACACATTGCCTCGGCCTTTATTGGGAGGGTTGTTTAAAGCATTAAAGGGTATTTTTGCTTTGATAGCATACACGCCGTTTTTATATTCTACCAATGTATATTCATCGTTTTGCACAAACCAATAGGTTGAATCGTTTACAGCAACAATTCGGTGGGTGTTTGCAAGCTCCGGAATATCGGAATTTAATTGTGAAAAGGGAATGACTTTTAGGTTGATGTCATCGTAAGTGTAGAACTTATGACTGTCTGTGAAAACCATCCGCCCTCTAAGTTTCATTAATTTTATGGAACCCTTAAAGTTTGTGGATGAGTCCAGCGAGGCTATGTACTCCCTCTCCACAATTGATTGTATATCTTGATCTGTGCGTAACCGATAAATACCTTTGTACATATGTCCTGCCCATATGTTGCCTGTGTGGTCTACTTCAATTTGACTGATAAGGTCGAAAAAATCGTTTACTTTGTGGCTGAATTTCCATTGCCCGTTAGAATTTTTATATACTTGTAGCGCGGTATAAGTAGATTGCAGGAGTATATCTTGCCCGTTAATTTTTGCGTTTTTTATGTCTGTTCCACCGGTGCTGGACTCAGAAATGTTATTATGATGCCGATTCTCTAAGAAAGCCGTTCCTTTGTTATGCCCCACTATAATTTGACGGCCAAACTTGCGGATAAACCACGATTGTATTTCAAATTCTGGTAAATGGAAAATGTGACTGTTTTCATGGATATAAATACCTTGGTTGGTCGCAAAATAAAAAACGTTTCCATCTGCCAGAATATCTTCCACCAACCCCATTTGAATATCGTTGGGTTCATAAAATGAGATTGGAGCGTTTATTTGCAAGTAAGATATACCATTGTCTAAAGCTGCCCAAATGTTGTGGTCTTTATCCACAAATAACCCCAAAACAGTGTTGTTATTCAATCCGTTGCTTTTGTTTAAATGCAAATTTAACTTTCCATCGCTGTTCAAAATATATATGCCGTCTTCCAAGGTTCCTACTGCAATGGATGAATCGTTAAAATGTACGACCCTATTCAAGGTCACGTGATTCAGTTGCTCATCAATGTCTGTTTTCCAGGTAATAAGGTGTCTATTGTTGAAGTTGTATTCGAAAACTCCGTTCTTAGATGAAAAAAGGAGTAGCGTTTCCCCTCTTGGTACAATGCCAACTATCACATCTCCCATTAATTGCTCTTTTGATAGAAGAGGTTCAAACTTATCTCCGGTGAATCGGCAAAAATCCGATTCTATGAATTGTGCATATAAATTATCCCTAGTGGAGAAGAAATATAGGGGGCCCGGGATGGGTTTAAACGGTTTTACTTCTTTGTTTTCAGGATGATAGATGAAATAAGATGAAAATGATTGAAAGAAAATCCGGCCCTGATATTTGCTGATGGTCCAAATTTCATCGTTCATGAAATTATAATTCTTTACTAAAGGGATGAGGGTGTTGTAAGTCAGTTGATTGAAAGAGTCTTTTTCAAAATATCCGAATTCTTCGTAAGATCCCACGTAAATTTTTTCATTGGTGGCGCTTGAATCAATGAAAATAGATTTTACGCCCAAGTTATTGGGCATTTTGTGTAATTTCCAGTTAACGCCGTCAAAAGAAAGCAAGCCGTCGTTATTGGCAATGTAGATGATACCGTCTTGGGCTTGCGCTACACTCCAGTTTTGGTTACCGGCATTGTACGTGTTGCTGGTGTAATTGTAGGAAGGAGGAACAAAAGAGATTTGAGCACACACGCTAAACCAGAAAAAGAAAAGCCCTATTCCTGTGGTTAATATCGGCTTAGAGTAGAAAATAGATGTCATTGGTTTGCACTCCATCCATGTCATTTCTTGCTCAGCAAACTCTCAATTTCCGCCTCGCTCAACACTTTCACATTGGTGAAAAGAAATTTGGGGTCCAAAAAATTGCCATACTGGTTGCATTCGTCGATGGCGTCGTTCAAACTGGCTTTCACATCTTTATCAAAGGGGAAAAGCATTAAAATGGTGAAATAGTTGGGTTTTATTTCAAATTTCTCAACCGTTACGTCAGCTTGTTCTAATTGAAACCGAAATTCACGTTCAACGATTTCTCGTTGCAATTCGGTGAAAATTTGTCTGTCGACAGAGGCGAAAAGCGCGAAAAACCGAAGTTTTTTATCCTGCCCCCCCAATCCCGAAGAAATATACACTTGCTGTTGCCCCGATAAATCGGAACTCAAAACAATGCGACTGTTCACCAGCGCCATGGCCGACCAATGCAGCAACTCCGGCTCAAGCGGGCTGCTATGATAGGTTTCAATGGAGCGATAGGCGCCCACATCGGGGATGGAGGCCAATAGCGATAAACTGCGTTTTTTGCGCTCAATGGACGAGTCCGGCGAAAAAAGAATGGACACCTCATCGTCTCTCACAAAAGAAGCGTTTTCTTTTCTCAACTTTTCAAAATACCTGAAATAGTCCATTTGCACCTCAATAGGCACCAGGTCTTCAAGAATATGAAAGGAATCAATTCCTTGTTCGTTCAGCGTTTCACGCAATTTTGCCAGCAAGTCATCTTGGTTACTCATAAACACAAAGATATTGATTTTTTTGTACTCCGAGACTTTTCAGCATTATAAATCTTGTGTTTCAGGGGATATAATTTCCTTAAATTTCATCAAATTGCCTGTAAATTGCCCAGAATTGTATAAATTCGCACATTAAACTGGAAAGCCATTTTTTATGAAGATCAAAATTGTCAATACGTCCAAGCATGCTTTGCCCGAATATGCCACGCCATTTTCCGCGGGAATGGATTTGCGCGCCAATATAGAGGAACCGCTGGTGTTGAAACCGTTGGAAAGAACGCTTGTTCCCACCGGAATATTTATTGAATTACCGGAGGGCTATGAAGCCCAAATTCGTCCCCGAAGCGGTTTGGCAATAAAACACGGCATTGGCATTGTTAATTCACCCGGAACCATCGATGCCGATTATCGGGGTGAAATACGCGTGATTTTGGTTAATCTTTCCAACGAAAATTTCGTCATAAACGATGGTGAGCGCATTTGCCAAATGGTTATCGCCCGGCACGAACACGTGCAATGGCAGCAGGTGGATGAACTCAACGAAACCGAAAGGGGCGCCGGCGGATTCGGCCATACCGGAAAAGAATAAGACGCAATACATCCGCCTCTTAACAAGGAAATTATCATATTAAAAAGAATGAATTTAAAAAAATACACCGTTTTTTCTGCCCTTTTCTTTCTGATTATTGCAGCGAAAGTTTTTTCGCAAGATAACGGATTAATTTTGGACGAACAAACGCAACGCAAGTTCGATTATTATTTTTACGAAGCCATCAACGCAAAAGCAAAAGGCAATTACGATGAGGCGATGGACTTCCTGCATCATTGCTACGCTATGGACTCCACCAACGCCAATGTGCTCATTGAATTGGGCACGTTCTACAATGTGTTGCAGGAAAAAAACAAGGCGTTGTCGTACTTTAAAAAATCGGTACACTACGACAAAAACAACTATTATTACAATATGATGCTCGCCGGGTTAAGCAAAGAGCTTGATTTAAAAGAGGATGTAATTGAAATATATGAACACTTGCTGCGGGAGTATCCCGAGAAAGTGGAGTTGAACTTTGAGTTGGCCAATGCCTATGCCGATAACGGTGAACTGCAAAAAGCCGTGGATGCCATAGACGAGTTGGAGAAAAGCGCAGGCGTATCGGAGATGCTCACCCTCAATAAGTTTCGGCTTTATTCTATGATGAATAAAAAACAAAAGGCGTTCGATGAAATACAGCAAATCATAGATAGAAACCCCAACGACCCGCGCTATCGTGTGTTGATGGGCGATTTATATTTGGAAGACAACCAAAACAAAAAAGCGCTGAATTATTACGAGCAAGCAAGAAAAATCTCACCCGAATTCTCCGCGCTGATTTTGTCGATGGTCAACTATTACGAGAAAACCAACAACAAAGCCGCCGCGCAAGCCGAGCTTCAAAAAGCGGTGATGAGCGCTTCGGTGGACGTGGACATGAAAATCCAGCTTCTCACCCGCTACATATCCATTTTACAGCAAAACAAACAAGACATCAAACAAGCCAATTCGTTGTTTAAAACGCTATTTCAACAACATCCCAACAACACGCAACTCAACCTTATTTACGGAAACGTATTGATGCTTCAAGACGACAAGCAAGGTGCCATGAAGCAGTTCGATATTTTCACAAAAGACAACCCCACCAATCCCGCCGGCTACGAGAATATGCTTCGGGTGGCTTTGTCGGAGCAAGAAGTGGATAAAGTGGTAGAAATAACTACCGAAGCCATTGAGCACTTGCCGCAACTCGCCCAGTTTTATTTTTATTTGGGCGGCGCAAAATACCAACAAGGTAGTCATAAAGAGGCACTCGAAGTTTTTGAAAAAGGCTTGGAAAACGCCGAATTTGAAAACCCGCTCATCGAATCGGATTTTTACGGCCAGGTTGGTGACCTTAACCACGCGTTGGGAAACAAAGAAATAGCCTTTGAGAATTACGAAAAAGCTCTTAATTTGAATCCGCAAAACCTGATGGTACTGAATAATTACAGTTACTATTTGTCTTTGCTAAAAAAAGATTTGGACAAAGCCGAACAAATGAGCAGCATCACCATAAAAGCCGAACCGATGAATGCCACTTACTTAGACACCTACGGTTGGGTGCTTTTTCAACAAGGCTCGTACACCATGGCAAAAATATACATTGAACGAGCCATTGAGTATGGCGAAGACGACGTTTCGGCTGAGGTGATTGAGCATTACGGAGATGTGTTGTTTAAAGTGGGCGAAAAAGAAAAAGCCTTGGAGCAGTGGAAAAAAGCGAAAGAATTAAAAAGCGACTCCGAAACGCTTGATAAAAAAATTGAAACGGGAGAATACATAGAAAAAACAGAAAAATGAGAGTGACAAAGATAATCGCATATATCGCCCTAATAGCCATGCTGGGCGTGCTTACGTTCGCGGCGTGCAAGCCAAAGCAACGAATCATTACGTCCACCACGCCCGTGCAAGACAAAGAGCACAATCAACTTTTTTTAGATATTTTAGACAGCGCTTACAATTTTCAAACGTTATCGGCAAGGCTCAATATGGACCTCGCCATTGGCACGCGCGCGCTGAGTTCAAAAGCCAGCTTGCGAATGATTCGCGATAAAGCGCTGCAACTTTCCATTCAACCGCTTTTTGGCGTGGAAATGTTTCGTTTGCACGTGGATCCCGATTCGCTCATTTTGTTAGACAGAATGGACAGGCAATACGTTAAAGAATCGCTCGCGTCACTTAAAGAAACGTATCCGGTAGGGTTCGATTTTTATTCGTTGCAGGCGCTTTTTTCCAATAAGATTTTTGTTTCGGGAAAATCTGAGACAGAGGAAGCAGATTATCGCAAATTTACCTATTCCCAGCCATCGGCTATGTATCAATTAACGGCAAAAGACGAGGCCTCAGGCATTGAGTATTCCTTTACGGTGAATGGCGACGATCGTGTTACGTTTTCACATCTTCTACTGCCCGAAAAAAAATATTCCCTTCAATGGGGGTACACCAACTTTGTGATGTTGGGCGAAAAGGCGTTCCCTCATAAAATGGATATTTCAGCCACCACATCCAACCGCAAGATCGCCGCGGAGTTGTTGTTTTCAAATGTAGTTACCGGCCAACCCTTGCAGCTATCAATGAACATTCCGGAAAATTACCGACGCGCATCGGCTTCCGATATATTGAAAATCTTTTCGTCCGATAAATGAAAAAAGCAATTCTCATATCTTTTTTATTGGTTTTAGCGTTGGGCGGTTTTTCCCAAACCCAACAAATTGAAGCCCTGCAAAAGCAGCGGCGGGCACTTCAACAAGATATTGAGAACACCAACAAATTGTACTTGGATGTTAGTAAGCAAACAGCCACCATTTTAGATCGCATTAACCTTATCAACAAGCAAATAAACGCTCGTAAAGAGTTGATCGCCGTGCAAAATCAGGAAATATCTACATTGCAGAAAGAAGAAGCCCGTTTAGAATCGGAAATAATTCGGTTAGATAAAGAGCTGAAATCCAAACAAGAAAGCTATGCCAAAGCAATTAGGGCGATGTTGAACAATAAGTTCAGCCAAAATAAATTTTTCTTTATTCTTTCGGGTAAATCGTTGGGCGAGTCGTTGCGACGGATGCAATATATGAGAGATTATTCTAAGTGGCAAAAATCTCAAGCAGAGGAAATTAAAAAACAAAATGCCGAAGTTGCTGCCAAGAAAAACGAGTTGTCTGAAGCCAAAAAAGTAAAAGAACAAGCCTTGGCTTCGTTACAGCAGGAGCAACAAAAATTGCAAGCTGAAGAGAAAAATCGACAATCTGAAATGTCGGAAGCGCAAGGTAAACAACAAGAGCTACAAAAAACGCTTCAAGACAAACAGCGGCAGGCCAATCAACTTAACGCGCAAATAGAGAAATTGATTGCCGAAGAAGTGGCCCGCATTGAGCGCGAAGCCGAAGCGCGCCGTCGCGCCGAGGAGGCCGAACGAAAACGCCTCGCCGAGGAAGCGGCCGCCAGAGCGCGTCGCGAAGCCGAAAGAAGGCCTCGCACCAGAGAACCTGAAAAGACAGAAACCGCACCCGCACGTGAAGAGGCCGCGCCGCGAACTGTTCCCGAACCCAAAATAGAATCGGGTGCAAGCACGGCGTCTGCCGAAACGTTCAACTTGTCACGAAATTTTGCTTCAAATCGCGGGAAATTGCCCATGCCCGTTAGCGGCACCGCTTCCATTGTGGGCACATTTGGTACTAAGCGCCACAGCCAATGGAATGTAACCACCAACAGCAACGGCATTGACATTCAAGCGCAGCAAGGCGCCAACATTCGGGCGGTTTTCGATGGCGAAGTGTCGAAAGTGTTCTCCGTGCCAGGATACAACACCTGCGTGATTGTGCGCCACGGTGAATACTATACTTTTTATGGCAATATTTTCGATTTGTTTGTGAAACAAGGCGATAAGGTGAAAACAGGTCAATCTTTGGGCCGCATTTTTACCGATAGCGACACGGGCGTTTCTACCATGCATTTTCAGTTGTGGCAAAAAACAACCAAACTTAACCCGGCGCCGTGGCTCAGCCGGTAACAATCTAATTATATGAATCTCAGGAACCGACTCATCATTATGAATTTCCTCCAATTCGCGGTGTGGGGCGCGTATTTAACGTCCATGTCGCGTTATTTGGGGCCTGCAGGATTGGGGAACCATATCGGAATTTTCTACTCCGTGCAAGGAATCGTATCTATTTTTATGCCCGCTTTAATCGGCATTATTGCCGACCGGTGGGTTCCGGCGCAAAGAATGCTGGGCGCTTGCCATTTGTTGGCAGCTGCTTTTATGCTCGCCGCGGGCTGGTACGGATTGAACGCCGGCGCCAGTGTTTCTTTCGGCACCTTGTTTACGCTTTACACTTTTAGCGTGGCGTTTTACATGCCCACGCTGGCGCTTTCTAACTCCGTGGCATACAGCACGCTGGAACGAGCGGGGATGGACACGGTGAAAGCGTTTCCGCCCATTCGTGTATTTGGCACTGTGGGTTTTATTTGCACCATGTGGCTGGTGGACATTATGGGATACCAAACAAGTTCCATGCAATTTATTGTGAGCGCTATTATTGGGTTGGTGCTTGGCGCGTACTCGTTTACGCTGCCCAATTGCCCCATTAGTACCGACACGAGAGATAAAACCTTGTTTGAAGCGCTGGGTTTGGACGCTTTTAGGCTGTTTAAAAAGCGAAAAATGGCCATTTTTTTTATTTTTTCTATGCTGTTGGGTGTATCGTTGCAGATTACCAATGGTTTTGCCAACCCTTTCATCGCCAGCTTTGAAGCCGTGTCGGAATATGCGAATACGTTCGGTGTGAAGCATTCAAACATTCTTATTTCGCTATCTCAAATATCGGAAACGCTCTGTATTTTATTGATACCTTATTTTTTAAAGCGATATGGCATCAGAACGGTTATGATTATCGCGATGTTTGCATGGGTTCTTCGGTTCGCTTTTTTTGGCGTGGGAAATCCTGGCGGTGGCGTTTGGTTGCTGGTAATGTCGATGTTGGTTTACGGTGTGGCTTTCGATTTCTTCAATGTCTCGGGTTCGCTTTTTGTGGACAAGGAAACGCCACATACCATTCGCGCCAGCGCACAAGGAATGTTTATGCTAATGACCAATGGCATTGGCGCCACCATTGGCACCCTGAGCGCGCAAGCGGTGGTGAACAGGTTTTGCAGTTGGCAAGAAGTGAATGTGGACGGCGTTACCAAATCGTTGCTCGTGGGCGATTGGCAAACTGTGTGGTTCATCTTCGCCGGATACGCGTTGGTGGTTACTTTTTTGTTTATGGCTCTGTTTAAGTATAAGCACGTTAGAGAAGATAGGTTATAAATGTTGGATGTGTGATGCTGGGTGCGGGGTGTGATTTGTAACCGTGAAGGATTTTCTTTCGCTCTTACAGAGCTTATTTATAGATGCTACTGAACTCGCAGGGCGTTGCCCTACGCTATCTGATGTTAGGCTTTCAGCCTATGCGTTAACCCAAGTTTCGTTTAAGAATTTTACTCCTCGCCCGGATGGGCAATTTTTTATAAATGTTGGGGGTGGGGTGTTGGATGTGTGATGCTGGGTGCGGGGTGTAATTTGTAACCGTGAAGGATTTTCTTTCGCTCCTCTATAGTTTATTTATAGATGCTACCGAAACTCGCAGAGCGTTGCCCTACGCTATCTGATGTTAGGCTTTCAGCCTATGTGCTAACCCAAGTTTCGTTTAAGAATTTTACTCTTCGCCCGGATGGGCGATATTTTCATAACCTTAGGCGATTTATTCGCCTAAGGCCAAGGTGACACTCGTATCTCCGCCCGGAGTGGCGGTACTAAATTATTTTAAATGCGGACTTGGATCAGCCGGAAGATCATAAAAAAGCAGAAACGGTTTGCATCGTTTCTGCTTTGTTTAAGTCGTTGTCAGCAATGACAACTTAATCAATCGCTGTTTATTCTTTCGGCATCATTACCACCACCGCTTCATTGTCTTGCGAAAGGAATTTTTGCGCAAAGTTTTTAATGTCGTTGGGAGTAATGGCGTTCAACGTGCTCAAATAATCAGAGTGGTTGTCTTCACCGTAGAAATATTTAGTGTCAAGCGTATTTAACCAGTAGCGGTTTTCTTTCAAGTTTTCATCGTGTTGTTTCAGCATATATTCTTTCACTTTGATGAAATCTTCGGAGCGTGGCCCATTATCGGCAATGGCTTTCAATTCACGATGGATGATGGCGTTAAGCGCTTCCATTCTGGCCGGGTCGGTGTCGTAATTTATTTGAAGAATGCTTTGTCCTTCGGGATAGCGTGAAATGCCGCCTCTTACGCCTACACCGTAGGTGCCACCTTCGTCTTCACGCACTTTTTCTGTGTACACAATGCGAAGAATTTGGTCGAACATGCTCATCAGTATCGTGTTCCTTTGGTTATATTCCAGTTTAGCCGTTGGAGCAATGAAAACCGATGCTTTGGGGTTTTTCATTTCGCGCTGGAATATATTTTGCATTTTTCCTTTGTTGAAATCCATCGGAACTTTAATGAACTCGCCTTTTACGGCTTGTCCCGGCAGCGATGCCAAATATTGTTCTACAACAGGCTTTACTTTTTCTTCGTCAACGTTTCCAACAAAGGTAAAGGTAAAGCTTCCCGGATTAATGAACTGTTGTTTATACATTTCCATAATGCGGTTGTAATCAATTTTGGCAAGGTCTTCCATTTTGGTGCGTTTGGTGAGCGGATTATCGCCGTAAAGCGCTTTTGTAATCTCGTCGCTAAACGCCACCATAGGCTCGGCTTCTTGATTTTTCAATTGGGTCTCCATGCGTTGAATGAACGACTGGAAAGCATCTTGGTCGGCACGTGGCGCGGTAAAATAAAGATATACCAATTGAAGCATGGTCTCAAAATCTTTGATAGACGAAGAGCCATTAAAGTCTTGCGTAGTGAGCGAAATGCTTGGACGTGCTGTTGCTGTTTTGCCAGCTAACGCTTTGGTTAAGTCTGTCGCGCTAAAATTCCCTACACCGCCAAGGTTCATCACGCTGCTCATCATTCCGGCATTGATGGGGTCTTGTTCCGCATATTGGGAGTATCCTCCAACGCTTGACGCGGTCATAATGATTTCGTCGTCTTTAAAATCGGTGGGTTTCAAGATAACTTTTATTCCATTTTGAAGCGTCCACACGGTTGCACCCAAGGTTTCGTCTTTTTCTACTTTGGTGATTTTTCCCGGAGTGGGTGGTGTGGCAATGAGTGGCTCGTTGGAAACCTCTTCCACATATGCCTCAATATTTTCGGCTTTCACATTGTTTATTACGGCGATCAATTCATCGGCTGTGGGATAAACCAATCCGTCTTTTTCGGGGCCGGAAACAGAGATAACCATGTTTTTGTCGCCAATGAGTTGCGCCACGGTTTGATTAATGGCTTCCACCGGTATGTTGGGCGCGATCATGTTGATCATATTATACTCATATTCAATACCGGGAATAGGTTCATTATCGGTAAAGTTACGCACATATTCTTGCGAATAGCGGCTGTTGCGTTCTTTGTCGCGGTTATTGTAAGCGTTTTCGTAATTCTTCAAAATGTTGGTGCGTGCGCGTTCATATTCTGATGCTGTAAAACCAAAACGTTTCATGCGTTCTGTTTCGCGAATCATGGCGCCAATGGCGTCTTTTATTTTGTCATCTGCCGAGCCGCCTACTACTGTCCAGGCATCTTTGGTTTTCGATACGAAATAGTCGCCATCGTATGCATATGCCATCGTGAACGGGGCATTTGGTTTTTGCACTATTTCTTGAAATCTTTCGTTTATCATAGCCGATGCCGCCGATGTAATGTAATTTATTACAAATCCGGCTTGCGAGAGTTTTATTTCGTCGGGGAGGGGGTCATGTTTGTAGAAAACCATCAGTTGCGTGCGCGTGGCTTCGGGGTCGGTAGCGATAGATACAATGGGCTCATCGTTATCGGGAACGGGATAATAGACACGTTCCGCGGGATTTGCCAGCGGCGCAATTCTGCTGAAAAGTGCTTTTACTTTTGCTTCCATCACGTCCGGGTCGAAGTCGCCCACAACAATAATTCCTTGCAAATCGGGACGATACCATTTTTTGTAGTACTCGCGAATTTCTTCGGGTTTGAAGTTGTTAATAACATCAATGCTTCCAATAGGAAGTCGATTGGCGTATTTGCTGTCTTTGTACATCACGGGCAACATTTTTTCCCACAAGCGTGATTGCGCACCGCCGCGTGTGCGCCACTCTTCGCGAATAACGCCGCGTTCTTTTTCAAGCTCTTCTTCTTCTAAAAGAATGCCGCTTGACCAATCGTGCAGCACCAGAAGAACGGAGTCGACCAGTTTTTCGTTTGTGGTAGGAACGCCGGTCATATAATATACCGTTTCATCAAAACTGGTGTAAGCATTAATGTTGGTTCCAAATTTAATTCCGTTGTCCTGCAGGTAATCCAGCATGGCTTTTCCCGGAAAATGCATTGTGCCGTTGAATGCCATGTGCTCCAAAAAGTGCGCCAGCCCGGCTTGGTGGTCTTCTTCTTGCATAGAACCTACTTTTTGAGCGATATAAAAATCGGCTCTTTTCTCGGGTAGTTTGTTTTGACGTATGTAATACGTTAGTCCGTTGTCCATTACCCCTTTTCTCACATTCGGGTCAATGGGTTGAGGTGGGTTTTGCTGCGCCATTGCCGTCATCACCGACAAAACGAGCGCCAAGAATAAAAATCTTTTCATTTTTAGATTGTTAAATTTAATTTAATAATGTGGTTTTATTAACACTGAGAAATTTGATGTGTGGTGCGCGTGATGTTTGCACCGTTGTTATATTCTTTCCAATACAATTTTTATTAATTCTTCTGTACTGCCTTTATAATCGGCATTTGATTCCAACGCTACGCGGTTAGCGATGATGGCGCAAGCGGTCATACACTTGTGCCCCATCATTTTACCTAATCCGGCGATGGCCGAACTTTCCATTTCGTAATTGGTGATGGAGTGTCCTTCGTAACGAAACGACTCAATTTTAGCGTTCAAATCGGGGTCGGCAAGCGGCAGCCTTACGTGGCGCCCTTGCGGGCCGTAAAAGCCGATGGCGGAAATGGTTACGCCGCGAATCATGTCAAAAGCAATTCTGTCGACCAACTCTTCGTCGGCGTTTACCACGTAGGGCGAACAATGGTAAGGCGACCAATTTACGTGTTTTTGAAAAGCTTCTTCAAAATCGATGTCTCTTATTTTGTTTGAATCGGCATAATAATGAAGCAGCCCGTCAAATCCGATGGATTTTTCAGAAACCACGTAAGAACCCACCGGGCAATGCGGCTGCATCCCTCCCGACGTGCCCACGCGAACCATTGTAAGTTGCTTGAAATCGGGTTTTACCGTGCGAGTTTCAAAATCTATGTTGGCCAACGCGTCCAGTTCGGTGAGCACAATATCAATGTTGTCCGTACCGATACCGTGCGACAAGGCGGTGATTCTTTTGCCTTTGTATGTGCCGGTTACAGTGTGAAACTCGCGGCTCTGCACGTCGCATTCAATGGAGTCGAAAAACGAAGCCGTTAGCGTTACCCTTCCCGGGTCGCCCATCATCACAATCTTGTCCGAAAGCTGTTCGGGTTTAATGTGAAGATGGAACGCGCTTCCATCGGGGTTTATAATAAATTCTGATTCGGGGATAATTCTCATAATTCGTTTTTTATGATATCGTATCGTAGAGACGTAGCATGCTACGTCTCTACTTGGACTTTTGCTTGTCATCGCCACCCATCGGCGGTTTGGAGATGGAGTCGCGCATATCGGTATCGGCTTTTATGTTTTCCATCCGATAATAATCCATAATTCCCAAATTTCCGTTACGGAAAGCTTCTGCCATGGCGATGGGCACCTGCGCTTCGGCTTCAATTACCTTGGCACGCGCTTCTTGCGCTTTGGCTTTCATTTCTTGCTCTTGGGCGATTGCCATAGCGCGACGCTCTTCGGCGCGGGCCTGGGCGATGTTTTTGTCGGCTTGCGCTTGGTCCATTTGCAGTACGGCACCAATGTTTTTACCTATATCAATATCGGCAATGTCAATGGACAGAATTTCAAAGGCAGTACCGGCGTCCAATCCTTTTCTCAACACGAGTTTCGAGATGGAGTCGGGATTTTCCAATACAGTTTTGTGCGACGCGGCCGAACCGATGGACGAAACAATTCCCTCGCCAACACGAGCAAGAATGGTTTCTTCGCCGGCGCCACCCACCAACTGGCGAATGTTGGCTCTCACGGTAACGCGCGCTTTGGCAATCAATTGAATACCATCGATAGCCACGGCCGAAACCGGAGGCGTGTCAATCACCTTGGGGTTTACCGACATTTTCACGGCTTCCAGCACATCGCGCCCGGCAAGGTCAATGGCGGTGGCCATTTGAAACGGCAAATCGATATTGGCTTTCGATGCCGATACCAGCGCGTGTACCACCTGCTCAACGTGGCCTCCGGCCAAATAGTGCGCCTCCAAATTATCGCGGGTTACGTTCTTTAAGCCCGCTTTGTGCGCTTCAATCATCGCGTAAACGATGGTGTGGGGCGGAACCCGGCGCAGCCGCATCAAGAACAGCTGAATGAGCGAAATGCGAACACCGGCCGATAAGGCGTTTATCCACAAGAAAAACGGCACGTAGTGAAAAAATATCAATACGAATATTATGACTGCCGCAATAAGTACAATTAAACTAACTCCCATAATGTTTATTTTAAAATTTTTAAATGAATGAATTTTTCTTTTTAACCAGCACGTTATAGGTTTCAACCTTTACCACTTCAATTTCTTCGTCTTCGTTAATGAAGTCGCCGTCAATGGATTTTCCTTCCACCACGGTGTCGTTCACCATAATTTTCCCGATGGGGTTTAGGCGCGATACGGCTACACCCACATCGCCGGGTTGTAATCTTTTTAATTCGCTGTTATCCACTGTTTCTTCAATGTTGGTTTCCAGCGCGATTCTTTGAAGCGAATTGGACTTTACAAGAAACACAAACGCGCCAGCAAGCAGCACAGCGGAAGCGGCCAGCGTAATATGTCCGGCGGTGTTTCCCAAATAGAGGTAGGAATAAACAATGCCGCCAATGAGGAAAATTGCTCCGGCAACCCCGGCAATGCTTATGCCGGGCAAAAGGAAAATTTCAATGAGCATGAAAATAATTCCCAGTGCCATCACCGCAATTACAATAATTAAACTGGTTGTCATATAAGGTGTTGTTAAGTTAAAGCGTGTTGCGTATTTCTTCGTTGCGTGCCTGTGTTTTTAGTTTTTCCGTTTCACGGTATATCGATTCTGTTCGTTGCTCCAAGTCGAGAATGGATGCACGCAGCGATGCGTTTCCTGAGCCTCCCTCGGCGAACCGGTTTCTCATATCAGACAGTTCCTCGGTTAATTGTTTTAGTTGTTTTTCCAATTCCATGGCGTTGGAAAACAGGTTTCTAGCCTGTGCGCTTTTAAAGTCGGTTAACGATCGATAGGTGGCTTTGTCGTTAATGACAAACGTGAAATCGCCTTGCGCGTCGTCTCTCGTAGCCACCCTTTGTCGCGCTCGTGCGCGTAACGAGGTGTAATCTTTTCCCTCTTCCCACGTGTCGGAAATGGAGCTGATTAAGGCGCGGTTGGCGAGGTAGTTGTCATCGTCGCTCTCAACCAACGTCACTTTCGGGTTGGGGATGAATGTGTAAACGCAAACCGAGTCGGCGGGTTGGAAACGGTCGGATGCAAACCAGCCTATGCCTTTTTCTTCGTCAATCACCATGAGGTAATCATTAAACGGCGAGTTAAACGGCGAGTTAAGTTGGTTGGGCGTTAAATAGCTGTCCGAAGCCAAGTTGTAACGCGTTACAAACAAATCGTAACCGCCAAAAGAATTGTGCCCTGTGGAGGCGAAATAAATGGTGAGCCCATCGGTCATAACAAACGGATAAGCTTGGTTTCCGGCGGTGTTAATAGCGTCTGACAATTTTTTCTCGTTCCCGAAATTGTCGAGCAGTTTTTCCATCGTGTACAAATCCGAACCCAAAAAGGCATCGCCTTGCGAATAATAAATTTTGTCTTTCCGCTCGTTCATATACAAGGTTTGATTGCCGTTGTCGCGGTTTTTGAAGAATTCATTCATCGGCATAAGTGTTCCTGCTGAAGCGCTTACGTTGTAGGCCGACAAAAAGTTTGTTTTTGAAACAACCAAGCTGTCAATGATTTGAATGTCTTCGGTGCGGCTCACAACGCGCTGGAGGCGAGAAGCGTAATCGCGTTTTTCGGCCAATTTTGCTAAGGCATCGTTGTCGCGGCGTTTGGCGCGCTGATAGCGCTCAAACTCTTTTTCCGCTTCGGCAAACCGATACATTTTGGCATATAATTCGCCCAAATAAAGGTATGCTTCGGGAATATTTTTTTGCGAAGCAAAGGCGAGGTATTTTTCGGATTCTTTTAGTTGTCCGGTTTCGTAGAGGCTTACACCCAGCCATTGGTTTAGAGGCGCGTCGGTGGGGTTGTTCTCGTATTCGGCACGAAAAATGGGAAGTGCTTCCACATAACGTCCCTCCAGATACCAGTTTTTTGCATCATCGAGCGACTGCCCTTGTAAAAACTGAGGAACAAGAGCGAATATTAATGCATATAGAATGTGGTATATTTTCATTATGGTGCAAAGAATGAATGTTCAAAGATAGAAAATAATTTTGTAATTCGATGTGCTAACATTAATTATCTTTTTAAAGCCGTATTGCTACTGTCATTGTGCGGGCTCAGCCTTTGTTTGTGGAGGAAGCGGCGGCATGTTTGTTTCCACTTTTTTATTGAGAATGCCAAAATTCCATTTGTAGATACGTTGAAGCACGAAAACGGCTACCACACCCAATATGACTGTTTCAATGAGGGTGTCAACGGGGTTGATTTCAGTTTGTTTAAACAGCGCGTCGGTTTGTAGCACCGATGAGTCGTAGGTTGCTAACACGGAACTCAACGCGTTGTTGATAAAGTGCATACCCAGTGCCAATTCTATACCATCATCTAAAATGGAAACCAGCCCCAGTAGCAATCCCATCAAAAAATAATCGGGCATCGTGAGCCAAAAGCCGTATTCCTTTACTTCAGGATTGGCGGAGTGCATGAGAGCAAATCCAACGGATGGAATTATGAGCGCCCACCATCGGCTTTTCGTCCATTTGGCCACCCCTTGCGCCAAATAACCGCGGAAGAGGATCTCCTCAGCGCTGGTTTGGAATGGCATAAAGAGTAAGACTACAACTATCAGTCCAATCAACGCCGACGGATTGAAACGAAACTCCATTTCTTCGGGCGAAGCGGTGAAATAACTGATGGCAAACGACACAAGCAACAATGCTCCCCACACCAGAATTCCCATCCAAACCCTGTTCCAACGGATATGGTTTCGCCCGTTGATGGTTTCTTTTAGCGTTCGCTGGTGAAATGGTTTCACAAGCAGCGCGAATGTGAAAAATACGCCTACAAAAGAAAGCAGCATTAAAAGCAAACTTACGTTATTGGAAATTCCGAATGCGGAAAGATCTGTTATGTCTATGTTAGCCAGGCTATCCATATTGCCCGATAAAATAGCTTTTACTACCACAACAATTCCCAATGGAATACTTCCAATAATTGACCCGCCTATAAACGCGATTAAGAAAAGCGCGATGTATCGTCCGATGCCGTTTTTGCCATGTAGGGCGCGTTCTAAATGTTTCATTTTCTATGTTTTATGTTCAGTGTTTAATGTTCAATGTTTAAAGTTCAGAGTTTAGTGTTCATTCCCCAAGTCACCCCATTCTCCCACTCACAAAGTCACCCTCTCTCCCTCTCTCATCCTCATCCTCTTGCCATTCCATAATATCTCCCGGCTGGCAGTTAAGTGTTTTGCAAATCGCTTCCAGCGTACTGAAGCGGATGGCTTTCGCTTTTCCGGTTTTCAGAATGGATAAGTTGGCGGGTGTAATGCCAACGCGTTCAGAAAGCTCGTTGAGCGAAATTTTATTTTTCGCCATCTCTACATCTAAATTTATGATAATGGGCATGTTGATTTACGATTTAAATGGTGAGGTCTTGTTCTTCCTGCATTTTAATGCCTACTTGAAAGATAAGAGACACAAATACAAGTATGCCTCCAATAAATGCAAGCATTCGCGCATTTGCAGGTCTTTCTCCAGTCATATAATCAAAAAGTAAATCGGACGCAACACTCAAAATAACAATTATCACACCAAAATAGCGGAGCGTCTTTTCGTTTTTTCTTATAAATACACCTTTTTTTTTGATAGTTTGTAAGATCGTTGCCAAACAAGCGATAAGGCATATTGAACCAATTACATAGATTCCTTGTGGAATAAGAAAACTTACAGGGTTTTCGGAAAGATTATTAAATAAAAAAGGATAGTTAAATATATCTCCTACCATGAAAGCGCCCAGCATAAAACCCCAAAGGCCGCTAAGTAGTTTGTAATGTTTTATTTTCATAATTATAGAAAATTAAATGGTTAATTCCTGTTCTTCTTTTATCAAAATAGCGCGTTTTAAAACGGTGGAAAAAATTAACGCAACCAACGCGATAAGCAATATTTCGCTCACAAATGTCGGGCGGGCAATGTCATATTTCTCTAAGTCAATAACCGATTTCGCTAAAAAATATTGATATAAATCGTAAGCCAGCAAATAAACATAAATTATGATGTAGAAGACGCCTATTTTCTTGATTCGGTTCACATTTTTTTTGGTGAACACATTGTTTTTGTAGAGTGAAAAAATAAGTTTATAAAACTCAATCGGAATGAATACCAATAAAACCAAAACGGGAAGAGCCAATGCCATTAAAAAAAGCATTGTAATAACGCTCCACAAAGGCAATGATGAGGGATGACGATAAGAAACATCCATTTTTTCTATCCTTGCCGGCAAATAGCTGTTAGATGCTTTGTTCAAAACAGAATCGGGATAATAATTGTCTTTGTCCTTTGCTTTTAATTTCAGTAAGAAAGCCTCTGAATTAAAATCGTTTTCAAGATTATCGTCTTGCTCTCTCAAAGCATAATCCATACCTTCTTTAAAGCCTTGTGTGCCGCTCTCCCAAGCTTCGCTTATTTCAGATACCAACAGTAGCAAATACACAATACCTGCTAAAATGGAAAAAATTGCGAGTGAGTTTTTACTTAAACTTACCTTCATAAAATTTGACCTTTAATTTATTTCACGCTGCAAATGTAAATACAATATTTTTAATAAACAACAAATATTTATTGTTTATCGATAAAAAAATATCAAATTGCGGTAATTATTTATTGATGTTCAGTTGGGGAAAATTGCCAAGACCTTCTGCCGATAAGCGTTGCGCTGTTTTCTATTCTTTTCGTATCTTTGTACCCAAAATCTTCTAATTTTTGATTTCTAACTTCTGATTTCTTCAAGAATTATATGCACGAAAAAATAATCATTCTCGATTTCGGTTCGCAAACCACCCAACTTATCGGCCGCCGTGTGCGGGAATTAAACACGTATTGCGAAATTGTTCCCTACAATAAATTTCCTTTCGGCGATGAAACGGTAAAAGGCGTTATCCTTTCTGGAAGCCCGTTTTCGGTAAACGATGACAACGCCTTCAAAACCGATTTGTCTGAAATCCGCGGCCGTTATCCTGTGCTGGGAATCTGTTATGGCGCCCAATGGATTGCGCAATCATCGGGTGGGGAAGTGGGCAAGAGCGCTTCGCGCGAGTATGGGCGGGCACGCCTGCAAGTGAACGATGCCGCCGATGCGCTGCTCGGAAACCTGCCGCCACAATCTCAAGTGTGGATGTCGCACGGCGATACCATTGTGAAGGTTCCCGAAAACTTCACGCCCATTGCTTCCACCGAAGATGTACCCATTGCCGCCTACAAAGTGCAAGACGAGCCAACGTGGGGCGTGCAATTTCATCCCGAAGTCTACCATACGGAAGAAGGCGTTGAAATTTTGGATAATTTTCTCACTCTCTGCGGAGTAAAAAAAGATTGGACGCCAGCCTCGTTTATCGAAGCCACCGTAGCCGATTTAAAACAAACTTTAGGTGACGACAAAGTGATTCTCGCGCTTTCAGGTGGTGTGGATTCTTCGGTAGTGGCTGTTTTGCTGAACAAAGCCATCGGGAAAAACCTTACGTGCATTTTTGTGAATCACGGGTTGCTGCGCAAAAACGAGTTTGAAACCGTGCTCGAAAATTACGAACATTTGGGACTGAACGTTATCGGCGTGGATGCGAGCGAGCGTTTCTATCGCGAGCTTGCCGGCGTTACCGATCCGGAGCAAAAACGCAAAATTATCGGAAAGGGGTTTATCGATGTTTTCGACGCGGAAGCGCACAAACTAAAAGATATAAAATGGCTGGCGCAAGGGACCATTTATCCCGATATCATTGAGTCGCTTTCCATTACCGGAACGGTTATTAAAAGCCACCACAACGTGGGCGGCCTTCCCGAAAAAATGAACCTGAAGCTGTGCGAGCCGCTGAAATTATTGTTCAAAGACGAGGTGCGAAAAATTGGGTTGGAACTCGGAATGAAGCCGCATCTTATTCACCGCCATCCGTTTCCCGGACCGGGATTGGGGATTCGCATCCTCGGGGAAATCACGCCCGAAAAAGTGCGTATCGCGCAAGATGCCGACGATATTTTTATTTCCAACTTGCGCACTGCCGGTCTATACGACAAAGTGTGGCAAGCCGGCGCCATCCTTTTGCCCGTGCAATCGGTGGGTGTGATGGGCGATGAGCGCACATACGAAAACACCATCGCGCTGCGCGCGGTAACCTCAACCGACGCCATGACGGCCGATTGGGCGCACCTTCCCTACGAGTTTTTGGCGAAAGTTTCCAATGAAATTATCAATAAAGTAAAAGGCGTGAACCGCGTGGTGTACGATATTTCGTCCAAACCGCCGGCAACCATTGAGTGGGAATGAAAACGAGCATCGAGCTAAAAAACATGCGGTTTTTCGCCCATCACGGTGTGCTGCCGCAAGAGCGCGTGATTGGCAATGAGTTTGTGGTGAACCTGAAACTCGAAACGGATTTTTCTATCGCTTGCAAAACCGATGAAGTGGAAGATACCCTTAATTACGCCCACGTTTTCGATCTTGTGAAGGCCGAAATGCAAACTCCGTCTAATTTATTGGAGCACGTGGCGGGCAGAATCCTCCGGAAAATACGGGAAACTTATCCCAACTTAGGGGCTATTGAAATAAGGGTGGCGAAAATGCATCCGCCTGTGTTGGGAGAAGCGAAAATGGCGGAAGTTGTTATAAATGATTAATATACGGAAGCCGCGTCTTGTCAATAAAAGATTGATTCGTATCTTTGCATAAATTTAAAACTTTCAATGGACGAACAAACAAACGATATCACCCACCAAACGGTTGCGGAACAACAAGAGATTGATATTTTGCAAGAGGGGCAACCTGCATCGGAACTGATGTTGAGGACCAGCGATTTGGTGAAAAAATACGGAAAGCGAACGGTGGTGAATCACGTGTCCATCAACGTGAAACAGGGCGAAATTGTGGGGCTTTTGGGTCCGAATGGCGCGGGAAAAACCACCACGTTTTACATGACCGTGGGATTAATTGTTCCCAACGAAGGCGATATTTTTATTGGAGATCAAAACATTACCAAATTCCCGGTGTACAAAAGAGCGCAGCACGGCATTGGTTATCTGGCGCAAGAAGCATCCATCTTTCGCAAGATGACGGTGGAAGACAATATTTTATCCGTTCTGCAATTTACGGATAAATCACCCGAAGAGCAGAAAGAAAAATTGGAAAGTTTAATTGATGAGTTCGGCTTGCACAAAGTGCGCAAAAACTTGGGCGACCGGTTATCAGGAGGCGAACGCCGTCGTGCCGAAATTGCCCGCTGCTTGGCCATTGACCCGAAATTTATTATGCTCGACGAGCCTTTTGCCGGCATCGACCCCATTGCCGTGCAGGATATTCAATCTATTGTGGCAAAACTGAAGTACCGAAACATCGGCATTCTCATCACCGACCACAATGTGGACGAAACGCTGAGTATTACCGACCGCGCTTATTTGCTTTTCGAGGGAAAAGTGCTGTTTCAAGGCACTGCCGAAGAATTGGCCGCCAACCCCGTTGTACGCGAAGCGTATTTGGGACGCGACTTTGAATTGCGCAGACGAACATTTGATATTTAGCAAGCGATGGCGCGGTTACTTTGCATCGATTACGGGAAAAAACGTTCAGGCATCGCGGTGAGCGATACACTGCAAATTATCGCCAACGGACTCACCACGGTTGAAACAAGCAAACTGCCGGATTTTTTGAAAGATTATCTTCAAAAAGAAGAAGTAGAGCGTATCATTGTGGGACTGCCCACGCAACTCAATAACGAAGCATCGGAAAACATGAAACGCGTTGAGCCGTTTGTCAATCGGTTGCGCAAACTGCATCCGCATATTCCTGTGGAGTATTTCGATGAGCGTTTCTCGTCAAAAATGGCGCTTCAAACAATGATTGATGGCGGAGTGAAGAAAAAAGGCCGTCAAAATAAAGCGCTGGTGGATGAAATCAGCGCCACGATTATCCTTCAAGGATATATGGAAAGTAAAATTTATGGCACCGAAAGGAAACTATAACTGACAAAGAAAATTATAACAATACAATGATTTTACCGATATATATTTACGGGCATCCCGTTTTGCGAAAAGTAGCGCAAGATATCGACCCCGAAAATTATCAGAACTTGCCTGAACTCATCGAAAATATGTACGAAACAATGTACAATGCCGATGGCGTGGGGCTTGCCGGCCCGCAGGTGGGATTAGAAGACCGCATTTTTGTGGTGGATTTAACGCCGTTGGCCGATGATGAGCATCCCGAATTCAAAGATTTCAAAAAAGTGTTCATCAACGCCCACATCACCGAGCGCAGCGGCGAAATGGAAGCCGTGGAAGAGGGTTGCCTTAGTTTGCCGGGCATTCACGAAAAAGTGCCGCGTGAAGGGGAAGTCCACATTCGGTATATCGATGAGGATTTACAACCGCGTGAAGAGACTTACACGGGTTTCATGGCGCGCGTTATTCAGCACGAATACGATCATTTGGACGGGGTGATGTTTGTTGACCGCATTTCGCCCCTGCGCAAACGGATGATAAAAAGTAAATTATCGAGTTTGGAAAAAGGAAAAGTGAGTTGTGATTACCGGGTGAAAACGGTATAAAGCGAAAAATTAAACAAAAAACAGCATTGAGGCCGTTTCAAAAACATATTGGCATTTAATCATTCTCATCTGCCACGTGGCGGAATTTAATGAAACACGACAATTTGTTTGTGTGTGATACAGCCTCAATACTATTTCAAGAGGATGCTTTAACTCAATCCTTTAATCAGAGCGGCAACGCTGTCTAACGTGCCAACTTTTAATTCATCGGCGCTAATGGTAATAGTTTGATTGGCTTCAATAGTTACCGGTTTAACAACATACGCCACCGCACCATTGCTTTCGCTCACAAAAACCAAATGCACTTTCTTTCCAACGGGTAAAAAGCCATAATGTTCCGTAAAATACTGCTCGGTTTTGTCGTAAACATCTAATTGTGCCAACGCGTTAGGTTCATCATCAAACACCACATAAAGAGCCGCGTTATCACCATTATATCCCTCGGGGACAGTTACTTTTATTTGTGTTTTTGGGCCTGTGAAATTCCAAAATTTATCGATATTCGTCCAATCGAAACGGTCTCTAAAAATTGAGTAGTTTGCCATTTCTATTTTTAAACCTCCTTGTTCTTCCACTGCTTCTTCATAAACAAGGTTTCCGGTTTCTTCATCGATAATTCCATTCCACAGAACCATTTCCTCGTCCACTCCGCCGGTCAATGAGCCCGGTATGGTGATGGAATAAAGACAAGTAGAAGTCAGTTTTTTGTTCCCTTGCTTCATCTCTATAAAATATTGTCCTCCGGTGATAAGCGGCACGGGGTGTCCCGATGCGGGATCGAAAGCAACTACCGGCTTGTTGGTTAACGCCATATTACCTTTGTCGTAGATTTCAATATAGGTCATATCCACATTTCCGGTAACGGGATTTCCTTCCTCATCCATTAAACAATTGGGTGAAAGAACTAATTTGGCTCCGTGTTTCGATTCAAACGTGAGTCCATCTTCGGCTTTAAATGTTGTTGTTTGCGTGATGTTTTCCAGTGCTTTTGCCCGTAAAGCGGCAAATTCAGCTTTAGTGGGTGGTTTTATCAATTCTTTAGGTCCATCTTCGCTTTCGCAGGCGGCTAAAATTGTAACTGTGGCAATCAGAGCCAAAATTGTTTTAAAGTAAGTCTTTTTCATAACTGTAATTTTTAAAATGTTTGTAGTTGATGTGATTTTATACGTTGGTGATTTTTTCTTTCTTGCCGTTAATTCAGGGCGTTAATTAATGCTATCACTTGCTCTAATGTGCCTGTTTGCAGTTCGTTGGTAGCAATGGTAATGGATTGATTTGCAGCGATAGTCACCGATTTAATAACATACACCGCGGAGCCTTCGCTCTCGCTAATAAATATTATATGCGCGGTTTTATCTACGGGGACAAAGCCGTAATGCTCTGAGAAATATTTTTCTGTTTCGTTGTAAGTGTCTAATTGGGCCAGCGCGTTATTTTCTTCGGAAAACGCTACATACACGGCTGAGTTCTTGCTGTTGTAAGCTGAGGGAACGTGCACTTTAATTCTGGATTTCGGGCCATCGTAGTTCAGATATTTATCAATATTGCACCAGTGAAAGCGATCGTGAATAACGCCATATTCCGTTAGCGTTTCACCAAATTCAATATAGGATTGTCTGTCCGTAACGTTTTCATAAATAAGGTTGCCGTCGTCATCAATAGTGCCATCCCACAGAACCATATCGGTATCAACGCCGCCGGTTAAATCGCCGGGTACATTTAACCTATAATGGCATCCGCGCAGTTTTTTATCTCCCTGTTTCACTTCAAGCAGATATTGTCCGCCGGTAATAAGTGGAACGGAATGTCCGGTTTCGGGGTCTTTTGCCATTACCGGCTTGTTGGTGAGCACCATATTTCCTCTGTCGTAAATTTCAATGAAAGTCATTTCAACTTCTCCTGTTACAATGGTGTTGGTTTCATCCATAAGGCAATTGGGGAAAATAAATAACTCTGCTCCTTGTTTTGAAGTAAACTCAATACCTGTTTCACCGTTGAATATTTTCTTTTGTGTGATGTTTTCCAGTGCCTTGGCTCTTAGTGCCTTGAAGCCGGATTCGGTGGGAGCTTTAATGTGAGACGGAAGGTTCTCGTCGCGTTCGCATGCCTGCAAGACTGCGACAACGCATAGCAATAACAATAGATTGCTAAAATGGATCTTTTTCATAGCTGTGAATTTTTAAATCGAAATCGTTTTGAACATTCTGAAAGCATTAAAACATTAAGAGAATGATTGTTTTTGTGCTTTTGCGAAAATCGAAAAAAATTTCGTTGTTTATAATGAGTCTAAAAAAAAGCCGGTTAAAGCATATAGAATGGTTCTAAATAATCGGTCTTTTAACGTAAGATGGAAAAAAGAAAAAAACGCAACAAAAAATCAGTTAAATAATGTTAATGTTCTATTTTTTGAATTTATGGAGGTCGATTTTAAGGGGTGCGTTGGCGATATTTTGCAGATTTCGAAAGGTGTGTGGAGTTTTGATAATGTATTATAAAATGTACGGAAAACGGATGGATGAGCGAATGAGATTAAAAATTACAACATCGCTTTTTGCAATGTTTCTTTGATAAAACTGTTGAGGGTTTCACCTTTATTTTTTGCCTGAATGGCAATGCTTTTATGAAGTTCTGAACCGATGCGAATGTTCAGTGTACCGCTGAATGGTTTTTGAGGTTCCACGCCTTCTTGTTTACAATCGGACAAATACTCATCTATTGACTCTTTGAAATCTTTTTCAAGTTCATCAAAAGTTTCTCCTTCATAAGTAAATAAATGGGTTATTCCTAAGACTCTGCCATGAAAACAGCGGTCTGGGACGCTAAATTCTACTGTTCCGGTATACCCTTTGTATTCCAATGTATCGATGTTTATTTTTATGATTCTCCGCATAGTTTCCTAAACAGGCTGAAAGCCTAACTTATTTCAGCCCTACCTAACAGGTAGGGTTAAGGGTCGAGGTTTTCGTAAGCGGGCTGAAAGTCCAGCTTAATTTTTAAGTTGCTCTTCCAGAGCGCATGTCGGATATAACGCTATAACCCAACGCGCCGCTTCGCTCTGCGTTGGGCTGAAACAACGTTCGGCGGAGCCAATTAAATTGCCACACTGTGGCGTTAGGTAGTAATGCGGGTAATCATATTTATTTTTTTCATAAGTTGAAAATTTATTTCAATCATTTAGTTAAAGAATACCATGCTCATCGCAAAAGTCGTTTATCTTTTTTTCACGGATGCACTAAATTGTTCGGCAGTCATATATTGATTTCCCGCCTTTTTATCCAAAAACCAATATAACTTTTCTGATTTCGGTTGTACCAATGCCGCCGGATATTTTTTTGCCGAAGCTTGGGAGTCGTTCATTATTTCTTTCACTTTTTCGGCTTTTGCTTCGCCGGTAACCAAAAACGCTACGCGTTTGGCGGCGTTAATGGTTTTACCCGAAAGGCTCACCCTTTTTTGTCCCGATAGGGGATGGGTGCCCACCACGCAAATTTCAGGGCTGTGCCATAGCGCTATTTCGTGTGGGAAAATGGACGCAGTGTGTCCGTCATCACCCATTCCCAGCATCAAGATATCGAAAGAGGGAATACCGTTTTGCAACTCCACTTCATTTTTCAACACGTCGGCATATCGTTTGGCTTCTTCTTGAGGAGAGTTTTCTCCTTGAATGCGAAAAATGTTTTCAGCCGAAACAGGAACGTGGTCAAAAAGATGCTCTTTCGTCATTTTATAATTGCTTTCATCGTGTGCGGGGGGCACGCAGCGCTCATCGCCCCAAAAGAATTTAATTCGGGCCCAATCAATGTCGTTTTTGTGATTTTTCGCCCAATAATCGAACAGTGATTTGGGTGTGGAACCACCCGATAAACAAACGGTTATCTGTTTTTTCTCTTCGAAAACTTCTTTCACTAAGTTGGTGAACGATTGATTCAATTCGTTCAGTGTGTCAAATATTTTAATGTCCATTTTCTTTGTCATTTATAGTTCACAATAAACGCCGTCATCGGCTAAGTTTTTGCACGGATAACGCCACGTGTTTTCTTTTCCTTCAATTAAATCGTCGGCAATATCGGGGCCCCACGAACCCGAAGGATATCCGTGCAGAGGAGCTTTAGAGTTTTTTTCCCAGTAATCAAGAATGGGTTGCACAAATTTCCACGTTTCTTCGGCGGCATCGCCCTGCATATAGAGCATGTTGTCGCCAATCATACAATCCAAAATCAGCCGCTCATAAGCGCTGGGGATGTAATGGTCGTTAAGTTCGGAGTAGTGAAAATCCATGTTCACCGATTTCACATCGTAGCCGTTGCCGGGCACTTTCATTCCCGTTTTCAGCAAAATTCCCTCATCGGGTTGGATGCGCAAAATGAGTTGATTGTCTTGCTTAATTTCGGACGTTTTAAACAATTGCAGCGGCGACGGCCTGAAATGTATGACTATTTCTGTTACGCGCGTGGGCAGCCGCTTGCCGGTGCGAATATAGAACGGAACGCCTTGCCAGCGCCAATTGTCTATGAAAACTTTCATCGCCACATAGGTTTCCGTGCGGGAGTTTTTTCGCACATTTTCTTCCTCTCTGTAGCCGTTATACTGCTTGCCACGCACTGTGGCTTCGGTATATTGTCCGCGAATGACGTTGTTTTTTAAATCGTCTTTGCTGAGGGGGCGAAGCGAGCGAAAAACCTTCATTTTCTCGAACCGGATGTCTTCCGATGATATTTTCGCGGGCGCTTCCATCGCTACCAACGACAGAATTTGCAGCAAATGGTTTTGAATCATATCGCGCATGGCGCCGGCGCTGTCGTAATATCCGCCGCGGTCTTCCACACCGATGTTTTCCGCCGCCGTAATTTCCACGTGCTGAATGAAATTGCGGTTCCAAAGCGGTTCGTAAATACCATTCGCGAAGCGAGTAACCATCAGGTTTTGAACGGTTTCTTTGCCGAGGTAATGATCGATGCGATAAATTTGATCTTCGGTGAAGAAATCGAGTAGCCGTTGGTTGAGGCTTTTGGCAGACTCATAATCGTGCCCGAAAGGTTTTTCAATAATTATCCTTCTAAAACCTTTTTGCTCATTTGTTAGCCCTTGTCCGTAAAGGAATTTTGGGATGGTGGTATATAAAGAAGGCGGCGTGGACAGATAAAATATGTAATTATGCCCCAGATTATATTTCAGGTTCAGTTCTTTCAGCTTTTCTTTTACTTTGGCGTAATCATCGCTCTTTGAAGTGTCTATACTCAAATAAAAGATTTTTGAGAGAAAATCGGTTATGTCCTTTTTTCCTGCTTTTTTGTAATGCGCAAATTCTTTGATTCCTTTTTCCATTTTGGCACGGAATTCTTCATCGGAAAACGCGGAGCGGCTAACGCCCAATACGGCGTAACCTTCCGGCAAGGATTTGTTCATATATAAATCGAAAACAGCGGGAATAAGTTTCCGATAAGTTAAATCGCCCGACGCCCCAAAAATAACCAGCGCCTGATTTGAAGTTTTTTTCATCTGAATGTTTTTAGAAATTTTAGTGCCTGAAACGGCTCTATTAAAAACTAAACAAATGTACCCTTAAAAAAGTTGACCGACGAGGTTTCAAAGAAAAAAACAATAACGAATAAATATTTAATATGCTTATGCATTTGAAAATTAGAGAATTTATTGTATCTTTGCCGTCCGAAAAAATATATTTTTCGATTTAAATCATTAATAATTAATTTATTCAGTATGAACAATTACGAAACCGTTTTCATTTTGACTCCCGTTTTGTCTGATGCACAGATGAAGGAAGCGGTTGGAAAATTCAAAAACCTCCTCACAGAGCAAGGAGCCGAAATTGTAAACGAAGAAAACTGGGGTTTGCGCAAACTGGCATACCCGATTGACAAAAAAACTACCGGATTCTACACGTTGTTGGAATATACAGCTGACGCTTCGGTAATTGAAAGATTGGAACTTAACTTCCGTCGCGATGAGCGCGTGATTCGTTTCCTCACGGTGAAACAAGACAAATTCGCGCTTGAATATGCCGAAAAACGAAGAAACAAAAGCGGAAAAAAACAAACAGCCAACGCTGAAGAACCCGCCAAAGAAGTAAAAGCTGAAAAGGCTGAAGTTGAATCAGAAGTAAAGGAGGACTAAAAAAATGGCAAAACAATCAGAAATCAGATATTTAACACCGCTATCGGTGGATGTGAAAAAGAAAAAATATTGCCGTTTTAAAAAGAACGGTATTAAATATATCGATTATAAAGATCCCGAATTCCTGAAAAAATTCCTCAACGAACAAGGAAAAATCCTTCCCCGCAGAATTACAGGAACATCGCTTAAGTTTCAACGCCGTATTGCGCAAGCAGTTAAAAGAGCCCGTCATATAGCTTTGCTTCCATACGTAACCGATTTAATGAAATAAAAAAGGAGGAATAACAAATGGAAGTAATTTTAAAAGAAGATATCGCAACGTTAGGCTACAAAGATGATGTGGTGAACGTGAAAAAAGGATACGCGCGCAATTACCTTATCCCTACGGGAAAAGCGATCATTGCCAGTGAATCGGCAAAAAAAGTGTTGAACGAAAACTTGAAGCAACGCGCTCATAAATTGGAGCAAATAAAAAATGAAGCCCAAGAATTGGCCGATAAAATGGAAGGTGTTGCACTTACCATTGGTGCAAAAACCAGTTCTACCGGCACCATTTTTGGCTCGGTTACCAATATTCAAATTGCTGACGCGTTGAAAGAAAAAGGCTTTGATGTGGACAGAAAAACCATCTTTATTAAAGATCAAGTAAAAGAAGTTGGAAATTATACAGCGATTGCCAAATTGCACAAAGAAGTTTCTGTTGAAATTCCTTTTGAAGTGGTAGCAGAATAATTTTCCTCGATACGATACATCATAAAAAATCCCCGAGAGCAGAAAGCTTCGGGGATTTTTTTATCAACCGGTAATATTAAAGGTTGTTTTCTAATATTGCTACCGTGTCTTTGGCAATGGTTAGTTCCTCATCGGTGGGGATAATCACCACTTTTACTTTAGATGAAGGTTTGCTGATAACCACCTCTTTAGCGCGAACCGACGCGTTTATTTCTTCATCCAGTTCAATGCCCATAAACTCCATGTTTTTGCACACAGCACTACGCGTACTTGCTTGGTTTTCACCTACTCCTCCCGTAAATACCAAAACATCTAAACCGCCCAAAGCGGCCGCGTAGGAGCCAACGTATTTTTTTATGCGGTAATTGTAGGTTTCTAATGCCAATATGGCTCTTGGGTTATTTGCTTTTATGGCAGCTTCAATTTCACGCATATCTGATGAAACGCCCGAAATGCCCAGCACGCCCGAAAACTTATTCACCAACGTGGAGATTCCCGTGGGGCGCATATGTTCTTTTTCCATAATATAGGAAATAACGCCCGGATCCACATCGCCGGAACGCGTTCCCATAATCAAGCCTTCAACCGGCGTCATTCCCATACTGGTGTCCACCGATTTTCCGTTTTTAATGGCTGTGATGGAGCCTCCGTTACCGATGTGTGCCGTGATAATGCGTTGCGATTCGTAAGGAACACCCAAAAACTCACACGCCCGCATTGAAACGTATCGATGGCTGGTGCCATGAAATCCGTAACGGCGAATGCCGTATTTTTCGTACAGTGAATATGGCAAGCCATACATATACGCGTAATCGGGCATTGTTTGGTGAAAAGCCGTATCGAAAACGCTCACTTGTGGTGTATTGGGCAAAAGTTCTTGAATGGCGTAAATCCCTTTCAAGTTTGGCGGATTGTGCAAAGGTGCCAACTCAATGCATTCTTCCAACATTTCAATTACTTCATCGGTAATGAGCACACTTTCGTTAAAGCGCTCGCCGCCGTGCACCACGCGATGGCCCACCGCGCCAATTTCATCCAGCGATTTGAGGCAGCCATATTTTTCACTCAATAAAACACCAAAAATATACTCTATTCCGGCGCGGTGCTCCAGAATCTCTCCTTCCAGTTGCACTTTTTGTCCATCGGGGAGTGTGAGTTTCAGGAACGAACCTTTCATTCCAATTTTCTCAATGCCGCCTTGCGCCACCACTTCTTTGCTTTCCATTTCGAAAAGCTTATATTTAATGGAAGAACTTCCACAGTTTAATACCAATATCTTCATCTTAGCTTCTAATTTCTAATTTTTTAATTGAAAAGCGATTTGTTTTCCGAAACAATATTCCCATTTTCATCGTAAATATAAAAACCTTTTCCCGTGCGAACGCCCAATTGATTGGAACGATATAACTTCCAAAGAAGAGGGCTTGGCTTGTACTGCGTTTCTCCAAAATCGTTAAACATTGCCTCCATTAACGTTACAAGACGCTCTATGCCAACAATATCCGCCATTCTGAAAATGCCGAAACGCTGGCCGTAAATAATAGTGAATGTTTCCTCAATGCTTTGAAAACTGCTCACTCTTTCAAGCAACATCTGGCAAGCTTCGTTCAGCATTACGGTGAGCATACGAAGGCTCACATTACCGTTGCTCTCGTTGATGCGGTGCGGACGATAATTGATGAGTTGAGCGAAAATTTCCATTTTGTGATACACCTCTTCCGATGTGTACATCCCTTTTACAATTTCAAGGATTCGGGCATCGGGGTGCGACACGGGAAAATAGAGGCTTACGCAGCGGTCTTTATGCTCCAAGTCGGCTGCCAGCTCACTCACAATAACGGTGGAACCGTTTGTGGCGATAATGGCGTCGGAATCGAGCGTGTCTTCCAAAATTTTAAAAATATTTTTCCGTAAAGGAGTGCTTCTGCGTCCTGACTCTGAAAAACGAGTGCATTCCACCACTAAATCGCAGCCTTTAAAATCTTCGTAGCTGAGTGTGGGTGTAATGCGGTTCATGATGACTCTTTTCTCGGTTTGTGTCAATCCCCAATTGCTGATTTTCTGATCCATGGTTTTGCTCAACTCCTCCAGCACGTAATCGATGCGCTCTTGCGATTCGTCCATAAAAACCACGTCCATCCCTGCCGAAGCTGTTAAATTGATAATGGTTCGGCCTTCCTTTCCGGCGCCCACCACGCCAATTCGCGAGAACAGCGGTTTGTGGCGGCTTTCTTTGCTTATGTTGAGACCATATTTCTCAATGGGTTCAATAATTAATTCACTCATACGTAAAAAGGTTGTAAGTATATTGTAAAATAGTCAATCGTAATTCAGTGGTTATTCAATTGTTATTCTGTAGTTATTCGTTGTTTTGCAGTTCGACTGTTAATTTATCGCCGCTAAAATAATGATTGAACTACTGTTTTTTCAGGCCAATGGCTTGATTGGCGGTAACGGCTACCATTTTGTAGATATCGTCAACCGAACAGCCACGCGACAAATCGTTTACCGGTGCCGCCATTCCTTGCAGTACGGGGCCAACTGCTTCGGCGTTGCCCAAGCGTTGAACCAGTTTATAACCGATATTTCCCGCTTCGAGCGTGGGGAACACCAATACGTTGGCTTTTCCCGCGATAGCGCTTCCGGGCGCTTTGCTTTCGCCCACGGAGGGCACCAGCGCGGCATCGGCTTGCAGTTCGCCATCGATTAACAAATCGGGGGCCGTTTCTTTGGCTATGCGGGTGGCTTCCGACACTTTGTCAATCATTTCGTGTTGCGCGCTGCCTTTTGTGGAGAAACTCAGCATGGCTACGCGTGGTTCCACGCCCACCAACGCGCGCGCCGTTTGTGCCGAAGCAATGGCAATGGATGCCAGTTCTTGAGCGTTGGGATTGGGCATAACGGCGCAATCGGCAAAAATAAGCGTGCCGTTCTCGCCGTATTGCGGTGTTTGCGTGAACATAATAAAAGCGCCCGAAACAACGCTCACGCCCGGCGATGTTTTAATGATTTGCAGGGCGGGACGAAGCACATCGCCCGTGGTGTTTTGCGCGCCGGCAATTTCACCGTCGGCATCGCCGTTTTTAATCATCAGGCACGCCAAATAAAGCGGATTTTCTACCAATTTACCGGCTTGTTCGGGTGTCATGCCTTTACTTTTGCGCAATTCCACCAATAAATCGATATAGGATTGTTTCTTGTCGTGATTTTTAGGGTCAATAATCGTGGTTTTTTCGATGTTTTTCAGTTCCAATTGATGCGCCAGTTCAGCAATTTCTTTGGGGTATCCGATAAGAGTGATGTCGGCGATGCCGTCTTTAATCAGTTTATCGGCGGCTTGCAACGTACGTTTTTCGGTTCCCTCGGGAAGGACAATGCGTTGCTTGTCGGCTTTTGCCCGTTCGATGATTTTTTCGATTAAATTCATAATGCTTTATGTTGTTTTTGGTTTTCCAGTAGGATAAAATGACATGTGTTATTTATTGACTGCAAAAGTACGAAAAAATGAGGTGAAAAGATAGCAAAATGGAAGGAAAAGAGAGGGTGTGTTTTTGGGAAATGATTTTTGGAGTGTCTAATTATTCCGAAAACGGTCACCGGAACTATTCACAAAAGACATCTTGATATTTGGCTTGAAAAGCCGGATTTTCATAACCGTATGCAATCTGCCGGCTTTACGGTATATAGCGGGTTATATCTCGACCCGAAGTGGTCGGACTTTATAAAATCCTGCCTTTCAGGCAGAATCATTGCGGTTATTTATTTCCGTATGCTGCACGCCTTTCGGCGTTTTGCATACGGTTATGAAAATTTCGCCTTTCAGGCGATAGGCTGTTTATGGGACACGGATATTCAAAAAATCACCCAATTTCTTTTGCCACATTTTCCATTTTTTCTTTGATTTCTTTTGTGCACAAATTCCCGATACTTCCTGCGTGCGTGTGATTTACGTGTGGTTCGGCAGTAAATGTTCCACTCTGCACTTCGTGCCCGATTTGTTTGTAGGCTTCGCGAAACGGGATACCTTGCAAAACCAGTTCGTTCACTTTTTCTACCGTGAAAAGGTATTTGTACTTTTCGTCTTCCAAAATATTTTCGTTAACCGAAATATGCGAGAGCATAAAATGCGTCATTTCGAAAAGTTGGTGCAGCGTTTGGAGCGCCGGGAAAAGATTTTCTTTCAATAATTGAAAATCGCGGTGGTAGCCGTGTGGCAAGTTGGTGGTCATCAAGGCGATTTCGTTGGGAAGGCTCTGTAAGCGGTTGCTGTGCGCGCGGATAAGCTCCCACACATCGGGGTTTTTCTTGTGTGGCATAATGCTAGAGCCGGTAGTTAGGTTGTCGGGGTACGATATAAAGCCGTAATTTCCCGATAGATACATACAATTATCCGCTGCCAGTTTATTGAGCGTTGCGGCGAATGATGCTACCGCATTGGCAAGGGCGCGCTCGGTTTTTCCGCGTCCCATTTGAGCGGCAATTACGTTGTAATTCATTATGGCGAAACCAAGTTCTCGTGTGGTGGTTTCACGGTTGAGCGGAAATGAGCTGCCGTATCCCGCGGCGGAGCCCAGCGGATTTTGGTCGGCAACGCGCCACGCCGCAACGAGTGAGTGCATATCGTCGATTAATGTCTCGGCATAGGCACCAAACCACAACCCGAACGACGATGGCATGGCGATTTGTCCGTGCGTGTAGCCCGGCAGGAGCACCGATTTGTGCTGCTCGCTCAACGATTGCAACAATTCAAAAAGCTGCAACGCATCGGCTTTTATTTTTTGAATTTCCTCTTTGAAAAAGAGTTTTAAATCCACCAACACCTGGTCGTTGCGCGAACGTCCGGAATGGATTTTTTTACCCACATCGCCCAATCGTTGCGTAAGCATCCATTCAATTTGTGAGTGAATGTCTTCCACATCGTCGTTTAGCGCGAAATCGCCCGATTCCACTTCTTGCAGAATCGATTCCAATTCGTGGCGGAGTGTTTTTTCTTCATCGGGTTGCAGCAAGCCTATTTCTATCAGCATTTTAATGTGCGCCATTGAGCCAATTATATCGTGTTTTGCCAGTTGTAAATCCAATTCGCGGTCGTTTCCGATGGTGAAGTCGGAAACTAATTTGTCGGCGTCGAAGCCTTTGTTCCAGATTTTTGACATAGTGAGTAATAAGTTGACAGTTAGCAGTTAGCAGTTTTTAGTAATGAGTCTATTTTTTTTAAATATTGAATGTATTTTTCTATCCCCTGCGCCAATTCCTTAACCAACACAAACTCATCCGCTTGATGCGAACGTGCCGATTCGCCCGGCCCCATTTTTATTGCCGGACACGAAACGCGCATCCAGTCGGATGTGGTGGGTGAAACGTATGTTTCAATAACGAGTTGTTCCGCCGCCTTAAGCAATACGTGATTGGACGGCGTAGCCGAACTTTTGTTCTTGAGATTGCGGGCGGTGAGGGTGCTTTGCACTTTCGATTGCAGAATTTCGAGAATTTCGGAATTGGTGTACTTGTCGGTTGGACGAATGTCAACAACAAAGGTGCACAAATCAGGGATAACGTTGTGTTGTGTTCCGGCGTTTATCTGTGTAAATGAGAGTTTTACTTCGCCCATTGTGGGTGAAACTTTGTCGAATTTTACCGATTTCATCGTGGAAATATCTTCCAACGCGATGTAAATGGCATTCACTCCTTCGTTTCTTGCGGCGTGCCCGCTAACGCCTTTGGCTTCGCCATCGATAACGAGCAATCCACGTTCTGCCACGGCAGCACGCATTCCTGTTGGTTCGCCGATAATCGCGAAATCGACCGCACTTTTGAGCTTTTCCCACAACATTTTCATTCCGTTGGGTCCTGAATTTTCTTCTTCGCAAGACAGCGCCAACATTAAATTAAACGGCAATTCTTTTTCGTAGAAATGCAAAAATGTGTGCAACAAACAAACCACGCTGGCGCCGGCGTCGTTACTTCCTAAACCATAAATGTGCGTTTCGGATTGCGGCGGATTAAACGGGTCGAACGTGTAACTTGCCGCGGGTTTCACGGTATCGATATGAGAGTTGAGCATCAACGTGGGTTTTGACGCGTTGTGGTGAGGTTGGCGAGCGATAATGTTGTAACCGATTCGTTCTGTTTTTACGCCTTTTTCGGAAAGATAGTCGCACAAAAAACCGCTTCTATCTTTTTCTTCACCCGAAAACGATTGAATAGCCACCAACTTTCGCAATAAATCAGCACATTCTTTTTCCATCAGCTTTGTAAGGTTGTTCCTCTTTTGTTTAATAAATTTTTGGCGTGTAAAATCACCACCTCGTTTACACCGTTTTCTATGGCTCTAAACGAATTTTCCAGTTTTGGAATCATTCCATCAGCAATAATTCCTTGTTGCTTAAGGGTTTCAAATTTTTGTTTTTTTATCGATGAAATGAGGCTTTTTGGATTGTTTACATCTTCCAAAACGCCTTCTTTCTCAAAACAGTAATACAAGGTGGTTTCGTAGTTTTTCGACAATGCCGTTGCCAGCGAATAAGCGACAGTGTCGGCATTTGTGTTTAATAGAGAACCGTTTTGGTCGTGCGTTATCGCACAAAAAACGGGCGTAATTCCGGTTTCAACCAGTTGTGAAATAAACGTTGTGTTAATCGCGTCGGGATTTGGGTCGCCCACAAAACCAAAATCAATCGGTTTTGGATTTCGACGAACGGACGGAATACAGTTGGCATCGGCACCCGAAAGTCCGAGGGCGTTACATCCCGTTTTTTGCAGTTGCGCTACGATGTTTTTATTTATCCATCCGGCGTACACCATTGTAACTACTTTCAGCGTTTGCTCATCGGTTATGCGGCGACCGTCAACTTTTTTCGTTTCAATTCCCAGTTGCTCAGCCATTTTTGATGCCATAACGCCGCCACCGTGAACCAATAGCTTTCGACCTTCCAAACGATGAAAATCGACGATGAAATCGTTCAAAGCAGAAGGATTATCGACGATATTTCCGCCTATTTTAACAACGGAAAGCGATGTTTTTGCACTCATTTGTTCAATTCAATTAAAATTTCTTTTAATACCGTTTGTGCTGAAACCACCCGATTTGCCGCTTCGGGAATGACGATTGATTGCGGACTTTCGATCACATCGTCGGTAACAATCATATTTCGACGAACGGGCAGGCAATGCATAAAATAGGCGTTGTTGGTTAGCGCCATTTTTTGAGTATCCACCGCCCAAGAACGGTCTGTGCTCAATATTTTACCGTAATTTGGGTCGCGATACGCCGCCCAATTTTTAGCGTAAATAAAATCGGCATCCTTGTACGCTTTCTCTTTATCGTACTCTACCACAGCGTTCCCGACAAACGTTTCGTCCAACTCATAACCTTCGGGATGCGTGATAACGAACTCGTAATCCGTGGCGTTCATCCATTCGGCAAACGAGTTGGGAACGGCTTGCGGCAACGCGCGCGGATGCGGCGCCCACGTGAGAACCACTTTCGGACGAGCCGTTTTTTTGTATTCCTCAATCGTGATGAAGTCGGCAAAACTTTGCAACGGATGGCGTGTAGCCGCTTCCATACTAAAAACGGGCTTTCCCGAATGTTTGATGAACTGGTTGAGAATAACTTCGTTATAATCATCGGCTTTGTTCTCGAACTGCGCGAATGAACGAACGCCGATGATATCGCAGTAGGCGCCCATCACGGGAATGGCTTCCAAAATGTGTTCCGGCTTATCGCCGTCCATAACGATGCCGCGTTCGGTTTCCAATTTCCACGCGCCCTGATTGATATCCAGCACAATAACGTTCATCCCGAGGTTCATTCCGGCTTTTTGCGTGCTCAATCGCGTGCGCAGGCTCGAATTGAAAAAGATAAGCATCAACGTTTTGTTTTTGCCCAAATGTTGGTCGGCAAACGGATTTTCTTTTACGAATTTTGCTTTTTGCAAAGCTGTTTGCAGGTCGTCTATGTCGTAGACGGATGTGAAGTTCCTCATATTTTGATGGTTTTAAGATTCATCACTTCGTACTGAATGACAAAAAGGATTGTCATATTGAGCGAAGCGAAATATCTAATTTAAATGAATATTCGCATAAATGCCTAATTCGATTTTGAACCACAACTTGTCCCGCTAAGCGGGATAGATACATAGGAAATATAGTTTATGATAAGAAGAAAGATCGATAATAAGTTTATGCATAGAAAACTTTGTTTTGCACATAGCAGCCACGCTGCTATTACTATTGTGTGTACTGTTCTTTCTCTAAAAAAACTATGTGTCTATGTGGTTTTTTGGATTTGCGTCTTTAAGTTTTTCAATAAAACATCAACTTCTTCTTTCGATATCGAAAGTGGCGGCAGCAAACGCATAACGTTGTTTTTGGCGCCGCCTGTGAAAATATGACTTTCGAATAACAGCTTATTGCGAATATCCGCACATTCCGGTTCTAATTCGAGACCGAGCATCAATCCGAGTCCGCGAATTTCTTTTATTCCGTTGAGTTTTGACAATTCACTTTTGATAAAACCGCCCATTTCATCGGCGTTTTTTACCAAACCTTCCGATTTTATCACATCCAAAACGGCGATAGCTGCGGCGCAAGCCAAATGGTTTCCGCCGAATGTGGTTCCCAGCATTCCTTTTTTCGCTTCAAATTTGGGTGAAATAAGAATTCCGCCAATTGGAAAGCCGTTGCCCATACCTTTCGCCATCGAAATAATATCGGGTTGAATATCGGCGTGTTGGTGCGCGAAAAACTTTCCGGTGCGACCGTATCCCGATTGAATTTCATCGAGAATTAACACCGCTTCGTGTTTCTTGCAAAGCGTCTGAAGCTGTTGCAGAAATTCTGTTTCGGGAACAAAAATGCCTGCCACACCCTGAATGCCTTCGATAATTACTGCGGCGATATCGCCCTTTTTTAGCTCTTTTTCAACCGCGTTTATATCGTTCAGCGGTAGAAATGTAACTTCGTGTCCGGTGTTGAATGGCGATTGAATTGCGGGATTATCGGTAATGGCAACCGCACCCGATGTGCGTCCGTGAAACGCGTTTTGGAAAGCGATAACACGTTTTTTCCCGGTGTGAAACGATGCCAGTTTCAGTGCGTTTTCGTTGGCTTCGGCGCCGCTGTTGCAGAGGAAAAGAGCGTAATCGGGATATCCGCTTTGTTCGGCAAGTTTTTCCGCCAATTCGGTTTGCAGACTATTTTGAACAGAATTGGAATAAAACCCGATTTTTTCTACCTGTTCCGAAATGCGTTTCACATATTCCGGATGCGAGTGACCGATGGAGATAACGGCGTGTCCACCATAAAAATCGAGATATTCCACGCCGTTTTTGTCCCACACGCGGCAACCTTTTGCCCTTACGGGCTCGATATCCCACAAACTATATACGTCGAATAACACCCCTAAATCCCCTGAAGGGGACTTGCCAGATTGTGAATTTTTACCAATCGTATTATTCATATTATCTATTTTTTATACCGTTGTTTGAATATTTTAGCTTCCAAAGCCACCTTTAGGGGGTTGGGGGTAATCAAAACGCGCTTCCTTTAAATTTCAACCCCGTGGCTTCGTCCAACCCAAACATCAAATTCATATTTTGCACCGCTTGTCCCGACGCGCCCTTCAATAGATTGTCTAAGATGGATGTGATGTGAATATATCCGTTGTGAAACTCAATGTGTAAGAGGCATTTGTTGGTGTTTACCACTTCTTTTAGGCTGATGGGCGAATCGGAAACGAATACAAAAGGTGAAGATTTGTAGTAATTTTTGTAATGCTCGATTGCTTCGGATTCCGACATTGAATGATTCCATTTTGTGTAAACGCTGGCGAAAATTCCGCGCGTGAAATCGCCCCGCATCGGAATTAACTGTATCGGTGGCAGATTTTGGCTTCCGCCTGCTTTCAGCGTATGCTCAATTTCTTCCAAATGCTGATGCGTGAAAGGTTTGTACACCGAAATGTTGCTGTCGCGATAACTGAAATGCGTGGTTTCCGCCGGCTTTTTCCCTGCACCGGTTGAGCCGGTGATGGCGTGAATATGAATGTCGTCAGACAGCGCGTTTATTGATGCCAGCGGCAGTAACGCCAAAATAATGCCGGTAGCAAAACATCCGGGATTGGCTACGCTGTCCGCTTCGCGGATTTTATCGCGATTGAGTTCGCACAAGCCGAACACGAAATTTCGTTCGGCATAATTGGGTTGATTGCGAAAATCGTTGCCCAAATCGATGATTTTGCACGTTTTCGGAACGTTGTTTTCATCCAAAAACGCTCGCGATAACCCGTGTCCGAGACAAAGGAAAATCACATCGGGATATCCCAATTTATCGGAAAAAACCAAATCGGTTTCGCCCAGCAAATCGCGGTGCATTTCGGCAATAGGCATCCCAACGGATGTGGAACTGATGACCGATTCGATTTCTACTTGCGGATGATTGAGCAGAATGCGCAGCAGTTCGCCCGCCGTATAACCCGTGCCGCCTACAATGGATACTTTTATCATATGGTATAGCTTTTAGCTTTTAGCTTTTAGCCATTGGCTATTAGCTGGCAGCTAACAACCAATAGCCAACAGTTAGTGATGAATTTTGTAATATATTTTCAACGGATTGGCAATTACTTTGGTAAAGCCGATGACATCCTGTCCGCTAAACGATTTGTTCACTTCGCCGTATTCCCCGAAAATCGGGTTCATCAGGTCGTTATCGGTGCTGCAAGCCAATACGGAAAAATGATACGGACGAAGTTCCACGTCCACTTCGCCAGTAACGAATCGCTGCGTATCGTCCAAAAATGTTTCGATATTGCGCATCACCGGTTCAAGGTATTGCGCTTCGTGCATCAGTTGTCCGTACCAATTCGAGAGCTGTTCTTTCCAATACATTTGTTGCTTGGTGAGCACGTGTTTTTCCAGCAAATGGTGCGCTTTTACCAAAATAAGCGGCGCGGGCGCTTCGAAAGCTACACGCCCTTTTGTGCCGATAATGGTGTCGCCCACGTGCACATCGCGCCCGATTCCAAATTTGGACGCGGTTTCGTGCAACTTGCGAATCAATTTCACGGAAGCCATTTTTTCGCCGTTTAGCGAAACGGGTTCACCTTTTTCAAATCCGATTTTTATGCGTTCTGGTTCGTGATGGGTAACTTGCGATGGAAAGGCTTCTTCGGGAAGAATACCCGATGATTTTAACGTTTCCACGCCGCCCACGCTTGTTCCCCACAATCCCTGATTGATGGAATATTTCGATTTTTCCCACGAAAAGTCAAATCCGTGCGATTTTAAGTAATCAATTTCTTGCTGACGCGATAACGATAATTCGCGGATGGGCGCGATGATTTTTACTTCGGGCGCGAGCACTTCAAAAACCAAATCGAAACGCACCTGGTCGTTTCCTGCGCCGGTGCTGCCGTGCGCTACATAATTGGCGCCAATTTTCTTTACGTGTTCCACGATTTTTAGCGCCTGAAAAAACCGTTCCGAACTTACCGAAAGCGGATACGTGTTGTTTTTTAGTACGTTCCCGAAAATCAGGTATTTGATTCCTTTTTCATAATAATCGTTCACGGCATCGATGGTTGTGTGCGAGGCGGTGCCCAAGGCATTGGCACGCTCTTCAATTTGTTTCAGTTCTTCGTCGGAAAAACCGCCCGTATTTACGATAACGGTGTGTACTTCAAGCCCTTTTTCGTTTTTTAGGTAAGGTACACAAAACGATGTGTCGAGTCCGCCACTAAAGGCGAGAACTACGACCCCTGAATCCCCTGAAGGGGACTTTTGCAGGCTTGCATTGTTTTTTAAATTGTCCATTGTATATTTTTTTAGATTGATAAAGATGTTTTTTGTCAAATGATAAATTAGCTACAGTTCTCAAAGCCCCCTTTAGGGTGGGGTGGGGGTAGGTTTATTTCTTATACAATTTATTCGGCGCTTTTTTCTTCACCACCGGTTTTACCACTTTCTTTGCAAAAGAGCTTGCTTGAACCGGTTTGGTGGATGGGTCATACAGCAATCCTGTGCAAAGGCACATTTTATAGTCGTTTCGCTGCAAGATGTCATAATTCCGGCATCCTTGACAACCTTTCCAAAACTCTTCATCGTCGGTGAGTTCCGAAAAAGTAACCGGTTTAAAACCGAGTTCGGTATTCATTTTCATTACCGCCAATCCGGTGGTGATGCTGAAAATCTTTGCGTGGGGATAAAGTTTTCGCGATAAATCGAAAATCCTGCGTTTAATTTTTTTAGCCAAGCCCATATTTCTGTAATCGGGGTGAACCACCAATCCCGAGTTCGCTACAAACCGTTTGTGGCTGAACGTTTCAATATAGGCGAAGCCTACCAGTTTGTCGCCATCGAGGGCGATAACGGCTTTACCGGAATTTATTTTCTCGGCCACGTACTCGGCGCTTCGTTTGGCAATTCCTGTACCGCGCGCCTGCGCCGATTCGTATATTAAATCACACACTGCCTGTGCGTAATGTATAAAGCTACTGTTAGCTATATGAATTTCTACATTCATCCTAAAACAATAAAAAGTAGTAATAAATAATTTGGAGTTGTTAGCTGCGTGGCAGCGAAAATAGAAGGGGATGCAGACAGTGTTTGCCTGCATGTTTTAAAAGCATCGTCGGACTAAATCAGATGCTTTACGGAGGAGAGTATGTGAAAAAATCTTTTTCATCGAACTGCAAAAGTAATCATAATATTTTAAATGCAGCAACTTTTTAAGAAAAAATCTTTTTAGGCCGCTTTTATGTTGGCAAAGTGATATTTAATATCAATTAAAAAGTGAAAGTGTCTTAAATGTGTTGTCGTTCTGATACTTTCTGTTTATTTTTGTTTTCTTGTTTTAGGCAAATGAATTGTTTAACAACGCGTAATCTCTCGAAAAACCATCGAAATTAGAAACATCAACAAAAAATGATAGACAAAAAATACAAAAGTTATACGCTCTCCAATTATAAAAAAATACCTCAATTAAGTTCTTTACCGCCGGAATTGTCCGAAGCCATCGATGTGGTGGGGCGTGTGCTGCCCTTTCGATCCAACAATTACGTAGTGGAAGAACTCATTGATTGGAATAACATTCCCGATGACCCCATTTTCACTTTAACCTTTCCCCGCAAAGAGATGTTGTCTAAATCGCATTACGACAAAGTGAAAAAGTTGCTGGATGAAAAAGCTGATCCCGCCCTTGTTAAAAAAACAGTGAACGAAATTAGGATGAAGCTGAATCCCAATCCGGCCGGGCAAGAGCACAATGTGCCCACCATTGAAGGACAAAAATTGCACGGAATGCAACACAAATACCGCGAAACGGTGTTGTTTTTCCCAAGCCAAGGGCAAACGTGCCACGCCTATTGTACGTTTTGTTTTCGTTGGCCGCAATTTACCGGCATCAACGAGTTGAAGTTTGCGATGAAAGAAGCCGCGTTGCTTCACAAATACTTGCACAAACACACCAAAGTTTCCGATGTGCTTTTCACCGGCGGTGACCCGCTTACCGCCAACGCGAGAATTCTTTCCACCTATATTGAGCCTTTGTTGGGAGAAGAATTTGAACATATAAAAAATATCCGCATCGGCTCTAAATCGTTGGCTTATTGGCCGTATCGGTTTTTAACGGACAAAGATGCCGACGATTTGCTTCGCCTGTTCGAGAAGATCACCAAAGCCGGAAAGCACCTTGCTTTTCAAGCACATTTTAATCATCCTGTTGAGCTATCCACCGATGCCGTAAAACAAGCCGTTGAGCGCATTCGTAACACCGGCGCGCAAATTCGCACACAATCACCATTGTTGCGGCACATCAACAACAAACCGCAAATTTGGGCGCAAATGTGGCGCGAGCAGGTGAGCCTTGGAATGGTGCCGTACTATATGTTTGTGGCGCGCGATACCGGCTCAAAAGCGTTCTTTGAAGTGCCGCTTGAGCGAGCGTGGGATATTTTTCGAAAAGCCTATTCCGGTGTGAGCGGTGTTTGTCGAACCGTGCGTGGCCCAAGTATGAGCGCCAGTCCCGGAAAAGTTCAAGTAATGGGCGTTTCGGAAGTGAATGGCGAAAAGGTGTTCGTATTGCGTTTTTTGCAATGCCGCAACCCCAACCTTATCGGGATGCCGTTTTTTGCCAAACACGACCCCAAAGCCACGTGGTTTGATGAGCTTGTTCCCGCTTTTGGCGAAGAACAATTCTTTTTTCAAAAAGACAATTTATTGGGCAAAGCCGGAAAGGATAACGACTTTTTGTGGGAATAGCAAATGACGCTATTTGTTTCTTTTCATAAAACCCAAAATTATAAGCACAAATTATAATAAAGTTTAACGCTGAAACTTATTTTTTCCGCGATATGTTATATTGGTATGCCATACTTCTTGGCATTTCAATTATGGACTTTAAAAAATTATTTTAATGGAAACAAATCCGAATTATTCTGATGATTTCAGGCCCGAATACAGAAGCAACTATGTTTCAAGGGTATTCAGAACGAGAGAAGAAGCCGATGCGGCTTACGAAAGATTAAGAGAGAGAGGTTACACCGACGAACAAATAAACGTGATGATGTCGGACGCTACCAGAGACCGTTACTTCAAAAAATCGGAAATCGAATCTGACTTGGGCAACAAAGTTGCTGAAAACGCCGGTAAGGGTTCTCTTATCGGTGGTGGAATCGGCGCTATTGTGGGCGCCATCGCGGCTATTGGTACAAGCGTGCTTATTCCCGGACTGGGGCTTGTGGTTGCCGGCCCGCTGGCAGCGGCAATTGCCGGCGCGGGCGTTGGTGGAGCAACCGGTGGGCTTATTGGTGCTCTAACAGGTATTGGAGTGCCCGAAGATGAGGCGCATCGTTACAAAAAACACATTGAAGAAGGCGGTATTTATATGGGATTTGAGCCTCGCAATGAGGAAGATGCCCGCTATATGTACGACGAGTGGTATAGATAAAGATACTCCTTCCTTTTTAATTCTCCGGAAAGCCGTTGCCGTTGGGTGACGGCTTTGCTGTTTTTTGAAGCGTTTTTCTTATGCGGGCAAGATTTTATTAGATGATTAGATTTTAGATATTGGACTTGCACAAAACAAACTCGGATAGCATCTGACGGCTTTGAGTCCGTCTGATGCATGTCGTGAGAATTCCAAATCCTCAACCATCTCGCACGTTTTACCCCATCTTTTCAACAAAAAAGTCATTCTTGTAATTAATTAACACAGAATTACAGGAATTATTGTTTATTTTGCCGTTTCAATTGAGAGGTATATACATGGGCAAAATTATTGCATTGGCAAATCAGAAAGGCGGAGTGGGGAAAACCACTACTACCATTAATTTAGCGGCATCGTTGGCCGCTTTTGAAAAAAAAGTGTTGGTAATAGATGCCGATCCGCAAGCAAATGCTTCGTCGGGGTTGGGTATCGACATCAGGGCATTGAAAAACACCGTTTACGAAGGGTTAATTGGCAAGTGCCAACCCGATGAAGCGGTTTTAAAAACACCGTTTGAGCATATCGATATCATCCCATCGCATATCAATTTGGTGGGTGCGGAGTTGGAAATGGTGCAAATGGACAACCGGGAGAAGCGAATGCGCGATCTGTTGCAGCCAATCAAAAAAAATTACGATTATATTCTTATCGACTGCTCGCCATCGCTGGGCATTATCACAGTGAACGCTCTCACTGCCGCCGATTCGGTGATTATTCCCGTGCAATGCGAATATTTCGCGCTGGAAGGGCTCAGCAAATTGCTGAATACGATAAAAATCATCAAGTCGAAACTCAACACCAAATTGGAAATAGAGGGTTTTGTGCTCACAATGTACGACTCGCGCCTGCGCCTTCACAACCAAATTTACGAAGAAGTAAAAAGCCATTTCAAAGAATTGGTTTTCAATACGGTTATTCAGCGCAACATTACGCTCAGCGAATCGCAGAGCCACGCCAAACCCGCCCTGATGTACGATGCCGGTTCGCGCGGCGCCGTCAATCACATGCAATTGGCGCAGGAATTAATTGAGAAAAATGGTTAACTTTGTTTTCGGAAAGAATGCAGGTAGCGCGCAACCGTGTATTGAAACCTGTAATCGATAAAGTCTGAATTCTAAAAAAATATGGCAAAAAAGAACGCACTCGGAAGGGGACTCGACGCGCTTATCACCGTAAATGAGGGAGAAACGCAAGGCTCCACTTCCATCAGAGAAGTTGAATTATCTAAAATACATCCCAATCCCGACCAACCGCGTCGCGATTTCGACGAAGAATCGTTGGAGGAGCTGGCTTCATCCATCAAAAAAATAGGACTGATACAACCTGTCACTTTGCGCAAAACAGGTGAAGACGTGTATCAAATTATCGCCGGGGAGCGCCGTTACCGCGCATCGATGATGGCCGGGCTGGAATCGATTCCCGCTTACATAAAAGCCGCTGATGACGATGAGTTGATGGAAATGGCGTTGGTGGAAAACATCCAGCGTGAAGACCTGAATTCCATTGAAATTGCCCTTGCTTATCAAAACCTCATCGATTCGCTTTCGCTTACCCAAGAACAATTGAGCGAACGAGTGGGGAAGAAGCGCACTACCATCACCAATTACTTGCGTTTGCTGAAACTTCCCGCCGAAGTGCAAATGGGCGTGAAAGACAAAAAAATTGATATGGGCCACGCGCGCGCGTTGGTAACGATGAACGATCCGGTGGCGCAACTCTCTTTGTACAACCTTATTTTGGAAGAAGGCCTCTCGGTGCGAAAAGTGGAAAGCGTGGTGCGCGACTTTGGCGATGGAAAGCCGCTAAAGCAAATCATCTCGGGCAGCACGAAAACAAAATCGGATAAATCCGCGTCAAAAGCTCCGGTTTCTACCGATTACGATTTGTTGAAACAGCACCTCTCATCCTATTTTAAAACCGATGTGCAATTCACGTACAACAAAAAAGGAAAAGGTAAAATTACCATTCCATTTGAATCGCCCGAAGACTTGGAACGCATTATTGTGATGTTCGATAAAATGAACAAATAAACCGCCCTATGAAACAAGCCGGAGTGTTGATATGTTTGCTCTTTCTGTGTTGTGTCTGGCACACACAGGCACAAATTGTTTCGCCGGAGCAGCGTCAAGATTCGGCACGGGTGGTGATGGATTCCACGGTGGTTATCCAATCCGATTCCGTTACCATTGTTACCAACCAACCAACCATCACACCGCAGCAGAAAAATGCCATTGAACGCCGTGCCGACAGCGTTATCGTTGCCACTTCGTCCGATGCCTTTGGAGCGCCATCCTATCTTTTTAAGCCCAGCCCGCGCAAAGCGGTTATTTATTCGGCCATTTTTCCCGGTTTGGGACAAATTTACAACCGCAAATATTGGAAGTTGCCCATTGTGTATGGCGGCTTGGTCACTTTCACCTATTTCATTATTTGGAACAATGGATATTACCGAGATTATTTTGGCGCGTATGCCGATATTATGGATGATAACCCCAACACCAATCGGTGGCACGATATGCTGCCTTACGGGCAAACACCCGACGGGGTTGACAAGCAGTGGTTTACGGGTGTGTTGAAAGACCGAAAGGATTATTATCGCTACTATCGTGATTTTAGTATTATTGGTACGGTGGCGTGGTATTTGCTGGCAATGGTGGACTCGTATGTGGATGCGCAACTATTCGACTTTAATATGAGCCCCGACCTTTCTATGCGCGTGGAACCTGCTTTTATGGGGAATGGAATGAATTATGGAGGAAAATCTTTCGGATTGCAGATGAGCATCCGTTTCTAAATCAAAAAACTATTCAGATTTTGGTGTTGAGAAATAAAAAAAGCCTATTCAAATGAGAAATTATATTTTATGCGCGTTTTTTTGTGTGTTTTCTTTGGGAGCGTTGGTGGCGCAAGAAAACCCGGCTGCCCCTGTGACAAATGAGGTGGAAGACAAAAATATTGTTTTCCCCGAAAGTATGACGGAGCGGTTGAGTACACTGCTGCACGAATGGCAGCTGGATTTATCCAAAACCGAAGAGCAATGCAAGCGTGGCTCAAACGTGGTTTTTCACGACTCTGTTTATACAAAAAGATTATATGTGTTGCCAAGCGAAATGGAGTTGTCGTTTAACCAAGTGGTGAAAACGTACATCGAAATGTATGCCGGAAAGCGTAGGGAACAAGTGAGTTATATGCTTTCATTGGGCGATTATTATTTCCCGATGTTTGAAGAAGCGTTAGACCGATACAAGCTGCCGCTGGAGTTGAAATATCTTCCGGTAATTGAGTCGGCTTTGAATCCCGTCGCGGTATCGCGTGTGGGAGCAACCGGTTTGTGGCAATTTATGCTTCGCACCGGGCAAGGTTACGGATTGGATGTGAACAGCTTGGTTGATGAACGCCGCGACCCGTACAAAGCCACCGAAGCAGCCGTGCGCTATTTGAGAGACTTGTATTTGATTTACGGCGACTGGAACTTGGTTATTGCCGCGTACAATTGCGGCCCGGGAAATGTGAACAAAGCCATCGCTCGCAGTGGCGGCAAACGCGATTATTGGGAAATCTACTACCATTTACCACGTGAAACCCGTGGATATGTGCCCGCATTTATCGCCGCCAATTACATTATGAACCATTATGCCGATCACAATATCTGTCCCGCCCAACCCTACGGCACGCACACAGCGCTGGACACCGTTCATGTGAACGACCAAATACATTTTGAGCAAATTGCGGATGTGTTGAATATCTCTGTAAGCGAAATCAGGCGCTTGAACCCTCAATTTAAAAAAGACATCATTCCCGGCGGATATAAAGAATACGCGTTGGTGTTGCCCACCAAAAACGTGATCGCGTTCATCGACAAAAAAGACGAAATTGTCAATCACAAAGCGCTGTCTTATATGACGCACAGAACCAATACCGACAGATTTTTAAGAGGAACCGCAACGGCATCGGGCGGAAACACCACCAATGTGTATTATCGGGTGAAGAGAGGCGATAATCTCTCAAAAATCGCGCAACGAAACCGTGTTACCGTCAATCAGTTAAAAGCCTGGAACGGATTAAAATCTACCAGATTAACCGTGGGGAAACAACTGGTGGTAGGAAAAAAAGCGGTGAGCGCGCCTAAAACTTCGCAACAAAATCAACTGTTGGCGCAGGCAAATACCAACTCTTCCAATAATGTATCGTACAAAACCGAAAACAAATATTACAAAGTTAGAAAGGGTGATACGTTGGGCGCTATCGCGCGCAGAAATGGCGTAAGTGTGGCGCAATTGAAGTCGTGGAACGGATTGAAAAACAACAATATCGGTGTGGGGAAAAGCATTGTGGTAAAGCAAGAAAAGGTGGCCGTTGCCCCGGAACCTACCGAAAACAAAACGGAATACAACCGTTCCGAAAACACCACCAGCGGATCAAGCAACATCATTTCGGACTATCTGAAAGGACAAATTGAAAAAGCAGAAGAACGCAAACAGGAAGAGGCAGCTGAGGCTGAACCACAGGAAGTTGCTGTGACGGATGAAGTGTAAAGATCATTTTATAGGGAGATGATGCGAGCGGAATTGAAAACACTTCCGCATCACGAAACACAGCACCCTTTGTTCCAATCTCCTTTCAATGGACACGGAGTGTCTTGGAAACTTGACGTGGATTCGTTAGGAATTGACATTGTAAAATACTTGCTGCCGCAATAATCCAACGAATGAAAAAGTATTTATCCTTAATCTTAATTTTGTCATTTGTAAAGTTATGCATCCAAGTACTTGGAAACGGCAATTATGGTTTCCATCGTGACGAGTTGCTTCATTTGTCTGCAAGTGAGCATTTGGATTGGGGATTTATGGAGTTTCCGCCATTTATTGGTTTGCTAGGCAAAGTATCTCATTTCTTTTTCGATTATTCTCTTCTTGGGGTCAGGCTTTTCCCAACCCTTGCAGGTGTTGCTATCCTTGTTTTATGCTGCTTAATGGCCATAGAACTTGGTGGTAAACAAAAAGCTACGTTACTCGCCGGGATTTGTGTTTTGGCTTTTCTTCCGTTTTATAGAAATCACACATTATTTCAGCCGGTAGCCTTTGACCAGCTATTTTGGACACTGGGTTTTTACTATGTCATAAAGTTTATTAACACTGAAAATAAAAAATACCTGATTCTGTTGGGAGTCACTTTGGGGTTGGGGTTAATGAACAAATACACTATGTTGATTTGGGCGTTCGGGCTCTTTGTTGGCTTATTTTTCTATAAAAAAAGCAACTTGTTCAAAAACAAATGGCTATACATTTCCGCATTCATTGCTGTTTTAATTTTCTTGCCCAACATAGTGTGGCAAATTCAACATAATTTCCCGTTTCTGAAACATTGGCAGGCTTTGAAGGAAAGTCAACTTAGTGAAATGAACCCGTTTGATTTTGGGTTGGAACAATTAAAGTTTCCATTCACACTTATGATAAGTCTATTTGGGGTATTTGCGTTGTTCGCGGATAGAAACTTAAAGAAATACACGATGGTTGCGGTAGCGGTTGTAGTAATTTTTCTCACGATGTGGCTGCTCCATTCAAAAGCCTATTATGTATTTGGTATTTATCCTGTTCTTTTTGCAGGCGGGGCAGTTAAATTGGAAGCGTTTTTTTCTAAGAAACCGTCTTGGATTTATGCAATAGCATTTGTCGTTTTAGTGCCTTCTGTCTATTTTATTCCCGAAGCCACCCCCATATTGCCCATTGAGAAGTATATTGAATATAAGGGACTTCGACAAAAAAATGGGCGGGTAGAACTGACGGCGGATTACGCGGATATGTTTGGATGGGAAGAACAAGTGAAATTGGTGGACAGCATTTATCAATCATTAAGCCCCGCTGAGAAGCAGCATTGTGTTTTGTGGGCAAAGAATTATGGAGAAGCGGGCGCGCTCAAAATTCTTGGTAAACCGTATCATCTGCCGAATCCTATATGCAGGCACGGAAGTTTCTGGAGGTGGGGCTATGGAAACAAAAAAGCCATTGTTTGGATTAGTTTAGGAAATGAAAAATCATCTGTTGAATACGTTTTTGAAGAAGTTGAATTGGTGAAAATAATCACCCACAAATATGCAACTGAAGAAGAAAACGGAATTCCCCTATATATTTGCAGAAAACCAAAAATCGATATGGAAAAATGGTGGAACGACTATGAAGAGCATATTTTCGACTGAGGTTCCAATAACTCAAGAACACTTACCTCACCAGCACTTTTATTGCTTTTCGAGTACCTCCTTCTACTTTTACCCTCACAATATACACGCCCGGCACCAAATGCACGGTGGAATAAGACGCACGGTTGATGCTGTTTTCTGTGCTTCCGTGATGGATTTTTTGTCCCGACGAATAGAAAATTTCCCATTCAATTAAATCTTTGTTGGACTCAATGAAGATGCGTTTCGCTTCGTGCGAGTAGAAAATTTTCAAATCAAGTTCCTCTTCTTTGGGATCGACAACCACCGAGGTATTTCCAATTACATACGTTGAAATGAGGAGCGAAGTGTTGATTGGGTAGTCAATGTTTTCTGATGATTTTACCCAACCCGTTGCATTTCTCATCCAGGCGGTGGACGTAACGCCCGAGCCTATTTTCCGCGGCTCTGTGTTCAGCGCCGCGAATCCCGATGAAACTTCGTTTCTTTCAACATAAGAAACATAAAATTTCCCCGACACTCGCACAGGCTCATCAAATTCAATGTAATTCTCCACATTCCGGCGCATATCGCGCAACGAGTACTGATGCGTGCCTCCTGAGTAGAAACGATAGCTGTACACATAAGGCTGTTCGTGAAGCAATGTTTGTGGCCCGTTTTTATCGCCGGAGTAAACCCGCACGCGAATATTCATTCCGGTGATTTCGTTGGTAGCGGGTGAAGCAATAAACACGCCTTGCAACTGCGTTTCGGCAGCAGCGTTAAACTCTTCCGCGAACTCGGAATAGCCCAGCGAATTGTGGGTTGAAAACAACGGAATGGAATTATGATAGGTTTGAGCAATATCTTCGGTGGTGTTAAAATTATGGTTTCGCACAATGGGTGTGCTTCGGTAAGGGTTCAGCGCGTCAGCTTGCAGAGAATTAGAATTTGTGGGGTCAAGATAATAGCTGATGGGGTTTGGGTTTTCTATCGATGGCGCCACATCCCAAAACTTCGCCAACGACGCGTACACATCCGGCCCTTTGGGCGATGAACACATCGATTCGCCTCCGGTAAGCGTTCCCACAATCCGTTTGTTTTTGTCCAACAACGGCGAACCGGACGACCCACCTTCCGTCGCGCCCACATCCCACGCGCGCACGGCCCAATGGGCATTGGGCTCCATATTGTATTTGGGGTCGCTGAACGACGCGATGCCAAGCGCGTCTTCATCCACAGCCACTTTCAATACTCCGCCGTTGGGCGAGTGCACACCGTGAAACGGCGCGGCCGGCGAAGTGTTCGCGTTCCATCCCAAATAAATTGGTTGGTATTCTTTGGGTGGCTTTTGTTTAAATTGGAGTAGGGAAATATCGTAGCGCTCACTTATCAAAACCGAATCCGCCGATGCCATGGTCATTTGTAACGGGCCTCTGATGTCTCCTTCACACATAGGCGATTTGTAATGAAAAAACGCCACAATGCTTCCGGCTACCACATCGTATTTTCTGTTGGCAAGGAATGCGGAACTGTAATCGTTGTTCAAGCAATGCGTCGCGGTAAGCAAATAGGGCGTACCGTCTCCCGAGGTGTTGTTTACCAGTGAGCCCGTGCAATACGTTGTGCCGTTGATAATAAGCGCCACCACACCGCTTCCCGGCTCAATGTCTTCAGGATAGCACAGAATGTTGGGGTGACAGTCTTGTTCGGGGTCTCTTGGCTCCGTGGCGCGGAAAAGGCCTCGAAAATCGTGGTTCACTTCGCCAATCTCAATTTCGCCTTTAAACTCGGCGTTAAGCGGTTCTTGATATTCAACAATAAGTTCCTCTCCCGCGATGGGTTGCACGGGCAACAAGTTTAAATCGGTATTGTTTTGGTGCGTGTAAGAACCCAGAATTTCCGTTTGGTCGGCGTTATAAACAAACACGCGCGCGCCTTGTGGCAGTCGGAATTTAGAAAACAAAATATTCAGCGAATGCGCCCCTTTGGAACGAACGCCCACACGCCAAACGTTCATTTTTCCGTGAGTGAAAGTGGTGCCGGAATTGTCGGGGCGAAGAAACACGTGAAACTTATGCGCGAATTCCAAACTTTTAAATTTGGATGTTTCTTGCAGAGAACGGGTTAGCGCTTCTTTATGGTTAAACGATGGCATTTGCACAAAAATATCATCCGATGGCGAAAGGACGCGTGCGCCAAAACCGGCTTGCAACGGCAACGGTTTTCCACCGTAACTTATTTGAGCCGTAATGCTTGTGTACGATAAAAAACAAAAAAAGAAGAGCAATATGTTATGTAGAACCTTACGTTTTGTGTGCAAAGCAGAACTCATGATGACTTTTTAATTTTTCGGATATGGCATTTGTTTTTACAAATGTAAGATGTTTTTTGCTAAATAAAGCTAACTTTGTTTGTAATAATTGGTTTTCGCGTATGTTTTCTCTAAAAAATGAATTGAAAGAGTTTCTTGATAAAAAGGCGGATTTTTACAACCATCCGTCGTTCATAGAAACCGATCCCATTTTAATTCCGCATCAATTTTCCTTGAAACAAGATATTGAAATTATGGGGTTTTTCGCCGCTACACTCGCGTGGGGACAGCGAAAAACCATTATTGCTAAATGTTTTGAGTTGGCAGAGAGGATGGATGGTTCGCCCTATCAATTTGTTACACAGTATAATGATGAAGGCCTTCAATCGTTGCTCGGCTTTAAGCATCGCACGTTTAACGATACCGATTTGCTCTATTTTGTGGATTTTCTTCATCGGCATTACCGCCGTTTCGATAGTTTGGAAGATGCCTTTTTGCAAAACGGCGCGTTTTTAAGCATCGAAGACTCGCTGACGGGTTTCAACCGTTACTTTTTCGACCACGAAAACGCGCCACGCCGCACGCAAAAACACGTGGCAACGCCCGCTCGAAAATCGGCTTGCAAGCGGCTAAACATGTTTCTCCGATGGATGGTGCGAAACGACGACAAAGGTGTGGATTTTGGCATTTGGAAAAGAATTCCGCAAAGCGCGCTTGTTTGCCCCATCGATGTGCACGTAAACCGCACGGCACGCAAACTCGGCTTAATTTCCAGAGAACAAGCCGATTGGAAAGCCGCGCTGGAGCTTACCGAAAACCTTCGCGTTTTGGACGCCCAAGACCCCGCGAAATATGATTTTGCGCTTTTCGGACTTTCTATCGAAAAAGAAATTTATCAAAATAAACCGTTGATTTCCAGGTAACACTTTGCGTAAAATCTATTCTCCATTCACATTCGATTCCGGAGGTGGGGTGGGAGACAGTTTTCTTTTAAAAAGGGGCGACTTGCTGTCCTCTTTTGTGGTGGCGCGTGGTGTAGCGCCTGAACCGGGAACGTAATCGTGGCGGTACATATTAATGAACAGCACCAAGAGCGATACCAATAACGGGCCAAAAACCACGCCCCAAAAACCGAACATGGGCAGCCCCATCAATACGCCAAAAAAAGTAATCAACGGGTGAATGTTTGCCAATTTCTTCTGAAGCATAAACCGAATAATGGCATCGGAGCCGCCAATCACCAGCAATCCATACAAAAGCAAGAACAACCCTCTTGAAACTTCGCCGCCAAACAACGCCGAAGCACCTATGGGCACCCAAACAAGCGCTGTGCCCACCACGGGAATAATGGTGGTAAACGATACCAGAACCGCATACACCAGTGCGTTTTCCACACCGAAGAACATATATCCCACATAGGCCAAAATACCTTGAATGATGGCTACAGCCGGAATGCCAATGGCATTGGCTTGGATGATGGATTTCACTTCTTGCTGAAGAATTTTTTTGTTCTCTTCGTTAAAAGGAAGTATTTCCAGTGTGGCTTTTTCAATTTTATCGTAACTGCAAAGCATAAAGTACAAAAGAAACAGCGCGATAATACTGTTTATTACCATAAAATAGAGGTTTTTTGCCACCGCTTGCATCACAGTTGTTCCAACTTGCGGGAGGGAAATGTTTTCGGGCATAAAGAAATCCATACCGAAACGTTCTTCTAGGCTTGCCCTGAAATCGTTAATGGCGGCGGTAATTTCCGCGGGATCGATATTAATGCCGGAAATGGTGTCGGCAACCAGAAAACCGATTCCGGTGATCGGCACAAGGAAGAAAACGAGCGCTTCCAGCACAATCACCATTGCTGCCAGGCTTCTTTTCCATTTTCGCTTTTCTGCCAACACGTGCATTTGGTTCCGCAAAATGGCGTAGAGTGTGATGGCAGCGAGAAAACCGCCAATGTATATTCTCAATTCCGTGAAAATAATTAAAGCCAGCAGAATCATTAACCCAATGAGGATGTATTTGTAACGGGAGCTGCTGTTTTCGTTTCGTATCATCATAGCGAAGTTCGTAAAATGGTTTACGTGTTGAAGAATATAATTTATTACGAATGGCCGTATCCAAACGTTTACGCCTCTATAGGGCTTGGGTGTCGGGTTGCTGCTTTACAATAGGGCGTTGCCCTATCCTTTTTTCTTTTGCCACGTTGTGGCATTTGGGTATCCGATATTCATAATGTGAGTTCGATATGAGAAAAACCTTATTTTCTCAGTCAACCTCACTAGAAAAGGAGAAATAGAATAAAAACCTTATTACCTTATTTTATGCCAATCATTTACATTATCTAAATGGTTGCATTTTTACGTCGAATCCGCTGGTCTTCGGAGAAGAATCTTTTTATAATTCATTACTCCGTCGTCAGTTGGAAAACTATTCATTTTCTCCGCCAAATTCCATCAGATAAGCTTTTATGAAATCGTCCAAATCGCCGTCCATCACGCCGTTCACGTCCGATGTTTGGTAATTGGTGCGGTGGTCTTTCACGCGGCGGTCATCAAAAACATAACTGCGAATTTGCGAACCCCACTCAATTTTTTTCTTTCCCGCTTCAATTTGCGCTTGCGCGGCACGGCGTTTTTCGAGTTCAATTTCGTAGAGTTGCGATTTCAACAAGCGGATGGCGTTTTCGCGGTTGCCCAATTGCGAACGGCTCTCGGTGTTTTCAATCACAATTTCCTGTTCTTCGCCTGTGTCGGGGTCTTTGTACGTGTAGTGCAAGCGCACGCCGGTTTCCACTTTGTTTACGTTTTGCCCGCCCGCGCCTGAAGAACGGAACGTGTCCCACGTAATGGAGGCGGTGTTTACATCAATTTCAATGCTGTCGTCCACCAGCGGCACCACAAACACCGAAGCGAAGGAAGTCATGCGTTTGCCTTGGGCGTTGTAGGGTGACACGCGCACAAGTCGATGTACGCCGTTTTCACTTTTCAGAAAACCATAGGCAATGTTCCCTTCCACTTGCAGGGTGGCGGTTTTAATGCCGGCGTCGTCGCCGTCTTGCCAGTTGGTAACGGTGGTTTTGTAGCCTTTATCTTCGCACCATCGCTGGTACATCCTGAAAAGCATCGATGCCCAATCCTGGCTTTCCGTGCCGCCCGCGCCGGCGTTCACTTTCAATACCGCGCCCAATTGGTCTTCTTCGCGGCGAAGCATATTTTTTAGCTCCAGATCTTCAATTAATTGAATGGCTTTTTGGTATGCTGCATCCACTTCCTCTTCGGTAACCACCTCGTCTTTCACAAAATCGTAAGCCAGCTGCAGCTCATCGGCGGCTGATTTCACTTCTGCGTAAGCGTTAAGCCAGCCTTTCAGGTCGCGCACAATTTTCATTTGCGCTTCGGCGGCTTTGTTGTCGTTCCAAAAGTCGGGCGCTTGGGTTTTTAGTTCTTCTTCTTCCAGTTGAATGGCTTTTGCATCGACGTCAAAGATACCTCCTCAACGCCTGCTCGCGTTCCAACACATCTTTAAGTTGGTCTGTAGTAATCATATTTTTTTTGAATGAATGAAAACTGAATAAGGTTGATAATCAGGTGTTCCATCCATCAACTTGTTCAGTTTTTTGTTTTTTAAAGGGATGCAAATATACGGAAAATCATCCGCCAACGCAATACGGCGGACGATTTTCGTAGAAAAATTATCTCTACAGCCCCAAACTTTGGAAACCCTCGGCCTGTTTCTTGAAATTGTACCAGATTCCGTTTTTTACGGTAGTGAGTGGCGCCGGAATAAGCGAAGCATCCACTTGATGCTCATTAATGGAAAACTCGCATATTTTCACATCCAAATCGCCTTCCGAAATGGCTTTTAGAATCGGTTCCATTACTTCGGGATCAGTGACTTCCGTAACGGTTTTTCCGCAAACTACCACTTCCGTTTTCCCGTAATTCTCCGGGTCTTCGGCTTTCAGCATTTGCGCGCCTTCCGAAATGGAGCGGATTTGCTGGATGTTGCTGGTTAATACGATATAATTCACCGGATTGTTTTGATGTTGAGTTGTTTCTACTTCCGTTTTTTGCTGATTCGATGGTTCCGGTTGCGTACACGAAACGGCAAACAAAAGGGTTGACAGAATAAAGATGCTTAGTTTTGTTTTCATTTGTTTTTTAAGTTTTGATGATTATTCATTTTACGCCACGAAGTGGCAATTTACTTCAGCCCAATGCAAAGCAACGCGACGCGTTGGGTGGGGAATGCAGCCCACCATTTCGCCCTGCAAGGGCAGCTTAATATTTAAGTTGGGCTTACAGCCCGCCAATTCTATGATTTGTCTAATCACCCAACGCGGTGCGTTGGGTTGAATTAAACTGGGCTTTCAGCCCGAATTAGAAATTTTAAACCTGTAATAAGTGGCTGAAATATTTTAAAGATGTTTTAACCACAGATTAAAGCTCGTGATAAACAATGCTCTTTGGATGTATTGTGGACAATCCTCTTTCACACAACATATTTACCTAAACTCATAATCCGTTCCCGGCAAGGTGGAAAAGGTAAAATCGCCCAAATCGGTTGCCAGCGCGCGGCCGTCAAGTTTGGGTGCGACGGGTGAAAATTTGCCCAAATACTCAATCAACACATCGTGCATGGTGTAATCCATTGTTTTTACGTTTTTTACATTGGGGATGCGGCAAAGCATATCATCGGGGTCGCCTTCGCGCAGGCAGGCCGAAATGGTGTATGTTCTGTCGTAATCAATGGGTTCTCCGTGCACGGTAATCGATTCAATGCGTTTTCCGGGTTCGTTGGAGCTGTTCAGCCGAACTTCCATTCCCGAAAAACGGACAAACCACCCTCCAAACCGTTCGGTTGGGTTTTTCGCGAACACGTTGTGCGCCTCCCTTTCCAACCACTCTTTTATTTGGCGTCCGGTTACTTCGCCGGTTTTCACAAAATCGTCAATGGGAAGCATGTTCCAAATATCGTTGCGGTTGATGGCGGCCGGTTTGCCATTGCGTGGCACAATGGGGTTTCCGAATCGAAAACCGTTCGAAAACGAAATTTCTACGCCGGTTTTCCAACGCATGGCATCGGTAATCATGTTGTCCATCGCGTTTTCAACTGTCAAATAGCGATAAATCGGCTCGGCGGTGTAGCCCACCACTTTTTCCAATTCAGCCTCGTACGGTTTTTTTAGTTTCTCAATAACCGCCTTCAGTTCTTTGTCTTCGGCGTATTTGTCGGGGTCAACATCCATTAATTCATATTCGTCGGAAACCAATTTTCCGTTTTCGAAATGAAGCGTCAGCTTACCCACAAACGAGCCAAAAGCACCCGGCTCCGTTACTTTGGCGTGTTTGCCTTCAATTGGTTTGCGGATGCGCTCGTGCGTGTCGGAACCTAAAATATAATCCACCTCTTTGCTCAAGTCGTCACTTGCCAAATCCACTTGCTTAGCAATTCCAATGTGCGTGATTAAAAACAAAACATTGGGTTTTTCCTCTGCTTTTACTTTTTCAATCATTTGTTCCAAGCTGTTGTCCAATCCGTTAAATCGGATTCCTTTGCTGTAACTCGGCGCTTGTCGGAATGGAATATCGGGGTCGTTCACACCGATAAAAGCGAGTTTGATACCGTCGATTTCCGTTGTCCAATACGGCGGGAAAAGGTATTCGCCGGTGGCTTCGTGTCGCATATTTTGCGCGATAACGGGCGTTTTGTAACCGGTGAGCACTTCCATCATGCGCTCTTTTCCATACACCACTTCCCAGTTTCCGGGCAGTAGCAAATCGTAATTCATTTTCTGCACAATTTCCGAGAAAATCCTGCCTTCGGAAACCGCGGCGTAACCGCTTCCCTGAATCATATCGCCGGCATCCACGATAACCGTTCTGCCGGGATTTTTGGCACGTTCTTCGTCAAAAAGGGTTTTAATTCGCGCCAATCCGCCGCGTTTTTTGAAAGTTACGTTGTCACCTTCTACAAATAATTCCTCGTGCGTGTCTAATTGTCCGTGAATATCAGATGTTTGAAGAATGGTGATGGTTGTTCTATTGTTTGTTTTTGTGGTTGTTTTGTTTGAAGTATTTGCATACATATTGGGCATAAAAAGAGTCAAAGCCATAGCCCATATTGTTTTAAATTTCATTTTTTGAATTTTAAAATAGGTTGATAAATCTGATTTTTTGTATGAGTTTTCAGATTTATGCTTTGGGGGGCCTTTCTATGCGGCTGATAAGAGAAAATGAGGGAGAAATGGTTTTGTCGATAAAATCAACGCGGGTGAAAGAAAGATTAATTCCGAAAGGTTCTTGAAATTCATAAAAAACCGGCGCGCACGAAACCGATAGAATCGCGCTTTGCGAGGACGTTTCGATGTTGTCTTGCACGAAAAAAGTGTGAGATTCTCCGGTTTTCTCCGAACTGTCTTTTCGTTGACAACTTTTCGCGACAATAATTGCTTCATTATCAGTTGTAGACAGCCATTGATGCACTTCGCCCATGGCTATGCTTACCATAAACATAACGAGAATAAAAGCGGATATGCGGCGCTGCTTTTTCAAATTTCGGTAATTAATCCGTTCAATGAAACGTATTCAACGGTTCAATTGTTCGCCCATTGCAGATATTTTAGTTTTATTAGGATTGTTTGGGAATCACTACTGACCGACAAAATTCCGGCACATTAGTTGAAATCTTTATCAGCAAACCGTTTTAGTAAATTGATTGGACGAATAGGCCGCGTTTTAACTTCGTAGAAGTTTTCTGTGCATAACCCCCAATTTTAATTGGGGGTAGCAAACGTGAAAGACGAATTAAACGCTGTAGGCGTTTCCTTTAAACGGATTGGGAAACTCTTACAGAGTTTATGCGCGGTAATTTCGTCATTGGGGCTGTCTCAAAAGCAACAGTAGACAATCTTCAAGTTATAATATGAAAGTTTTCTATGGGAAAAGTTCTGAAAGAACTTAACTATCAATAACCGTGTGTGGAACACACGGAGATAAACGATAATCCTAAGTCAACCCTGAAGGGGTTGAAGTTCAGCCCTCTTCGGGGCTGTAGGTAGTGTGGCTCTTGCCACCCCGCACTTCGTGCGGAGTTATTGATGTTTAGTCCCTTCGGGACAAAAGTATCAAATCAAAAGCACTTTGTTAAAACTTTATACTTTTGATACAGCCTC
>JAEWGM010000009.1 GCA_023388315.1 Bacteroidota bacterium | reverse complement strand
TGAACGTGTCTTACTACAAGCGATACAACATTCGCGCCAATATCGACAATCAAATAAGAGACTGGCTGAAAGTGAACGCCAACATAGCGTATTCCGACTATTCAAACAACGGAATTATTTCGGGAACCGGCGCCAACCGCGCGGGGGTGGTATTATCGGTAATCAATACGCCCACTTACGCGCCCATTTGGGATGCCAATAACCCGAGACAATATCACAATGATTTCTATGGCGCAAACATTACTCATCCCGTGGAAAACTTGTCACGCACAGAAGACAATCGCTCCAATAGCAACAGGCTGCTCGGTTCGTTTACCGCGGAAGTAGATTTGTTGAAAAACCTGAAATTCAGGTCGAGCAACTCGGTGGACAGGGTGTATTATCATTCAACCTCTTTTCTCGATCCGGTGAAAACAAGTTATGGCCGAACCGAAGGAGGAACAGCTTCCGACAACCGCTCTTTGAGCACCATTCTTACTTTCGATAATATATTGACATATGGTTTGTCAACTAACGGCCATCAAATCGATTTAATGGGAGGAACATCTTACACCACTTCGCATTGGACTAACGCGTATATGAATGCCAGCCATTACAGAACGGATGAAACCCCGAAAACATTGAACGCTGCCAACAGAATTGACCCTTGGGGAACAGGCACCACCGCTTCAGACTGGGCATTGATGTCGTATTTGGCGCGCGTTTCGTACAACTATCAAAGCAAATATTTATTGACCGCCAACTTCAGAGCCGATGGTTCTTCCAAACTATCGCCGGAAAAACGATTCGGTTATTTTCCATCGGTGTCTGCCGCTTGGAGAATCTCCTCCGAAGATTTTATGAGCGATGTAAGCTGGCTGGATGACTTGAAATTGCGAGGCGGCTGGGGAAAAACCGGCAACCAATCGGGAATTAGTGACTATGCTTACCTTCAAATGTATAACATTCAGCGTATTCCGTGGTGGGAAACCGGAAACGACCGGGCGGTGGTAAACATCACACCCGCCAATATGAGAAACCGCGATTTAACGTGGGAAACAACCACGCAAACCAACATTGGTATAGACCTTACGGCATTTAACAACCGATTGACTTTCAATGCCGATGCCTATTACAAATATACCACCAACCTGTTGATGAACGTGCCGCTACCGGGCGGGCTGGATTTTTCTAACATCTACCGAAACGAAGGTGAGATGGAGAACAAAGGGTTTGAATTTGGCATTAATTCAAGAAACATCGAAAACAAAGACCTCGTTTGGACTACCGATTTTAATATGTCGTTCAACAGAAATAAAGTAACAAAACTGTCGTTGCAGAAGATCTATTATTTCGCGAACACATCGGAAGCAACCAGCGAAAACGTAGTGAGAATGACCGAAGGAATGCCGTTGGGAATGTTTTGGGGATATATTTCGGAAGGAGTTGACCCCGAAACCGGTGACCTCATTTTTAAAGACTTGGACGGAAACGGAAGAATAACCACAAGCGATAAAACGTACATTGGCAATCCCAATCCCGATTTCACTTTTGGAATGACCAACAACCTGTCGTACAAAGGGTTCAACTTGAATGTTTTCTTCCAAGGGTCATACGGAAACGACATTTATAACGCGTCGCGGTACGAAACCGAAGGAATGTACAACGGACAAAATCAATCCACAGAAGTAATTCGTCGTTGGAGAATACCCGGACAAATAACCGATATTCCCCGAGCCACCACCGGCACGGATAACCTGCGCGCCTCCACACGTTTTATCGAAAACGGAAGCTACATCCGCTTGAAATCGTTGACTTTGTCTTACGACATTCAACTGGGTGTGTTGAAAAGATGGAACATTACAAGGCTACAGCCCTATTTCACGGCGCAGAACTTGTTCACGTTAACCAATTACAAGGGCTTCGACCCCGAAGTGAACCAGTACGGCGGCAGCGCCACCGTTCAGGGAATAGACTGGGGAACCTATCCGCAGGTAAAAACGTTTATTTTTGGATTGAATATTGATTTTTAAGAAGATATGAAAATGAAAAACAAAATATACATCTACTTTTTCGTTGCTGTAGCGGCGGCCGTGCTGCTCTATGGTTGCGAACTGCAAAAAGACCCTGTGGCCGGTTTCAGTGAACTCACGCACCCCACAGATGATACAGACCAAGAGAACGAAATAACTACCAGAGAGCAAGTTGTCGCGCTCAGAAACGGACTTTACTCCACCATTAGAGGAGCGCAAGAGAACTGGTATTTAGACTATTTGGTGTTTTCCGAAGTTCATGCCGATAACGCCTATCGGGGAACTTCCGGAAGTGAACTTTCAACCTTGGAGGCTCATTCTCAGGATGGTATTAATAAAAATATCGCGCGCGACTGGAACGCGTTTTTGAATTACGTGGTAACGGCCAACCGCATTATTTTAAATATCGATGAAGTGCCCGACCCCACGCTCACCCAAAGTGAGAAAAGCCAATGGAAAGCCGAAGCGCTCATTTTTAGGGCGTGGATTTGGTTTGATATGGTACGATTGTGGGGCGATATTCCTTTGGTTACCACCAAAACACCGAACGTTACCGCCGAAAACATTGAAGAGGTTTATTTGCAACTGTTCCCGCCGAGAAACCCGGTGGAAGAGGTGTACAAAAAAATTATCGACGATTTGGAGTTGGCTGCCACCACCGCGCCCGATGTGAATTCCGCCAATAAGTTTTTGCTCACCAAAGCGGTGGCGAACGCCTTGTTGGCAAAAGTGTATGCCGAAAAACCGATGAGAGACTACAACAAAGTAATTGAGTATGCGCAAAAAGTGCAAAACGAAGGTTTTTCATTGGTTGAAAACTACGGCGATTTGTTTTATTTCGACAAAGACACCAAAGACGTAAGGCTGCGCTACAGCGGCGAATCAATTTTTGAGATTTCTTACCCCGCCGGCAGCACAAGCTGGGTATGGATGATGTTTGGACTAAACGAAGCCGACGAAAACAGCCGATACGACTGGGCAAAATGGATAACTCCCTCGCGCGATTTAATCGCTGCATTTCAAAAAGAAAACGATACGGAACGTATGAACGCTTCCATTTTATGGGCAAACCCATCGTGGAGCATTCACTATCCCAGCAGCAATTATCCGTTTATGTACAAAACAAGGTCAAACCTCAACAGCGTAATAAAAATAAGGCTGGCCGATATTTTGCTGCTCAAAGCAGAAGCGCATGCCGATTTAGGCAATTTAAACGACGCGGCGGCCTTGGTAAATCAAGTGAGAAACAGGGCCAATTTGGGTAATTTGCCCGCATCGGTTACCTCTTCAAAAGAAAGTATGAAAGACGCCGTTTTAAATGAAAGGCGCTTGGAGTTGGCGTTTGAAGGCCAACGATGGTTCGATTTGGTGAGAAACGACAAGGCCATTTCCGTTTTAAACTCGTTGAACCAAAGAGACGCGGGCAGAATTCAAATGTTGCCGTTAACGGAAGAAACCATTTTGTTGCCCATACCGCAAGAAGCCATTGACAGAAACCCGTCATTAACCCAAAATCCAGGATATTAAAATAAAAACAAAAGAAAATGAAAAAAGAAATAATGAAAATAGCATCGGTTTTATTGTTATTGATGGTTGGTTTCACCCACATTTCCTGTGGAAAATCAACGGAGAAGCCCGATGGCCCCGATGTGAATCCCGACGAAAAGAGCGAAATTGACCTGTACGTAACATCGGCAAACCAGTCCAAATTATTTGAAAAAGTGCCGTTGTTGTTCAATACCCGCGATAATATGTCGCCTTACACCATTCGGCTTGAACCTGCCACCAAATTTCAAGAAATTGATGGTTTTGGCGCCGCTTTTACCGGTTCCACCTGCTACAATTTAATGAAAATGCCCGCCGACAAACGCAAAGAACTGCTGGAAGAAACGTTTGACCCGGTTAAGGGGATGGGGTACAGCTATATCCGTATTTCTATCGGATGTTCCGACTTTTCGTTATCGGAATACACCTATTGCGATACGCCCGGAATTGAAAATTTTGCCATTCACACCGAAGAAAAGGAATACATTTTCCCGGTGTTGAAAGAAATTTTGGCCATCAACCCCAACGTGAAAATTATGGCTTCGCCGTGGACACCACCTCGATGGATGAAAGTAAATAATCTGCAAGATTTACAGCCGTTTAATTCGTGGACAAGCGGACAGTTAAACCCCAAATATTATCAGGATTATGCCACTTATTTTGTGAAATACATTCAAGCGATGGAGCAAGAAGGCTTCAAAATTGAATCCATCACCATCCAAAATGAGCCGTTGAACAGGGGAAATTCGGCATCGTTGTTTATGACGTGGCAAGAACAGCGCGATTTCATTAAAACCGCGTTGGGCCCGAAATTCAAAGAAAACAACATTAAAACAAAAATCGTGGTTTACGACCATAATTACAATTACGACAGCGAAAAACCCGACACAAAAGACCAAGGACAATATCCGTTGCGAATTTACGAAGACCCCGAGGCGGCGCAGTATATCGATGGCGCGGCTTATCACGCCTATGGCGGAGACAAAAGTGAGTTGCTGAGAATACATAACGCCCGCCCCGATAAAAACCTCTATTTCACCGAAATATCCATCGGCCTTTGGGGAGGTGGATATAAATTTGAGGAAGACCTTATGTGGAATGTGCGCGAAGTAGGTATCGGTACGCTCAACAATTGGTCGAAAGCCGTTATTGTGTGGAATTTTATGCTCGATGACAAGCACGGCCCGTATCGTCCCGGAGGCTGCGATATTTGCCTTGGAGCGGTGGACATCAGCTCTTCCGATTACACCACACTCACGCGCAACAGCCATTTCTACGATATGGCGCATCTCTCCAAAGTAATAAAACCGGGAGCGCACAGAATTGAAACATCTAACCTGAATATTGGCGGTTTGCATTATACCGCCGTTCAAAACAAAGATAATTCATACGGCTTGGTGGCGTTGAACGACCAGCCTCAGGAGCAAAGCGTAACGGTGGAAGTGGGTGGCAAATCATTCACTTATAAAATTCCGCCAAAATCGGTGGCTTCGTTTTTGTGGAAATAAATATCAATAAATGAGATAGATTATGAAACAGATAGCAATAATTTCAATTATCATATTGGGCCTTTTTAGCGCGTGTAAAAGCGAAGCGGATTTTCCGGGAATGCCCGGCAATCCGCAAATAACCGCGCCGCAAGTGCCTTCGGACGCTTTCTTTGCCGACAGCATCCCGTTTTCGGCTACTGTGAGTGACACCAAAGTGCCGCTATCCACGTTAAAAGCTCAGCTTTTTTATGGCGATGTAATGGTTTCGGAAACCAGCATCAGAACAAAAACCGATGGCACCTATTCCGGCAAAATATTCGCGCCCTTCTACCGAAATATTCCCGATGGCACCGCCACATTAAAGATGGTGTTGCAAGACATTCACTTCACCTCGGTGGAGCAGGAATTTCCTGTCGCGCTTAAAAGGCCGCAATACGAATATGTAACAGTGGTTCCCGAGTCGGGAGAGAGTTTCAATCTTTACCGAACAGACAACAACACTTACTCCGCTTTAACAGGTGAGGCTATCCCGCAAATGATGACGGCCACCATTCTCGCGCCCAAATACGGTGAAAACGGCAATGCCATCACCTTTGGGTGGGAAGAAAACGGAGTGAAGGAAAATTCAACCTCGCCCATCACGTTTTTGAGTTTAGACGCGAGTCCTTACGAAGTGACATTCAATACGCTAACATACGAAAGAGGGCCGTTCACGTTGTATAAATTGAATGGCAAAGAGATGGATTTTGAGAACGGCAAATTCCAAATCGATCTCGACCTGAAAAAAGGCGAACTAATCACAACGGAAAATATCGCGGACATTTCCAATTTTTGGATCGATCCCGATTTCTTCACCCAAAATGCGGAAGGACAGATTCAATTTGCCGCCATTAACGGCAAATACAGAATTATTGTTGAAGAAGGCGTTGTACCTTATTTGCGCGTTCAAACGCTATCGAGCGATGGCTCCAAAGCAAAATTACAGGCCGATGGCTCCGGAGCTATTTGGATTGCCGGATGGGGAATTGCCAAGCCCGCGATGACGGTTGGACAGCCCGGATGGAGTCCCGGACAAATGCTCTGCATGGCGCCCGTTGAACCCAAAGTGTATAGAATGACGGTTATGGCGAGCAACGAGCAAGGAGCGGGGCAAATCCGAAACGATTGGATTGGGTTTAAGTTCTTCCATCAAGATGATTGGGGAGGAGAGTTCGGAGGAGATAGTTTTGTTGAAGCCGCCGGATTAATTCCTTCGGTAGTAAGTATTTCCGGCTCCGGAGATTTTGGCTTCGCTTCGGGACAAGGTTTGGTTGAAGGCAAGACCTATGTCCTCACCATCGATTGTACCGATGGAGCAGATAAAGCAAAAGTAAGTTTAGTGGAAAAATAAGCTTGAAATAAGTTAAAGGCCCTCGGTTTTCAAAAAGTAGAAATTATGTTTCCGGGCTTGTGGGGTCGGGCCCATATGGTGCTATTCCAAATGGAGTATGGAGAAGTTTTTTTCACTATTCCGGGGAATGGCACCTTTTTTATGGTGGGCACTATGCCACTAAAGGCTCTAGGACACAAAGAAGCATAAAGTAATACCCAGAAACACAAAGTTCAATTCTTGTTTTTGAGCTTTGCATGCCTCTGTTTCGCGGGCTGAAAGCCCGGCTTAATTTTTAAGTTGCCCTTACAGGGCGAAAAGGTCACGGCAACTGATTAACCCAACGCGTCGCTACGCTTTGCATTGGGCTGAATTAAATTGCCACTGTGTGGCGTAAAAAACAGAACTACCAAACGTTTGTCCCACAAGGATTCAGCAGCGCTTGTTCGGAACGGCTAACGCAATTTTTTTCGTGGAACTTCGTGCCTTTGTGGCAAATTTCTTACTGCCACTAAGTCTCTAAAACACAAAAAAAACACAAAGTTTAATTCTTGCAGCGAAAGCCGGCAGCTCCCTGTTTCGGGCTGAAAGCCCGGCTTAATTCAGCCCAATGCAGCGCGTTGGTGTATATGCACCCAGCGGTTTGCGGGCTGCAAGCCCAACTTAATTTTGGGAATTTCGTGGATAGCGTATTCACATTCGTGCCATCTGTGGCATTCGTGGCTTACACAATTTTTTCGTAAATCTTCGCGCCTTTGTGCCTTTGTGGCAAAAAAACCACCCTCAAAATCATGTTAAAATGTTAAATTTTCGTTTTCAACTCATCCTTTTTCTCTTAACAAGTGTCAATCTATTGTAAATAAATCGAACAATTGACCTGACTAATTGCCCGATTACAAGTGAAACTATGTATAAACCAATGAAAGCTTGATTTTTACTACAGCATTAACTGCTAATATTTTTGAGAATTATTATATGTCAAACTTAATTAAAATGAAACCATGACAAAAAATCGAATGAAAAAGTATGTCGCTTTTTTACTGCCGCTTTTTCTGCTGAGCTTTACCCTAAGCATGGCACAAAAAGTGAGTCTAAAACTGAATGGGGCTACCTTAAAATACGCCCTCGAAAGTGTTTCCAAACAATCCGGTTACTCTCTTGCTTACAGCAAAGAAGTGGTGAATTTGGACGACGCTGTTACCATTGATGCACAGAACGTTGAACTACACCGGGTTCTGGATCAATTGCTCTCGCACCGTAATTTGAGTTACGAAGTAAACGACAATAAAATTTACATCCTCCACAAGCCCAAAGCCGTTGAGAGGAGAGCGGAAACCGCTTCGGTTCAGCAAAACCAACCCGTTGGGCAACAAATCAGTGGTGTGGTTACCGATATGGATGGCGAGCCCATCATTGGTGCCAACGTTGCTGTGGTGGGAACAACCATTGGAACGGTAACCGATATCGACGGACGCTACACGTTGAATGTTCCCAGTGGCTCTGTGCTTCGCGTTTCCTATATCGGATTCGTGCATCAGGAATTTACAATTACTAACCAAACAACGTTGAATGTTGTTTTGAGTGAAGACGTTGAATTGCTCGACGAGTTGGTGGTTGTAGGTTACGGTGTGCAACGAAAAAGCGTGGTAACGGCCGCCATTAGCCGCGTTACGGCGGAGGAATTGAACACAACGAGGCCCGCGCGCGTGGAAGACGCCTTGAAAGGAAAAGTATCGGGAGTTCAAATTACACAAAGCTCGGGACAACCCGGGTCGGACTCAAAAGTGCGCATTCGTGGTATTGGTACCGTTAACAACAGTGAACCCCTTTATATTGTGGACGGCATGGAAGTGGGTGGCGGTATCAATTATTTGAACCCCGTGGATATTCAATCCGTTGAAATTTTGAAAGACGCCGCGTCGGCCGCTATTTACGGAGCGCGAGGCGCCAACGGTGTGGTGCTCATCACCACCAAAAGCGGACAAGCCGGAAAAGCCACCATTAATTACGATATGAGTTACGGTTGGCAAAACCCGTGGAAAAAGAAAGCGGTGTTGAATGCCCGTGAATATATGGTAATTATGAACGAATCGTTAATTAACGACGGCGAACTCCCCCGCTACACCAACGAACAAGTAGCCGGTGCCGGCACGGGAACCGATTGGCAAGACGAAACTTTTTACTATAACGCGCCGGTGCAAAACCACCAAGTGAGTGTATCGGGTGGAACGGAAAAAATACAATATTTCCTCTCATTTGGCCATTTTAACCAAGCGGGTATTGTGGGTGGAAACTACGATAAATCCAATTACAAGCGCTGGAGCTTGCGTTCCAACTCAACGTACAATGTTTTTGAAGACCTCAATCGTTCTTTCTTAAATAAAATAACGGTAGCGGCCAATATGGGTTATTCACGCGATGTATCCACCGGAATTGAAACCAATACCGAGTACGGTTCCGTTTTGGGAAGCGCGCTCACGTTTTCGCCGCTGGTGCCGGTGTATGCCGACGAAGCAACAGCTGAGGGAATTTTGGCACGCTATCCGCACGCCGTACGAGACAAAGACGGAAACGTTTTCTCGTTGCCTCCGGCAGGATTTCAGGAAATTGCCAACCCGGTGGGAATGCTTCATCAGCCATCGGCGGGAAAAGGCAATGCCGATAAATTTGTAAGCTCGTTTTGGGGTGAATTGCAAATCTTGCCCGAGCTGAAATTCAGAAGCACGTATGGTGTGGACTTGGCTTTCTGGGGCAACGACTCCTATACGTTCCCCTATTTCTTGGCATCGCAAGGAAAAAACATTGAGTTCAGCACCGTGCAAAGCGAAATGAACCGCGGAATTCGCTGGCAGTTGGAAAACTATTTCACGTATGCCAAAACATTCAACGAGGTGCATAACGTGTCGGCAGTCCTCGGACAATCGGCATCAAAATACACCTATCGCAACTTGGGTGGCAACGATCGCGACTTGCTGGAAACCGACCCGCTGAAAGCCAACATCAACTCCGCCATTGCCGACCGCAAAGAAGAACGCGTGTGGGGTGGAACGGGCGGATATAACTTCGTGTCCAGCGCATCGTATTTCGGACGTATTGATTATAACTACGCCGAACGTTATATGTTGCAAGCAACGGTTCGCCGCGATGGGTCGTCCAATTTCGGTCCCAACAATAAATGGGGTGTGTTCCCATCGTTTTCTGTGGGTTGGAACGTGCATAACGAGGCGTTTATGGAAAACCGTCCCGATTGGTTCCATTCGTTGAAACTTCGCGCGAGCTGGGGTAAAAACGGTAACGACCGCATTGGCCAATTCTTGTACACATCGTTGATGGACGGTGGCCAAAACTACTATTTTGGCGGAGGATACCAAGTGAACCAAGGCGACCCCACAAAAATTGGGGAAACCACCGGCATTATGCAATACGGAAGTTCACCTTCATACATTCCCAATCCCGATGTGAAATGGGAAGAATCGGCACAAACCGACATTGGTTTTGAAGCCGGTTTCTTGAGCAACGCGCTTACGTTTGGGTTCGATTATTTTAAGAAAAAAACCATCGATATGTTGATGTATCAACCCATTCCGGCGTATGTGGGATTGAGCGCGCCAATTGCCAACGTGGGCGATATGGAAAACTGGGGATTGGAATTTGAAGCCGGTTGGAAACAACGCATCGGCGATTTCGGATACTCCATTTCCGCTAACGCGTCGTATCTGAAAAACACGCTGATCAATTTAGGAAACGCCACCGGAGAGCAAATTTACGAAAGTATGGGTGCCACCGGCGTAGGAAGCTATGTGAAAGGAATGAACGGCGAAGTATTCCCTTTCTTCTACGGATTTAAAACCGACGGTATCTTCCAAAACCAAGCCGAAGTGGACGCGTATGTAAATACACAGGGAGAGAAATTACAACCGTCTGCAATGCCGGGTGATGTGCGGTTTGTTGATCTCAACGGCGACGGCACGATCACCGATGACGACAAAACAAAAATTGGTAAAGGAATGCCCGATTGGACCTACGGTTTCACTTTTGGCGCCGACTGGAAAGGCATCGATTTGAACCTCTTCTTCCAAGGAACCATCGGAAACGATATTTTCGACTATTCGCAACGCGGCGATATTCCCGCGATGAACCGCCCGGCGTGGATTATGAACCGCTGGCACGGCGAAGGAACATCAAACCGCATTCCGCGGATGACGGCTGCCAACCCCAACGGAAACTGGCGTTCGTCTGAACTCTACATCAAAGACGGATCGTACTTGCGCCTAAAAACCGCGCAACTGGGTTACACTTTGCCCGAAAGCGTAACACGCAAAGTCTCCATCCAACGCTTGCGCGTGTACGTATCGGCGGAAAACCTGCTCACGTTTACCAAATACGACGGTTTTGAACCCGAACTCGCTTCGGGCGGTTATACAACAATAGGCGTGGACAGAGGAATTTATCCGCAAGCCCGCACCATTTCGTTGGGAGCTAACATATCATTCTAATCTTAAAATATAAAACAATGAAGAAATATATTTATATCTTGGTCATTGCGCTGTTAGCGGGGTTTGTGTCGTGCAGCGACGATTTTCTGACCAATTCAACCACAGAACGCCAGGCTGCCGGAGCACCCGCAACCGAAGGAGCCATTTTATCGAACTTGGCGGCGGCTTATCAAATACTGCTTTTCGACAGTTACGCGGCCAACCAATACAACAGCATTCCGCTGATGTCTGACCTTCGTTCCGACGATATTTACAAAGGCGGAGGCGACGCGGGCGACCAGCATCAACTCTATCTGCTGTCACTTTTTACGAGCACACCGCAAGAAACGCTCGAAGGCTTGTGGAGCATCTTTTACTCCGGCCTGTCGCGAAGCAACAACGCCATTACCGCTTGCGAAAATGCCGTGAACGTGGCGCCCGAAAAAGTGGAGCAATACAAAGCCGAAGCACACTTTTTGCGTGCCTATTATATGCACTGGTTGTGGAAATTTTGGGGCAATGTGGTGTATTTTGAAGAACCGCTTTCCAAACCGCCTTATATGACCAATCAATCCAAAGCCGATGATATTTACGCCGTGATTATGAAAGATTTGGACTATGCTACCGGCAAAAACGCGAAAGGAGAGGACCGTTTGCCCATGAAACTGGCAAAAGACGTAAACGGAAACGACATCATTGCCTCCACCGGCCGTGTAAACAAAGCCGCCGCGTTAATGTTGAAAGCGCGCGTAGTGTTGTATCAGAAAGATACGCAACGCTATGCGGAGGTAACACGCGATATGGCGGAAATTATCAACAGCAACGAGTACAGCCTGTTTCCCAATTTTGCGGATATGTGGCTCGATCAGAATGAGTTTTCTTCCGAATCCATTTTCGAATCCAACCAATTGCCCGAAGGCAAAACCTGGGCAAGCGGCTGGCAAGGCTACGGAACAAACCTTCCCGCGTTTATCTCGCCTTCTGAATTGAATGCAGGCAATCAAACCGGTGATTTTAAGGGCGGTTGGGGATTTGGCCCCGTTCGCGTGTCAACGTGGAATATGTATGAAGAAGGCGATACCCGCCGCGAAGGTTCCATTAACTATTGGGAAGACGGAATGTATTCGCCTCGTTTCCAAAACACCGGTTATTTCCTCGCGAAATATGCCGCGCGTGTGGGCTATAACCCGCAAGGCGATGTGGATTTGAACTACACCAACAACATGCGCATTTTCCGTTACGCGGAAACATTGCTCAACTATGCCGAAATGCTTACCATTCACGGACAAGCACCCGTGGGCGGGCTTACCGCGCAAGCGGCGTTAGACCAAGTTCGCCAACGCGCTTTTGGTGCCGCCAATTCCATTCCCGCAACGGTGGAAAATGTGAAATTGGAACGCCGCCGCGAGTTTGTGGGCGAAGGAATGCGTTTCTGGGACATCGTTCGCTGGGGCGACACCGCGTTGCTCACCGAAAGCACGGAACTGAGCACCCGTACGTGGAGAGACCACAACAAGTATTTGCCCATTCCCCAAGCGGAAATTGATAAAACAAAAGGAACGGAATTTGAATTGGAACAAAATCCGGGATATAATTAATTGTAATACTATTGAAATATGAAACATATCATAAACAAAACAATCGGTTTGCTGCTGTCGGTTTTTATTATAGCCGCTTGCAGCCCGCAAGTAAGCGATGAATTCGGATTGGGAGAGTTAGACACCGTCAGGCCCGATCAGGTAACATTCACCGCCGCGCCCACATCCAAGAGCGCCAACGAAATTGTATTTACCAACACAACGGATATAAAAGCACCGTATTCCGTGGTGTGGGATTTGGGGAACGGAGTAAAAGGCAAAGGCAAAACCATTGTAGGTCAATATCCCGAAAAAGGGGAATACACCGTAACACTCACCCTCTACACTGCCGATGGAACCGCCGCTTCAAAAAGCCAGGTATTGACGTTTACCGACGATGATTTTAGTTTGATTGATACGCCCAATTATCGTGCGCTAACCGGTGGAGTTGATAACGTTGACGGAAAAACTTGGGTTTTCGATCAGTATAACCCCGGACACTTCGGCGTAGGACCGGTAGCAGGCGGTTCACCCGAATGGTGGTCTGCTCCTGCTAACGCGAAAGAAGGAAGCTCGCTCTATACGCAAAAATTTACTTTCTTCCAAGAAGGCACCAAATTAAAATGGGAAAACAACGGATACATCTACACCAATGGAGCAGGAGTTGCCGGTATGGGTAATCCCGCCGGTGTGATTGACAACCCCGGAGGTGTGGGTGATTTTGATGTGCCTTACGAGCCGGCTGATAACTATACATTTTCTTTCGATGAGTCAACTATGACCTTGACGTTGAGCGATGGCGCATTCTTGGGATTCTATGTTGGAAACAGCACTTATCAAATATTGTCTTTAACGGAAGATGAAATGTATGTGAAGGTAGCAAGCGCTGTTGAAGATGGTAACGGCTGGTGGTTCCGTTTTGTTCCCGAAGATAAAAATGTTCTGCCTCCGGTAGTTGTAAAAGCTGTTCCGGTAACGGAAACTTTTGATGTTTCACCGCTGAAAATAACTTTCCAAGGAGAGGATATGGGCAGCATGAGTGGCGTGGTGGACAATCCTTTGCCATTGCCCATCAATGAAACGGCAAAAGTGTATCGTTATCAGAAAACCAACGCGTTTTACACCAATCTATTCTGGGTTGCGCCGGATTATAAATTCGATCTTACCACGCAGCATAAAATTCGCTTGAAAGTAATGATTCCTTCGTATAACGATTATGATAAAGAGAATGATGTTGCAGGTGAATGGATTGCCGAAAAAAGATTGCGCCCGCAAATAGCGGTTAAGCTGCAGAATGCGGAGTTAGGCGGAAACGCTTGGACAACGCAAACCGAGATTATTAAGGGTGATTTGGAAATGGATAAATGGCTTGAACTTGAATTTGATTTTTCAGGTGTGAAAGATAGAACGGATTACGATAAAATTGTGATTCAGTTTGGAAGTGAAGGCCAATCGGGAGCAGGGTTCTTCTTCTTCGATGATTTCCGGTTTGTAGAATAAACTTTAGTAAAGTTCGCGTAGGGCGGCATTGGTGTCGCCCATACGTGAACTTGAAAATAACGTGAGTTCGACAAACAAACAAATCGTTTGCAACGTTTTGATAATACAATAAGCCAATAAGGTTTTGTTCGTATACTTGCCATTTCTACTAAGGTTCAATGAATGAATAAGGTTTTTTTATTGATGTATAGAACCTTTTATGCCGCGGGTAAGTTTATTTTATAAAAATAAACCTTATCAGCCTATTTATCAATACAGTAATAAAAATATTAAATGATTATCCGCATCACTGCCTAACGCCACAGTGTGGCAATTTAATTGGCTCCGCCGAACGTTGTTTCAGCCCAATGCAGAGCGAAGCGGCGCGTTGGGTTATAGCATTATTCACAATATGCGCTCTGAAAGAGCAGCTTAACAATTAAGCTGGACTTTCAGCCCGCTTACTAAAACTCTGTTTTCTACCACTACCTGTTAGGTAGGGCTGAAATAAGTTAGGCTTTCAGCCTGTTTAGAAAACAATGCGGACATTCATTTAAAAATATTACATCGAACTCGCACATAAAATAAATATAAACAAATGAAAATGAATTTTTTACTATCTCTTATTGTTTTACTTTCTGCCTGTGGCAGTTCCGGTACCGGGGTTGACCCGTTACCGCCAACCGAGGAAAAACCCGTAACTTGGACGATTACGCCTGAGTCGTTGGCATTTCCCGCCGAAGGCGAAACAAAGAGCGTTCGGATTTCGGCAAATGGCAATTGGAAAGTAGCATCCAATCAAGCGTGGTGCACACTCGACCGTGCCGAAGGCTTCAACGGTGAAACCAGTTTAAAGGTAACCGCGCTTAAAAACGTAACGGAAGAACCGCGAACGGCAGAACTCACTTTCTCGTCCATTTCGGGTAAAGAAACCAAGAAAATGACCGTTTCGCAAGAAAAAGGAAAAGAAGAAAACTATGTTCCGGCAGGATATTCGTTGGTGTGGAACGAAGAATTTGACGCGCCACGCTTATCGGGAGGGAAGCCGGCGTTGCCCGACACCGAAAAATGGTGGTACGAGAACCTGCCAAAAGGCGCCGTAAACAATGAGTTGCAAACTTACGTTCCCGGATTTTCGGGGCAGGACACCGTGGCCGCTATTTACGACGGCACATTGAAAATTATCGCTAAAAAACAAGGAAACGATATCATCTCCGCCCGCATCAATACACACGAAAGCTGGCTTTACGGTTATTTCGAAGCCCGCTTGATGGTACCCGGAGGCAAAGGCACATGGCCCGCGTTTTGGATGTTGCCGAAAGATTTTAAACATTGGCCGCTCGATGGCGAAATAGACATTATGGAATACGTGGGTTATCAACCCAATGTGGTGCATTCCACCGTACACACACAGGCGTATAACCATGCCATCAAAACGGAAAAAGGGACGTCGAAGCTCATCAAAAATGCCGAAACAGAGTTTCACGTGTACGCGGTGGAGTGGACTGCCGACTACATTAAAGGGTTTGTGGACGGCGAAGAGTATTTCCATTTCGATAATGACAAAGAAAACAACAAAGACACGTGGCCCTTTAACGCGCCATTTTACCTGAAACTCAATCTCGCCTGGGGCGGCGATTGGGGCGGCGCGCAAGGTGTGGACGAATCCAAACTTCCCGCCACGTACGTGATTGATTATGTGCGTGTTTATCAGAAGAAGTGAGTGCCTTTTAAATGAATATCCGCATAAATGCCTAATTTGATTTTGAACCACATAGATACATAGTTTTTTGAGATAAAGAACAGGAATACAATAGTAATAGCAGCGTGGCTGCTATGTGTAAAACACAGTTTTCTATGTAAAAACTTATTATCATTCTTTCTTCTTATCATAAACTGTATTTCTTATGTATCTATGTGGTTTTGAAAAATATATCTTCTTTTGTTATCCATACAAAATGAGTATGGGTAAATATACGGTCATTCTTTCTCTTTTAATGAGGTGAATTTCGGTTACGGATAGAAGTGTTTTGTGATATATGTAAAAAATGGATGTTTTCTAACCCTCTGTCCTTCGGACATCTCCCTTTATCAAAAAGGAGAATTTTGGGAAAATTTCTCAATCTCCCCTTATTTTTAAGGGGAGTACCCGCAGGGGAGGGGTTAAAATAGAATAAAAATAAGCTGTAATCTTGTTCATAACATATTTTTTAATTAAATAAAAATGTTTAATCGGAGTTCACGTTAATATCAAAATTCAATTCAAAAAATGAAAAAACTGTATTTATTTATTTTAATTCTCCCTTTGTTTATTGCCTGTAACACGGGCAGTGCCAAAAAATCACCCCATTCCGATGCGAATATCGAACGACGCGTGGATAGCGTGTTGTCGAAAATGACGCTCGAGGAAAAAGTGGGACAAATGGCGCAATTCACTGTGGATGTGATTGGTAAAGGACAAGGCGTATATTCGAGCGATGAACCGTTCGAATTAGACCCCGCGATGCTTGATACCGTTTTCGGTATTCATAAGGTGGGTTCCATCCTCAACACCAGCAACAACCGCGCCCGCACCACCGAAGTGTGGGAAAAAACCATCCGCACCATTCAGGAGCGTGCGCTCAAAGAAACGGGAATTCCGGTGATTTACGGCATCGATGCCATTCACGGAACCACATACACCGCCGGAGCCACTTTCTTTCCACAGGAAATTGGTATGGCAGCAACGTTTAATCTGGCGCTTATGGAGGAAGGTTCGCGCATTACGGCTTACGAAACCCGCGCCAGCAACATCCCTTGGACATTTGCGCCTACGATGGATTTGGGTCGCGATGCTCGCTGGTCGCGTATTTGGGAAAGCTATGGCGAAGATGTTTATCTGAATGCCCAAATGGCAACGGCCTCGGTTCGCGGATTTCAGGGAGCTGATATGAATAACGTTGGGAGTCAACACATCGCTGCTTGTTTGAAGCACTATTTGGGTTATGGCGTACCCGTTTCGGGAAAAGACCGCACCCCCGCGATTATTTCGGAAAGCGATTTGAGGGAAAAATTCTTCGAGCCGTTCCGTGCTTCTATTGTCGATGGAAAAGCGTTGTCGGTGATGGTCAATTCGGGAATTATCAACGGAGTTTCCACGCACGCCGATTATCGACTTTTGACAGAATGGCTGAAAAAAGACCTAGATTTCGACGGAGTGGTGGTTACCGACTGGGCAGATGTGCAAAACCTGCTCTCGCGCGATCATATCGCCACGGATTATAAAGGCGCTGTAAAAGCGGCTATCAACGCCGGAATCGATATGGTGATGGAGCCGTATAACTTGAATTTCTGTCCCACGCTTATTCAGTTGGTAAAAGATGGCGAAGTATCGCAAGCGCGTATTGATGACGCTGTTCGTCGTGTGCTGCGGTTAAAATTCCGCCTCGGATTGTTCGAGCGTCCTTATTGGTCGCGCAGTGAATATCCCGATTTTGCGAGTTCAGCTCACGAAGCCGCCGCAAAAGCATCTGCCGATGAGTCCATTACGCTGCTTAAAAATGAAGAGAGCATCCTTCCTCTAAAAAAAGGCGCGCGTATTTTAGTTGCAGGGCCCAACGCCAACTCTATGCGTACGCTGAACGGCGGCTGGAGCTATTCATGGCAAGGGGAAAAAGTGGAGGAATTTGCCGAAGAGTACAACACTATTTACGAAGCGTTGCAAAATAAATTCGGCGCCGGAAATGTGAAGCACGAGGCAGGTGTTTCCTACAATATGGAAGGGCAGTATTATGAAGAGCACGAACCCCAGATTGAGCGTGCGGTTGCCGCCGCATCGGGTGTGGATTACATCGTACTTTGTGTGGGTGAAAACAGTTATTGCGAAACGCCCGGTAACTTGGATGAGTTGACATTGTCTGAAAATCAGCGCAATCTGGCGAAAGCGCTGTATAAAACCGGAAAACCGGTAATTTTGGTGCTTAACGAAGGCCGTCCGCGCATTATTCGCGATATCGAACCCGATGCCAAAGCCATTCTGCAACTTTATTTGCCCGGAAATTACGGTGGCGATGCGCTGGCAGACGTGCTTTCGGGGGACGTAAACCCAAGCGGAAAACTGCCTTATACTTATCCGAAATTTGAGCAAGGACTGATTACCTACGACCACAAACCGAGCCAAAACATTGATGGAAAAATGGAAGGCGTTTACGATTACGGTGCTCAAACATCGGTTCAGTATCCATTTGGATTTGGATTGAGCTACACCACTTTTGCTTACAGCAATTTGCGAGTGGATAAATCCGATTTCGTTTCTGGTGACAACATTACCGTATCGGTAGATGTAACCAACTCGGGAAGCGTAGCCGGAAAAGAATCTGTACTTCTTTTCAGCAGCGATTTAGTGGCATCTCTGAGTCCCGATGTACGCCGCTTGCGTGCTTTCGACAAAATATCTCTCGCGCCGGGCGAAACCAAAACCGTTTCGTTCAATCTGACTGCCGATGACCTGGCATTCGTAAACGAACACGGAAAATGGACGCTGGAAGAAGGCGAATTTAAACTGCAAGCCGGTGACCAAATCGCGATGATAAATTGCACGAAAACAAAAATTTGGGATACGCCCAACAGGTAGGAGAAATTATAAATTGTATAAAAATTCCAAGTTTCTAATTTGAAACTTGGAATTTTTTTTGTGTAAATATTGAGTAAGGAATCGCAAGATTGTTAAAATACCTGAATGTTAAAGAATAGGAATTATTAAATAATAATACATACCTTTGTTTTTGGCTGCGGTGTAAACGTTAATTTACGCTGTTAGCTGTGTGAGAAATTCTTATTAATTTTATAAAAAGAAACTGAGAATGAAAAAGAAACGACTAAATGTTTTTACATGGAAAGGACTATTGTTTGCTATGTTGTGGACAGTGTCCTTGGGAATGTTTGCACAAAATGTTACGGTAAGAGGTACGGTAACAGATGATACGGGTATGACCGTTATTGGTGCAACTATTATTGTGGAAGGGAATGCTACCGTGGGTACTACTACCGATGTGGATGGAAACTATGTGTTGAACAACGTGCCATCAAACGGAAACTTAGTGTTCAGTTATGTGGGGATGAAAACCCAAACTATTGCGGTAAACGGCCGCGAAACTATTGATGTGCAAATGGCCTCCGACACAGAACTCTTAGATGAGTTGGTGGTTGTAGGATACGGTACAATGCGCAAATCGGATGTTACCGGCTCTATTTCAACCGCTAAGGGGAGTGACATTATAAAAGGTCAATCGTTTAACGCGCTTGAAGGATTAAAGGGAAAAGCTGCCGGAGTAAACATCTTCTCCAATACGGGGCAGCCGGGAGGAGAAATGCGAGTGATAATTCGCGGTATTTCCACCATTAATGCTTCTGCCAGTCCTTTATATGTTGTAGATGGAGTGGTGATGTCTAATTTTCAATTTTTGAATCCGAACGACATTGAATCTATTGAAGTATTAAAAGATGCCTCATCCGCGGCTATTTATGGCGCGCGCGGTGCCAATGGCGTAATTCTTGTTACAACTAAACGAGGCGGAAATACGGGAAGCCGCGCACGTATATCTTACGATGGCTCTATGTCTATTAGCAACATGGCAAGATATATGGACGTGATGGATGCAAATGAATGGATGTCGGCCTTTAAACAGGGGCTAGAAAATGCCAACGCGTGGCAAAACAGGAACTTTACCACAGACCTATCGCAAATATTCACCGATGAGCGGATATTCAATGCCGATGGCTCACCAAAATATAATACAGATTGGCAAAGAGAGGCTTCGCGCACCGCGTTCTCTCATAATCACCAACTGACTATTCAGCGTGGCGATAACGATCATTCGGTAGGGGCTTTCCTAAACTACACGGATCAACAAGGAATTTTGCATAATACGTATTTTAAAAGGTTAAACGCTAAACTGGCATACGACGACAAACCCACCAAGTGGTTATCTACCGGTGTGAACTTGCTCGTAAACCATTCTTGGGGTAATAGAACTTCCGATAATCCATACGGACAGGGAGCATTGCGTACAATGGTAGAATTGTTGCCTTTCCTTCCGGTAATGCTGGATGGACAATATGCTCAAACAAACAGTTTTAGTACAAGCGCCATTTATAGGGATAAAGACAACCCTCTTCCTAATGCAATGCAGGGATTTAGCCCCGAAGGCGTGGGTAACCCGGTGGAGTTGCTTAAGAGAATGGAAGCGAAGCAAAACAGAACCCAAATTTTTGGTAATGCCGCGCTCACATTTCATCTGGCAGATGGGCTCGATTTAAAAACCCAATTTGGTATTGATTATCATAACAATCGCAATGCCAATTACACACCTTTTACCCCTCGTCCGCTAATCAATCAAAGTTCTACGGGAAGGGCCGAGGGCAATAATTCAAATACGCTCTATTGGCAAGAAGAAACGTATCTCACATACAATAAGTTGTTTGATAAACACTCCGTGAATGCAATGGGCGGGATGTCGTGGCAAGAACGCACTTATACCTATTTCAACGCCATAGGTTCAAACTTTACCGATGATTTTTATGGTTATTACAATTTAGGAAAAGGATCGGACAGGCCCTCCGTGGGAAATGATCATGATAAATGGTCTATGAACTCCTATTTTTTACGTATGGCATATTCATACGATAATAAATATATGGCTACGGTAACAAGTCGTTGGGATGGTTCCTCTAAATTTGGTGCCAACAATAAATATTCTTGGTTTCCTTCTATCGGCCTTGGTTGGATGATGTCAAATGAAGATTTTCTGGCAGGCAACTCGGTAATAAGCAGGTTAAAACCTCACACTTCTTTTGGTGTAACCGGGAACTCAGAAATAGGCACGTATGCTTCGTTGGCTACCATCGGGCAGTCCACCACCATTATAGGCGATGCACTACAAACGGTGTCTTATACAACCCGAATGCCAAATCCCGATTTAAAATGGGAAAGAACAAATCAATGGGATATTGGTGTGGATTTAGGGTTGTTTAATAGCAGGCTAAACATAGAGGCTTCTTATTACTACAAATACACAACTGACTTATTATTAAGTCGTCCCATACCGCGTACAACGGGTTTCTCATCCATCACAAGCAACATCGGCGAGGTGTCCAATAAAGGGATAGACTTGCTGATTAACGCTTATCCCGTGGATGTAAATGACTTCCAATGGAACACTACGTTAAACCTTAGTTTTAACAAAAACAAAGTGGAAAAACTGGACGAGAGCTCGTCGGTGGACCCGATTACCGGAAAAAGACAAATTTTGCTTGACGGGTTCGTTGGATATGACATGTTGATTCGTGAAGGAGAAGAACTCTCCACATTTTACGGATATAAACGTGCCGGCATTTATGACGGAGTTCCTGAAAATTGGGATCCCAATACCATGAACGTACCTTCAACCATCGGAGAAAAGGTAACATACAAACAAAGAGAAATTCTTGGAAACGGCCTTCCCGATTGGATGGGTTCATTTATCAACACATTCAACTATAAAGGTTTCGATTTAACTGTGGATTTGCAATTTTCTTGGGGCGCCCAAATTATGCAAGAGTTCTTTCACTCAACGGAAGGACGATTCTTGACAAGCGGTATAGACCGGCTCTGGAAAGATGCTTGGCATCCTACGCTCAACCCCAATGGAACCGCGCAGGCAATACGCTTGGCAAACTTCTCAATGGGTAGCAACGCCAATGCCGATGACACTTGGGTGGCCGATGGATCGTATTTAAGAGGCAATCTCATTCAAATGGGATATACGTTTAGCCCAAACAGCCTTCAGAGAATGGGGCTTTCCGCATTGCGCGTATATGCTAACGTAAATAATGCTTTCCTTATTACTTCTTCCGATTACTTAGGCTACGACCCGGAGAACTCATCTCGTTTGGGCGACAATAAATGGGGTACAAACCGACAGTTTTTTACCTATCCCCGCCCGAGAACATTTACGTTCGGTATTAATTTATCATTCTAATTTACAGGAGAATAAAATTATAATCATATGAAACTTAATATATACAAATTTATCTTTTGCATGATGATTCTACCATTGATGGTAATTTCATGCGATGGTTTTCTATCGGAGAATCCCTTAGACGAGAAAACCACCAACCAATTCTGGAAAACTGAATCCGATGCTAAAACGGGTGTGAACGCGCTCTATTTCGGAGGGGTTCCCTATTTAAATAATATCGACGTAGACGGAGGATGGACGCCAAAAGCCACCATGTGGGGCGGTATAATGTCGGGCTTGTTTGTTGATAAACGAAAAGACAGAACATTTACAAATGCTTCCGAAGGTAGCAACTTTAACATTGAATCGTTCAACTCTACTTCTCAAAAAATATGGACAGAATTTTATATCGGGATAAGTAGAGCCAACTTTGTTATTGCAAATATCCCAAAAATGACGGATGTGTTAACTGAAGCGCAAATTGCCAACTTCTTGGCACAAGGTAAGTTCTTCAGGGCATACGCTTATTTTTATCTAGTGAAAGAATATGGCGATGTTCCCTACATAGATGAGCCATATACTTCTTTAGATGGAATTTATGTTGAACGCACACCCGCGGCGCAAGTGTATCAAAACATTGAAAAAGACCTGCTTGAGGTTATCGGCGGAAGCGCCTTGCCCAATGTTCCGTTTTATGCCAACGGCGGCTATGTTACAAAACCCATGGCGCAAACCTTATTGGCACAAGTATATTTGCAATGGGCAGGCGCACCTGTAAACGGCGGCAACGCCTATTATACCAAAGCGGCAGATATGGCTATGAATGTAATAAATGGTGGGCAACACGCTCTCATTCAGCCCGAAGGAAGTAGCACCGGCCTGAATTCAGCCTACAATGTGATTAAAACCACTAAGTCGTCCAACGAAATTATCTTCGCTAAAGAGTACAATCAAACCAGTTACAATGTGGGTAACTCTTATGCAGTGCGCTCCATTGGTACGGATGCTTTTCAGTGGAAAAACCGTGATGGAAATAGTGTGTTTAAGCCGGGCGGAGACGTATTGTATAATGCTTATTTGCCTTGCGATATGTTGATTAACAGTTACCATCCTTCCGATATCAGAAGTATGGAGAAACAATTCTTCTTCCGTGAATATACCGATAATACAGGAGAATCGCATACATTGAATAATGTGGGAAACTGGGCGTGGTTCGATGAAGGGTCTTTAATTAATGGCCGAGATGGAGACTACAATATGCCGATATATCGCTATGCGGAAGTGTTGCTTATTGCCGCCGAAGGTTTTGCTCGCACGGGAAAAGAGGCAGAAGCCCGTTCGTATTTAAATCAGGTGAGAAAACGTGCCGGCTTAGCAAACGAAACCGCGGGCGGAGATGAATTGATTCAATCTATTCTTACGGAGCGTTTGCACGAGTTTCCGTTGGAATTCAAAATTTGGGATGATATTCGACGCACTCGTTTATATCCTGAGGCAAATGGCATGAACTCCGGAAAATTGAAGTGGGTGCCCTTAGCTTCCGCAACAATCCAAAACAAACCCGATGGATCTACCAAAGTGGGCGCTATTCCCGAATATGCTCTTTTGTGGCCTATTCCGTTGAGCGAAATGCAGGCGAACCCGGCATTGGAAGGGCATCAAAATCCGGGATGGAATTAATCCTTTGCTTAGTGAATGTATAAATATAAAAAACGATTAGAAATTCAATTTCTAATCGTTTTTTTGTGCGTTACGCATTCCATATCTATTTGTGTTTTCTAAAATAAGTTACTTTAATCTTTTTAGCCAACTACAAATCATTGTTTTCGTAATCCACTTAAAGTGACTGTGGTACACATAAGTTAGAAGTCAGGAAATAGAATGTGAGGGAGATTTATTTTATGTTTTTTGATTTACGGGGTGTTATGAAACGGTGTGTACATGCTTTTTGCATATTCTTACCGGATTTCATCCAACGCTACCGTTTGATAAACCATATCCGCTTGACTGCTTTCGTAAAGAACGCCGATGGTTGAATCATTTACGGAAGTGATGCAAGAGTACCCCCGGCCGCTGTATTCATCGAGGAGGATATGCTTGTCTTCGGGCCAAGAATTACCATCATCGTAGCTGACTTTCAGTGTAATATTGTGGCGCTTTGAGGTAGAAGCGGGATTTACAAACAACAACACCGATTTTTCCTCTCCGCTTTGCCGATAGGTATGTTTGTGCAGGCTGGCCATACAGGTGGGCTCAATTAATGCCTTTCGTGAAGTGTGATGTTCTGTCCAGGTCTCGCCAAGATCGGTTGTTATAGCGATGGTTCGTCCGTTCACTTCATCGTTGCCACGGTTACGGTTGTCACGCATATTCAGCATAATCGATCCGTCCAACAACTCTACGGCCATACATTCAGTCGTGTTTTTGTGAGCAGGATCGCTTGTTGTCCAGGTATTTCCGCCGTCTTTACTCCACGTGATGTTGGAAAACGGGTGTCCTGTCTCGTCGCGGCCCTGTGTAGGAAATACCAATGTTCCGTCAGTTAGCGTGATTCCGTGTCCCGGTGCGGGAGCAAACAACCACCACTCTTTTTTCTTGATGTGGGTGATATTCTGTGGCTCGCTCCAAGTGGCTCCGTCATCCGTACTTTTTGTGATTAAGAATTGCGATGTTTCTTTTACGCCGAACCCGGGTTGAGAGCCTTTTGCCTGCCATTGGTGAATCCATCGGGCGCTGTCTTCTGTCATACCTTCTACCCATTTCCCGGTTTCCCGATCGAGTACGCCGTGCATCCAAAGCCCGGCTACGTAGATATCACCGGTATTATCGTCCACCAGAATGCAGGCGTCGCTTACTCCGTTGAATTTTTCCGGCAGCCCGCCCCATTCGTTCATATCCAGCACCACCTGCATCGGTTGCCAGGTGCGGCCGCCGTCAAAACTTCGGTTTAAGGCGATATCCATATGCCCTTGGAGGTCGCGCGCGCTTTCATACCGCGCATCGTAGATGGCGAGCAAAGTGCCTTGTTTTGATGTAGCCAATCCCGGAATGCGCGAGGTGTGCACACCGTCCTGTTTATGCTGACGTACTGCTACGCCCACTCTCAGGCTCTGTCCGTCTGTGTCGGGGATGCGGATTTTCCCAATATCCGCAGTAATGCCCTTAAGTTGCGCTTTAACTCTGTGTGTCAGATCGATATTGTCTTTCAGCGTGACGGATACCCAAAGGGTAAGTGTATCTTCGGTAACGCTGAAATCATCTTTAAATATCACTGTGGAGGCAGGCGTTTGCGCTTCCCCAATCTGTGATTCGGTTGCGAAGTTTCCTTTGCCATCGGATTTGAAGAGCGCTATGTGTTCTATGTCGTTCAAATCGGTGGTTCCTTCCATTGAAACAGTTATCTTTTGCAACGTATAATCTTCCGGTTGTTGGCGGATTAATCTGATTTTTACTACAGGATTTGCCTCCTTTCCGATTAAAATCGGTAGAATGGGATTTTCTATTCTTACAGTGATTTCATCTGTATAATTTGCACAAGATAGTCCTACAACAACAAAAAGAAGAATAAAGAGTGTGTTTTTTAAGCTATATTTATTTGTCATACCCTGGTGTTTGTTTAATATTTGGATTTTTGTTAATAGACACCTGAGCTACTGGCCATAACAATACGTTTAACTCATTCTCTCTCCCTTTTAAGTAAGGATTCTTTTCAAACGCTACACCAAACCGAATATAATCCCACCAAAGTTTTCCTTCTGCGGCAAATTCTTTTAGTCGTTCAGTTAATATAGCTTCTTTAATTTCCGTTGCAGACAATCCAGAAGAATAAAAATCTTTTACTCCATATGCTCTTTCAGCAATTTTGTTTAGTGCAGTTAACGAGCCGGATAAATCCTGACCCTCCAATTTGATTTCGGAATCAAACAACAAAGCATCAGCATAACGGTAAACAATAATATCTGAATCAAATATGCGTGTTCCATTAATCCACTCGCCTGCAAATTTATTAATCCATTGGAATGTCGCATTTTTTTGCTCATCGAAGTAGGTTTCAAAACTCACTTTAGTTCTTTGATCTCCATCATCTTCAGAAAGAATGTTTTTATATTCTTCGGTATAGAAACACCATTGCTGATGACTTCCAACTTTTACTGGGTTTTCGATGGCTTCTTCCGAAACATACTGTGAGGGAACAAGGTAGTCGGAAGGATAGCCTCCCGTATATTCATCTTTAATATACCGCCAAGCGAAAATAATTTCTTTACCCATCTCATTTTCAAAAATACTGTTAAAACTTTCTTCTAACTCAAAGGCAGAATTGCCCAATACTGCGGTGACTGCTGTGTTTGCTGCATCTAAGTGAAATTGTGCTCCATTTCTCACTTTATACATCCAGAGATTATAGTCGGTCTTTAGTAGGTTAATAGCACCAGTAGAGGCAAGGCCTCGTTCAATTCCATCAGATGGAATTAGCGCCAAGGCTTTCTCTATATCCTCGCTTACTTGTTGAAAAACTTTGTCTGCTGAATCTCGTTCGGGAAAAAGGCCTTCTTGTTTATCGGACTCAAAACCCTCTAGCAACACCGGAGCGTCTCCCCAAATACGGCCAATCCAATAATAACAGAATGCTCTAACATAATGGGCGTTAGCCAGTACTCTGTTTTTAGATTTTTCACTGTTGAAAGCAATATTTGGGGTGTATTTGAGAATAAGATTTGCTTGATTAATGGTAGTGTATAAATTCTCCCAGTTGGCATAACCGTGATTTGTTGGTATTTGGTTTTGATACACTTGATCTCTAGAGGTCTGTCCTGTTAAGCCGTCACCCCATAATCCTGTTCGATACTCTCCCCAATACATATAGCCTTGAGAAAAGGTTGATCTAAATTTATCATACAAACCATACATAGCTGATGTAGCATCTCCTTCGTCTTGCCACATTGAATTTGCAGACACTTCACTTTTTTGCTGTATATCTAAATCGGCATGACACGCAGTCAGCATCGCAAAGATCGTCATTAATAATATCGTTTTAAGTCTCATAATTTTAGATTTTATGTGTGAAGATTAAAATGTAACTTTAGCACCGATTGAATATTTTCGAATAGGAGGATAATTGTGGTAATTAGCATTATAAGTGGTAGATGTTCCCACTTCCGGTGATACTCCTTCAACCTGTGTAAAATAATGTAAGTTATTTCCTGATAGAGTGATTGCTAAATTCTGAATTCCGAACTTTCTCAATTTGACAGGTGGGATATTGTATTGTAAGCTAACTTCGCGAATACACAAATAATCGCCTTTATAATTAAATATATTAGACGTCCGGCTAAAGTTGGCATTTCCGTCATCGGGGTCATTTGCGGTGAATCGAGCGTATTTTGTATTATCTCCCGGCTGTTTCCAAGTTTCTTTAACTTTATCTATTAAAGTATAATTATTGGCAAACGTATTCATAAAGTAACGCATTTCGGAGTTATTGTTGATAGAGTGGCCTAAAGCCCAATCTAAAAATATATTTAAAGAGAAATTTTTATATGTAAAGTTGTTGTTCAATCCTCCTGTTGAATGAGGAACAGTATATCCCAAGAAAAACTGATCTTGGCTATCTATATAATCCGCTCCCTCTCTCGTTAAACTGCCTGGGCGATTTTTCCACTCATAATCTCCGATTTCTTTTCTTCCGGCAACTCTTTTGCCATCAGAATGACGATATCCCTTTGCTGAATTATCATACATAGCATTATCGGCCTGTGCTTGAGTTTCTATTATAAAATCCGTAACATAGCCGTAATATCGGTAAAGCGGCTCGCCTTCAGCTGTACCTCCAAAAGCGGTTCCATCAGCTAATGTAATACCACCAATTCGATTATGTTCACGCCCATTATCTGGAAGTTTTAAAACTTTATTTTTTACAAAACTCCAGGTGAACATAGAAGACCATTCGAAATCCTGAGTTTGAATATTAACTGAGCCAATCTCTATGTCGAAACCGTAAAATTTCACTTCTCCGATGTTTGTTTGCACGTTGGCAAAACCACTTGTATTAGGAAGTTCTTTACTGAAAAGAAGATTTTCTGTTCTTTTGTCAAAATAATCTGCATTTATGGTTATTCGGTTATTGAATAAAGATAAGTCAAAGCCTACATCCAGTTGGGTAGAAGTTTCCCACGTCAAATCTAAATTTGGCATAGTTGAAGGAACAATTCCTGCAACGCCATCGTATTTTGCATTAGTAGAGTATCTTCCATATGCATCATATAGTCCAATTGAGTTATTACCGGTTTGTCCATAACTAATTCTTAATTTTAAATCATCCAGATTTTTGATTTCTTTCATAAAATTTTCATCGGAAATAATCCATCCCGCAGATATCCCTGGGAAAAATCCCCATTGGTTACCAGGGCTAAATCGTGAAGATGCATCGTGACGGAATGTTGCAGAAAAAAGATATTTCTTCTCGAAATCGTACGATAAACGTCCAAAATAACCAATGGTAATATCTTCCGTATAATTACTGGTTGCATTCTTTTTATTTGGCCCCGCTGTTAAAGTTGGAACCTTGTCTGAGCTTGCACCATCTACTTCCGCTGCCAAGGCTTGATTAATATCCTTCTGATAAGAATATCCACCCATGATTGAAAAGAAATGGTGATTGACATTTTTATTATAAGTTGTATATATTTCTAATTTGTCCCGTCTAAGCTCACCAAATGAGGATTTAGCGGGACGTAATCCGTTAAATTCATTGGCTTTCTGAAAACTATCACTTTTATAATGATGGTTGTAAGTTGATAATTGAGCCTCTGTCTTTAGTCCTTCCAAAACTCTATAAGTCAGTTTTCCAAAAGCTGACAACCGTTTGTCTGCTCGACCTTGATCATTATAATAAGCAAACCATAAAGGATTGGGAGAGGTTGCATTATAGCCTTTTGTGGGAGTTCCGTCTTCATTATATTTTTTTTGTGTAGGAGGAGTAGCAAGGCCTCGAGAAATTACGTTCATTTGGTTTTCATACTCTTGAGATTCAGCACGTGAATAATCAAACCCTCCTACAAGCGACAAGAATTTATTAATATTCACATCAATATTGCTACGTAAATTTAAGCGAGAGTAATTTGTTGCGATAGCAACGCCAGCATCGTCTGTGTAACCTAAGCTTACATTATAGCGAACACCTTCATTTCCTCCATCAAGTCCTACATAATAATTTTGCCATAGGTTTCTTCTATATATTTCATTTTGAAAATTGTTATCCTGAAAAATTAGAATTTTGGTAGGATCTAAGGGATCTGGCATAGATTGATAGCCGGCCGGAATAGTTTCACCATCGTTTAGATAGCGTGTTGAATAAATAGAGGAGGCTGTATTTCCTGAGCTAGCTGAATATCCATCCATAAAATTAAATCTTGCGTTAGGTCCTACTGCAATGGCTGGACGAACAATACTCAAATAATCGGATGCATTCATAAATCTATATAAAGTGGCCGCTTCTTGTAATGCCACGTTGGCTTCAAAGGTGATATTAGGGGCTTTATTTATTGATCCTTTTTTTGTTGTTATTAATACCACTCCATTTGAAGCTCTCGAACCGTAGATAGCTGTTGAAGCGGCATCTTTTAGCACTTCTATAGATGCAATATCATTCGGATTAATACCACTAAACGCTCTTTCTACTCCATCTACAAGAATAAGAGGCTCGTTGCTTTTATTAATAGAGGAACCTCCTCGAATACGGATAGTTGCATCCGCACCAGGTGTGTTATTATTGGAATATATTCGAGCACCCGCTATTTTCCCTTTCAAGCCCTCACCAATAGTGCTGATTGGAATATTTTCCAACACCTCTCCTCCAACTTTTGTGATTGCAGAAGTTACTGTGCGTCGTGATTGTGTGCCATAACCTACAACAACAACCTCATCCAGCCCCACTGTAGAGGTGTTCAGTATAACATTCACGTGCTCTTGATCCGTAATTCTTATTTCCTGTTGTTGGAATCCAACGTAGGAAAATTCTAACGTGGCTCCCTGTGGAACGCTTATTTCAAAATTCCCATCTATATCTGTAACTGTTCCTTGCGTAGTTCCTTTCACTACAACCGAAACACCAGGTAATGTTTCTCCTTCATTGTCAGACACTACTCCTGTAATGGTCTTTTCCTGCGCCATAAGCAAAGACAATGAAGAGCAAAATAAAATGAAAAAGGCTAAAATTCGACAATTTTTTCTCATCTTTGTAATGATTTTAAGATATTTGTGTTTTAAAATTATTGTGGAAAGGGGTACGGCTTGCAGGATGTATCCCTTTCTCTATTTTCCCAAAAAACGATTTCCTCTAAGTCTTTCCTGAGAGAATCGTACTCTTCTTTTCTAAACGGAGTAATGGGTGAACGACATTCCCCACATTCAATCCCGATTAAATTCATAATGGCTTTTCCGCCTCTTACACCTCCCCCATATTTGATAATCACTTTGACCAATTCAATAGATTGCATTTGAAAAATGCGGGCGGAGACCAAGTCTCCTTCTTCCACCGCTTCCATTATATTCAAATACACAGAGGGTAAATAATTATATGTGCTTCCTACGCCTGCAACCGCACCCAATGCCAATCCGCAGATAAGCATCTCGTCGTAACCGTGCAAAACCTCGAACGTGCCATTTTCTAAATGGATGCATTCTCCCATTTCCATCATATTGTTGTGGGTGAATTTTACACCCGCCAAATTGGGAATCTCTTTTTTACCTTCCGATAAAAATTGTGAAACGGATAAACTAACACCTGTCATTGCAGGCATATTGTAGTAGTAGAAAGGAAGTTCGGGAGCAGCGGCAGCTATGGGCTTGAAGAAATCAATTAGCCCGCGCACCGAAGCCGGTTTGAAAAAACCGGGGGCAATGGCTCCTACACCCCAAGCACCCACTTCAGCTGCGTGGCAGGCAAGTTCCATCGCTTCGTGTTGGTTGTCGCTGCCCACATGTGCAATTACTTTAAATCGCTGCTGGGCTGCATTTACCCAATGTTCCACGATTTGTTTCCGCTCTTCGGTCGTCAATGAGGTAAATTCGCCTGTTGTTCCGCATACAAATACACCCGACATACCCGAATCTGCAATATGCTTTGCGTATGTTTCTATAGCAGAATAATTGACATCTGCATTGGAATACATCGGGGTGAAAGTGGCGGCAATTAGGCCTTTTAGTTTCTGGTAATTATTCATTTGGTCGTATTTCTTTTTCGCATAAAAGCTATGCGTAGCCATCAAAACGGGTGTTTTTAATGTATTAATTTTTTGTGTTTAATTCGATTTTTTTACTACTTCTCAATCACTTTTTTTGGTTGATCTGTTGTATCAAGTTTTTGACGAATAAAAATTTTGTAAACTTCAAAATGTTGCTCTAGCGCTTTTCTGTATCCGTCTTTATCGTTCTCTTTTAAATAGTGTAGAAGGTCTTGGTGAGTGACAATTTGCCCTTCCTCTTTGAGCCTGATGTTGATGGGAGCCAGATATTGCTTGAATTTATCTTTTACAAAAGTCATCACCGGATGCACAATATTTTGAAACTCTGCAATTGTTTTATTTCCGGTTATCTGATACAATCTGGAGTGAAAAGTAAATTCGCTGAAAGGCGCGTACTCGTTATTTTCAAACATAATACCAACCTTCACAATCTCTTCCAAATCTTCTATGTCATTTGGAGTGATGTTTCTGAAAATATCGCTACAAATTCCTATTTCTAAGGCAATCCTGAATTCCAAAATATCAAAAAGCGCGTCTTCACTTAAAATGCGTGGATCTGTTACCCTTCTCATCCCGCCTAAAATGGAAGGTTCCGTGAGAATCATACCGCGACGTGTGCGGCTTTCAATCATTCCCATCATTTTCAATCTACTCAATGCTTCGCGTAACACACTGCGAGCCACGCCCAAAGAAGTAGATAATTCCATTTCATTCGGAATGGAATCTCCTGTTTGAAGATTTTTTTCTCTGAAATAAGTTAAAAGTTTGTCTTCCACTTGATCTACCAAGGTGATAGAATTGTTTTGAATTTTCAGTTTTTCCATGGCAGAATGCAATTGAATTATTTGTATGTTATGTATTAATTATATGATTTGTCTGACAAATGTATTTTAAATATTTTAAACAACAAATAAAGATATGTCGTTTTAACAATTCAAAGAGTAGATTTAACTTTAATTAGTGTTTTGTTTGATGTGTTTTAAGAAACAGGAACGTGTTAATTAAATTCAAATAGTTGACTGTATAGTAGAAAGTTCTATTTTTGGATGTAAATGTCAAAACAAATTATTTTATTAAAATTACTCCAAATTATTTCCTCCCAAACCCCTCAATTATCTCCACTATTTCTTCCCACGGCAGCAGTTTTCCTTTGCCAACATCGCCGCAAGCAAGTTCGCCTTCGGCGGTGTTGTAAACGTGATAGCCGAAATTTTTTAGTTTCTCGATGTTGTTTTGCACGATGGGATTTTCGTACATATAGGTGTTCATCGCCGGGAAAATGAGCACCGGGCTGCGGGCGGCCATCACCGTTGTAGAGAGAATGTCATCGGCGATGCCGGAAGCGATTTTGCCAATTATGTTAGCCGTTGCCGGTACAATCACGAACAAGTCGGCGGCTTTGGCCAAGTCAATGTGTTTGGTGTCCCATTCCCTTACGGGATCGAACATATCGGTGACCACCGTGTTGTGCGACATGGTTTTAAACGTGAGCGGCGTAACAAATTCTTGAGCCGATTTTGTCATAATCACTTCCACATTGTGGCCGTTTTTCTTGAGTTGATTCACCACTTCCACCGCTTTGTAACAGGCAATTCCGCCCGAAACGCCAACAACAATTGTTTTCATTTTTGTTTGGTCTAAAGATTTTACAAATTCATCATTTCTCGCACAATGGCTTGCGCAATTTGTTTTTTCCCTACAGGGCGCGCCACTATTTTATCGCCTTTAATCAACATTCCCGTGTGATTTTTATCAGAAATGCGCGACAATTCGTTGGCAAAAACTAAATCGCAGTCGTTTTTTACGCCCAGTTCGCGGGCAACGTTCATCAATTCATTTTCAGATACCTCTTTCAGCAACTTAAACCCCACCAAAACGGTATTGGCGTTGTTTTGCTTGATAACCGGAATGACCTTTTTGGTGCGTTTCAATCCCATCACAACTCGCTCATCCGATGGGATTTTCACATCAACGCTGTATTTGTTTTTCGGGTTTTCCAGAATTTCTTTTATTGAGGCTTGCGCCTTTTGTATTTCATCTTCCAGCGCGTCATTGCTAATTACGTACGCAAGGGTAAAATCGGAAATAGCCATAGAGTGAATAAAATAGTCAATCGATTTCGATTTAGTCAATTCATCCACAGCGTTGTAAACACTTTCAGCATCGGTAACGGAAATAAATTCCACGAATTGCTCTTGCCCCTCACTCAACTCTTTTCTGACAGCCGTTTCCGTAAGAATATAATACAGGTGAAAATCGGTTTGGTTTTGCCCTAGAAAGTAATCCAACACCGCTTCCAAGCAATACCAACCGAGCGTGCCGGTGCTAACGTTTGTTAGTTTCCGCACCCCATCTATATTCTCCGACGTTCCACCCGCCGTTATGGCTATTTTTACCATAAAATTAAATTTTTTCCTTCACGCGGTTGTTTTCATCCAAAATGAAGACGCCGGGTTTGTGTTCTTTCACCTCTTCGGGCGACATGCCGGCATACGCCATAATAATGATTTTATCGCCCGGTTGTACCAGCCTTGCCGCGGCGCCGTTAAGGCAAATGATGCCGCTGTTGGCTTCGCCTTCAATTACATACGTCTCAAAGCGGGCGCCGTTGTTGTTGTTTACCACACTCACTTTTTCCCACACCAAAATGCCGCTTTGGTCGAGCAGCGATTTGTCGATGGTAATGCTGCCCGTATAGTTGAGATTGGCCTCTGTGACGGTGGCTTTATGAAGTTTTGCTTTTAATAATGTTAATTGCATCTATTTTTTCAGAATTATGTTGTCGATTAATCTGGTTTTGCCAAACCTCACAGCCACAGCTGCAAGCGCTTGGTCGTTAATGATTTCAATTGTCTTTAGCGAAGGATATTCGTAAATGCTCACATAGTCGATATCTGCCAGTGGCGCTTCTTCTATTTTGTTCGTAATACGCTGTATGAGCTTCTGAACACTGGTTTCGCCTTGTTCAAAAGTTGCTTTTCCTTCTGCTAATGCCTTGCTGAGAATAACCGCTTGTGCTCGTTCTTCGGATGACAAATAGGTGTTGCGCGAACTCATTGCCAGTCCGTCTTGCTCTCTCACAATGGGGCAAACAATAATTTCCACGTTCATATGCAAATCGCGGGTCATTTTTATTAAAACAGCTGCCTGTTGCGCGTCTTTTTGTCCGAAATAGGCTGTATGCGGTTGCACGATATTGAAAAGCATCGCCACCACCGTGGTCACTCCTTTAAAATGAGACGGGCGCGATGCGCCACAAAGCACTTTGGTAATGTTGCCTTCCACTTCCACAAAGGTGGAACTTCCGTGAGGATACATCTCTTCTACCGATGGATGGAAAACCACATCCGCGCCCGCTTCCATAGACATTTGTTCATCGCGTTCAATATTTCTTGGATACGATTCAAAATCTTCGTTGGGGGCGAACTGCGTGGGATTTACAAAATCGCTGACCACCACAATGTCATTTTCCGCCTTTGCTCGACGAATGAGTGACAAATGTCCTTCGTGAAGAAATCCCATAGTGGGTACCAGCCCGATGGTTTTTCCTGCTTTGCGGTGCTCATCTATATATTTTCGTAGTTCTTTTATCGTTGTAATAATCATTTAATACAATTTTTTTAATTCCTCCGCATCTATGCCAAAGGTGTGTTCATCGGCAGGAAATTTTCCGTCATTGAGTTCAGAAATATAGTTTTTAATCGCTTCGGTTATTTGCGTGTTGAGCGTGGCGTATTGTTTTACGAATTTTGGGACAAAATCGCTGAACATACCCAGCATGTCGTTTATAACGAGCACTTGCCCGTCGCAACCGTTTCCTGCGCCAATACCGATGGTCGGGATGTTGACAGATTCTGTAATCAGCGCAGCTAATTTATCGGGAATGCATTCCAATGTGATGGCGAAAACGCCCGCTTTCTCCAGCAATTTGGCGTCTTCCAAAATCTTTTTCGCGCTTTCTCCGTCTTTTCCTTGCACTTTAAATCCGCCAAACGCGTTTACCGATTGCGGTGTTAAACCCAGGTGCCCCATCACCGGAATTTGCGCGTCCACAATGGCTTCTATTGTGTCCGCAACTTGCGCGCCACCTTCAATTTTTACTGCTTCAGCGCCGCCTTCTTTCACCAAACGCCCCGCGTTTCTCACCGCTTCTTCTTTGGAAACGTGATACGATAAAAAAGGCATGTCGGCAATAATCAATGCTCGTTTTGCGCCTCTGGCAACGGCTTTGGTGTGATATATCATTTCGTCAACCGTTACCGGCAGGGTGGATTCGTGCCCTTGGAAAACCATTCCCAGCGAATCGCCAATTAAAATGGAATCGATACCCGCGGCATCCACCATTTTGGCCATCGAATAATCGTAGGCGGTGAGCATACTTATTTTTCGGTTGTTATCTTTCGCCTCCTGAAACGATTTTACGGTAAATTTCTGTTTCATATGTTTGTTATCTATCAATCGAACAGTTTTTTGAGTGAATAATCGCCGAGCATATGCATTGTTTGCTTTCCCATAAATTTATACATATCGGCCATTTCCGGCGCAAATAGATGAAGGGCTTGCATATGCAATTTGATTGTATTTTGATCGCCGCGTTTAATGGGCCCGGTAAGCGCGTCTTTTGGTTCTTTGGTTTGCAGGTTGTGTATAATGCTTTCCAATAAAGGCATGACGGCCTTTTTTATGTCATTTTTTTCAACACCCGATTTCTCAAAAATTTTGTACGAAGCATCGGCCAACGTTACCAAATAATTGGCGAGCAAGCAGGCGGCGGCGTGATAGAGCGTTTTCTTTTCGTCATCCATGTGCATCACGCGGTTTCCGCATTGTTTGAAAAAATCGCTTATTTGCTCATTTTCATCGTGCGATTGTTCCACGGCAAACCAGACTTCGCTCAGTTTTTTTTGTGCCGAAACAGGATCATTAAACGAAAAAAGAGGATGCGCGGCTGCCGTTTGATAACCTTTTTCTTTTAGTGGCTTTAAAATATCCACCGAGTGCGCGCCACTGGCATGCAAAACAAGTTTTTCGGCGCATTGAGGAACGGATAATTGAGAAAGTTGGTAGGCAACGGCGGCAATTTGGTCATCGGGGGTAGTTATCCAAATCATTTGGCTGTCTTGCATCAGTTTTTCCACCGATGCGTATGCCGTGGAATGGGTCAATTGAGCCGCTTTTTCGGCGCTTGCAAAACGCTGGCTGTAATAACCTTGCACTACAAAAGATTTGTCCTTGAAATACAATCCCAAAGCGGTTGAAACGTTGCCGGCACCTATAAAAGCAATTTTTTTATCCATGTTTCGCCCTTGTCTGTGAGCGCAAAGTTACAAAATAATATGAAAGAGAAGTTTCATTTTGGGCTGTCACCGTAATTATAACAATTTTTGAGGGTATAAAAGAAAAAAGACCACCTCGGTCGAGATGGTCTCTTTTGTCTTTGGTTAAACTGATATCAGGTTAAGGTAAAAAAGATTGTTTTAGGTTATCGATGCAAAGATATGGCACTTTTTTAAACCTGCAAAAAATAAATATATGTTATAAAACATATATTTGAAGGTTTATCCGGCTTACTCTTTGTTAATCGATTTGTACGCTGATGTTTGAAAAAAAAGAGTAAATAAAAACCGTGTTTACTTACTCTTTCAATTTTTGTGAGAATTATTTTCTTATACCCAATTCCTTGATGATTGAACGGTATCTTTCGATATCTTTTTCAATCAGGTAATCTAGTAAACGACGACGTTTACCTACCAAAATTCTCAATGCTCTTTCTGTGTTATAATCTTTTTTGTTTGACTTTAAGTGTTCAGTCAAATGCGAAATACGGTATGAAAACAATGCTATCTGCGCTTCAGGTGAGCCAGTATCAGTGTTAGACTTTCCGTGCTTTGCAAAGATTTCTTTCTTTTTTTCAGAATCTAAATACATAATTGTTTGTGTAATACAATGTTTAAAAAACTTTTGGGCTGCAAAGATACGGTTATTTTTTTTAACAACAAACTGTTTGCGTTGTTTTATTGCGCACGCCTTCTTAACTTGTTGCTTAATCGTTTAATAGCGTCGGTAATCTGTTGGTCGGGTTCAATTACGTTGTACTCGCCCCAAAAGTTCGGGTCTTGAAAATGCTCTACTTTCTCTGCAATCACATCGGTAGAGCGAATGCGCTCGCTGCGCGGAAATTTCACCACATTGTCGTTATACCGGTCGGTAATGGCCATTTCAGAGCCGATGGTGTAGGTGGTGGCAAACAATCCGAAAAACCGGTTTGTCCATCGCACCCGAAACGCTACATCGGTACTGCTATAATTAAAATGCCACTTGCCGTCGTTTTCAATGTAATCAATAATGTAATGCGCGTGGTCCACTTCCACTTTCATTTTTGGCGGTTTGCGCCGGATGAAAATGTTCGACGCGTCTTTTCGGTTTTCCACATTCATATTAAACTCCATTCGGGCAAATGCCAACGATTCGCTTTCGAGGTAAATAGTGCCTCGGAAAAGGATGTCCTTTATGCCGGCGTGGGGCGCAAATGAAATCATATAGTGCGGTTTGTTGTTGATGTTGACAAGGCTCTCAATCTGAAATGTATATTCTTGGCCATCGGTGCCGAAAACAATTTCGGGATTCTTGGCGATATCTAGCATGAGTGCATCGCTAATGCCACCCTGAAATTTTAGTAACACCGTGTCTCTCGGCGAAATATCGGTGGCTTTTCGGCCGATATAAATCCTTGCCTGATCGTTGTCGAAAGACCGATACGATGCTTTATAAACATCCAACACCGCCTCCACCAGTGAAATGTAGTTGGAGCCTTTTTTTACGGATTCTCGATAGAAAGCCACCATCATTTCAGGCGTATTTCTGTAATTTTGCGGAACACGCCGCAACGCTTGCCGCACCAGTTCGCTCCCATCGCCCGAAACAATCTGAATTTCCCCCAATTGAATGGATGAGGGAGCCAAGATGATATGGTTGTTGGGGCTGTCGATAAGCGTTATCACCGGAATTTCCCGGTTTTCGTAGCCTAAATGGCGGATTACCACTTGTGAATTTCGGGTAGAAGACGGCACACGTATGGAAAAATAACCGTCTTGATTGGTTACACTGGAAACATTGGCGCCTTTCACGGTAATGCTGGCGTTTACCAGAGGTTGGTTGTTATCGCCACCCAGTACTCGTCCTCTTAAAACAAAGTTGGCATCTTGGGCTGCCGCGTCAAAAAGAGAAAAAGTGCATAAAAGAAGAATGAGTAGAGTTATGACGTTTTTCATATCCGTTGTTTTAAATTGTTGTTACATTCCATATAATAACAAAGAAACTAAAATACACGAAATTATCAAATAAAAAACGGATATTTAACTATACTTTTTGTTTTTATTAGAAAAAATAAATCGGAGCAAACGAACCTTTGCCACCGATAATTACGTAAATTTGCATATTCACATTACAAAAACAGAAAAAAATGGTGCATCGTTATGATTTTTTGGTCATCGGATCGGGAATTGCGGGGATGAGCTACGCGCTTAAAGTGGCTGAATATGGCAAGGTGGCCATTGTGGCCAAAAATTCTTTGGAAGATGCCAACACATATTATGCGCAGGGCGGCATTGCATCGGTAACCCACCCTTGGGATAATTTTGAAAAACATATCGCCGACACGCTGGATGCCGGTGCCGGACTGTGCGACAGGGAAGTGGTGGAAAAAGTGGTGCGCGAAGCACCCGCTCAAATTAACGAGTTGATAAGCTGGGGAGTGGATTTCGATAAAGATGAAAGCGGAAATTTTGATCTGCACCGCGAAGGCGGCCATTCCGAACATCGCATTTTGCATCACAAAGACAACACCGGCGCCGAAATACAAATCAGCCTCATTGAAACCATCCGAAACCACCCCAATATTGATGTTTTCGATAACCATTTTGCCATTGAAATACTCACCCAACACCATTTAGGACAAATAGTTACGAGGCATACACGCGGTATTGAGTGCTACGGAGCCTATATTTTGGATCAGAAAACCAACGAAATTGACGTGTTTCTCTCGCGTGTAACCATGATGGGTACGGGTGGCATTGGGTGCATTTATCAAACCACCACCAATCCGTTGGTAGCCACGGGCGACGGCATCGCGATGGTAGCCCGCGCCAAAGGCGAAATAAAAGGTATGGAATTTGTGCAGTTCCACCCCACGGCACTTTTTTATCCGGGCGAGCGGCCATCGTTTCTCATTACCGAGGCTATGCGCGGCTACGGCGGCGTACTCAAAACATTGGATGGCGAGCCGTTTATGCACAAATACGACGAGCGCGAATCCCTCGCCCCGCGCGATATTGTGGCGCGTGCCATTGACACGGAAATGAAAAACCGAGGCAACGACCACGTTTTTCTGGATGTCACGCACAAAGATCCCGAAGAAACCAAAAAACATTTTCCCACCATTTATGAAAAATGCCTTTCTTTGGGCATCGATATTACCAAAGACCTAATTCCCGTGGCGCCTGCCGCGCATTATTTGTGTGGCGGCATTTTGGTGAACATCGATGGGGAAACCAGCATTAGCCGATTGTACGCCAATGGTGAATGCGCGTGCACGGGTTTGCACGGCGCCAATCGATTGGCATCCAACTCACTTATTGAAGCGGTGGTTTTTGCCGATGCCGCCGCGAAACACTCCATTCCACGGTTCAAAAACTACTCGTTTTGCGATGACATTCCGGCGTGGAATGCCGAAGGCACGTCATCGCCCGAGGAAATGGTGCTTATCACACAAAGTTACAAGGAAGTGGGGCAAATTATGTCGTCTTACGTGGGCATTGTGCGTTCCGATTTGCGCTTGCAGCGCGCATTGGATCGGTTGAACATTCTTTTTCGCGAAACGGAAGATTTTTTCCAGCGCTCGGTGGTGTCGCGTGAGATTTGTGAACTTCGCAACATCATTAAAGTGGGGTATATGGTGATTAAACAGGCCATGGCGCGCAAAGAAAGCCGCGGCTTGCATCACACCATCGATTACCCGTTTCGTGCACCAAATTCCACGTTGTAAACAGTATGCAGAAAAAAACAATCAATATAAGAGGGGAGCTCATCGGTTTAGATACGCCACTGGTAATGGGCATATTAAACGTTACGCCCGATTCGTTTTTCAGCGGAAGCCGCAAACAAACCGATGAGGAAATTATCAACCGATGCCACCAAATTTTGCAAGAAGGTGGACATATGATTGATGTTGGGGCGCAATCTACTTCGCCGGTGTCCACCTTTTTATCGCCGGCAGAAGAAAAAGAGCGACTAATGCCCGCGCTGCAACGCGTGAGAAAGGAATTTCCCGCTGCCATTTTATCGGTTGACACGTTTTATGCCGATGTGGCCAAGCAAGCAGTGGAAGAATATGGAGTGGATATCATTAACGATATTTCGGGCGGGCAAATAGATGAAAATATGTTTGCCACCATGGCGCAACTCAATGTTCCGTACATTTTGATGCATATGCGAGGCGTTCCCCAAACCATGCAGCAGCACACGCAATACGATAATTTCATTCAGGATATTCTCTTTTATTTTTCAGAGAGAAAGGTCAAATTGAACCTGTTGGGCGTGAACGATGTCATCATCGACCCCGGTTTCGGATTCAGCAAAACGCTCTCTCAAAACTACGAATTGATGGCTTATCTCAAATATTTTCATATCTTTGATGAGCCGATTCTCGTGGGCATTTCCCGAAAATCGATGATTTATAAATATCTCGATACAACGGCCGAGGAAAGTTTAAACGGCACATCGGTGTTAAATACCGTGGCGTTGCTTTCCGGCGCAAGCATTTTGCGCGTTCACGATGTGAAAGAAGCCGTTGAATGCGTAAAAATTGTGTCTAAAATAAATGAGTTCGACGCTCAAACCAATCATGATTTATAATTTTCACAGCTCAAGATCAATAAGTTAAATATATGTTTTCTCATTTCGGCATAAAAGATTTTATCGATATTATTCTGGTAGCCCTGCTCCTGTATTATCTTTTTCGGTTGGTTAAAATCTCGGGAATGAGGCCACTTTTCATGGGCATCTTGGTGTTTATGGTGATGTGGGTGCTCGTTTCTCAAGTGTTTGATATGGTGCTGATTGGCTCCATTTTAGATCAATTGGTGAGCGTGGGGCTTTTTCTTTTGGTAATTCTTTTTCAGGATGAAATTCGGCGTTTTTTGATGTCGCTGGGTTCTAAAAAAGGCTGGAATTTGATATCGAAATTGTTTTTCCCTACCGATGGAAAACAAAAAGACAATTCGCATCTCACGGCCATTGTGTTGGCGTGCATGAATATGTCAAAATCCAATACCGGCGCGCTAATTGTGATTCAAGGCGATATTCATTTGGGGCTTTATGAGCAAACGGGTGAAATTGTGAATGCCGATGTATCGTCGCGCCTTATCGAAAATATTTTCTTTAAAAATAGCCCGTTACACGATGGCGCGATGATTGTGGTAGGAACAAAGATAAAAGCCGCTGGCTGTATTCTCCCCGTTTCGCAAAACCCCAACATTCCCAACCATATGGGCCTGCGCCACAGAGCCGGATTGGGAATTTCGCAGGAAACCGATGCCAAAGTAATTATTGTTTCCGAAGAAAGCGGGAAAATAACGTATGCCTCACAAGGCAGGCTCCGAATGAACATTTCGCCCGAAGATTTGCAACGTTTATTGCTGGCAGAGAATTAGCTGTTGAAGCTTGGGTGAAAATTCTCACACTCAATCTCATTCAATCTTTATTCAATCTCTTTTCAATCTCTTTTCAATCTCTTTCAATCTCTTTCAATCTCCCATCAATCTCCTCAAAAATGGTTCTCACACACCTCTCCATCATAAATTACAAGAACTTAGAGCAAGTTGAACTCGACTTGTCGCCAAAAATAAATTGCTTTATCGGAAACAACGGAATGGGTAAAACCAATTTGTTGGATGCTGTTTACTATCTTTCATTTTGTCGCAGCTACACCAATCCCGTGGATTCTCAAATTATCAACCACAATGCCGATGTGTGCATGCTGCAAGGAAAATATACATCGGAAAATGCTGTGGACGAAGAGATTTATTGCGGCCTACGCCGTCGGCAAAAAAAGCAATTCAAGCGCAACAAAAAAGAATACGAGCGCCTTTCAGACCACATCGGTTTTATCCCGCTGGTAATGATTTCGCCGGCTGACAATGAGCTTATTACCGGCGCCAGCGAAGGCCGCCGAAAATTTATGGATATTGCCATTTCGCAGTTCAACAAAGAGTATCTCTACGCGCTCATGCGCTACAACAAAGCGTTGCAACAACGCAACGTGCTGTTGAAAAACGATGAACGCGACATAGACGAAACCCTACTGGAAGTGTGGGAAGAACAAATGATTGACGAGGGGCGCCTCATCCACAAAAAGCGCGAAGCGTTTATTGAAGCGTTCACGCCCATTTTTAACCATTTTTACAGCAAGATAAGCGGTTCGGGTGAGCAGGTGTCGTTTAAATATGTGTCGCAGTTAAACGACGGCGATTTCAGGCACATTTTGCACTCTAATCGCAGGCGCGATATGGCCATTGGACACACCACGGTGGGAATTCATCGCGACGATTTGGAGATGCTTCTCGATGGTTATCCCATTAAAAAAGTGGGCTCACAGGGGCAAAATAAAACCTATTTTGTTTCGTTGAAACTGGCGGAATTTCATTATTTACTGAAAACGGGAAACAAAACGCCCATTTTGTTGCTCGACGATATTTTCGACCGCCTCGATGCCGAACGGGTGGAGGAGATTGTGAAGCTGGTTTCGGGCGAGGAGTTTGGACAAATTTTCATTTCCGATACCAACCGCGAATCGCTCGATAAAATACTGAACCGCCTGCACAACAATTTTCATATTTATACCGTTTCCAACGGGGATATCACCCAAATCGTCTGACCGATTACCGGCCTGACGGATTTAAGGATCTTGCGAGTGTACAGATGGTACGCGCACCTTTTCTACTATAGAATAACAACCGAATAACAACTGAATAACAACAGAACAGCTATTGTCCATTATGTTTAAACGAAATGCCAAACCTTTATCGCACGCGCTCTCCGAATTTTTCGACAAGAACAGTTCGTTGAGAGAAAAACTGGCCGAACACAAAGTGGTGAAAGGCTGGCGCGAAGTGCTGGGCGAAGGCGTGTCGCATTACACCAAGCAGGTTTATTTCAGGCGCGGTGTGCTGTATGTGCAACTCACATCGGCCGTGCTGCGCGCCGAGTTGTTAATGAACAAAGAAAACCTAATAAAAAAAATGAACGATTATGCGGAAATGCCAATCGTTCGGGATATTGTTATTCGATAAATTCGTAAACCTTTTAAAAAAACGCCGAAACACCCAAAAAGAAACCGCTTGGGTAGGGCGAGCGCGAATTTTGCACCAAATCGTAATTCAGCGTCAGGTGCGAGCGCCCCAAGCGCAAACCGGCACCCACCACCAACGATGGCACGAAACCATTTTCGCTGTTCGTTTCTTGCGTGGTTCTGTTTTTTAAATTAGACCAAATATAATTGATTTCGGGCTGGGCGAAAACGGTTAAAAAACGAACCGGATAAAAATACCCGAACAGGTTGGCACCCAGCATATTGTTTTTTATTTCGTAACTCGATGTGCGCACCTTGGTATAATAATATTTTACTCCGGCACCGGCCATAAACAAATCGGAAAACTGATAACCCACCTGAGGGCCAACACCGAAAACAGTGTAGTTTCGGCTGAGCGACAACCCCAAATTGGCACCAATGCGCAATTTACTTCTGTCAAATGCAAACCCTTGTGGCTGCACCCTGATGGGCTGCGTGGCTCGCTCGCGCCTCACAGTTGTGGGCTGTTGTGGTTGTTTCGTTGCGCGGTAAATGTTTCTTTCATCGTTGGGCGATACCCGCACTGTGTCGTATCGGATTTCTTGTGCCGATGCCATTGTTAAAGAAAAAATAAATAGGGAAATGAGCAATTGTTTCATCGTTGTTAACCGTTTTTGATTTTACTAATTAACGAAATAAGATGGAAAATTGTTCTGATGCTTCGGAGATAAGACTTTAGACGGATAGATTTTAGATATTAGACGAGAAGTTCCGTGTATATTGCGTTTTGGTTGCATATTTCCCCCTTGGAGAAGAGGGAGTAAGGGGGATTGAATAGAAAATCTGACTGCCGTTTCGTCACGCCTTAGAGATCAGTCCATCTTTCTCAACACAAAAAGAGTTGCATGGTTGCAACTCTTTTCATTTCTTTTTTTGCGTTCTGTTTTTACTCGGCCGGTTGCTCAGGCGTTTCCGGCTGCGATGCAGGCTGTGTGGGTATCGGCATATTGGGCGATACATCGGGTGCGGTGACGGGGCTAAGCGGCGCGGTTTGCGGCGCTTCTACCTGCGATTGTGGCGCGGTTGAATGCGATGCCGTGTATTTTGCCGTGAAAATGCTCAATACAATCATGGCACCGGCGAGCGTCCATGTAGCTTTTTCCAAAAAATCGGTGGTTTTGCGAACACCCATAATTTGGTTCGATGAAGAAAATCCGCTGGCTAAGCCACCACCTTTTGACTTTTGTACCAATACGATAAGGATCATCAAAATAGCTGCAAGCAGAATAAGAATGGTGATGAAAATATACATAGTTTAATTGCTTTTGTTCTTCTCGTTGAGAATTAAATATTCCAAAAAACGAATTTGGTCGGCAAAGTAAGCACTTTTTTTTGGAAAATTCAAACTTAATCGCCTAATAATTGTGAGTGCCTGCTCATATTTTTTTTGTTTAATGTAAATACGTGCAAGTGTTTCGGTGAGAAATTCGTTTCCTTCGTCCACATCCATTTTGTGTTGGGGCCCTTTTGTAGCCGATGCCGAAGGAGGAGTGAAAAGTTCATCGGAAGCGGCTTTTTCCAAAAATGAATCGATAATGTCTTGGTGTTTAAACTGCGTTTCGGCTTCCTTTCCTTCAGGTTGGTTGTCTTTCTCCAACGAATCCAAATAAGAAAGATAATCCACAGAAACAATGTGCATATCCGCGGGAAGCGGATTTTCTTCCGCTGTTTCTTCTTCAATGGAAGTTAAGAATGTGTCGAGCAAAGCGGTTGTCCTGTCTTGATTTTCCGGTTTTTCGGGTTTTGCCAAAAACTTTTCATAAGCCTCTTTTTCAATCAGATAAAAAAGCTTTCTTCGGTCGGCGCACAACACGGCCGTGCGGCTTAATTCATCTTCGTACCGCTCATCAGTCGATGCGTGCAGCCCTTTGGAATACAACAAGCGGGCCGTTTGAAAATAAGGATAGGATTGTATCAATTCCTGCAAGGCGGCATTGTTGGAGCCATCTATTGCCTCGGGATTTTTTATCCAGTGATATAATTGTTCTTTTTCCAATTAGATGGTAGATTTTAGACTGTTAGATTATTAGACTGTTAGATTTTAGACGGGGTAGACTTCCGGTTTCGGACTTCTGACTTCCGACATTTCTTACCAATTTGCCATTGTTGTATTAAAGAGTTGGTCCACAATTTCTTTAATAAGTTCATCCACCAATTGGTCTTGCACGTTATCAAACGGCACATCGCTGGCGAAATTGCGGTTGGCCGAAATGGTTTCTTCCTTGTCTTGCCCATCCACTTTGTTGTTGGTAAAGCGCATCCGCACCGTCATGGTTAACCGTGTTTCCGAGGCGAACGCATCTTCCTGCACAGCCAATGGTGTAAGTTGATAGCCCACGATTTCTCCCTCAATTTCCATATCGCCGTTTTGGTTTACCAGTTGCAGGCGAGTGTTTCGGGTGAACATATCTTTGAGCGATTCGTTGAAGCGTTGTTCCAGCGGCGGATAAACCAATGGAGCTTGATTCACGAAATGCGCCAACATAAGCGTTTTAGTGAGGTCGTAGTTGATGGATGCCGTTCTGAACGTGTACGATACGCGGCAAGAAGCTACTACAAACAACAGCGCGACAAGCAAGGCGATTTTTTTTAACGTATTCATTTTCTATGATTAAAGGTGGAAATTAATCCCTTTCTTCCAAATTGTATTCTTTTATTTTTCGATACAGCGTGCGTTCCGAAATGCCTAAATCGTTGGCGGCTTGTTTTCGTTTGCCGTTGTGTCGCTCTAGTGCCTTGGCAATCATTTCTTTTTCCACTTCGCTTAACGACAAAGTGCTTTCTTCTACTTCCGTTGCTTCCTGAATATCGTTTTTATTGTCGTCTTCCCGTTGGTTTTTGGGTAAAACATCGTATTTCACCGGAAGTGTCACCGTGGTTTTGTCTTGTGGCACCAAACTGCGGATTTCCATATCGGAGCCCGATTCGTATTCAGAGCGGTTAGCCGATCCTTCCAAAATATTCTTTACCACCTGTTTTAAATCGGTAATGTCTTTTTTCATATCGAACAGTACTTGGTAAAGGATTTCGCGCTCGGTGGCAAACGATTTTTGGTCCGTTTCTTTGGACAGATGAATGGGGAGCATGCCCACCTCGTTTTTCGGAAGGTATTTCTCCAAAATATCCGATGTAATCACTCGCTCTTGCTCAATAATGGAGATTTGCTCCGTAATATTCTTCAGCTGGCGAATATTTCCCGGCCAGCGATAGTTTTTCAACATATCCGTGGCGCTGTCTGTGAGCGAAATGGGTGGCATCATATATTTCTCTGCGCTATCGGTGGCGAAACGAAGAAACAGCAAGGGAATGTCTTCTTTGCGGTCACGCAACGGCGGTATGCGAATGGGCACGGAGTTTAACCTATAATAGAGGTCTTCCCTAAATTTTCCTTTTTCCACCGCTTGCACCATATTCATATTGGTGGCGGCCACCACGCGCACGTTGCTCTTCTCCACTTTGGAAGAGCCCACTTTAATGAACTCGCCCGTTTCCAATACTCTTAGCAAGCGCGCTTGAGTGGGTAATGGCAGCTCGCCCACTTCGTCGAGGAAGAGTGTGCCGCCATCAGCCGCTTCAAAATAGCCTTTTCGCGCGCCGGTTGCGCCGGTGAACGACCCTTTTTCGTGCCCGAAAAGTTCCGAATCGATGGTTCCTTCGGGAATGGAGCCGCAGTTGATGGCAAAATAGGGCCCATGTTTGCGTTTACTGTATTGATGCACAATTTGTGGGAAATTCTCTTTCCCCACACCGCTTTCTCCCGTTATGAGAACCGATAAATCGGTGGGCGCCACTTGCAAAGCAGTATCAATGGCGCGCTCCAAATCGGGCGACACCCCAATGATGCCGAATCGTTGTTTTACTTGTTGTATATTTTGTTTTGCCATTCTTTTTCGTCGTTAAGAAAATGATGAGAGAGTTTCACTCATTCGGTACGAAACATTGTGATTTTTGATAACGTTTGCTCACAAAGTTACCTTTTTTTTGCCAAGGCGTAGGTCTTTTCGCGCAAAAAATCTGCCAATTTGTCGGTGTCTGTGTATTGTCTTATGGTTTCGGGTAAAATGGGGTCGCCCACGGTGAGCACCATTTTTTTGCCTTTTTTATTCTTCAGCTCGTGGCAAAGCACCAGCGTTTGCAGCATCCAGTTAATGAACCGGGTGGCATAAAAGCCATAACTGTTTCGGCAATTGATGTGAATGGGAATAACCGGCACGTTGGCTTTCCGGATGATTTTCATAACGGATGCTTGCCATTCCCGGTCGTGAATCATAAACTTACCGTTGCGCAACTTGAGCCTCGAGACCGATCCCGCGGGAAAAAACCCCAACGGATATCCGGAGTGTAAATGATTGATACACTCTTTGATGCCCGATAGTGAAATGTGTTTCATTTTATCGGTGTGAGTATATGGGCTTACTTTAATGAAGTTTTCGTCCATCGTGTCCACCATTCCTAAAATGAAGTTTACCATCACTTTAAAGTTCTCTGCGCGCGATGCCACCGTTTCAATCAGCGCGATGCCATCTACATGTCCGTTGGGGTGGTTTGACACCGTAATAAACGGCTTGCCTTTGAATTGCTCCAGCACTTCGGCGTTTACAACGGTGCGCTCCAATTCCAGTTTATCCAGTAAATCGGTGGTGAAAGCCACGCCCGATAAATGTTTGGATCGGTCATACACCTCGCAGGCTTTGTTTAGTCCTGTTAGCGCCTTTCCCCATTTTATGAATGTATCGCCGTTCTTCCCTCTGAATATGGGGTGAAAATTCCGTATCTCATCATTGCTGATTAAACTTTCTTTCATTGCTCCAATACCCTTTATAAAAAAATTACCGCAAATAAAACTACTTGTCGTGGTTTAATTTACGGTAATTGCTAAACCATTTTCGTTTTTATGCCAGTTCTTTGATCATGTCAATTACTTGTTTGCCAATTTCTTCCGCTTCTTCTTGCGAGCCGGCTTCGGAATAAATGCGGATGATGGGCTCGGTGTTGGATTTGCGCATATGCACCCATTTGTCGGTGAAATCGATTTTCACGCCATCGATATCGGTTACTTTTTCGCCGCTGAATTTTTCTTTCATTTTTTCCAGCACCGCGTCCGTGTCGATATCGGGTGTGAGTTCCACTTTTTGTTTCGCCATAAAATAGGCGGGGTAGGATGCTTTTAGTTCGGTGGGTGTTTTGCCCGATTTAGCCAAATAGGTGAGGAACAATGCAATGCCCACCAACGCGTCGCGTCCGTAATGCGATGCGGGATAAATTACACCGCCATTGCCTTCACCGCCAATCACGGCATTTGTTTCTTTCATTTTGGTAACCACGTTCACTTCGCCCACCGCCGCGGCGTGGTATTCCCCTCCGTGTTGGGTGGTAACGTCGCGCAGAGCGCGGGTAGAACTCAGGTTTGACACAGTGTTGCCGGGCGTGTGTTGAAGTACGTAATCCGAAATAGCTACCAGTGTATATTCTTCGCCGAACGGTTCTCCGTTTTCGCAATAAATGGCCAAGCGGTCCACATCGGGATCAACGGCAAAACCAACCGACGCTTTTGAACTTTTCATCAACGATGCCAATTCGGTGAGGTGCGCGGGGAGCGGTTCGGGATTGTGTGAAAAATTGCCGTGCGGCGCGCAATGAAGCTTGAAAATCTCTTTCACGCCCAGCGCGTAGAGCAACTCGGGAATGGCTATTCCGCCCACGGAGTTTACGCAATCGATGGCTACGCGCAAATTGGCCGCTTTAATAGCTTCCACATCCACCAATTCCAGCGAGAGCACGTCTTGAATGTGCTGATGCAAATATTGCTTTTGCGACAGGGCTCCCAAATTATCCACCTCGGCGAAAGTAAAATCTTCCGATTCGGCAATCCGTAATATTTCCGCGCCTTGTTCGGCATTCAAAAACTCTCCGTTATGATCCAGCAACTTAAGCGCGTTCCATTGTTTCGGATTGTGGCTTGCCGTGATGATGATGCCACCCGACGCGTTCTCTTTCACTACCGCTATTTCGGTGGTGGGTGTGGTAGCTAAGCCAAGGTCAACCACATCGCATCCCATTCCCAAGAGCGTGCCGGTGAGAATGCTGTGTACCATGGTGCCCGACATGCGCGCATCGCGTCCAACTACAATCTTGGGTTTGTCGGTTTTAGACTCTGCCTTAATGAAAGTGGCGTACGCGGCAGTGAATTTCACAATGTCAAGCGGAGTGAGATTTTCGCCCACGTTGCCGCCAATGGTGCCTCTAATGCCGGAAATGGATTTAATTAAACTCATTTATGCTTCTTATTTTTGTGACTCGAACCTGTATTCTACGTTTTCGTAATAAGTGGGTTGGTAATTTCTTACATCGTATTGTGAGCCCATATTAAACGGCACAATCATTTTGGCTTTTCCGCCGTGACCCAAATGTTTTAAGGGCACCACAAAAGCGGGAGTGCTCGTTTGATACAATGTGCGGGTCATAAAGTTTACGGGGCCTTTGTAAACAATCGTTTCCGGGAACGGGCTTCTGTCCGTATCGTTGTTGTTGTATGTGAGCGTGTCATTCTCCATGAAGTATTTTAAGCCGCTAAACCTCACATACACTTCTTCGTTCAATTGAACGGTGTCTGAGGTGCCTTTGTCGATGATATTGAAATAGACGCCCGTGCCAGGGTCTCTGTAAAATTCGTTGGGTTTGAATGTGCCGCTTGAGGGATAATCTTTTAAAATGGACAGGTTGTTTTTTGAAATAAACAAATCGATGGCCTTTTTTTCATCCTTCAAATGGTCGGCATATGTTTTTCGTTTGTTACAAGCCATCGTCAACAACATCAGGCCTGCAAACAACACGATATAGGCGCTTAATTTCTTCATAATTTTTTCTCGTTAAGTAAATTGGCTACAAATTTACACAATCCGCTTTAAAAAAAGAGTAATTGTGTTTAAATAAACATTATCTATTCTTAAATAAGGAAAAATAGTGGATTAAAGCTTGCGGTTTTCTTCTTTCAGGGCGGTGGAATATTTTTCTAAACCGGTTTCAAAAAGCTGAATGGCTTCTTCCATGGTTCCGTAAAACTCTCCTCCGGCTGCGTTTAAATGCCCGCCTCCGTTGAAAAAATCCGCCGCGAACTCGTTGACGGGGAAATCTTTTTGCGAACGCAACGAAATTTTAATTAACTCCTCATCTTCGCGAATGAAGGCCGAAAAAATAATGTTTTTAATGCTAAGCGGATAATTCACAAAGCCTTCCGTATCGCCTTTGCTGAATGTAAATTGTTTTTGGTCTTCGCGTGAAAGGTAAAGCAGGGCGGCGTGGTGTTCGGGAAAAAGAACCATGCGTTCCGCCAGCGTGAAGCCCAGCAACCGAAAACGATGCTCGGAATAATTGTTGAACACATTGTTGTAGATGAGGTCTTTGTCTATTTTCTTGCGAAGCAACAAACTAATGATTTCGTAAATTTCCGGATCGCTTGAGTTGAATGTGAAGGCACCGGTATCGGTCATCATGCCGCAGTAAATGCATTCGGCTTCCACTTGCGATATTTCATCGTACTTCCCTGCTTGAAACAGAAACCGAAAAACCAGTTCCGATGTGGAAGAGATCTCCGGATAGGAAATTACCACGTCAAATATTTCTCCGGGAAACAGGTGGTGGTCAATGAGCACTTTTTTAGCCTTCGCTTTTTCCAAAAACGGGCCCATAGCGCCCACCCGTTTGGGAATGTTGTAATCGAGCGAAAAAATGAGGTCGGCATTCGCTATGATATGCTGTCCCGCGGGCGGATTGTATTCAAACACTTCAATTTCATCGGCGCCATGCATCCATTTCAAGAAATAGGGAAACGAATTGGGAACTATTAGTTTAACGCTTTTCCCTTTCGTTTTTAGAAAATGATATAGGGCTAAGGATGAGCCTAATGCATCGCCATCGGGAGAGAGGTGTGTGGTGATTACTATTTTTTCCGATTCGTTGATGAGGCGCATGGTTTCCTCAATTTTTGATGCGTCAATCACATCCGAAATAATTTGCGGGTATATCATAAGTGGCTTAGCAATTTATCTTTTTCGATTTTTAGCGAATAGCAAAATTACTAAAAATTTATGAAATAGGCGCCCATTTGCGTTACGTCGTGCAGCGGAATTCCCATTTTTCGGCTTTCGTTTGCTATTCTGCCCGCGACAAACCGCGGAACAGAGCTGTCGATAACAATAACCGCCGGGTCGAAAATCTGCAACAATGCCGTCAGGTTAAAATCTTGGTTTTGCGACAATATTAATACGTCCACAGCAAACGGTTGGTCTGTAACTACGTGGTCGAAAACATTTTCCGACAGACGCACAACGCGCTTACTGGGATGCGCGATAAATCCATTTTCGGGAAATGTTGTAGCGTGACGTTGAGCGTTATAGAACCACCCAATCTCACTGCTTCCGGCGGTGTTGAAAACCACCAGCTCCGGTGCCGAGCGACGTGCTATTTCGTACGTATCCACCAACAAAAAACAGAGAGTCGCGATGGCGGCTATAAGCAATTGGCGAGCACGCTTTGTTTGTAGAAATTGAGTGAAGAAAAAAATGAACGCGATGATTAAAACGGTTTGCAGCGCGGAGATGTATTTGCCTGATAGTTCGGCAAAAGGAAGTGTTTCGGTTACATAAACAATACGCAGGGTAACCTCTATCAGCGTTTTTAGAATAAAACGAAAAATAGTGGCCAGCAAATCGATTGCAGCCCAATTCATCGGCGTGAGTACGTTCAAAAAAACCAACGGCAGCGTGGCATACATAACAATCCCAATCAACGGCACAATCAGCAAATTGGTGGCGAAAAAATAGGTGGGAAAAGTGCCAAAATAATGAAGAACCAACGGAAAAACGCCCAATTGTGCCGATAGAGAAGCCGCAAACAGGTTCCACATATAAGTGGTAAACTTGTTTTGTGGCGTGTACCAAGTTTTAATTTTTGGTTGAAAAAACAAAATGGCTAAAACGGCGGCAAAACTCATTTGAAATCCCACTTCAAACAAACTCAGCGGGCGGAAAAGCAAAATAGCAAACGCCGCCACCGCGAGGGTGTTGTAGGTAAATCCTTTTCTTTTTCGTATGTTGGTAAAACAAAAAAGAGTGAGCATAACGGCCGCCCTGATCACGGAAACAGATAAACCCGTGATAAAAACATATGCCCACAACACAACAATCACCAGCCATTGCCTCAAAACATAGGGTTTCCCCGTGTTTCCCAGAAATGAAAACAAAAGATTGATAATGATGTAAATAATTGCTACATGCAGGCCGCTCACCGCCAGCACATGCGATGTGCCCGCAGCGCGAAACGCGTCTCGCAGCGAGTCGGTTAAATCGGCTTTGTAACCCAGTGTGAGAGCCGAAACAAATGCCAAGGCATCGGGGTTCAATTGAAAAGATTGATAAATTTTCAGCGCTTTTTGTCGGGTGCGTTGCGCCAAAATGTATGGTGTGAGGGTTTGTTTTTCTGTTTTTTGCCAATTTGAGCCTGCAATATAAGCGGAACCGGTGAAACCTTTTGTTTGCATAAATCTCTCGTAATCAAAATCATCGGGATTGCCGAAGTTTTTAAACGGTTGCATGCGTGCCGAAAAAACAATTTCATCGCCCGGCTGCAAGCCAAAAGCTTCATCGGTTTGTTGAAAATACAGCACCACTTTCTTTTGTTGGGGATAAGTGGTTCTCACGTTGCAGGCAATGGAGCGCGGCTTCAATTCCGGTATATCCATAATTACGCCTGTGTAGAAGGCATCATTGCGCGAGAACGTAAACGCCGTGCGATTTTGAAAATCTTCGCACGTCAACAGCGCGATGGAAAAGAGAAAGAGATTCACGCCGGCACCGAAAACCCATCGAAAATTAAACTGGTATTGCTTCTGAATAAAAAAAGACACAAGCATAAAAGCCAGCCCCGAAATGGCAAACCAAATTCCGTATGCACCCATTGGAGGAAGAAAAGTGCATGCTAAAATACCGGCTATGAAGGGGATCAATAGCCTGATAAAAGGTGTTTTTCCAATGAGTTCGTTCATTTTTTTGTGCGTTAAAAGAACGATAGAAAAAGCAATCCATTAAAAACTACAACAACTTCAGTTGACGGATGGTTTCTTTGGGGTTTTCAGACGAAAAAACAAAACTTCCCGCAACAAGCACATCGGCACCGGCGTCCACAAGCCGTTTGCCGGTTTCCAAATTCACGCCGCCATCCACTTCAATAAGGGTGGTGGCATTTTGTTTTAAAATCAATTCTTTGAGTTGCGCCACTTTTTTTACCGTGTTGTCGATGAATTTTTGTCCGCCGAAGCCCGGATTTACCGACATAAGCAGCACCATATCCAATTCCGGTAAAATATCTTCCAGCAAAGCTACGGGTGTGTGCGGATTTAATGTGACGCCCGTTTTCATTCCTTTTTCACGAATCTGTTGCACCACACGGTTTAAATGCGTACACGCTTCAAAGTGCACGTTCATATAGGTAACGCCGGCTGCAGCCACTTCGTTGATGAATTTTTCCGGTTGTACAATCATTAAATGCGCGTCTAATGGCTTGTTGGTGATTTTTTTAAGCAAATTTATCACCGGAAAACCAAAGGAGATATTGGGAACGAAAACGCCGTCCATAATGTCTAAGTGAATCCAATCGGCTTCGCTTTCATTCAACATTTCTATGTCTTTTTCCAGTTGAAGAAAGTTGGCGGATAATAACGATGGGGCTACTAACGTGCTCATAGGTTGAGAATATTTAGATTCTCAAAGGTAGATAAAAAATGGTTATAAAAAAAGACAAGTTGGGACGGACTTCGGCGTCAATTTAAAATAAAATGTGTGAGCGGAATTTCGGTTTTCGTATCGGTGCACGTTCGGGCAAATTGCCGAATAATTTGTAATGTTACCTCCGACGGTGCATCGGGTTTTCCGCACTTTTTTAATTTCTTCGCTTTGTAATCGTAAAAACTCATTGTATATGTGTTAGATATTGTATTAACGATTAAATCCTTTTTATATTGTTTGCATCAAAAAAAATAGATAAAATGCTTACTCACATTTACTTTTTGCGTATCTTTGCCGCTGTTTAATAATTAAAAAAGAAAGAAAATGAAAAAATTACTCTTTTTATGTATGGCGGCTGTGGTATTGCTGTCTTGCACAAATAACAAAGAATATACCATTAACGGAACGGTTGTTGACCCCGCTTACGAGGGCAAAAACGTGTACGTTCAATCGCTGGGCGACAATCAGATGAACACGCTGGATACGCTGGTTATCACCGACGGAAAATTCTCTATGAAAGGCGTTGCCGATTCCACTTTCTTGCGTTTCTTCTTAATTGACGAAAGCGTAAACCCCAAAGGACAAAACAGAATTCCTGTGTTAGTTGAGCCGGGAACCATCGAAATTAAATTTGATTCCGTTGTAACGGTAAGAGGAACCGGAGCAAATAACGATTACACCGATTTCCGCTTGAAACAAAGAGATTTAAACAATGACGCCAGAAGCGTGATTGACGAATACAACAGCGCGGTAGCCGATGGAACAATGAACGATACGCTGGAAGCCGAAATTAAAGAAACTTTTGATAAGCTGCAAGATGAAATTTACGATGTAAATGTGAACTACGTAAAAAACAACATGAAAAACGAACTCGGTAAATACATTTTCATGACCACTTCGGGTTTGTTTGAATTGGAAGAGCAAAAAGAAATTCTTAAGCTAGCCGACGATGAATACAGATCGCGCGAAAACATTCAACGCATTGTAAGACGCATTGAAAATGCAGAGAACGTAGCCGTGGGCAAAAACTTTGTAGATTTCACAATGAAAGACCCGCAAGGTAACGATGTGTCGCTTTCCGATTACGTTGGACAAGGCAAATATGTGTTGTTGGATTTCTGGGCATCGTGGTGTGGCCCTTGCCGTCGCGAAATGCCGTACATTGTGGATGTATATAAAAAATACAAAAACAAAGACTTTGAAGTGGTGGGTGTATCACTCGACCAGAATCATGACGATTGGGTGAAAGGCCTGAAAGATTTGAATATGACTTGGCCTCAAATGTCGGACTTAAAATATTGGGAAAGCCCTGTGGTTGAGCTATATGCTTTCAACGGAATTCCGCATATGATTCTATTGGATAAAGATGGAAAAATCCTTGAGAAAAACCTTAGAGGCAGTGAACTTGACGAAAAAATTGGAGCGTTAGTGAACTAACAACACCTTTTTTTTGAAAAATATAGAAAAGCCGCTGACAACGCGGCTTTTTTTATTCCTTGCGCACGAAGTGTAAACAGAGATTAATTTCATGTTAAAATCTTTGAAAGATGGATAAATGTTTGAGGTGAGCACGTTTAATTATTGTTCCATGCCAAATATTATTTCTATTTTTGTAGTAAAAGGAAATCAAAAATGAAACAATACAAATTTGCATATTTATTACTGTCTTTTTGTATTATTTTTGTCATCTGCGCCACCCGTGAAGCTTTTGCGCAAGCAAACAAGTTTACGGTGGTCATCGATCCCGGGCATGGTGGCCGCGACCCCGGCGCTGTGGGCTCAAGGTCTAAAGAAAAAGATATTGTTTTATCTGTTGGGAAACAACTTGGGGCGTTAATCGAAAAAAATCATCCCGATGTAAACGTGATGTACACCCGCAAAGATGACCGGTTTGTGGAGTTAAGAAAACGCGCCGAAATTGCCAATAAAGCACACGCCAACCTTTTTATTTCTATTCATTGCAATGCCCTCGACCGCAGAAAACAATCGCCTCAAGGCGTGGAAACGTTTGTGTTGGGTCTGCATCGCAGCAAAGATAACTTGGAGGTGGCAAAAGCGGAGAACGCGGTAATTATGTACGAAGATGACTATTCGGTGAAATACGAAGGCTTCAATCCAAGAGAACCGGAGTCGTACATTATTTTTGAATTTATGTCGAACGCGTTTCTCAATCAGAGCGTGCTGCTTGCCACAATGGTGCATAACCGACTGGTGAATTCTTCAAAACGCGTGAACCGCAACGTGCGTCAGGCCGGTTTTTTGGTGTTGCGTGAAGTGGCTATGCCCAGCGTTCTTCTGGAGTTGGGTTACATTAGCAACAGAACGGAAGAAACTTATTTAATGAGCGCCGCCGGACAAACCTCCATGGCCAATTCCATTTATCAGGGATTTAAAGAATATAAACGAGAATACGACAAAAAAAGCTACGTATTCACCAACTCCGAAACTCGCCGTTCGCAAAACGCCTCATCCTCCGCAAGCGTAGCTTCCGCTTCCAATGAAGCGCGCGAATACCGCGTTCAGTTTCTCACAGCGTCCCGAAAATACAACAATGGCGCATCGGTATTCAAAGGCTTATCGCCGGTGGATTTTTACCTAGATGGCAGCACCTATAAATATACGTATGGAAAAACATCAGATGAAAACGAAATTAAAAGAATGCTGCGGGAGGTGCAACGTAATTTTAAAGATGCATTCATTGTGGAATTTTCCAATGGAAAAAGAGTGAGGTAACCTTACCGAAATAAGAGTAGAAATTATTGAATGAATTGCTTCTGGAAAATTCATTTTATTGAGCGATGACGAGCTAAGCCGCCCATAAAAGTAGCTAAATAGCTGAAATATTGAGAAAAACATTTTTCATAGCATTGCTTAGAAAGTAACAAATTTATACTTGAAAAATCTCTAAATAGAATTGTTCTAAATAGGGTGCATCTCGTTTTTTAAGAGAAACTCTCTGATTTGACGTGCTTAAGTAACAAAAATGTAATATTTTTTTGTTTTTTTAAACCGAAACATAAATTGAGTTATGGCCTTGTAAATCAACTCTTTTAAGTTTTCGATTAAAGCTCAATCTTTTATGTGTCAATCTGTTGCGCCTATCGGGTTGATTAAGAACGTTATTTTTTGATAGAAAAATTATAAAAAAAAGTTCATTTTGATTTCTCGTTTTTTTTTTGAAATTTTGTAACCCCATAGCGAAAAAAGAAAAAAGAAAGGAAAAGAAAAAAAGTATATCATATCAATGAAGAAGACCGACTGTAAAATTCTCTGGAATAATTGTTTAAGTGTTATTCGGGATAATATTCCCGAATTGGCATACAATACATGGTTCGCGCCCATTATTCCATTGAAATATGCCAACAAGGTGCTTACAGTGCAGGTGCCCAGTCAGTTTTTTTATGAATACTTGGAGGATAAATACCTCGATCTCATTCAGCAAACGTTGTACAGGGAAATAGGAGAGGGAACCATTCTCAATTATCGGATTTTGGTGGAAACCGAAAACAATACCGCGGTGGAACTTCGCGGAGATTCAAATCCGGTAATTGCCGAGAAAAAGCAAGTAAATAAAATTTCGGCAAAAGTGCCCAGTCCGTTTGACCGGGTTGAAACCATGGAATTCGATTCTCAAATCAACTCAAAATATACTTTCCACAACTTTTTTGAAGGCGAAAGCAACCGCTTGGCGCGCACCGCTGCCGATGCAGTGGCGATGAACCCCGCAAAAACCGCTTTTAATCCGCTTTTTGTGCACGGGCATTCGGGTGTGGGGAAAACGCATTTGTGCCATGCCATCGGATCCAAAATACAAGAACTTCATCCCGATAAAAAAGTGTTGTACATTTCGGCGCATTTGTTTAAAGTGCAATTTACCGACGCGCGCCGCTTCAACACCATCAACGATTTTATCAATTTCTATCAGAATATCGATGTGCTCATCATCGACGATATTCAAGAGCTTTCGGGATTGGAAAAAACGCAAAACACATTCTTCCACATTTTCAACCACTTGCACCAAAACAACAAGCAGTTGATTATGACATCGGATTGCGCCCCTATGGATATGCAAGGAATGGAAGAACGCCTTTTGACGCGCTTCCGTTGGGGATTGACCACCAGCCTTGAACGTCCCGACAAAGAGTTGCGCAAGAAAATTCTTCAGCACAAAATCTTAAGCGATGGATTAACCATCCCGGAGAATGTGGTGGATTTTATCGCCGAAAACGTAACGGAAAATGTGCGCGACTTGGAAGGAATTGTCGTATCGCTCATGGCGCACTCCATCATCAACAACCGCGAAATAGACATGACGCTCGCTCGCAGAGTGATGGAGCAAAACATCAAGTTTGAGAAAAAACGCATTACCGTTCAAAAAATTCAAGACACGGTGAGCAATTTTTTCAATGTGAAGAAGGAACTTATTCAATCGGCATCGCGCAAACGTGAGATTGTGCAGGCCCGCCAAGTTACCATGTATTTCATTAAAAAACACACGGAATTGTCGCTTTCGCAAATCGGCATTCAGGTAGGCAACAGAAATCACGCCACGGTGCTTCATGCCTGCAATACCGTGAGAGATTTAATTGAAGTGGACAAAGGTTTCCGTTCAGATATTACGGAAATAGACCGCATTCTCAACTCCTGATTCCTCTTTTTGGGAAATCCTTTTTTTGATACAACCCCTACTTGGCGCAAGTTTCTAACTTGTGCCCAAAACAGCAGCAGTTTTAAACTGCAATGAGTAAATTCAATAAGCTATTCCGCGGTGGCGAGGTAGTTTTCCCCTTATCTTGTTTTCGTAAAAAAGCAACCTGCCCACAGGCAGTCGCACAAGTTGCAAACTTGCTCGAGCAGCGGTAATACGAAGTTTTTCCCAGCATTGGCCTATCTGTTTATTATCCCGATATTTGACCTTAAATTCTGCCGAGTCAGCAAAATAAATAACTCGGGATACTAATTTTCTTAGTATATTTGCGGTGGTTTTTACGCAACAACATAATGAGAAATAGATTATCACCAAAAATCGTTTTATCGCTTTTTTTTGCAGGAATTTTATTTCATTTTGCAAACGCGCAAGTGCCCAACGGCTATTATCAAGGAATTGAAAACAAAACAGGAGCGGAATTGAAAACGGCTCTTTTCGAAATAATTAAACAACCCAAAACGGTATCGTACGCTCGCTTGTGGAAAGCGTTTGAGACCACCGACGCCACGCGCACGGGAAAAGTGTGGGATATGTACTCGGCCAAACAAAAAGGCGCCCCTGAATATCGATTCGATTTTCAAAGCGACCGCTGCGGCAGATACAGTCAAGAGGGCGACTGTTACAACCGTGAGCATGCCGTTCCCCGAAGCTGGTTTAAGGAAGCGCCGCCCATGAATTCCGATCTTTTTCACATTTATCCTACGGATGGGTTTGTGAACAACAAGCGCGCGAATTTGCCGTTTGGCGAAGTGGGAATCACTTTTTGGGAGTCCACCAACGGCTCCAAAGTGGGGCAAAACACGTTTGGCGGATACACGAAAACCGTTTTTGAACCGATTGACGAATACAAAGGCGATTTTGCCCGTTCCTATTTTTATATGGTAACGGCGTATGAAGACCGTGTAGCGGATTGGATATCAGACCAAATTGGAGGAAGCGCGTATCCCGGCTTTACGGATTGGTCGTTGGAGTTGATGCTAAAATGGCATCGCGACGATCCGGTGAGTTTAAAAGAAGTACGCCGTAACGAAGAAGTGTATAAAATTCAGCAAAACCGCAATCCTTATATCGATTATCCTCAATTAGTGGAATATGTGTGGGGTAAATCCACATCAAAAACTTTTGCCGTAGGCAGCGCCATGAGCAGTTATATGCAAGAAGAGTTCAGTCCGTTTGAGCGTTGGTTGAAAAAAATGAGACGTTGGTTTAATCGGGGAAACAAATGAAGCGCATTTCGTCCATATTTTTTCTTCTTCTCATTTGCCTTAGCAGTTTTGCCGGGGAACCACTTAAAATGGGTGTGATTACAGACATTCATTTTCTTTCTCCAAAGCTGATGGGTGAAGGCAGCGCGTTAACCGCGTTTGAACAAGCCACCGGGCGCAACGTAAAAGAGTTGCATGGCGTGTTGGATTATGTGTTAAATGATTTGCAGCAAGAAGAAATAGATATCCTGCTCATTTCGGGCGATTTAACAAACCACGGCGAGCGCCAAAGTCATCTCCATTTTATTGAAAAACTATCTAAAATTCAACAAAACGGAACTAGAGTATGGGTTGTGCCCGGTAATCACGACATCAATGTGCCCGATGCCAAAGCTTACACGGGTGACAAACCAACGCCCGTGAAAACCATATCTGATAAAGAGTTCGCTTCGCTTTACGGCGCTTTTGGATACAATGATGCGCTGAAAAGAGACGAGGCTTCGCTCAGTTATTTGTCTGAAATCGATGAGAAAACCTGGCTTCTTTGCTTCGACACCAATCGTTACAAAGAGCACACAACCTCTTCCATCACGGCGGGACGCATTCTGCCCGAAACCATGCGTTGGGCGCTCAACATTCTTCGCGAAGCGAAAGAGAAAAACATCACGGTTTTGGGAATGATGCACCACGGGTTGGTGGAGCATATGCCGTATCAATCAACTTTTTTCTCGGGGTATTTGGTGGATGATTGGCAAAGAACCGCGGAAATTCTTGCTGACGCGGGGTTGAAAGTAGTTTTCACCGGGCATTTTCATTCAAACGATGTCAGTTTGTACACTTCGCCCTCCGGAAACAAAATTTACGATGTGCAAACCGGCGCCTTAGCACAATATCCTTTCGCGTACCGCGTAATGGAGTTGTCGAGCAATAAGTTGTCCATTGATACGCGTTTTGTGGAATCCATTTCGGGCAATCCTCATTTAGCCAAGGAGGCCCGCTCTCGGTTGGAAACCATTACCCGTCGCGTGGCGAATAACCGCATCAATAAGTTGGGAATTCCTATTCCGACAGAAACAGCCAACGCGTTGGTGGAGTTGATCGTTAAAATGAACCTGATGCACGTTCGCGGCGATGAAACACCCGATGAGGAAATGAAGCAAGCAATCAGTAACTTCGCCGGCCTGCTTGGAAGCGATGGTGCGGAACAGGAATTTCAATTGGATTTTCCGCCGGCAGATAATACATTGGAAATAGCGTTGTAAATGAAAGCGCACGCATTACTGGCAAATTGTTTACGGGAAAACTGCATCGAGGCGGGTTGCGACGAAGCGGGCAGAGGCTGTTTGGCCGGGCCCGTTTTCGCGGCGGCGGTTATTCTACCACCTAACTTTTATTGCGAACAACTTAACGACTCCAAACAACTTTCGCGAAAAGGCCGAGATGAACTCCGGCCAATTATTGAACAACATGCTTTGTGCTTTTCGGTGGAAATGTGTACGCCGCAAGAGATTGATGAAGTGAATATATTGTGGGCATCGGTAAAAGCGATGCACAAAGCATTAGCGAAGCTAACCGTTAAGCCGCAACACATTTTGGTGGACGGCAATCGGTTCCGCCCGTTTGAAGACGTTCCGCATACGTTGGTGGTTAAGGGCGATGGGAAATACATGTCCATCGCGGCCGCATCGGTGTTGGCGAAAACGTATCGGGATGAATATATGCAAAAACTACACGAAAAACATCCTGCCTACGATTGGACACGCAACAAAGGATATCCCACCAAAGCGCATCGCGAAGCGATAAAAACGCACGGAGTCACGGAGCATCACCGCAAAAGTTTTCGTTTAACGGAAAAGCAGCTGGAGATTGAGTGGTGAGGTGTGGGTGTTTTACGTCCAAGTTACAAACTTGAACCAAGAGGGAGTTTTTCCAAAATTAATCTTAGATTTTCTCTAAAATAAAATCCGCGGGAACATCAAGTTCAGAATAAATAGCCTTTAAAAAAGATATATCCACCGGACGTTTTCCTTTAATAATTTGATTTACTTTCGGCAAGCCCAAACCCGATTGTCGAGCAAAATCAGCCTGTGTCATTTTACGCTGAAAAAGCTTCAATTCAACCATTTCCATAAGAGTTTTGGGTGCAGGAAGCGTTATTGTTTCCGCTTCGTAATCTGCTACTTCGGTTATCATTTTCTGCAAAAGAGCAACGTCTGAATCTGTAATATTGTCTTCTCCCTTTTTCATTAAGAGATCGATTTCTTGAAGTATTTTATTGTATTGTTTGTCTGTTTTAATCATAGTCTACAATTTTGAAAAATCCAGTTTATCGTATTCTTTGTGAGTGCCTACAAATTTGATAAAAACCGTGCGTACTTTAAAAATTATTCTTGCAACAATCCGGCAATGATTGCCTTTTACATTGAAAATATACAATCCGTCTCCAACTCCATCTACACTGTTAAAAGTTGTTTTTATATCTGCAAAATTTTGCCAATCAGATTCCAGCACAAGATAGTACCAACGCATTAACTCTTCTTGATGCTGAGGATATTTCTTCAAGTATTCACTTATCCGCTTTTTGCTTATAACAACCATCAGGCAAAAATAGAAATAATATTTCAAACTATGAAATAATATATCACAATATAAAAAATCGATTTGTTGTATTTAATTTTCAACAAAAAATGACAGCACCTGACGACTTCAATCCCGTCTGGTGCATTTAAACACATTAGACGATAATACCAAAACCCATCGCGAAGCGATAAAAACGCACGGAGTCACGGAGCATCACCGCAAAAGTTTTCGTTTAACGGAAAGGCAGCTGGAGATTGAGTGGTGAGGCGTGGATTTGAATATTTTGTTAATTGGCGGAAGTTGACCGCATCACGTAAAATATAACTACCAGAAAGTGTACCACAATTATTTTTCTCCGCAAATTGGTGGTCTATTATCCACAAAATCATTACATTTGCATTCTCAAAATTGAAAACGACTAAAAACATGATAAAAATTACATTTCCCGATGCATCTGTAAGGGAATATGAAAGCGGTGTAACAAGTTTGGAAATAGCCGAAAGCATCAGCTCCAGATTGGCTAAAGAGGTGCTTGCAGCAAGCGTAAACGGCGAAACGTGGGACTTAACGCGGCCTATTGAAAGCGACGCCACCATTCAGTTGCTGAAATGGGACGATGAAGAAGGCAAGCACGCCTACTGGCACTCATCGGCGCATTTGATGGCCGAGGCTTTGCAGGCGTTGTATCCCGGCATAAAATTCGGTATTGGGCCGGCCATCGAAAACGGGTTTTACTATGATGTGGATCCGGGCGAAGGTGTTTCCATTAAAGAATCGGATTTTCCTGCCATCGAAAAGAAAATGATGGAGCTTATCGCCGCCAAAGAAGAAATTCAGCGTCAAAGCATATCGAAAACCGACGCGATAGATATGTTTTCCGCCCGCGATGAGCATTATAAAGTGGAACTCATCAACGAGTTGGAAGACGGCACAATCACCACCTACACACAAGGCGATTTCACCGATTTGTGCCGCGGCCCACACTTGCCCAATACGTCGTATATTAAAGCGGTGAAAGTATTGTCTGCAGCGGGCGCTTATTGGCGTGGTGATGAGACGCGCCCGCAATTGACTCGCCTGTACGGAATTACGTTCCCCAAAAAGAAGTTACTCGACGAGTATTTGGTGATGCTCGAAGAAGCCAAAAAACGCGACCACCGCAAAATTGGGAAAGAACTGGAGTTGTTTACGTTCTCACAGAATGTAGGCGCGGGCTTACCCATGTGGCTGCCCAAAGGCACGCAATTGCGGTTGCGGTTGGAGGATTTTTTGAAACAAATTCAACGCGAGTTTGATTACGATCAAGTCATTACGCCGCATATCGGCTCAAAACAATTGTACGTTACTTCGGGGCACTACGCCAAATACGGAAAAGATTCCTTCCAGCCCATTCACACACCCGAAGAAAATGAGGAGTTTTTGCTGAAACCAATGAATTGTCCGCACCATTGCGAGATTTACAAAGCGTTTCCGCGTTCATACAAGGAACTGCCGTTGCGAATGGCGGAATTTGGCACCGTGTATCGTTACGAGCAAAGCGGCGAATTGCACGGCCTCACCCGCGTGCGAGGTTTTACGCAAGACGACGCGCACATTTTTTGCACGCCCGATCAAGTAAAAAACGAGTTTTTGAAGGTAATGGACATAATTTTCATTATATTCAACGCGTTGAACTTTGAAAACTTTGAAGCGCAAATATCGCTTCGCGACCCAGAAAACAAGGAAAAATACATCGGAACCGATGAAAATTGGGATAAAGCGGAACGCGCCATCGTGGAAGCGTGTGAAGAAAAAGGCTTGAAAGCCCGCATTGAATTGGGCGAAGCGGCGTTCTACGGCCCCAAGCTGGACTTTATGGTGAAAGACGCCCTCGGCCGTCGTTGGCAACTGGGAACCATTCAAGTAGATTACAACTTGCCCGACCGTTTCGAGTTGGAATATACCGGCGCCGACAACCAAAAGCACCGCCCGGTAATGATTCACCGCGCACCGTTTGGTTCAATGGAACGTTTTGTGGCAGTACTTATTGAGCACACCGCAGGAAAGTTCCCGTTGTGGTTGGCGCCCACGCAAGCCGTTATTTTGCCGGTGAGCGAAAAATTTAATGACTACGCCTATAGCGTGGTAAAGGAATTGAAGAAATTCGATATTCGCGCCGAAGTAGATGACCGCAACGAAAAAGTGGGCCGCAAAATTCGCGACAACGAATTAAAACGCATTCCTTATTTGCTCATCGTGGGTGAGAAAGAAGCAGAAAATAAGGAGGTTTCGGTAAGAAAACAGGGTGGAGAAGACAAAGGTTCAATAAATTTAATTACTTTTGCAGAAGATATTTCGAGGGAAGTGAAAGAAATGATGGCCCCGAAAATTCCAACTAATACAAACTAACAATTAAATTAATCATAAAAAAACAGAAATCAAACTATTCTGAATGAAGTATCGTCCAAGAGATTCAAAAAATCAGCACAGGATCAATGAGAGAATTCGCGTGCCCGAAGTCCGCTTAGTCGGCGACAATGTTGAACAGGGAATTTATCCCACCAAAGAAGCCTTAAAAATAGCCGAAGCTAAGGAATTAGACCTTGTGGAAATATCGCCTACAGCCACACCTCCTGTATGCCGAATTATTGATTATCAGAAATTTGTTTATCAACAAAAGAAAAAACAAAAAGAGCAGAAGGCAAAATCGGTGAAGGTAACGGTGAAAGAAATTCGTTTCGGCCCGCAAACCGACGACCACGATTACAATTTTAAACTAAAACACGCTATCAACTTTTTGGGTGAAGGCTCGAAAGTGAAAGCGTATGTGTTTTTTAAAGGACGCTCTATTCTTTTTAAAGAGCAAGGAGAAGTGCTGTTGTTGCGTTTCGCCAGCGATTTGGAGGAGCACGCCAAAGTGGAGCAGCTCCCCATTATGGAAGGAAAGCGTATGTCTATTATGCTATCGCCCAAGAAAGCGCCCTCTTCTTCCAAAAAAGAAAATACCAACAAAGAATAAAATGGAAAGCCGGGTTTTACATTCCCGGTTTTTTAATTTTTATTTTAGGATAAAATGGATGCATAGTTTTGATAATTAAAATAAAATCATTACTTTTGCACACTTTTTCGCTCGGCTTCGGCCGCGAAAGAAAACTTATTACTAACAAATTCGAAACAGCAAAATGCCAAAAATTAAGACTAATTCCGGTGCCAAAAAGAGGTTCGCCCTTACCGGAACAGGAAAAATCAAGCGGAAACACGCGTACAAAAGTCACATTTTGACGAAGAAGACCAAAAAGCAAAAGAGAAATCTTACGCAAACCGGCCTTGTTCACAAAGCTGACGAGAATAATATTAAAATCTTATTAGGTTTAAAATAATTCACGCGCGTTTCAAGTAAAAAGATTTATTAACAGGATGTATGCCCCAAAGATTTCCGCCCGACGGAAACGCTAACATTCACAAAAAGTAACATTATGCCAAGATCTGTAAATCATGTTGCCTCGCGCAACCGCAGAAAAAAAGTTCTGAAATTAACAAGAGGCTACATTGGCGCCCGCAAAAACGTGTGGACGGTAGCCAAAAACACGTGGGAAAAAGGATTAACGTATGCCTATCGTGACCGCAAAACCAAAAAACGCAACTTCCGCTCGTTGTGGATTCAGCGTATCAATGCTGCCGCACGTCAAAACGGAATGTCATATTCTCGTTTAATGGGAGCCTTGCACAAAAATGAAATTGATATTAACCGCAAAGTTCTTGCCGATTTGGCAATGAACCATCCCGAAGCGTTTAAAGCCATTGTGGATAAGGTGAAATAAAAACGAATGTCGTTTGAGAAATAAAAAAAGGAGAAAATCAAATTTCTCCTTTTTTTTATGAAGGGGGGTATAACGTTATGGAAAAAACAACTCCTCTAACTTTCCTCATCGTTATATCCACCGCGGTTCCGGGATCACTCTTTTTCTATTGTGGAATTTCATTCTCCTTTCCGGTAAACGGTGGAGTATCAATTTGTTTGTAGGCGTGCGACATAGCCCCGAGAAACCCGATACCGTTGTGTACATTGGTGTGCGTGGTTTTAGGTTCCGAAATAAATCCCATTCCATCTGTGTCGTAACTGCCTTCTTCTTTGGATTTTAAATAGGCGTGCCAATCGGGTGAGAGCGACGATATCCTTATCTCAATGGGCAAGTTCTCCACCTTATGGCTTTTGTATCCTGTGGGAATGCCATCTTCGTCTTCATTGTACTCGATGTTTACCTCATAAAATCCGTAAGTGGAAACATTTAGCGTGTAAGTATTGTTTTTGAACCCTTTATCCGAAAAAAACACGGAGCCGCTGTAGCTGTAATTCTTCTCAAACAACGCGTCGAAAATGCTGTTTTTGGGATCGCTGGCAAAAATGGGGTCATCTTTCGTTCCAGTGAATAACCCGCGACGATGATAAGAGCTGTTCGGAGGCACCACGGCCAATAAATACAGCGCGTAATACTGGTCGTCATCATTTTTCGCTCTTTCCACCTCAATTTGCAGACGCAGCATTCGTAGAAAAGGTTCGCGAGTAATTTCCTCATATTCATAATATTGATTATAATATCCGAAAGGATCGTACGAGCCTTCCGTGTTAATCATCGTGAAATAAGAAGTAGTATCTACTTTCCCTATGGTGGGCGGTGCGGGAATAACCGTTTCCGCCCAAGCGGTTTCCAATCCCGGGGCCGATGCTTGGATCCGAATGCGGTCGCCAATCCCGGCGTGGGTGGTGGAAACGAAGTGCGATGTTCCTTTGCGCGAACCGTAAGATGCCGTACTGTCGATTCTATCCAGTTTCATTTTCTCAACAAATTTACCGTTGATATGCAACTCAACGGCCGCGTCTTTCAAATATGCCGCGTTGCTATCGGTATCGAGAATCGAAAAACTTTTCCCCACGCTTACCGAAATGGGCTTGCCGGGTTCCACCACACCGTGCATCACAATAAGCGGTTTTTCGTTTGAAAAATCTACATTGAGTTGGCGCTCGCAAGCGGCCGACAACAAGATAAATAGAATAAATGCAAATTTTTTCATCTGTCTTAAAACTTATAAGTATATGAAAATGATGGAATAATGGGGAAAATACTTAAACTCTTGAGGATAGGTTTACCCTCGGTTATTATATACCCACCGTCTTCAGTGGGGATGGATATCTCTTCTCGAGACGGCATCACCAAAAAGGAATTGTGATGCGAATAGGCATTATAAATACTCAAATTCCAAATGCCAACGCGGCCTTTCTTTTTGTAGCGATAGTAATTGAAACTCAAATCCAGCCGATGATAGGCGGGCATTTTAAAATTGTTGCGCTTGTGAATGTATTCCGTTTCGGTGCCATGCTCGTCTAAATATTTTTGTGTGGCCAGCGTTGTCCAATTGCCGGTGGAGTACACCCACGAGGCGCTCGCGTCGAATTTCTTGCCAAATTTGTGCAACACCACAGCGTTTATTTTGTGGCGGTTGTCGTACTTCGCGGGATATACGCGGCCGCGGTTAATTTCGCCGTTGGGAAAATGGCGGTTAGACCACGAAAGCGTGTACCCCAGCCATCCCGATGTGTTTCCGAATGTTTTATTCGCCATCATTTCCACCCCGTATGATTTGCTCAATCCTTGCGCTACGCGCTCTTCCCAATTGAGTTTGCCCGAAAGCAAATCGGCTCCTTCTTTGTATTCCACTTGGTTTTTAGAAGACTTGTAATATCCTTCCGCCGAGAGGTCGAAGCCGCGCCAGCGCCCGAAAACGCCTGCCGAGACCTGATGCGAAACCATCGGTTTGATGTTCTTGGTGATGGGAACCCATAAATCGTTGGGCAAACTGATGTTGCTGCTTTGCAATAAGTGCACATATTGGTTCATTTTGCCGTACGACGCTTTCACCGACCACTCGCCGGGGAGTAAATAACGCGCCGACAGGCGAGGCTGCACGCTGATATACGATTTCCCTTGCACAATAAATCCCGATAAATGCACGCCGGCATTCACTTTAAGACGGTTTGTTACTTCCATTTCGTCTTCGGCGTATAGCGAAAGTTCCTTCACCAAAATGCGGTCATTGGCAAAGGTTACGGTGTCGCTTCGTTTCTCCAAGTCGTCTTCAAAAATGCCGATAACCCCGCTTTGTTCGGGGCGGAAATGATGATGAAGCAGCGACGTGCCAAAGCGAATGTAATGATTGTTCACCGGTGTATAATCAAACTCCAAGCGGTAGCCTAAATCGCGAATGCCTGAACTATAGCTGGTTAAGCCATTGGTTTTAAAGTTTTGGGTCTTCGATTCCTCGGAATTTTCTTCTCGGATGGTAAGGAGTCTGCTTCCCTTAGTTTTCGCTTGAATATCAGATGAATATCGGCTATAAACCAACGTGACGTTTGAAAACAACTTGCTGTTTATGGCATACGTCCAATTGAGCGATGCCATGCGCGTGCCCCAACCCATATCGAAATTCGTTTTGTTTTCACTTTTTTCATAATGCGTGTGAAAAGGTGGATTTTCGGGGTCGTATGACCCTTTCAGGTGATAAGAGCGTTCACTTTTTGTGTCCATATTGAGGAACAGTTTGTCTTTGCCGTCGTACATGCTCAAATAGAGGCGGCTTCTGTCGGAAAACTTGTGGTTTATTTTGGCGTTGAAATCATAAAAATAGTATCCCGGATCGTAATTTTCATAATTTTCGGGGTCTTCTTTTTTATTGTGTTTCCCCACAAAATAAAGGGCCGGGCGCGCAAGCAAATCGAGATACGTGCGCCTGAGCGAAACCGAAAACGAAGTTTTGTCTTTGTTAATGGGCCCTTGCAAATGAAACCGCGACGAAATTAACCCGATGGACACCGTTCCTGAAAAATCGCGCATAGAGCCATCGTTCATCCGCACGTCCACCACCGATGAAAGACGCCCGCCGTATCGCGCGGGAAAGCTGCCTTTGTAGAAATCCATTGTTTTAACCGCTTCGGGATTGAATGTGGAGAAAATGCCACCCAAATGCGTTACGTGATAAAGCGGATTGCCATCAACCAAATATAAATTCTCATCTAAATTCCCGCCGCGCACGTACATTCCCGCCACGCCTTCGGTGCCGGCCGCCACGCCGGGCATCAGTTGTAGCGATTTAATCACATCTTTCTCGCCCAAAAACGAAGGTAACGCTTGCAACGTTTGCGCGTTGAGCGTTATCTTACCGGTTTCGGTGCTGTAGAGCGGCACGTTTTGTTTTCCCTCAATCACCACCTCTTGCAGCAGCGATGAGGGTTGCAGAAAGAAATGGATGGTGGTGTCGCTTTCTGCCGTTATGTTCATTTCGTGCGTGCCATATCCCACATAGCTGCCTCGCAGTTGCACCTCGCCGGGCGGAAGCGACAGGCTGTAAAACCCGAAATTATTACTCACGGCGCCTTTTTGTGAACGGTAATCAAATACATTGGCGGCGATGAGCGTTTCGCGGGAAACGGCATCGTGAATAACCCCGCTGATGGTGATGTTTTTAGGACGGGTTTTTAGAATAACACGGGTGCCATGAATAATGTATTGAATATTGGTTTTGCCGAAAAGCATTTGCAGTACGTTCTCAATTGATTCGTTTTCAACCGAAAGCGTAACAGGCTGCATGTCTTTTAATAACGCCGAGTTGTACGAAAAAGTGTAATCCGATTGCTTTTCTATTTGTGTCAACACACGCGTTATTGGCATCTTTTCAACCTGAAGAGAAATTTTTTGCTGCGCCGCAGCTTTCGAGAGAAAGCATGCGGACAGCAAAATGAAGATAGTGTAGTGTTTCATATTCAGATAATAGACTATTAGCAGCAAGATTTTTTTATTCTTACAGCCGTTATCTTTTCTTCTTGTTTTTATTTAAATCCGTAACCGATACCAATGCCAAACCATCCCGGATTAAATCCGCTTCCCCGCAAAATCAAAGGATTCCAGTTTATTTGAAACATTATTCCGTGGCGTAAAGGTTGAAATCTGTAACCCAAAGAGATGTAACCGCCTCCCAAAGCAAAACTTTCAATGTTTTTAGTTGGCACCGAAATATAGGCGGGAATAATTCCCAAACCGGCCAAAAAATTACTTCTGCGCTTTCCCACTAAATAATTTACTCCCATTGGGAAAGTTACAATGTTTGCTCTTTCTTGTTGTTGAAACATGAAAAACGTGTTGCCATATTCGTAAGATGTGGATGGGTCATCAAACGTTGCTCCCGCAAGTGCACCTCCAATTCCTACTCGAAAGCCAATGCCATCCATTCGTCCGCGTTGCAAACGCATATCGAAATTCACGCTTCCCATAAATCCGGCACCCAATCCTTCCACGAAAATGTTTTTATGAAGCCCCTCGAAAACGGTTTGTGGTGCAGGGTTGGTGTCTGTTTGAGCAAGCGCATCACTAATGACAAGTATGCCAATGAATAAAAAGAGTAGTTTTTTCATTTAAATAATCGCGTTTTATCTAATGTTGAACTGTTATATGCGTGTCAAGCGTGAAATTGATAATTTCTATAATCTCTTGGATGGTGTTCCCCTCAAACGATGAAGTGAGCTGAATTTGGATTTCTTCTGCGGGAACTTCTATGTTGGTTTTATAATAGTGCGATAAGATAGATGCCACTTGTTGAAGCTCTACATTGTTGAACGATAGTGAATTATCCGTTCCGTTAATTATCGTGTGGCTGTCGACCGAAGTAACGGTTATTTCCTTGTTTTGGGCAAGGTATCTCACCTTTGTGCCGGCGGTACAAATAAGCGGAATAATGGGGTCGTTGGCGGTAAACCGCACTTTTCCGGATTTTACGTCCAGTTGCGTGCCCTTTTCGTTTTCATGGATGGTAAATTTCATGCCCAACACTTGAACTTGTGCCGTGGGTGTGGTAACGATAAACGGCAACGACTCGTTCCGCTCCACGTCGAACGATATGGTTCCGTTCATAGAAACCTTGCGGTTGGTTTCGCCAAATTGTTTGTCGTATTGCAACTGCGCGCCTTTTTGCATTTCAATATATGAATTATCGGGCAATACGTAGGCTGTGTTATCGGCTTTGGCAAGCAGTTTCTCGCCGGAATCGGCCGTAAAATACAGAATGCTCACCACTAACAACAAAGCCACAGCGGCTGCCGCCCCGTAATAAACGGATAGCTTGCGCGTTTTTCGTTGGGGCGCGATGTGTTGTTGCAACTTTTCCCAACCTTTTCGGGAGTCGAAAGTATTTGGTTTGTAGTGTTTTGCTACAAAAAGGATTTGCTCGTCAATATGTTTGTTAAACTCTGTCATTGTCTGCTTTCTGTAACTAAGATGCAAAAAACTAAAAATCCCTCACTTGAAAGAGAAATTTTTTCTCAACAATTTCTAAGCGAAAAAGAAAAGGTAGGCTTTCATATCTTTCGCGCGAAGTGATTGCATTGCGCGCAACACGTGGTTTTCAACGGTTTTTACGGTCAGTCCGGTTTGTTTGGCAATGTCTTTGTAGCGCATGCCATCGCGTTTTGCCATCAGAAAAATTTCGCGGCGGCGCTCGGGCAGCTCGTCAATCATTTTCCATATGCGCGCTTCCATTTCGGCGCGTTCCATTTGCTCCTCTTCCGATAACAAATCTTCCGCGGGAAGTTCTTCCAACGATGTAGTGGGCTTGGCATCGCGAATTTTTGTAAGGCAGTTGTTGCGCACCGCGGTGTAAAGGTAGGCTTTCACCGATTTAATCGATTCCAGTTGTCCGCGTTTATCCCAAAAGCTCACAAACGTTTCTTGCACAATATCTTCCGCCTCATTCGTGTCGCCCAGAAAATGCAGGGCGTGCAAACAAAGCTGACGGTAATAAGCGTGGTAATATTCCGAAAATTGCTTCTGAGAAATGTGCATTTGTTTATCGCAATAAGAACCTGCAAAAGTAATGAAAAAGAGGGAATGCGGAAAATCAAAAAGGAGAGAATGTAAAAGAAAAAAATCACCGCTCGGCAAAGTACTAAGCAGTGATTTTTATGGACGAATGTTTTTTTACGTTTGTTACGCGATGGCTCGGTTTTGTTTTCTTAAAATCCGTCGCGCGCAGTCCGATGCGGCAATCAAGCCGCCGGCAAGCATAATTACGTCTTTCAGCACCAGCCGCCCCGCACCCGATAGATACGGAAAACCGTGTTGCGGCGTGGGCATATCGCCTCCCAAATTGGGCACCCACACTTCGGGCGTGGTCACCAGAAACGATAACGTGACCAGCGACATCAGAAAGGTGAGAATTCCGCCCACAAGCCCCGCTTTTGCCGACCAAATGCCCAGCAACGTAAGCGTGCCGATGATAACGATAAACGTTCCCAATCCGTAAGCGAACGGGTAGGTGCCGTTTTCTTTGTGCCACTCAATGTTTTTGGCTACCATCAGCCCTTCGGGGTTGCGGTATTCTTTATATTCGGGCGCTTTTTTCTTGTATAGAAAACTCATAAACGGGCTGTTGGCCACAAACGGCACAATGCCGTCGGCTTCGTATTGAAACGCTTTGAGGCCGCCAATCCAGAGCATCACAATGAAAATTGAAATGCGGATAAGATTAATGAAATTGGGTTGACTTTTGGATAAAAATTCGAGTCCTTTTTGAATGTTCGTGTTCATTTTTTGCACTATTTTAGATGATAAATTTTTTGATAATGCAAAGATATACACGCAAAAACAAGCAAAGAATGGACAAAAAAAGATAGTGAATGGATTTTTTTGCCAAGAAAGGTAAATTAGAGCAAAGAGCAAAGAAAAACGACAAAGGTGTCTTCTAAACTGAAGCACTGCCTAATTAATAACGTGTTTTCGATATAAGAATATATTTATTATATTGATAAATAAGCTAATAAGGTGATTGTCCCTTTGTAATTCCGTGCTACTAAGCTTTATTCCTCTAAAATAAGGTTTTGGGAATCAATGTTATCCGATAAAAATTTGTCCGTAGGACAACTCTGTGCATAACCCCCAATTTTAATTGGGGGAATGGCAAAAATACCACGCATAAACTCTGTAAGAGTTTCCCAATCTTTTTAAAGGAAACTCTTACAGAGTTTTTATTCGTCTTTCACGTTTGCTACCCCCAATTAAAATTGGGGGTTATGCACGGAAAACTTCTACGAAGTTAAAAACAGAAGCACGGAAAATGAAAACACGTGGAAATAGCGATGAAAAACACTTTTGAGCTGTTTTTTATTTTTTTTATCGGACAATAGTGTTTGGGAATTAGAAAAAACTTATTTTCACAAGCCAACCTTAATAGAAAAGGAGAAAATACAGTGAAGATCTTATTAACTTATTGTTTGTCAATTGTTTATATTGTTTGGATGTTGTGTTTTTATCCCGAACTCATGTCAATAACAACAGATGTTTCTAAAAAATTAAAACAGTTTCTTCGAGTCTTTGTGCCTTAGTGGCTGTTATCACTGTTTGGCCACAATGGAAATCCCCACCTGGTCTCGATAGTGCGTGGGCGAAAGGCCTACATTTTTTTTGAAATAACGGCTGAAATAAAATTCATCATCGAAATTTAATGCCGCGGCTATTTCCTTAATGGGTTTGTAGGTGAGGTGCAGCAACTTTTTTGCTTCCAGCACCACGCGGTCTTGGATGAGTTGGGTGGGCGTTTTCCCGAAAAACTGGCGGGTTTTTTTGGTGAACGCGCTCGATGACAATGCCAATCGCGACGCGTAAAACGAAGCGCTCCTTTCAGTAAGAAAATGGGTGTCAATCAATTGTTGAATGGCTGCCATTTCCTCGTTGTGGGTGATTTCTGTTTCCGTTTCCGTGAGTTGCTTTTTCTTTTCGCGGCTGCACAATGCCAAAAAAAGCTGTAAGTATGCCTTTAATATGGCATCGGAAAACTCAATGTGGGTGGTTGTTTCGGCTTCAAGTTTTTGAAATAGCGACAAAAACTCCTCAAAATCGGTATCCGATACGCTGATGTGTGGAAACAAGTAAATATTGTTGAACAGCAGCCCGTTGCAGGCGACTTCTTTTTTGTGGTATTCAATGCAATAGAAATCGCCATGAAATGTGAGAGTGTGAATATCGGTATCAGCAGCCGCTTTCCATTGAAAAGTTTGATATGGCGTAAAAAACAAAATGGTGTTTCCTGAAAAGGTGTATTCCGTAAAATCAACAGAAAATTTTCCTTCATCCCGAAACAGCAAAATGTGGTATTGTGCCGACACGTAGGGTTGAAGGAAATCTTTTCCTTTTTTTTGCGTGAGTTGAAACAAGGAGCTGTTCATTCGCTTATTTTACTTCCATGGTTCTTTTCTGCTCACTGCTTTGGAATGCCAATTCAATGATGCGCATCACGTCGCGCGCTTCTTCGGGTTTCACCGCAATTTCCGCTTTGCCCCAAATGGCATCGCGCAGGTTGATAAAATATTCCCGATAATCGCCGTGTTCGCTTTCCACCTTCCCCTGAATTTTAATGCCTTGGTAATCCACATTAATGGTTCCCCAAATGTTTTCGGGCTCACGGCCCCAATCTTTTCCTTGCGGAATGGCGCCGCCATCCACGGTGGCTTCCTGCACATCGAGCCCGTATTTAATAAACGACCCGTTCATTCCGTGAATTTGATACGTTGGCCCGGGAATTTTGCAGATGGTGCCCGATTTCAATGTGGCGGTGAAAGTGGGGTAGTGGAGGCGCACATCGAAGTTGTCGTCGGCTTTTGCCCACGGGCGGCGGAAATCGATGTTTGCGGTAACAGCATCCGGCATCCCGAAAAACCACAACGCTTGGTCAATAAGGTGCGACCCCAAATCGTAGAAAATTCCGGAGCCGGGAAGCGGGTCTTCGCGCCACGCGCCGCCGGGACGAGGATCGGGACGATAACGATCGAAATGGGTTTCGTAATCGGTTACTTCGCCCAACAATCCGCTGTCGAGAAGTTTTTTTACCGTTTTGGTATCGCTCGTAAAACGACGGTTATGGTAAACGGTGAGGATTTTTTGCTGTTTTTTGGCAATTTCAATCAACTCATCAGCTTCGGCAACGGTTACGGTAAACGGTTTTTCCACAACCACGTGCTTTCCGGCGAGCAATGCTTCGCGCGCCCAGCGAAAATGGTCGGTGTTGGGCGATGTAACCAACACCAAATCAATGTCGGGATCGTTAATGATGCCGTTTCCATCGGGAACAATCGCCGTTTGAGGATAACGTTCTTTTACCTGATTGATTCTGTCGAGGTTGGCGGTGCTGATTTTGGTGAGCTCATAGCCTTCCAACACATCAATAAACGGTGCGTGAAAAACCCTGCCCGAAAGGCCGTAACCTATAATTCCTGTGCGAATGAGTGATGACATAATGTTTGTTTTTTTAGTGGGATTTCAAAGATAAGAAAAAAAGTTGGTTGAATCGTTAGATATTAGATAATTAGGCATTAGGCCATTAGATATTAGACAATTTCATCAAGAAATCCGCCAGTTTTTGTGTGGCAATGGCCCTGTGGCTGATGGTGTTTTTTACATCGTCGCCCAGCTCGGCAAACGTTTGGGAGAAGCCGTTGGGCACAAAAATGGGGTCGTAGCCAAAGCCTTGCGTTCCACGCTTTTCCGCGATAATTTGCCCGGATATTTCGCCTTCAAAAAAATGCTTTTCACCGTTCAGCAGCAAAGCGATAACCGTTTTGAAGCGCGCGTTGCGGTTGCTTTCTCCTTGCAATTCATTTAACAATTTTTCCATATTGTCTTGCGGAGAGCAATGTTCACCTGCAAAGCGCGCGGAATACACGCCGGGCGCGCCGTGGAGCGCGTCAACTTCCAAGCCGGTATCTTCGGCAAAACAATCGAACCCGAAGTTATCTTTCACAAATTGTGCTTTGAGTAATGCGTTTTCTTGCAGCGTGGTGCCTGTTTCAGGAATGTCTTCGTGGCAATGAATATCTGCCAAGCTCTGAATGTTTATTTTATCTCCGATAATTTCACGGATTTCCTTTAGTTTATGTTGGTTGTTTGTTGCGAAAATAATTTTCATACTATCGTTGCCAAAAGGTGTTTTTGATTTCTATCTGTTTCGGTTGCGGAGTTCACGTTCCCTTTCTTGCAATTTTTGTCGGCGAAGGCGCTCTTGTTCTCTCAATTTTTGTTCCCGTTCGCGCTCTCGCTGTTTCAATTCCGCATCGCGTTGGCGTTGCCTTTCTTTAAGTTGACGCTCTCGCTCTCTGATTTTCTCTCGCCGTTCGCGCTCCCTTTCACGCAGTATCTCTTCTCGGCTCTTTTGCGATTCGGCGCTTTGCTGTTGACGCAGCGCTTCGGCTTCTTTCCGCTCCAATTCGCTCTTTTGCTGTTCCGGTGTTACGCGTTCATCTTGTTTTACGGGCTCAATTTCAACAGTTTGCTGTTCTTCGGGTGGCGTGATTTCCTCCGCTTCCAAAGGTACAACCATTTTCGGTTTTTCAATGATTGTTTCTTCTGTTTTTATCGGTTCAATTTTTGAAATAACCTGTGGTTGCAAGGCCTGCAATGTATCCGGTTGTATATGCGACAGATGGAAATCGGCATATTCACTTATCGCTTTTCCTTGTTGCACAATGGTCAAATTATCTTCTGAAATGATGATGGGAAGCACTTCCGCCGATAAATCTTTTAAAAAATCTTCATCCGATTGAATTAAATCGGCATATCGCCTTGTTTCTTCGTAAGAGCGAAAAGATTTAACCTGCAATGCTTCCAGTCGGCCCAACTGAATGAACGAAATGGGGAAGGTGCGAAGTTGGAAATTGGAAAAATTGAAGTTGGCCACCGCAAAAAGCAGGTTGTTTTTATTGACTGTATTGCGTGGAAAGGTGAGGAGATAAATGTGGGGCAGATTCTTGTTCGCAATAAACGTCATCGTGTCGGATTCTATGATATGTTCTTGTGTGTCAGCTTGTTTCCTCCAATCCATATTGCTTGCCAATGAAGCGTTCGCGGCCAATGTTTTGCCTTCCGACAAGCCATCCATAATATTTTGTGCCAATGGCGAGGCATCGGAGTCAGGATGTTTTTGCAACAGTTCGGCTAAAAACAACTGCGTGTTTTCAGCGTCGCCGGCTTGCGCATACGACAACGCGTTTAAGAGCAGCATCTGCGGCATAAAATCGGAATCGGGAAATTTGGTTGTAAATTCCTCAAACAACTTGTGCACCAATGCGGTGTTACCGTTTTGATACGCCTGAAACGCCTGTTGATACATCGATTCTTGCATCTGCGCGTAATTACGAAGCGTTTTCTCAAAATCGGGCGCTTGCACGGCCAAGGAAAGTTCATTCTCGGGAAACTCTTGCACTAAACGCTGCTTGTAAACTTGTGCCATCGTGTTATTTCCCAGTCTAAAATAAATTAAATAGAGTTGATGATACACATCGGGCGTTCGACTGCTTTTTGGGAAATCTGCCAAATGGCGATTGAAAATTGAGATGGCGTATTCAAAATCTTGCAACCGATGGGCAATAATTTCTCCCATAACAAACAAACCATTTTCTATAATCTTGTTGGATGCCGCCAATTCATCGGGAGTGGTGGGAAGTTGCTGCAAATAAAATTCCGGCTCGTAAGGATTGGTGGATTTTTCTTTTTTCTCTTTGACAGCTGGTTGATCATCAGCCTGTTTTTCGTTATCGGTTTGCACTGTTTGAAGATTTGAAGCCGGCAAGCCTTGCGCGCCGGAAATTCGCCAATTATCTTGAAGTTGCCGGTTTCCCCACACTTTTTTGAATTCGTTTTTTCCTTGCAAAACCAGCGGAGGATTGTAAAAATAAAATGCCGATTCGCCCGTGCGGGTTGCCAGTGCCACTGCAGATTCTGCAACGGTGGGCGTTTGTTGGGCGAGTTGCGGCGCTTGGAGTGCTTGTTCCGCTAAATAAGTTTCCCGCTCCTTGCCACGTTCCGCTTTGCGCAATTCTTCAATGCGCGCTTGGACAATCTTTAATTGTTCATTGTGAGGAAGTTTGGCCAAATGTTGTAAACTGTCTTGTTGTTGCACCGCTGCAACATGTGGAACCAATTCTTGCAGTACATCCGCCCGAAAAGATACGCGGGCGTACTGTTCGTTGGTTTCCGGCAAAGCCGATAAAGCGCCGCTGTATCGGGGCGCTGCTTGCACATACTCTTTGCGGTTGAAGAAAATATCGCCCAGCGCAACTTGCGCCAAGGCTTTGTTCAAACCGTTTGAGGATGAGGCGCTTTCTGCCAGCCGGTAGTTTTTTATGGCACTCGTAGTATCAGCGCGATGCAGGTAACCATTCCCGATGGCGAAATAGATTTTATCGGTAAATTCTTTGTTTTTTGCACTTTTGGCCATTTTCTCCAGCGATTGAACAATTGTTCGCTGTTCGTTCCCCATCGCTACGGTGGATTGTAGAATGGTGGCATTTAGCGCGGTTTCGTGTGGTGCGCGGATGCTTTTCACCGCTTCAAATGCCCGGAAAGCATTTTCGTTTTCGCCCAATTGCGCATAGATTTGCCCCAAAAGAAACTGCAACCGACGTTTTTGTTGCGCATTTTTTTCTTGCGAAATTGTCTCCCGAAGAAGAGGAAGCGCCGCCGCGTACTCTTTTTTGCGAAGCAAATAGTAAGTGTAAGTCTCTGTGAACAAGCTGTTCAGTTCTTTTGAAAGCGTTCGTGACCGAAGGATGGTTGCCATATCTTCCGCGTCGTAAAACCATTCCAACTCGGTGTAGGCGCGCATCATCCAAATTTGCGTTTCGGAAATAAGTTCCGTATCGGTGCGAAAAAGCTGAATGATTTGCGAAAAAACAGCTAAAGCCTGCTCGTAATCCTGATTTTGCACATGCGCTTTGCCCATCAATAGCCACGCGTTTTTGATGAAAGGATTGAATTCCTGTTGGCGAAGCCAATCGCGGTACTCCTGTGTTTGCGGTTGTGATGGGTCGCGGCGTGGCTTGGCGGCGATGGAATGTTCCTGTATTGCTTTGTTGGTTTTATCAATCACCGCGTCGAAAGCGCCACCCGGCTGGGTTTTAGTGGTGATTCGTGTAAACGGGTACAGCGGCAGCAATTCGCTATAATTCTCCTCGTAGCTTTCCGATTGGTTCTGCAGGGCATTGTTGTATGCTTCTTCGGCGTTATGGTAAACATTGTATCGGGTGGTGAATTCGTGATACGCGCGCGTGCCCGGCGTGTTTTTGCGAGTGGAGCAGGCGGTGAAGAAGAGAATGCACAACGCGTTTATAAGAATGACAGCCTTATTTTTCCCACTCAACCTTAGCAAAAAAGGCAAATGCAAATCAAAAAACCTTATTACCTTGCTGTTATTCAATTTCCTACGTTGTTTGAGTTGTGCGTTGTAAGTCGAATTTGTTTTTGGTGTAGACCTTATTGTATTTAACTCAAAAAACGGGGATTTATTGTTTTTCTTGCCGGGTTTATAGCCTTTTTGCAAGAATAATGTCACACCCAAGCCCCGGCTTGCGTACACACAAACGCAGCTCTATCCACCGCGGCTTGATGTGCCTCAACAAACGGTTTCCCATCGAGAATAGCCGATATAAACGTACCGGTAAACGAATCGCCTGCGCCAACGGTGTCCACAACTTTCACCTTCGGTGTTTGTATGCGTGACGATGTTTCGGGTGTGAAAATTTGGCTGTAATCGGCTCCGGCGGTAAGGATTAGATAGTGGAGGTTAAATTCTTTTACAAACCAACGACACATTTCTTCATCATCAAGATGTTGTTTTTCAAATAGTTCTTTCAGTAAAACTAATTCTTCGTCGTTGACTTTAAAAATATTACAATTTCGGAGGGAGTTTAAAATAACTTCTTTTGAATAATAATCCTGACGGATATTGATATCCAGAATACGGTAAGCGTTTTCGGGTACTAAGGAGAGTATGGATTGAATGGTTTCGCGCGATTTTTCTGACCGTTGCGCCAATGTGCCAAAACATACCGCATCGGCTTTTTGCGCCAGTTCGCGCATCGACTCTGTTAGCGGTATAAAATCCCACGCTACGCCTTCCACAATGGTGTAATTGGGAATACCTTCGCGGAGTTCCACCAGCACCGTTCCCGTGGGATAATCCACTTTTTCGATCAGGTGATTGACCTTAATTTTCTCAATTTCCCGCATTATTTCATCACCCAGCGCATCGTTTCCAACGGCGCTGATGGCATAGCCTTCGGCTCCCGACCGCGACGCGTGGTAAACAAAATTAATGGGCGCGCCACCCGCTTTCTTTCCGGTAGGCAATATATCCCACAACATTTCACCGATGCCGATAATAACAGGCTTTTTGTTCATAATCAACTTATTTTCTTCTGTTTACTAACGCCTTCACCCCTCTCCCCACAAAAAATAGCACAATCAACACAAAAATAATAAACGCGCCCGACGGCACATTCAAATAATACGATAAGAACAGGCCGGCAACGCAGCCAATAAAACTGATGATGGTGGAAAAAACGATAATGCGAGAGTAATTTACCGTGAACAGGTTGGCCGTCATTTGCGGAACAGTAATGAGCGACATCAGCAGCACAATGCCCACCAAACGAATGCACAACACAATGGTGGTGGCGATAAAAAGCATCATCACATATTCAATGATTTTGGTTTTTACCCTTCGGGTTTGGGCAAACTGATGATCGAAGGAAACCGAAACGATGGCATGGTAATTGGCAGCAAAAAATAGCAACAGCGCCACTGATAGCAGCAATAGCGCGATAATATCGGTTTGTGTGATGGTGAGAATGTTGCCGAAAAGGTATTCCGATAAATTGGGCGCGAAACCCGGTGTGAGGAATGTGAGCATAATGCCGATGGCCATTCCCAACGACCAAAAAACGGCGATGGCGGAATCTTCACGCACGCCTTGTTTGTCTGAAAGCCATTTGATGCCGAACGCCGAAAGCACGGAAAACACCATTGCCGAGAAAATGGGATGAAGCGAAAAATAAATGCCGATTCCCAACCCACCAAACGACGCATGTGTGATGCCACCGCTGATAAACACCAACCGCCGCGTAACCACATATGTGCCGATAATGCCGCAGGCGATGCTTGCCAGCAGGCTTCCCAACACGGCGTTGCGGAAAAAAGCGTAATCAAACAGTTCCAGAATATTCATAGGTGTTGTGTATTAGATGCTTGGTGATGGATGCCGGGCGCAGGATAATTGTTAAACGTGCATTTTTTGTTCGCGTAAATCGTTTACAACCATGCAAACTTCATCTTTCATTTGGTCGGGTAGCGCCACTTCGCGTACTTGAAGGCTGCGTATCCAACGCGGTTTTTCCTCATCGAGAACAGAGTAAAACACTTCACGAAACTCATCCACCTCTTCCGGAGAATAATCTGCTGAGTCACGCATTTTGTACCGGTCGAGTTCCTCATCATCAAAATATTCGGGTTCGGGCGTAAACGCAGCGATGAGGCTGTCTCTTTCACACACTTCGTGGGCGCCGCAACAACCGGTATCTCTTTCTTGCTTGGTTCTCAGGTCAATGGATGGCGGAAGCGTTTCGCGCTCCTGCGTGTTTCCTTTTTTTCGCTGTACCGCGTTAGAAATGTACAACGCCGCGATAAAGAAAACAATGATTCCGAGTAAAATATATAAACTTGCCATAATTATAATGATATTGTATTTTTGTACTTTATCGATGAGTATCGCAAAGATAATCAGTTGATTACAGTTTATTCTCTTTTGGATTGCCTTCTATGTTAAATCCGGCCGCCTCCAAGTCATTCCAAAAGTTTGGATAGGATTTTGCCACCACGTGCGGATCGTTTATTTTCATTGAGTTAAAATGGATACACGCGGGTGCCAGTGACATGGCCATGCGATGGTCGTCATACGTATCAATCACGGGTGTTTCGGCAGCGAAGCAGCGCTCGCCATCCCATTCCAACATTCCTATTTCGTTTTCGCGCAATACGAAACCGAGTTTTTCCAGCTCGTTTTTAAGAGCCTGCACGCGGTCGGTCTCCTTAATTTTCAGGCTTTGTATTCCCGAAAACACAAACGGTACGCCCAATAAACAACAGGTAACGGCAAAAGTTTGCGCCAAATCGGGTTCGTTCACGAAGTTATGGAAGAATTTCTTCTGAGGCTTGGATGCTTTTTTAATCACAACACCCTCGGCCGTAAACTCGGTGGAAACGCCCAAATCGGTGAAAAGGTTGGCTACATTTGCATCGCCTTGCAAACTTTCTCTTTCCAATCCCAGCAGTGTTACTTCGGCATCCGGCAGCAGCGAAACTAATTCATACCAGTACGAAGCGGCCGACCAATCGGCTTCCACTGTCAGAGGAATCGGCTTATAATATTGGTTTTTGATGACGACTTTGTTGCCTTCCCATTTTGCGCCAACGCCGTATTTTTCCATCATACTAAGCGTTAAATGAATGTATGATTTGGATACGATTTCGTCTTCAATGTGAATGGTGAGCCCATTGTCCATCAACGGCGCAATCATAAGCAATGCCGAAATAAATTGAGAACTGATGTTTCCCGAAACATACACTTCGCCCCCCTTCAACTTCTTCCCTCTGATTTTCAACGGAGGGAATCCTTCTTTTTCCAAGTATTCTATTTCGGCGCCCAGCGCTTGCAATGTTTCCACCAAGGGATGAATGGGGCGTTCGTGCATTCTTTTGGAGCCTTTAATCACCCATTCGCCATCCATTCCGGCCAAAAAAGCGGTTAGAAAACGCATAGCTGTTCCCGCTGCTTTTATGTCGAATACGTTTGAATCGGAATTGAAAGCATCGATAATGACTTGCGTATCTTCGCAATCGGAAAGATTTTCTATGGGGAAAGTGCTTAAACTTAGCGCGTTTAGTATTAAAGCCCTGTTGCTAATGCTCTTTGACGATGGCAGTTGAACGGTTGCCCTTAGCTGTTGGGGTGGGGAGATTTTATATTGCATTAATGGGGATTATTTTTCTACAAAAATAATAATTAAATGCGGAGGCGCAAAGCGTTATGCCTCGTTTAGGATTATTTAAAGGAGGCGTGTTTTCTACTCATCCGATGAATCCATATAAAAATATCAACAAGATGGCAATGGGGGCGAGAAATTTCAGAATGAAACTGTACACTTTCAAGAATGAGATGCCGAAATTCAATTTTCCATTGTTGGTGATTTGCGCGGCAATAATTTTTTTATCGAGATACCATCCCACAAAAAGCGAAATAAACAGTCCGCCCACGGGTAGCATTACCTTGGCGGAAAACACGTCTAACAGATTGAAAAACTGCGATGAAATGGCGGAAATTGTTCCCAAAACAAGTACGCCCGCTACCACAAACGCCAATGCTTTTTTGCGGCTGATTCGTTGTTCTTCGTGAATGTAAAGCGTTACTACCTCCATTAAAGAAATGGTGGAAGTGAGTGCGGCAAGCGACAAAAGGAGGAAAAACATGGCCGACCATACCATGGAGCCCTGCATTTGGCTCAAAAGTTCGGGCACGGTGATGAAAAGCAATCCCGGGCCTCCGGCCACCAAATCGGATACAATGGTGTCGGGGTTAGTGGCCAGCGCGAACGCCGATGGAAAAATCACCAATCCAGCAAGTATGGCCACCAGCGAATCTAAAAACGATACCTGCACCGCCGTTTTGGTGAGGTTGGTACTGTCTTTAAAATAAGACGCGTAGGTCATCATGCATCCCATTCCAATGGAAAGTGAGAAAAAGGCTTGTCCCATCGCGTCGAGAAAAACGGTGGATTTCACCTCTTGAAAATCGGGTTTGAAGAGAAAATCAATTCCTGCTTTGGCATCGGGGAGTGATAGTGCCTTCGCGCCCAAAATTATAAGAAGAAGGAACAAAATGGGCATCATTGTCTTAGCCGATCGTTCAATTCCTTTTTGTACGCCGGCAAAAATAAAATAGGCGGTGAGCAACACAAAAAAAGCCATCAACAGTATCTGCTTCGGGCTGTTTGCGAGCAACGCGTTAAAATTAGCGGAAAAGTCGCTCACATTGTGCAAGTTTCCCGAAACGGACTGCATAAAATAACTCACCGTCCAGCCGCAAACAACCATATAAAATCCCAAAATAACAAACCCGGTGAGCACGCCCAGCCTGCCCACCCACTTCCATTGCGTTCCCGGCGAAAGCTTATCGAAAGCGCCGGAGGCGTTGGTTTTTGACGCGCGGCCGATAATAAATTCGGCAATCATCAACGGAATGCCGAAAAATAAAATGCAGGCGAGGTAAATAAGAATGAAAATGGCGCCGCCGCCATCGGCCGCTTCGCTGGGGAAACGCCAAATGTTCCCCAACCCCACTGCGGAGCCGGCTGCCGCAGCTACCATGCCCAATTTTGAACCGAACGTTGTTCTTTGTATGCTCATTGTTTGTTATTGGTTATCTGATAAATACCCATTTGTCTTCGGTGGAAAGTTGAGGGTAGAAAAAATAGTTTTCGTAATTGAACCCTTTTACTTCTTCGGCTACTTTCAATTGGTTTTTGATGATGAAACGCGACATCAATCCTCGCGCTTTTTTGCTATGCACCACAATTTGTTTTAAATCGTCGTTTTCTTGCTGCAAAAACTGAATATCGATTATTTTGGTGCCTTTGGGCAATTTGTTTGGTTTGATAACCTTGGAATATTCCTGTGACGCAACGTTGATAATAACTTTTTCGCCCCCTTTGAGCTTTTTCGATAGGTGAGCGTTGAGCGTGTCTTCCCAAAAGCTGTAAAGCGTTTTATGCCCCTGCGGCACAATTTTTCGCGCCATTTCCACTCGATACGGTTTTATTTCGTCCAACGGGCGCAGTATGCCGTAGAGGCCCGAAATGATGTTGAGATGCTTTTGGGCGAAATCGAACTCTTCTTTCGTGAAGTCGTGGGCGTTTAGCCCTTTGTAGGCTATGCCGTTGTATGCCAATGCGGCAGCACGGCGCGGGGTGGATTTAAATGAAAAGGTTTGGAAATATTCGTGCACATCACGCGCCATTTTTGGATTGATTTTCATTGCCGAAGCAATTTCGCTTTCGGATAGTTTCTGACAAACCGCGACCAACTCTTTTGTTTTATCCGCAAATTGCGGTTTCGTGGGGTTAATATCTTTATCTGTTTCGCCAAAGTCCATGAGTTTGGCGGGAGAGAGGATTAGTTGCATTTTTTTAGACTGTTAGATTTTAGACTTTGTTTTGTTGAGTATTATACTCTTTTTCACTACTGACCGACAAAATTCCGGCAAATCAGTTGAAATCTTTATTAGTACATCGTTTTAGTATGTTGATTTGGAGAATAGGCCGCGTTTTAACTTCGTAGAAGTTTTCCGTGCATAACCCCCAATGAAATTGGGGGTAGCAAACGTGAAAGACGAATAAAACGCTGTAGGCGTTTCCTTAAAACGGATTGGGAAACTCTTACAGAGTTTATGCGCGGTAATTTCACCATTCCCCCAATTAAAATTGGGGGTTATGCACGGGTTTGTCCTACGGACAAATTTTAGTCGGTCAGTAATGACTCTTTTTATATAACCAAAATCGCAAGATGTGAAGATAAAAGTCAAAGATATCAATAATAAAAAAACAGTTTTCATTTTAAATTGTATTGTAATTCTTTTATAATCAAGATGTCTTGGGGAGTGATTTAGCTTTCTTTTTTCTTCAATTTGAACTTGTAAGATTTTCTTACAACTTGAATCAGTTTTTAAATCTCTTTCATCATAAAGGTTTTCTCACACTCTCCACTCCACGCCGTCTTTCGTGTCTTTGATTTCTACGCCGGCGGCTTTCAATTCATCGCGAATTTTATCGGAGGTTGCCCAATCTTTGTTTTCGCGTGCCGATTTGCGGATATCGATAATCAGGTTCATTAATCCCGTTATCACATCGCCTCCGGCGTTGGCTTCGCTTTCATCGATAAGGCCTAACACATCAAACACAAACACTTGTATTAACTCTTTGAGCGATGCAATGTCTTCTGCAGTAAGTTTTTCCGTTCCATCGGCTACGGAGTTGATAACCCTTACGGCATCGAATAAGTGTGAAACGAGCATCGGGCTGTTGAAATCGTCGTTCATCGCGGCGTAACAATTTTCGCGAATCTCGGCAATGTTAACGGTAGATTTATCGGACGCTTCCAGTTTCTCCATTCGGGCAATGCTTTCCATCAGCCGTTTGTAGCCTTTTTCGGCGGCTTGTAGCGCTTCGTTGCTGAAATCCAGCGTGCTGCGGTAGTGCGATTGGGCCATAAAAAACCGCACCGTCATGGGCGAATATCCGCGCTCTAGCAATGGGTGGTCGCCCGTGAAAAGTTCTTTGGGCAAAAATCCGTTTCCGGCAGTTTTGGACATCCGTGCGCCGTTTACGGTAAGCATATTGGTGTGCACCCAATATTTCACCGGTTGGGTGTGGTTGCACGCTTGCGATTGCGCGATTTCGTTGGTGTGGTGCGTGGCTTGCAAATCCATACCGCCGCCGTGAATATCGAACGTTTCTCCCAAATATTTGGCGCTCATAGCCGAACACTCAATGTGCCAGCCGGGAAATCCCCACCCCCACGGCGATGGCCACTGCATCAGCGTTTCGGGTTTGGCTTTTATCCAAAGTGCGAAGTCCAGTCGTCCGCGTTTTTCGTCTTGTCCGCTCAACTCGCGGGTGCCTTCCATCAAATCTTCGAGTTTGCGGTTGGTGAGGATGCCGTAATCGTAATCATTGCTGTATTTTTCCACATCAAAATAAACCGTTCCGTTTACTTCGTAGGCAAAACCGGCGGCGAGAATCTCTTTAATCATCTCAATTTGCTCCAAAATATGCCCGGTGGCGGTGGGCTCAATGTTGGGTGGAAGGGTGTTGAATATGCGCAAAATTTCGTGAAACCCGAGGGTGTATTTTTGCACAATTTCCATCGGCTCCAATTGCTCCAGTTTGGCGCGTTTGGCAAATTTATCTTCGCCTTCGTCGCAGTCGCCTTCCAAGTGTCCGGCATCGGTAATGTTGCGAACGTAGCGCACTTTGTAGCCCACGTGCAGTAAATATCGGTAAATTAAATCGAAAGAAATAAACGTGCGACAGTTACCCAAATGCACATCGCTGTAAACCGTGGGGCCGCAAACATACATTCCCACAAAAGGCGGATTGATGGGTTCAAATTTTTCTTTTGATCGGCTTAAGGTGTTATAGATAACCAAATTTTGTGTAACGTCTTTCTCCATTATGATTCGTTGAAATGAATTTTGAAGAGCAAAAATACAAATTAATATGCAATGTTGGCGATTTATCAAAAAAAAGGGAAAAATGTCGGTTTTTTTGGAGGTGAATTTACATAAATTTACTATCTTCGGCGTTTCTTAAAATAATTTAATTCTTTAAACACAAGTATGAAACGAAAACTTATTTTTTCCGCGTTGCTCCTTGTATTGTTTGGAGCGGTTAAGGCACAAAATCTTCAATTGCACTTCGATCCCCGTCATTCTTTGTATGGAGACGATGTGGGCCCGATTAATTATCTCACTGCCACGTTCGAAATGTTTAAGCCCGATGCTTGGGGCTCCACCTTCATGTTTGTGGATTTCGACTTTAATTTCGACAAACGAAATCCCGGTTTGGCATACGCCGAAATTGCGCGCGCGTTTAAAATTGGCGATTTTCCGCTGATGCCGCATTTGGAATACAACGGCGGATTGGGATTGGTTCGTGGAACGGATTTTAGCTTTTCCATCCCCAGTTCCTACCTGGCTGGAATGCAATATCCGTTTCAGTTGGGCAATTTTTTTATGGGCACTTATCTGGCGTACAAACTGAATGCTTTTAAAACCAACAGCCACGATGTGCAATGGACATTGACCTGGAATTCGGCTTTCCCCGACAACAAAATTTCGTTAGTGGGATTTTTCGATTTGTGGACGGAAAACAAAGACCGCGCCACCGGTGAAGGCGGCAAACGAGTTGTTATTTTGTCGGAACCGCAAATTTGGTACAATTTTACACCCAATTTTGCCATTGGCAGTGAAATAGAGTTGAGTTATAATTTCGCCCGTTTCGAAAAATTTACCGCTATACCCACCATCGCAACAAAATGGAATTTCTAAAAGAATAGAATTATGTTGGAAAAACTTTTTAAACTAAGAGAAAACAACACCAATGTCCGCACCGAGATGTTGGCAGGAATCATCACCTTTTTAACCATGTCGTACATCTTGGCGGTGAATCCGCAAATTTTGGGTGAAACCGGCATGGACAAAGGGGCGCTTTTCACCACCACCGCGCTTGCCGCCATTGCGGGAACGGTTTTTATGGCCTTTCTTGCCAACGTGCCCATTGCGCAGGCGCCTGGAATGGGATTGAATAACTTCTTCGCGTTCAGTATTGTAATAGCAATGGGGCACAGTTGGCAATTTGCTTTAACCGGTGTTTTGTTGTCGGGAATTTGCTTTATGCTGTTGACCATTTTCAATATCCGAAAAATTATTGTCGATAACATTCCCGTGGCGCTCAAAAACGCCATCCCGATTGGTATTGGGCTGTTTATCACGCTTATTGGGTTGAAAAGCGCGGGCATTGTAACGCCCAACCAGTTCACATTGGTGCAACTGGGAAATATGGCCGACCCCAACGTGTGGGTTGCCGTTTTGGGGCTGGTGATTATCGCCGTTTTATTAGTTAAAAAAGTGCACGGGGCCATTTTAATCGGTATTATTATTTCCACCGTTTTTGCCGGATTTTTAGGGATGATTCAGTTGCCCGAAGGCAGTTGGATTGCTCTTCCGCCCAGTATCGAACCAATTTTCTTTAAATTTGAATGGGGCAGCATCTTCACCTTCGATATGTTGATTGTGGTATTTACTTTCTTGATGGTGAACGTTTTCGATGCGATGGGAACCTTGATTGGTGTTATCTCAAAAATCGGAAAATCGGAGAAAGACGGAAGCTTTCCACAACTGCAAAAAGCATTGTTTGCCGATGCATTGGGAACTTTTGTGGGCGCGCTTTTGGGAACCAGCCCCAACACGTCTTACGTTGAAAGCGCGTCGGGTGTGGCTGCCGGAGGAAGAACCGGGCTTACCAGCGTGAGCACCACGCTCATGTTTGTACTCGCATTGTTTTTCGCGCCCATATTTTTAATGGTTCCTGCGGCGGCAACTGCGCCGGCGTTAATCATTATCGGGTTGTTTATGATGAGCTCCGTGGGCGATATTAATTTCAGCGAAATCAGCGAAGGCCTTCCGGCATTTGTTACCATTATTTTTATGCCGTTTACCTACAGTATTGCCAACGGAATTATTTTCGGAATGTTGAGTTTTACCATCATTAAACTATTGTCGGGAAAAGTGAAAGACGTGAGCATCACGATGTATGTCTTGTCCATTTTCTTCCTTCTGAAAATTGTTTTGGACGCGTCCAACGCGTTTGTGCATTGATGGTTCCATCCGTTTATTTTTAAAAGTAAGTCCCGTTAAATTAGTTTTAATGGGACTTAGAAACTGTTTTGAATTTTACGAATATTATTTTTATATCTATCTTTTATGTCGTTTTTTGCCCTTTTTTGCGTCTTTGAACTTTCCTTTCTTTCGAGTAGCCCGCTATTCGATGCGAAACGAAAGTCCAAATCCATCAAAAAATGACTAAAAAACAATACATAAAAAAATTCAAAACAG
>JAEWGM010000033.1 GCA_023388315.1 Bacteroidota bacterium | reverse complement strand
TTGTCTATAATTTCTTCAGGAAGAATGTACCGGGATAAAATGTGAAGTTGATCGTAAGATGACATAACGGAAGTATTTTTTTTCAAAGATACTTCTTTTTTAAAAACATAGTTTTGCAGGTGAGCCCAATTTCTCAACAGAACAAAAAAGAGATAATCACCTTGCGATTACCTCTTTTTTGCTTTCTATAAATAGTTTCAGCTACTCTGCAATCAATAAAAAATAATTTTTTTTGCCGCGTTGCGCCAAAATATATTTATCGCCAATGAGGGACGAGGAGTCAATTACGGTGTCGAATTCTTCCAAACGCTCTTTGTTGATGAGTACGCCGCCGGCTTGTGCTGTTTTGCGCATTTCGCCCTTAGATGGAAATACCGCGGCCTCTTCCGTCAATAAATCAACGGCTTTTACGCCCTGCGATAATTTCTCTTTAGACACGGTGAATTGAGGTACGCCCTCAAAAACCTGCAAGAACGTTTCTTCGTCAATGGAGCGCAAAGCGCTTGAGGTAGCCTTGCCAAAAAGAATTTCCGACGCGTTCACTGCCATGTCGTAATCTTCGCGCGAGTGCACCATCACGGTGACTTCTTCGGCCAATTTTTTCTGCAAAGGTCGCAAATGCGGAGCGGCTTCTTGCTCGGCTACGAGCGCGTCAATCTCTTCTTTCGACAAAGAGGTGAAGATGCGGATGTATTTGTTGGCATCATCATCGCTTACGTTGAGCCAAAACTGATAAAATTTGTAAGGCGAGGTGTATTTGCGGTCTAACCACACGTTGCCGCTTTCTGTTTTGCCGAATTTTCCGCCGTCGGCTTTTCTGATAAGCGGGCAGGTGAGCGCGAACACCTCGCCGCCTTCCTTGCGGCGGATAAGTTCGGCACCGGTGGTGATGTTGCCCCATTGGTCTGATCCGCCCAATTGGATGCGGCAATTTTTTTCGCGGAATAAATAGAGAAAATCGTAAGCTTGCAGCAATTGGTAAGAGAATTCGGTAAACGACATTCCTTCGCTGGACTCCGAGCCAAGGCGTTTTTTTACGGAATCTTTGGCCATCATATAATTCACGGTGATGTGTTTGCCGATATCGCGAATGAAATTCAAGAAACCGTAACCTTTCATCCAATCGTAATTGTTCACCAGCAAGGCTTTATTGGGAATATCGCTTTCAAAATCGAGAAATTTCGCCAATTGTGCTTTAATCGCTTCCTGATTATGACGCAGCGTTTCCTCGTCCAAAAGGTTTCTTTCGGCCGACTTCATAGAGGGGTCGCCAATCATTCCCGTGGCACCGCCCACCAACGCGATTGGGGTGTGCCCCGCCCGCTGAAAATGTTTCAACATCATCACGCCCACTAAGTGTCCAATGTGTAGCGAGTCGGCGGTGGGGTCAATCCCCAAATAGCCGGATGTTTGTCCTTTCAATAACTCTTCTTCCGTGCCCGGCATAATATCTTGAATCATACCACGCCAGCGCAGTTCTTCCACGAAATTCATACAGATGTTTTTTAATTTGATTTTTTAAGAAACGATTGCAAAGATAATAAAAGTATCCGTGATTGAGAAAAGGGAATTTAGAGAATTCTTTTTCAACCGTATGCCTTGCTCTTAACCTGGCTTCAATACAAAAAAAGCGGAACAGCCGTTAAAGGTTGTTCCGCAATAAAAATATAGACTTTGTTCTTATTCTTCCAAGAAGTTTGGATACATATAATCCGTTGCCGGAACGAATGTCTCTTTAATGCATTGTGGCGAAACCCAGCGAAGCAGGTTGAAAATGGAACCCGCTTTATCGTTCGTTCCCGAACCGCGGCCGCCGCCAAATGGTTGTTGGTCAACCACGGCACCGGTGGGTTTGTCGTTGATGTAGAAGTTGCCGGCGGTGTGGGTGAGGCGAGCGGTCATTTTTTCAATGGTGGCCCTGTCGGCAGAGAAAATGGCGCCGGTGAGCGCGTAATCGGTGGTGGTGTCCAAGATATCCATTGTCTCGTCCAACTTTTTCGGGTCGTACACGTAAACGGTTAAAATGGGGCCGAAAAGTTCTTCTTTCATCGTAATGTAATCGGGTTTTTTGGCCAAAATAACCGTTGGTTTAATGAAGTAACCTTCCGATTTATCGTATTCACCGCCCATAATCACTTCGGCATCTGCCGATTTATTGGCGTGGTCAATTGCTTTTGCCAGTTTATCGAATGAGTCTTCATCGATAACGGCGTTTACGAAATTGCTGAAATCTTCCACTACGCCCGTTTTAATTTTGGCCAAATCGGCTTCCATATATTTTCTCACATCGTCCCAAATGTTTTTTGGAATATAAGCGCGAGAAGCCGCGGAGCATTTTTGCCCTTGGTATTCAAATGCGCCACGAGTGAGGGCGGTAGCCACTTGTTTTGCGTCGGCTGTGGCATCGGCAATAACGTAGTCTTTGCCACCGGTTTCGCCTACAATGCGCGGATATGATTTGTAGTTTGCCATATTTCCGGCAATGGTTTTCCACATGGAGTTAAACACGCCCGTGGAGCCCGTGAAGTGCAATCCGGCAAATTCGCGGTGCTTGAAAATAACATCGGCGGCATCGGGGCCGGAGCAATACACCAAATTGATAACGCCATCGGGCAGGCCGGCTTCTTTAAGCACTCGCATAATTAGTTCCGCAGAATAAACGGCTGTTTTTGAGGGTTTCCAAACCACGGTATTGCCCATTAACGCGGGCGCGCCGGGTAAATTGGCGGCAATGGAGGTGAAGTTAAACGGCGTGAGCGCGAAAACAAATCCTTCCAACGGGCGCCAAACCATTCTGTTCCAAATTCCGGTAGCGGAGTTGGGTTGCATGCCGTATAAATCGTACATGTTTTTCACGTTGAAACGGAAGAAGTCGATTAGTTCACACACAGCGTCAATTTCAGATTGATAGGCGTTTTTCGACTGGCCAATCATCGTAACCGCGTTAAATTCGTATCTGTATGGGCCGGCTACCAACTCGGCCGCTTTCAAGAAAATGGCGGCACGGCTTTCCCAGTTCATTGCTTCCCAAGCCGGTTTGGCTTTCAGCGCGGCGTCAATGGCCATTTGAACGTGAGTTTTATCGCCTTGATGATAATGTCCCAGCAATTGTTTGTGGTTGTGTGGCGGACGAATGTCTTTCAGGTTTTTCGTGCGGATTTCTTTTCCATCGATAATCATGGGAATGTCCAGCCCGCCTTTGCTCAATTCAGCTAATTTTAGTTTTAAAGCTTGTCTTTCTATCGATCCCGGAGCAAAGCTCATTACAGGTTCGTTTTTCACTTCCGGTAATTTGTAAATTCCTTTAGGCATAAAAATAAGTTGTTAGTGTGGTTTATAATTTTTTAGATGACACAAATTTAGTAAAAAAGTTTTACTTTTGCATCCCGATTCAAACTTTAGGGCAGAAGAAAATCGAAATCATCAAATTAAAGAAATATTAACATTGTGGATGCAACGTTTTTTCTTGTTTCGCGTCTATCATAAACAAAAGCAAATTCAGAATAATGAGATTACTTTTATATAGTTTAATTATATTCATTGGCATCGCGGGTTTTATTGGGTGCGGCGAAGAGGATATGTTACCAACAGAACTGCCTTTAGACTCACCGGTAAACATCCGTTGGAAGTTGGAGGCTTTTGGTGTGGTAACCGACGACGGACGTTTTAACACCGCGAGTGTATCCAGTAAAAAACCCGAGCCAGCCGATCAAGGAGCTTATGTGTTGCATTTAAAAACCGATAAAACATTTTCCGGAACTTCCGCATCCAACACCATCGCAGGGGAATATACCATAAACGAACGTCAACTTTCGTTCCAAAATATGACGATGACCGAAAGATTTGAGGTGGGCGACGGCAAACGCTACATTGAAAATTTAAAAAACGTACAGTCCTATGCGGTGTCATACGTGGAATCCACAAAAATATTGCGATTGTATTATACCGACGATAAAAAACAGTATCTTCAATATAAAGAACAAAAATAAAGGACAACAACGGCCTAACAAATAGATCCATATTCCCATAGCATACATACATGTCAGGCTTGTCCTTTATGATCCCCTCGGTTTTCTGAGGGGATTTTTTGTGAAAATAAACAGGTTCGGAAGCTCTTTCCAGCACAAAACTCAGGAATGGAAAAGAATATTCTTGAGATTCAAAACAGATTATGAAATTTATTATTATTTTTGCCGTATCTTAATACTACTCTATAAAAAAACGCATGCAATCAGAACGTACGAACAAACTCGATTTTACCAATTCCGAAATCGCTTTTCGAGGTAAATCAAATGCCGAACTAACACGTGCTTATCAACTCTTCAAGCTGATGAATAGCCAAGCGCTGGTAAATGTTGGAAAACATTTAACCGATTTTGCATTCGCTATTCGTTTACCGATTAAAGGAATTATCCGCAACACCATTTACCGCCATTTTGTTGGCGGAGAATCCATTGAAGATTGTAGCAAGACCATTCATCGATTGGCAGATAGAAATGTTTTCTCCATTCTTGATTATGCGCTGGAAAGAGAAGAGGCCGACGCAGTGTTTGATGAAACCTGTAACGAAATTAAACGTACCATCCGATACGCCAACGAACATAGGGAAGTGCCGTTCAGCGCCTTTAAGATTACCGGCGTGGCTCGTTTCGATTTGTTGGCGAAAGTGAGTGGTAATGAATATCTCACACAAGCGGAAATGGACGAATATCAGCGTGTATTAAATAGGGTTGACGCTATTTTTAGTTTGGGAAACCAGTTGGGCGTGCCGGTGCTTATCGACGCGGAAGAAACGTGGATACAACCCATCCTTGATGATTTTGTAATGGAGATGATGGCGAAGTACAACAAAGAAAAAGCCATTGTGCAAAATACGTATCAAATGTATCGCCACGATAGCATTCAGCGGTTAAAAAAGCACCACCAAATGGCATTGGATGGCGGATTTAAGTTTGGCCTGAAAATTGTACGCGGAGCGTATATGGAAAAAGAGCGCGCCCGCGCCGAGCAGATGAATTATCCATCGCCCATTCAACCCGACAAAGTAGCTACCGACCGTGATTTTGATGACATTATCCGTTATTTGGTGGATAATGTGGAAACCATTGATTTTATGGTGGCTACGCACAACGAAAAAAGTTCGCAGTTGCTTGCCGATTTAATCGACGAGCATAATCTGCCCAGAAACCATCCGAGTATTTACTTCTCGCAACTCTATGGCATGAGCGACCATATTACCTACAACCTTGCCGAATTAGGCTATAATGTGGCAAAATACATTCCTTATGGAAAAGTGGAGGTGATGATGCCTTATCTGTTGCGCCGAGCGCAAGAAAACACCTCGGTAAAAGGACAATCCAGCCGCGAGTTGAAATTGATTAAAACAGAAATGAAAAGGCGGCGGTTAAAAGTGGATTGAGTACAAATGCATATAGAACAAAAACCCGAAAGTCATTCGCTTTCGGGTTTTGTTTATGTTTCTTGTTTACTACTTTCTGACTAAGACATCCGGCAGCGGCCTTCTGACTTCCGGCTTCTCACTTCTGACTTCGGACTTCTGACTTCCATCAATCCGTCACTTCACTTCCCAGATATTTGACGAGGCCAGCAGAAAATCGGTAAACGATTTCTTCGGTTTTTTCTGTTGCACTTCTTTTATTTGGTTTTCATATTCCGCGTCATACGTTGGCGCATCCACGCTGCGAATAACGCCCAGCGCTACCGGCAATCCGCTATCCAAATCCATCAACGCCAGTTTCAGGTGTAGGGTGCTGTCTTTTGTGGTGGCATCGTGAACGAGAATATCGTCCATAGAATATCCATCTTCGCCAATGGTAACGGCCTTTAGGTTCCAGCCGTCAAGCACAAGCCCTTTATTGCTTTCCGCCCCAAAAATCATCTTTTCGCCCTGTTTAAGCGTAATCGTGTGATCGGCTTTCCACGTGCGGTCGCTCACTTTATTGTGGACGCCATCGTTAAAAATGACGCAATTTTGCAGCACTTCAATAATGGAGGTGCCTTTGTGTTGCGCGGCTTGCACCATCACATCCACCTGATTTTTCATGTCCACATCAATGGCGCGGCCAAAAAACGTGCCTCTGGCACCGAAACAAAGTTCTGCCGGACGAAACGGATCTTCCACCGTGCCAAAAGGCGATGTTTTCGTCACAAAACCACGCTCCGAGGTGGGAGAGTATTGTCCTTTGGTTAAGCCGTATATCTTGTTGTTGAACAAAATAACATTGATGTCCACATTTCGTCGCACGGTGTGGATAAAATGGTTCCCGCCAATGGCCAGCGAGTCGCCGTCGCCTGTGGCCACCCACACATTCAGTTTCGGGTTGGCTACTTTCACGCCCGTTGCAATGGCCGCGGCACGGCCGTGAATGCTGTGAAACCCGTAGGTGTTCATATAATATGGCAAGCGCGAAGAACAGCCAATTCCTGATATGACGGCGGTTTCGTGCGGCTCCACATTTAATTCGGCCAGTGCTTTTTGCAAGCACGTGAGTATGGCATAGTCGCCGCAACCCGGGCACCAGCGAATGCTGTTTTCGCTTTTATAATCTTTGGGTTTGTATGTTGGTTTTTCTATTGTTGCTTCCATAATTTTATTTTTCATCCATTATTTTAATAAATTCATCCACCAGTTCGCTCACTCTAAATGGCTGTCCTTCAATTCGATTAAATTTCCTGATGGTGTCGATATCAGGGAATAATCCTTGTAAATAGGCCGCGAATTGTCCGTTGTTTTGTTCCGCCACAATAATTTTCTTGTATTTTTTCAAGATGTCGTGCGTGTTTTTTGGCAACGGAGCAATGAATTTGAAGTGCGTGTAGGCTATTTTTTTCTGTTTATCTTTAATGCGAAGCGTCGCTTCCAGCAAGTGTCCGTAGGTTCCGCCCCAACCAACAACAAGTGTATCGGCGTCTTTATCGCCCCATACCTCCTGCGGGGGAATGAAGTCGGCTATCTTTTCAATTTTCTTGCGTCGCGTGTCCACCATCAGTTGGTGGTTGTCAGGATCGGTGGAAATAATGCCGGTGAAATAATCTTTTTCCAATCCGCCAATGCGGTGCATAAATTTTTCGGTTCCCGGCACGCCCCAGTATCTTACCAACGTGTTTTCGTCGCGCAAATAAGGGCGCCACACACTTGGTTCACCTTTAAAATACGTTTGCACGTAGGGAGGTTTTATGTCGGGATAATCGTTCATATCGGGAATTTTCCACGCCGATGCGCCGTTGGCAATGTAGCCATCGGTAAGCAAAATTACCGGTGTCATGTGCTCCAACGCAATTTTTGACGCGTGAAACGCGCACTCGAAACAATCGGTGGGCGAAGCTGCAGCCATTACCACCAACGGGCTTTCGCCGTTTCTTCCGTAAAGCGCCTGATTTAAATCGGCTTGTTCACTTTTTGTGGGTAATCCTGTGGATGGACCGCCACGCATCACATCAATCACCACCAACGGAAGTTCGGCCATCACCGCCAAGCCCAGTGCTTCGCTTTTGAGAGCCAATCCCGGCCCCGATGTGGAGGTAGCCGCCAATCGTCCGGCAAAACTCGCGCCGAGGGACGTGGCAATTCCCGCAATTTCATCTTCCATTTGCAACGCCTTCACGCCGAAATCTTTGCGGTTGGATAATTCCTGAAGAATATCGGTTGCAGGGGTGATGGGGTAGGAGCCGAGGAACAGTTCAACGCCCGCTTTTTCGGCGGCGGCAATCAGTCCGTATGCCGTGGCAGTGTTCCCATTGATGTCGGTATAGAAGCCTTTGGCGCTTTCAACCGATTCAATGCGATAGGTGGAAGCCGTAAGGTGAATGTTGTTTCCGTAATTGTAGCCGTCGGTGAGTGCTTTTATGTTAGACTGCACAAACTGAGGCCTTTTCGCGAATTTTTGCGCCAATAACTGATCGGCAATTTCCATTGGACGGTTAAACAGCCAGCACACAATGCCCAGCGCGAACATGTTTTTGCTGCGCAAGATGTCTCTGTTTTCCAATCCCGAGCCTTCTAGCGAGTTTTTGGTGAGCGTGGTAATGGGCACGGGAATGGGTTGGATGTCGTGCAGTTTGAGTTCCTCAAACGCGTCTAGCGTTTCGAAACGGGCTTTGTCGAGGTCTTTTTTCTGGAAAGAATCGGTGTCGTAAATCACGATGGAACCTTTTTTCAAGAACTGCGCATTTACCTTTAGCGCGGCGGGGTTCATCGCTACCAACACATCGGTTTTGTCGCCCGAGTTATACACGTCTTTTGACCCGATTCGTACTTGAAAGCCTGAAACGCCGTGCAGTGTTCCTTGCGGCGCGCGAATTTCGGCAGGATAATCGGGGAAAGTGGCTATTTCGTTCCCAAAAATGGCCGAAAGGGTGGAAAACAATGTTCCCGAGAGTTGCATTCCGTCGCCGGAATCTCCCGAAAACCGAATGGTAACTTGCTTAATGTCTGTTACTACCGTATTTTGTGGCGTCATAAAATAAGTTGATTATTCGTAATTAAACTGTATGTGGCTTTTTCATTTGTATGCGAAAATTCATTTTCTCAATTTTCTCTTAAAGGTTATTCTTATGTTGCTTTTAACAGCGTACAAAGTAATAAAAGAGTTGGGGAAAAAACAAATTTATGTTCTTTAAATTGATGAGCAATTTATTTTACGAGGTGAAAACCATAAACGTCTTAAGGTTCGGAACCTAAAATGAAAGCGACAAACTTCCATGAAATAGGTGAAAGTTTGCCGCTTTTAATAAATAGTTTCTTATTTATCAGTTGCTTGAGAAGGGTGGATACCCCGGGTTCTGTACTAATTTATTATTGGTTTCCCAAGCTGATTCCGGAATGGGGAATAAGAGTAAATGAGGAGATGAGGCTTGAGGACGAAGATATCCCGGCAGGAGAAATTTTTCGAAACGAATCATATCTTGGCGATTGAAGCATTCCCATGCCAACTCTAACCGGCGCTCCATATATAATTCATCCAGCGTAACCGAATTATAATTGTGATTTGAATTGCCGTACCCGCGTGAGCGAATCACGTTGATTAAACGTGTAGCCTCTGCATTGTCGGTGCCAAGCCGTAGTAAAGCTTCCGCTTTCATCAGATAAACATCCGCCAGTCTAAAAATAGCAAAATCATTTTCTTGATCAGAGCTGGAAAGTCCTTTTTCAAACACCCATTTGTTTACTCGTGCACCTTCTTCCTGATGAACTTCACCCCACATTCCTTGTCTTTCTGTGCCCGGAATAATATTAAAATCTACGGTGTGAATCAACGGCCTGCCATGTCCGGTTACCAGAACCTCACCCGTTGCGGGGTTAATCATCGGGCCCATTAAGAACGAGCCTTCTTTGCGTTGGTCAGCGTCGTCAAACTGCTTTACATAATCAGGTTGGGCACTTACTCCGTTCCATGTTCCGATATTCATCCCTAAGGCAATGGGATCAAGATAGTGTAATGTGCGATAGTGCATGTGATTGCCGCCATCCGCTTTACCGAAGGTGATGGGAAGAATGATTTCTCTTGATACTTGATTATTTACTTCAAAATTGGTTTTCCAATTCGGCTCAATAATATAATCGAATGACATTACTTTGTCAGTTGCGTCAATAACGCCTTGCCAGTTAGGTGTTCCAAACCATGTTTCGGCATTGAGATACAGTTTTGCGAGCAGTGTGTATGCAACTCCTTGTGTAAATTTGCCGTAGCTTTCACCGGTTACATCTGAGCGAAGTAAATCCTTAATCTCATTGAGTTCTTTGATAACAAAGTCATAGAGTTGTTTTCTTGAAGACATTTCCGGTAACTCGGTACTTGTGTAGTCGGCTACTAGAGGCGCGTTCCCAAAATAATCTACTATCATATAATACCAAAACGCGCGTATGCCTCTGATTTCTGCTAATGTTCTCTGCTTTAAGTCTTCGTCCATTTCCGCATCTTCAATGGTTGCGTAAATTCTGTTGGAAGTGGTGATGCCTGACATGCAGGCGTTCCAAGCTCCTCTTATTAACCCGTTTCTTGCCTGCCAGGTATGCAGTTTCATTTCCATTTGAACACCGCCATCCCACCAGTCACCACCAACGCGAGTGGGTGTAATGGCCATATCTCCGCTTTCCTCCGAAAGAAGGAAAATGTCACCGGGCCACATACCTTTTAGTGTCTTGTACATGGGAGCTACAATAGCGTTTATTTCAGCAGGTGTTTTCCCGAACTGATCAGCCGGAATGGTGTCATAAACGGTTTCATCTAAATTAGTGCAAGAAACCGCTCCCATCATTAAGACAACCGTGACCAATAATAATGATAATTTATTTATTTTTTTCATATCTGTGTAATGTTAAAGTTAAAAAGTGAGACTAACACCTATAGAATAAGTTCGTGCTTTAGGATAATATTCCCGATCCTCAACCCCCGGCGCTAAGCCGTTGTTTCTGTTTTCATCTACTTCAGGATCCAATCCTTTGTAATTAGTGAGAACAAAGAGGTTTTGTGCTGTTGCATACACTCTGGCATTGGTAAGCCAATTTACTCCATCGGTTTTGAAGGTATAGCCCAACGAAAGGTTGTCTAAACGCACGTGCGATGCATCTTCTACATAAAGCGATGAGTATTCCGGAACCACTTTTAATTGATAAATTAATGGATCGTTTAACGCGTTTGCTCCAATAAGGTATCCGGGGTGTCCGTATGTCATTCGTCCCATATTCAACACTTTGTTGCCCAATGTGCCACGCAAGAAAAAGGATAAATCCCAAGCCTTATAATTAAATTGATTGCTCCATCCAAATGTCAGGTTAGGCTGAGCGGATCCAATATAGGTGTAATCTTCCGCCGATACGGAATTTACTTCTTCACCATTCATATTGCGAAAAACATATTTTCCGTCTTCATCAATTTTTACGAATTCCGGCCCATAAAATTGTCCTACAGGATAGCCCTCTTCGATAACGTGTGTTGTACGTCCCGAACCACCACGCACCCAAGCGTCTCCCACCATAATGCGGTTTGTGGTATAAACTTCGTTTGACAAACGGGTAACTTCATTTTTGTTGTGCGAAAGAGTGATAGAGGTAGTCCAATTAAAATCCTTGCCACGTACTGCATCTAAACTCAAAGCCAATTCTATGCCCGTGTTACGCATGTCACCCACGTTGGCCATCATATCTTCGTGCAAATAGGGAGGAGTGGGAACGCGATACGTGTAAAGCATATCTTTTGTGCGTTTGTCATACCACTCAATATTTCCACTTACCCGATTATTAAACAGATAAAAATCTAACCCAACGTTAAACATAGCTGTTTCTTCCCATTTAAGATTCGGGTTGGCATTTTGGCTGATTCTATAGGCTGTGAGCCAAGCACCGTTGTCATAATATGTTCCGCTTGTGCCGTAAAGTTGTAATGTCCTATACGGGTCTAACCCTGATTGATTGCCCGTAATTCCATAGCCTACACGAAGTTTCAAATCGTTTATCCAGTTTACATTGTTCATAAAAGCTTCTTGAGAAATACCCCAAGCTGCTGATACAGATGGGAATGTACCCCACTTGTGGTTGGCCCCGAACTTTGAAGAGCCATCTCTACGTAGTGTGGCTGTAATCATATAACGCTCATAATAGCTGTAATGCGCGCGGGCAAAAAATGAAATTAAACGGCTCATGTTTCGTGCCGATTCCACATCATTGGGACGCAGCCCTTGCCCTGAACCTAGGTTGTTTGCTCCAAGCAAATCTGTTGTGAAATTGCGATTGGCTGCCCTCATAAAGGAATACTCATTTTCCTCCCAAGAGTACCCCGCTATTGCATTGAAACGCTGTGAGTCACTTCCGCCGATAGTGGTGTTGTATTCCACCAGCCACTCCATAAGGGTTTTATCCCAAATTCTGTTTTCGCGGTTTGCGTATCCACCATCGTTGCGTCCTGCTTGGGTTTCTGAATTGTTGTATTGGCTTCTTTCTTCTGTGTGGCGTCCTTTATATAAAAGAGTTTTGATATCAAGTCCCTCAAGAAGATTAAACACTAAATCGCCCGATCCGTAATAATTCACGTTTTTCCTTAAGTTTTGATTGTAGGTTTGATTACGTACCGGGTTTCCTTGGTCGTATTCTCGAGTGTCAAACCATTCGTTATCCGATAATTTAACGGGATAGACGGGAAGCATGTTATATGCCAATACAAAATTATATCTGTTTGCCTCAGTCCAATCGCTCATAGTGGCAGACCCCGTTAAGCCAATACGCAGGCGGTCGTTTATTGCGCGCTGCTGGACTTGGAAGCGGAAGTTATATCTTTCCATCTCGTTGTCTCGAACAACACCTTCTCGGTTTAAATAATTGAAAGAAGCCCTGTAGTTATTGTTTGAACCTCCACCCGACAAAGAAATACTATGGTTTTGAGCGACACCCGTTCGGGTAATTTCGTCAAACCAATCTGTATTGGCGTTGTATTTATCGTAAACCGAAGCGTCTCTTCCGTTTTCTTTTGCATAATTGCGCCACTCGTCGGCGGTAAGCAAATTGGGCTTATTGGCAAGTTGTGAAACAGCGAGGTAACCATCATAAGAAACAGACGTTCTTACTCCGGAACCTCTTTTAGTGGTAATAAGAATTACCCCGCCTGCCGAACGCGATCCGTAAATCGCGGCAGAGGAAGCGTCTTTGAGCACAGAGATTGACTCAATATCCTGCGGCGCTACTGTTTGCATATCTCCGCCCGGTACGCCGTCAATTACAACGAAAGGCCCTTGGTCGTTCTGCAAGGTAGATACTCCTCTTAACCGGATGCGTGAACCCCATGTCACATCTCCTGATGGCGTGGTGATATTTAACCCTGCAACTTTTCCTTGCAGTAAATCCGCTGCATCACGCGTAACCCCTTTATTGAAATCTTCCGGAGAAACATTTGTTACAGAGCCTGTAATTTCTCGCCGCCGTTGTTGTCCGTATCCAACAACTACCAATTCGTCCAGCAGTTCTGTGTCATCTAATAAAATGACATCAATAACCGTACGTCCTTGCACCGAAACTACCTGCGATTGCATTCCAACGTACGATACTTCAAGGATGGATTCAGCAGAAATGTTTTGTAAAACAAACGCTCCATCAATATCCGTTACTGTGCCGGAAGATGTGCCACGCACCTGAACTGTTACACCAATCAGAGGTTCCGACTCAGTATTTTTTACCGTACCTCTAACGGTGACTCCTTGTGCGAAGGTCTGTGTGGCAACCGCCCAAATGAGGACGAATGCTGCCAACTTTAATAGTCTTAACATTTTTTGTTTCATACTTTCATGTTTGATTAAGTGATTTAAATTTTAATGGGTGTCTAATGTCAAATTACATTTTCTTAATATGGTTATAGAAGAATAGATAATTAAGTTTCTTTTCTGATTTGATTTCAAGAATTGAAACTTACAACTGTGATTTATTTTAATAAAATATAAATTGCTCTTAATGAGCTGTTTGTTGTTCTGTTCATCAAGATGCAACTCGCGGTTTTGTTTTCTTAAAAGAGTGTTTTTTGTCGATTTGCAAGGCTGCTTTTTACGTGAGCACGTTTGTTCTGCATGTAAAATTTCTGTGATTGTAAATATATAAAAAACAACCCTACCTCATGGCAAAGATATGCTGTTTTTATTAATATTCAAATAAATTTGTTATATTTTGCTTGTGCCCGAAGGTTTGTTTGTGGTGAGAAATTCTCTTGAAGATGCATACTCCGTTGTTGTACATGCTTATTTCAGAATTTATGTAATTATTTTTCTGGGGTTCTCAAGCAATCTCAAAATTAAAGCTTTTTAAACTGGTTGTTTTCTTTCTTGCGGCTTCAGAGTATCGTTTAGTTCGACTCTGTTCTTTTTTTATTTTTTTGTCACCGCGGATTTCCGCTTTCCCGATAATTCTCAAATATATCCAGTTGCAGTTTTAGATAGCCCAGCAACCCTATCCCCAATATGAGAGAACTGTATGAAAAATTTCTCATTAAGCTTTCCCTTGCCAAAAAACCTATGATTCCGGACACGAAAAATAACGCGGTGGTACAGATGGTAATAATAAAAATCGTTTTTGCTTTTTTGGGATTTCGCCAGATTCTCTGTTCATATCTGAGCGACGTTTTGCTTGGGTCTTGCAATGAAGCGAAACTGAGGGTGAGCCCCAAAAAGATGAGCGCGTTGTTGTAGGTTTCAAAAAGGTATTCGGGATTTTCTGACAAGAAATTATACCCTTTGAAAATGGGCTTGGCAATTAAAAACAACCCCACCAACAATAATGGGTATTGCAGGTAACTGATGGTGTGGAATATTTGTTTTGAGTTTTTCATAATGCTTGATTATGAGTATATTTTGTCTTGTCTTTATTTTATAAGCTACACATCTACTATTAAAAGCCTTGAGTTTATCTTCTCTCAATTCTCGCCCCCAACTTATTCAGCCGCTCATCAATATTTTGGTAGCCTCGGTCGATTTGGTCGATATTGTGGATGGTGCTGGTTCCGTTGGCGCTCATAGCAGCAATCAGCAAAGAGATTCCGGCGCGGATATCGGGCGATGTCATGGTCATTCCGCGAAGGCGGAAACGGTTGCCTAAACCGATAACTGTCGCACGATGCGGATCGCACAATATTATCTGCGCGCCCATATCAATGAGCTTGTCCACAAAAAACAGGCGGCTCTCAAACATTTTTTGGTGTATGAGTACGCAGCCTTCGGCTTTGGTAGCCACCACCAGCATCACGCTTAGCAAATCGGGTGTGAGTCCGGGCCACGGCGCATCGGCAATGGTGAGGATGGAGCCGTCGATAAACGACTCAATGGTGTAATTTTCTTGTGCCGGAACGTATAAATCGTCGTTCCGCTGCTCAACTGTAATGCCCAATCGGCGAAAGCTTTCAGGAATGATACCCAAGTTTTCAATGGATGCATTTTTAATGTTGATTTCAGAGGATGTCATAGCCGCCATCCCGATAAAACTACCCACTTCAATCATATCGGGTAACAAACGATGCCGACAACCGCCCAGTTTTGTCACACCTTTTACAGTGAGCCGGTTTGAACCAATTCCTTCTATTTTTGCGCCCATACGCACCAGCATTCGGCTCAATTGCTCCACGTAAGGTTCGCAAGCGGCATTGTAAATAACGGTTTCGCCTTGGGCAAACACGGCTGCCATAAGCAAGTTGGCGGTTCCGGTTACGGATGCTTCATCAAGCAGAATGTATTGTCCGCTCAAGGTGTTGGCGGTGAGCGAAAAAAGCTGTTCTTTATCATCGAAAACCAGCTCGGCACCCAGTTTCATACTGCCGTTGAAGTGTGTGTCTAACCGCCGACGGCCAATTTTGTCGCCTCCCGGTTTGGGCACAGTGGCTTGTCCGAATCGTGCCAGCAATGGCCCCACGATCATAATAGAACCACGCAGGGCGGCAATTTTGCGCATATAGTCTTCGGTTTTTGTGTATTCCAAATCGATATTCGCTGCCCGAAATGAATAAGTGTCGGTGTTTACTTGCCTTACTTCCACGCCCATATCTTTGAGCAAGGCAATAAGGTTGTTCACATCGAGGATGTTGGGGATGTTTTCAATCACCACTTCTTCGTCTGTAAGCAGCGTTGCGCAAATTACTTGCAGGGCTTCGTTTTTGGCGCCTTGCGGAACAATTTCGCCTGTTAGGCGGTGGCCGCCTTCGATGATAAATGAGGACATAATGCTATTTTAGATTTACGATTTTAGATTTTGGATTTGGAAATGAACCTGTTTAAAAATGCGGCCAGTTTTTCCAAGAAATAAACTTACCTTTTGCTGTTCCAAAATTCATATCGCCTCCATATACAACGGTTAAATTATCATCACTGACACCGGCTATGGATTTGAATTTTTGGAGTCCATCTGTGAAAGAGCTATTTAAAGTAGCGGCAGACTTTATTTCTACTGCTTGTAATTGTGTGCCTTTTTCAATCAATAAGTCAATTTCGTTGTGATTGGAATCACGCCAAAAATACATTTGAGGCTCTTTGCCTGAAGCATACGCGCTTTTAATATATTCATTAATGATCATGTTTTCAAACAGTTCGCCTCGAAGATAATGAGTGAAGAGTTGTTGTGAATTTTCAATTCCGAGCAGTGACGCTGCCAACCCTGTATCCAAAAAATACAACTTTGATGATTTTATCAGTCGCTTATTAAAGTTTTTATAATAGGGCTTCAATTGATAAATAGTGTAACTCGCTTCTAAAATGGATATCCACACTTGAGCCGTGTTGACATTGATTCCGCATTCGTTTGCCAAATTTGAAATATGCAATAGTTTTCCAATACGGGCGGCACATAGTTTAAGAAACTTGACAAAAAGAGACAAGTCGCTTATGTTTCTCAATAAACGAACATCCCGCTCCAGGTAGGTCTGGATATAGCTGGGGAAAAAATCAGTAGGGTGGATGTTTTTATCGTATATCCTTGGATACCCGCCCGTAAAAAGCCAATTATTCAAATCTTCGGGCAATTTGTCTGCTTTCTTCAGCTCTTCAATCGAAAAAGGTGTGAGCGTTAATATTCCGGCTCTACCTGCTAAACTTTGTGTTATTCTTTCCATTAACAGGAAGTTATGCGACCCGGAAAGAATATACATTCCGGTTTCATTAACATCGTCCACACGAGTTTGAATGTATGAGAAGAGGTCGGGTGCGTATTGCGCTTCATCAATGATGGTTTTGTTCTGATAATTTTGTAAAAAGCCTCGCGGATCTTCGTTCGCCATCTTTCGCAAATCTAAGTCCTCCAATGATGCATACTGATACTCGGGAAATAAATGGCGCAAAAGAGTGGATTTGCCACATTGTCTCGTTCCGGTAAGTGTGATAACAGGAAACTTATCCGCAAGTTGCTTTATTTTGGAAGTGATTTGTCGTTCAATGAACATAAATAGCTTTTTTATGCAAATGTAATAATTAATTAGATGTTTTGCATAATAAATATAGTTTTTTTATGTAATTCTTGTAATCGATTATCATTTTTACATAACTTCTTTCAAAACACCCACACTTCCGGTTCCAATGCGATGCCGAATTTATCCTGCACTTCTCGCTGAATTTCTTGTGTGAAATCCAGTATTTCTTGTCCGTTTTCGGTGCCGTAATTCACCACAATGAGTGCATGATGCTCGTAGGTGCCCACATTTCCCTTGCGTTTTCCTTTAAATCCCGCTTTTTCAATCAGGTTGGCCGCCGATGTTTTAAACCCTTCCTCGCCGGCGTTATAAACTGGCGCGTCGGGGAGAAGAGTGAGCAGTTTTTCTTTTTCTTCCTTAGTGAGAATCGGGTTTTTAAAGAAACTTCCGGCGTTGGGATAAGCCCAATGATCGGGCAGCTTTCGGGTGCGGATGTTTACAATGGCTTCCCGCACTTGCGATAAAGTGGGGTGGGAAATACCCTTTAATTCAAGGCTCAAGTCCACATATTTTTCTTTGTATTCAAACGATTTACTTAATCGAAAAACAACGCTGGTAATAATGTATTTATCGGTGCGTTTAAAAATGCTGTTTCTGTAATCGAATTCGCATTCTGCGTTGGAAAACTCCACTTTTTCGCCCGTTTTTTTATCCACGGCATTCACTTTTACAATAACGTCTTTCACTTCGGTTCCGTAAGCGCCGATGTTTTGAATGGGCGCCGCGCCCACGGTGCTGGGAATAAGTGATAGGTTTTCCACGCCCGATAATCCGTGCGAAACGCAATAGGCGACAAAATCGTCCCACACTTCTCCGGCTCCTACTTCCATTTCCACAAAATCGGCATTCTCGGCACATAGTTTCATTCCTCGCATCGCCGGTTTAATGACCAACCCGTTGAAATCTTTTGTGAAAAACAAGTTAAACCCGCCACCCAGAACCAGTTTGGGTTCATCGGGATATGCTTGCAGAATTTCCTGCAATTCTTCCACCGTTTCGGGTTGGGCAAAAAGCTTAGCGGCCGCTTTTGTGCGGAAGGAGTTATGAGGTTGTAATTGTATATTTTTTTTGATGTTCATTTTCTTTTTTCATTTAATAATGCTTTGCGCGACAGCGCTTCGCGGATAGCTTCGCGATAGATTCACTTCGTGAATGATAGATTTCGATTTTATCGAAATGATATACTCGCTTTCGCTCGTGATAGCGGATGATGTGCTTATCGGCGTAGCCCTATCGCGCAAAGCGCCTATCCGCGAAGCGCTATCGACCGAAGGCCTACTTGTATATCAAAAACACACACGGTTTTTTATGCATATCGGGCAACTTGCCTTTCCATGCTTTTATCGGTTTTGTAACGATGTATTCATCCTCACACGAGATGTTCATCGCGATGCACAAGCGGGTTTGCGGTTTGCAATGCTGCAAAATGTCCTCGGCAAGTTTTTGATTCCGATAGGGTGTTTCAATAAATAACTGGGTTTGGTCTTCGATATACGCCCTTGCTTCCAGTTGTTTTAGTTGCTTTATTCGCTCGCCGACATCAATGGGCAAATAACCGTGAAAAGCAAAACTTTGCCCGTTAAACCCCGATGCCATAATTGCCAACAGCATGGACGATGGGCCAACCAGCGGCACCACTTTATACCCTTCGCGTTGCGCGATGGCCACCACATCGGCGCCGGGATCGGCAACGGCGGGGCAGCCCGCTTCGGAAATCACACCAATGCTTTCGCCCGATTTCATCGGCAAAAGATAACTTGCTATTTGGTTTTTATCGGTGTGCTTGTTGAGTTCATAAAACGTGAGCGCGTCAATATCGATTCCCTTGTCGCATTGTTTCAAAAAGCGCCGCGCGGTGCGCACATTCTCCACGATGAAATGGCGCAAATTGGATATAATTCGCGTGTTGTGCGGCGGCAAAACCTGCTCGATGGGCGTGTCGCCCAAGGTGGTGGGAATTAAATACAGCGCTGGTTTGTGCATGTTGAATTGTATAATCTATTTACAAAAGTAATAAATTTACACGTAACCCAGGTGTGATAACTTACTTTGTTTTTTCATTCCAATAATAGCTGTCCGGATAAGGCCTTTGGCCGAAAATAGCGGTTCCCACCCGTATGATGGTGGCGCCTTCTTCTATGGCGGTTTCCAAATCGTTGCTCATTCCCATAGAAAGCTCTTTCATTTCAATATTGGGAATGTTTTCGGCAATTATTTCGTCGCGGATATTTCTTAACAACTGAAAGCAGGTGCGCACTTTTTCGGTTTCGGCACTAAATAAACCGATGGTCATCAACCCTTTTATGCTGATTCTATCGAACTTCGATAATTGTTTAGCGAATTCCACGGCTTCTTCGGGGGTGATGCCGAATTTGCTGGCTTCGTTCGAGGTGTTTACTTGAATGAGCGCGTCAATGTGTTTGTTCTCGAAAACGAGACGATTCTGTAACTTTTCGGCGGCTTTCAACCGGTCTAAACTCTGAATGCAAGAGACTTCGTATCTGAGAAGTTCTTTGATTTTATTGGTTTGTAAGTGTCCGATAAAATGTTTTTCGTGGGGAATGTCTTTCAATTCTTCGAATTTTTCTTTGATTTCCTGCACTTTGTTTTCGCCCATTAGTGTTTGTCCTGTGCTGAAAGCGATTTTTATTTTTTCGGGCGAAACGGTTTTGGTTGCTAAAAGCAATTTTACTTCTCGCGGATTGCGATTGCTTTTCTCGCAAGCCTTGGCAATGCGGTTGCAGATGGTGGAAATATTTTGTTCGATGTGAGTGCTCATTTTTTTATCAAACGGTGATATAGTGCTAAATTCCAAAACGAATGATGTCTCTTACGGAAGATACATGAATTTGATTTACAAAGTGTTCTAACAGATTTATTTGTGCCATCGCGAAAAACGCCACCACCATGAATATCACGCCATACAACGCGCCTGCAACGTGTGCCGTGTGGTTGATGCCTTTGGATTGCTTTCGACCTAAGTGTGTGGAAATGAGGATGAAAATAATCCCGAACAAAAAGGCGGGTAGCCAAACGGGAATAAACATGATGCCCATAAAATTCATCGGGTTCACGAGAACGTAAGCGAAAATAACGGCGGAAACCGCCCCCGACGCGCCTAAACTGCGATAGTTCTCGTTGTCTTTGTGTTTGAAATACGATGGCAAAATGGAAACTACCAACGCCGAGAAATACAACAGCAAATAGCACACCGACCCGCCTACATTTCCCAACGCTTCTTTGCACACTTTTTCAATATCCATTCCAAAAAAATAGAGGGTGAACATGTTGAAAATTAAATGCATATAATCGGCATGCAAAAAGCCGTAAGTGATGAGCCGATACCACTGGCCTTTTTTTACCGCCGGCGGATAAAACAGGTAATTGTTGAGCAGCGCCTGATTGTTAAACGCCGCGATGGAGATGAGCGCGGTGGCCGCGATAAGGATTATGGTGAGCATGTATGTTGGGTTTTTTTAAGCCACAAAGGTAGCAAAAGGGTTTCTATTTATCGTGCAACGTCAAGTATTTCCACAACGGAGCGGCCATGGTGGCCTGCACAATTTCGCCGTTTTGAAGCAAAGTTTTCACTTCGTCAAACGACAATAGATGCACCCTCAAGTCTTCCGATTCTTCCGGCGTAGGTTCGCTCACTTTTTCCACGCCTTCAGCGATAAAGCAATACGAGAAATTGTTGTTGGCGCTGGCATTTGGCGCTACGCGCATAAACTCTGTCCACGTGCCGTTGGCGTATCCTGTTTCTTCCAATAGTTCGCGCTTGGCCGACGCCAAAGGCGATGCATCTTCTTTCTCGCAAACGCCTGCGCAAATTTCCATGCAGTTTTTCTCTATTCCGTGGCGGTATTGTTCCACCAAAACAAATTTCTTATCTTTGGTGATGGCAATAATATTTACCCAATCGGCATATTCCAGCACGTAATATTCGGGAACAATGGTTCCGTCAGGAAGTTGCACTCGCTCTCTGCGAACCGTTAGCCACGGGCGTTTGTGCAGGTATTCGCTGTTCAATACTTTCCATTTTTCGGGAGCGGTTTGTTTCTTCATTGAATTTCTGTTTTTGCAATTTTTCCTTTGTTTTGAACGCCTGCTTGGTTTAAATGTTTAATTTTACGGACGAAAAGAATGTGATTTATGCAATTTCCGACACAATTTACAGATTCTATCCCGTCATTTTTAGGTGATGAAAAAGACGATTTTCTCTCCGCTTTGTCAAGCGATGCGCCCGTGAGTATTCGGTTGAACAAAGCGAAAGCGGAGCGAAACCCGATGCAATTTTCGCAGAAAACGGAACGCGTGCCGTGGTCGGATTGTGGTTATTATCTTGAAAACCGCCCGACGTTTACTTTCGATCCGCTTTTTCACAGCGGATATTATTATGTGCAGGAAGCATCGTCTATGTTTATTGAACACGCAGTGAGAGAGCTGGTTAAAGACCCTGCGGTGTGCCTCGATGTGTGCGCCGCGCCGGGCGGAAAATCCATCAGCCTTTTGTCGGCTTTGCCACACCATAGTTTGCTCGTGAGCAACGAAATCATTCGCCAGCGCGCCAATGTGTTAGCAGAAACAATGATTAAATTCGGACAATCCAACGTGGTGGTAACCAACAACGCGCCCAAAGATTTTGCTGCTTTTCCAGCCCTTTTTGATGTTGTTTTGGTGGACGCGCCCTGCTCGGGCGAAGGAATGTTTCGCAAAGATGAAACGGCCGTTGCCGAGTGGTCGCCTCAAAATGTGGCCAAATGCACGGCACGGCAAAAAGACATTCTTCGCGATGTGTGGCCCGCGCTTAAGCCCGGTGGCATTTTAATCTACAGCACCTGCACATTTAACGTGCACGAAAACGAAGAAAACGCTTTATGGGTTTCCCACGAATTGGGTGCTGAATTCATTTCAGTGAATATCCCTGCTGAATGGGGAATTTCGCCTTCGGCGTACCGCGACGCGGTGGGGTATCGGTTCTTCCCGCACAAAACCAAAGGTGAAGGGCTTTTCGTAACCATCCTCACAAAAACTGCAGCGCAAGAACCGATTCGGCTTCAAGCGAAAAAGAAAAAAAATAAATCGGTTACTTTTCTTAAAAACCCATCGACGTACGAAAGCTTTTTGTGTGACCCGCAATTATTTGATTTTGCGGAAATAAATAACCGGGTTATTGCACTGCCTAAAACACATTCCGAAAAAATGATTTCATTCAGCAGGCAATTAAAAGCGATTTATTCCGGCCTTGAAATCGGAGAAAACAAAGGGAATAACTTCATTCCTTCTCACGTCTTGGCAATGAGCACAGAACGGCATCCTAATGCTTTTCCGTTACGGGAAATAGCGTATGAGCAAGCCATTTCATATTTGCGAAAAGAGGCGCTTGTTTTAACGGACTCGCCTAAAGGTTTCGTGTTGTTGACGTACAAAAACGAACCGCTGGGTTTTGTGAAAAGTGTGGGCAACAGGGCAAACAATCCCTATCCGCAGGAATGGCGCATCAGAAGCGGTTATTTGCCTGAAAATGCAACGGGCTTTCTTATGCTCCCCGAGCAATTATAAAACAAATTTATGGATTTTACCAAACAATCGTTTACGCTTCTCTTTGTGTTTATTGCCGTGGTTATTGCGGTAGTTTCGCTTGTGTTGTCGAGCCGGTTGGTAAAAGAACTTGCCCGGGAAGAGCGCGCCAAACTTGAAATTTGGGCCTCGGCAACCGAAGAAATGGCCACAGGCGAAAGCGGAACCGATATGGCTTTGGTGCTTAAAATATTGGAAAGCAACCACACCATTCCTGTCATTCTTTACGATGAAAACACCCACACCGCTACTTCCAACAACATCCGGTTGCCTGCGGAAAATGAAGAGGCTTTTCTGCGAAAAAAAATAGAAGAATTCGGCAAAAAACACGCTCCCATTTTGTTGCCCGAAGTAAATCAACGGCTCTATTACGACGACTCGCACACGCTAAAAAAATTGCAACGTTATCCCTATGTTCAGTTTGGCATTATTGCCCTATTTATTGCGTTGGCTTTTGCCACCCTTCTCAGTTCACAAAAAGCCGGGCAAAACAAAATGTTGGTGGGACTTGCCAAAGAAACGGCGCATCAACTGGGAACGCCCATTTCATCGCTCGTAGCATGGACGGAATATTTGCGATTGAAAGCGTTGGACGGATCGCTACTTACGGAAATAGACAAAGATATAAATCGGCTGCAAACCATTGCGTTGCGGTTTTCAAAAATCGGCTCTGTTACCGATAAGAAGATGGTCTCTTTTCAGGAAACCGTGCGCGCGGCAATGGAGTATCTCGAAAAAAGAATTTCGGGCAGGGTGCACATCCGGTATCATTTCCCCGAAAATCCCGTTCTTGTTTCGCTGAACGAGCCTTTAATTCACTGGGTAATTGAAAACCTCACAAAAAATGCCGTGGATGCCATGGAGGGGCAAGGCGTTATTACACTTTCGGTTACCGAGTTGCACAACAACGTGGTGTTGGATGTTTCCGACACGGGAAAGGGTATTCCCAAATCGAAATTTAAACGTGTTTTTCAACCCGGCTTCACCACCAAAGAACGCGGCTGGGGCTTGGGCTTGTCGCTTGTGAAGCGCATTGTGGAAGAATACCACAAAGGCAAAATTTTTGTAAAGCAATCGGAAATGGGAAAGGGAAGTACGTTTAGGATGGTGTTGAGGAAGGAGTGACCAACTTTGTCAATGTTCCGAACTTTGACAAAGGTTAAAAAAAGCATCACTTTTTAAACCTAAAACTGATAAGCACTTCGCTCGGGCGCAATTTGTCCACGCGGGTAGTTGTATTGATTGTGCTGTAATTAGTTGTGATGTGTTGTTTTTGGTTGAAAATATTTGTCCAGTCCAAATTCACGATAATTTTTTTGAAGACGTACTGAACGCCTAAATCGGCAAACAATAAGCTCGATACCGAAGAGTTGGGCGCTTTGTTATAAAAATGCTGCAAGTTGGAATTGATGGAAAAATTTTCAGCTATGCCGAAATAGATATATAGCTGATGATTAATCAACGGTATATAATTATTCATCGGATTGTTGTTGATGCTCACGCCCGAAAAAAACGAGTTCATCGTATAATCGAAATTCAAATTATTTCGCGCGTTCCATTTCAGGGATGGCGACACGCCAAATGAATGGTTGACGTAGTTAATAACCGCGCCTTGCTGCTCCATTACCGACTTGTTTTGATTATACGACAAGCTTAATCCGGCTGTCAATGATATTTCCGTAAACAATTTTGTCGCCGAAAGCGTGTTCATCCAAAAGGTAGAAGGATTTTCTTTGGTTTCCCACCACGTGAAACTGTAAATATCTTGTATGAAATTTGCTGGAACAAGGTTGTTTTTATACCGTGAATACGAAGCCATATAATTCAAGTTGAAGAAATGCGAAATGTTTTTATAAAATACCCCCCAATTCACGTTTTGCGACGCGTTACGTTGAAGTTCTTCTATTCCTTTCGAAAACAGGTTGTACCGTTTAAGCACGTAGCTCGTTTGTTGTTGGTTTAAATCGCCATACCGGATAGAATGAGAATATCCTGCATTGAACCGGATGCTTCCGCTGGGTTCAAAAACAATCCGGAAACGCGGATTCACATAAGAATAATCGCTCTTCCTGCCCGAATAATTCGTCTGCATATAATTTACCGATGCCGATGATGTTACCGTCCATTTCCGGTAATTGAGCCTGTGTTGCGGCTCGGCATAAAATCGCGTTGTATTCCAAGTGAGGCTGTTGGTGAAAACATCTTGCACTCGCGGAAGCGGATTCAGTTCCGATTCAATAGTTTGCCACACCCATTCCGCACCGATTTTCAAATTGAGCGTATGATAGCGTTTTTTGTAACCGAGCGTGATATGCGTATCGCTGAAACCATCGTTGAAATTGACGGATTGGCGCGCGTTCTTTTGGTTGAATAAAGGCAGATTTTCGGGCGACGACAGCGTGAGCGATTGCGGAAGCCGTGTAAATTCGGTGTTGTTGGCAATTCCCAGCGATGTGTTTCCGATAAGTTTTGTAAACGACGTGTTGTTTTTCAGATGCAGGCGCGGAAGGTTCATTTTCTGCCGGATTTGATGTGTGTTAGAAACAACATCCGCCAGCGCGTCTTTCCAATGCACGTTCGCGCTCAATTTCTCTTCCAAAAAATAAGCCGATTTATTGGCGGTAATTGCCAATTCGTTTTCCAGTTTATGCCAATTTACCGTTTGCGAAGTATAATCTTTTATCGTGATGGCGGGTTGGTTTTCAAACCGGTATTCGGTCTCGATATTCCGTTCCCGTTTCTCGCGTTCAAAACCGTAATGGATGTTCAGCCGCGTATCCGTGTCTTCTGCCACGCGCCACAACTGGTTGAGCGAAACGATGGCGCTTTCGTTGAACCGGGCGCGGTCACGCGTGAAAAACGAAGACGCTACCGGAAGCGTGGAAAGTTGGTCGGGGATGCCTTCGGGCAATCCGGGGCGGAAAACCTGCCCAGGCTTCAACGCGTGCATTCTCAGTTCCTGAAAAATATGGTTCCCCGTATTGTTGGCTTTTCCCACCACCATCGTCTGGTTGCCGCGGGCAAAACGGGCAAGTGTACCTGTGGCATCGAGCAAGAACGGGAATCCGCCTAAGCCAAAGTCAATGGTTCTTAGCCATCGGGCTTTCGCCCCCTCTTTCAACTTGATATTCAATGCCGCTTGTTCTGAATCGCTTCGGTCGCGCAACATTTTCACGGGTTCGTGGTTTTCATATACCTGCACGGTCGAAATATCTTCGGGCGAAAGGTTATTGGTCGCGATGGAGTATCGTTGTTCCAACAAGTTCATATTTTCGATATAAAACCGATTGATAGGCTTGCCTTCATATTGCACGCGCCCATCGGTTTGCACCTCAATCCCCGGCATACGCGCCAGCACATCAGCAAGGGTGCGGTCTTGCGGGCGGGCGAAACTCGAAATGTAGTAATCAATCGTGTCGCCCCGTTGCTTTATGGGCGATGAGGTTATTTTTACTTCGCGCAACTTTGTGGTGGTTTCTTGCAGTAAAATCTGCACATTTGCCACCTGTCGCGAAATTTCTATCTGATAGGGTTTATATCCCAGCCGCGAAGTGGTAAGCAAAAAATCGGTGTGCGTTGAGTTGGGAAAATCAAGCGCGAATGTGCCGTTTTCTTTCGAAAAAGAGTAGGCGAGGATGCTTTTTCCGTCGTCGCTCATCAGCATAATATATACATCGGCAACGGGTTTGTGAGATACGCTGTCCGTAACCGTACCTTGTAGTTTTTGCTGGGCATACGTAAACAAAGTAATTATAAACAGAAAAGCCAATATAAGCAGAACTCTCAACAAACATGTAAAAAAAGGAAAACGGAGATAAATTGTGTATTTATTATCGTTTTCAATCTTTTTTGATAATATTACCAAGGTTCTAAGGGGATGTAGGGTAATGAGATACTTTTTTCTACTTTCTTTCCATTGGGATTGCTAATAGAAATGTTTTGGATTCCTAAGAACTTTTGCATAAATTCTCTATTATTTTCATAATACATTTTCTCTAGTTTTCGAAAAGCTTCTTTATCCATTTCTATATAAGATTGTTCGTCATAATCTTTAGATACGTATATTATAGGGCTTCTTTTTTCTAAGTTTTCAAGACCTTTTAGTTCATACTGGAAGAAATTCTTTTTATCATTTGCTTTCACTATGAGACCAGGTAAGCCCCATAATTTCCAAGGACCTTGATTTATAGGTATTTCAGACGTGAAATACACAATCCATTCTCGTCCTAAATAATAAGTGCTGGCTTTTCTACAATTATAGCCTAATATTTCTTCGGTATTATTATCAAATTTCCAAAGAGGTATAAATATTGGTTCATTGTAATATGCGTATAAAAAACCCCAATTCGAAGTAATTATTCTTTGTTGATTTTTTAGAAAATTATAATAAATTGTTCGAGTACCTCTTATATATCCTCGTCTTAATTCGTTTATTTCATAGGGAGGCAGTCCTCTTTTTAGTCCATTATTTCCAATAGAATCCCTAATGTATTCATAATGACTGTAAAATTTAGTAACTTTCGAACCTATATCTAGATACATTAAATCGAATTTACTATAAATTGTCTGTTCCTCCTTTGTTTTATAAGAAAACTCATATATTGCTCTTATATTTACAGAATCTACAATCTCTTGTGCTTGTAGATTCTGTAAACAAATAATAAAAAATATGACTAAATATGTTATTTGCACTTGCATATGTAACATATAATCTTTAGTTCTCACACATAACTTCTTCCAATAAGTCATATAGTGCAAGCCTTTCCTTGTTTGTAAATTCTCTACTTGACTCCACACATCCGACAAATCCACAAGTAGTACCAAAGCATTCTACATGACTTTGAGTTGCTTCTTGCTTTGCACTAGTTTGTGAAAAACTAACCATCATAAATAATCCGATTCCTACTAATACTAATTTTTTCATAATCTAAAAATTTAAAAAAGTAAAACATAAAAATTAGTGACGCAATTAACGTAAAATAAACAAAGGGAGCAAATATTTTATGCTAAAAAAAGTCAAATACATGTAAGTAAGCCGATTATGTCTTTTCCCAGTAATGATTTATCCTAAATTTGCAATATTTATTGGATATGGTTTGTGAAATCCGCAGCATTATTAAGAATATTTTGATGGCTTAAATGAATATTATTGTCGTGATCCATCCGTTATTCTTAAAAAGCAATTAGAAATCGTTTCACCTCTTTGGTTCAACATTCGCAAAGTTTACCTCTTCCGCCCCTGCATATTTTTTTAGTAACTCCACCGAATAAGTAGCCGTTTTCTCCACATCATTTCTGTCCCCCGAATAGCCATTAATCAATATCAACACCCTTGTGGTGCCCGAAGTGATTTTCGTGCGCTCTTCATCGCTGGTGGGGGTGCCAATTCCGCCCATTTCATCGCGATAAACGGGTAACCCCTCAATATTTAGCAAGCCGCGGCCAATGGCTTCAAACCGTTCATCTTTCTTTCCCACGCCTAAAACCAAATCGCCTTGAATTTTATCGGCATCAAATCCGCCGATGGAATAGCCGCTTTTCATCGACACCAAATTAATTAAATCCACCAACACATCAATTTGGTACAATTCCATCCCTTTTACAATTCTGCGGCACAGCGCTTCGGCCGAAGGGCGGTATCGGTTGGGGTCTTTCCCCAGTTTTTTGTACACCTGCCGTGTGGCAAAAATTGCGGGGCGTTTGTTTATATCGGGAATTTTATAACGCTCTTTAAAATCGTAAGAAAAAGCATCCACCTCTTCCCACAACTTTTCGCTGAAGCCCGTATTTTTCACGTTGCATTGAATGGCCGCGAAGCAAAAATGGGGGCAAACCGTCAAAATTTCGTCACTTATGCTAATTGAAATTGTTTTCATACAGAAAATAAGAAAATCACCCTTCAAAGATACAAAATCTAAAGCAATCAATCGTGAAACAGGCCAAAGAGAGTGAATGTTTGAAAAATAACATGAGAAAGTTTGTGAAAATCCTCTACAATTCCTATATTTGCGTGAATTTTTGTTTTCATATGTCTAACGAAAATAATAAGTTGCTTGTTGATTTGGAAGTTCGCATAAAACAGGTGTTGTTTTTGTGCGATTCTTTAAAAGATGAAAATGCCCGGCTGAAAAATGAAATACAGTTGAAGCAAAAGCAAATTGACCAAAGCACAAAAGAGATGGAAGGCCTGAAAACAAAATACGATAATTTGAAAACGGCAAGAACCATTACGGCCGCGTCGGTGGACGTGGAAATTGCGCAGGAAAAGTTATCGAAAATGGTGCGAGAAGTTGATAAATGCATAAATTTATTAAAGTAATTATTTAAAAATTTATGTGATGGGCGATGAAAAGTTTTTATTAACACTAACAGTGGACGGCAGGAAATACCCGCTTCGGATTAAACGTTCTGAAGAACAGGCTTTTCGCGATGCCGTCAAAAAGATAAATACCAAAATAAACCAATACAGGGTCGCGTTTGGAGGCGAGAACTCCGATATGACCTCACAGGATTTTATGGCCATGACGGCCATTCAAGCCTTGGTGGAGAATTTTTCTCTTGGAGATAAGAATAATACAAAACCCTTTGAAGATAAGATAGTTTCCATTGTTCGCGAATTGGATGACTACCTGAAAAAATAACTTTATTTATCCTGTAAACCAGCAGGATAGGAACGCACCTTTTATGCACATTGCAAGTTAATGTGCCTAATTGTGTGCGATTTTTTATGCACGAGAAAGTAGAACAAAAAGTTTTCAATATAGAACTGAACATCTTTTGTTTATGAGAACAAAAGAGATTATTAATCAATTAATTATCGTAAAATGGAAATAGTTATAGGAGTTATCGGTTTGCTTATCGGCGCGATTATCGCGTGGTATGTAACCGGTAAAATGGCCAATTCCCGCGCTCAAAAAATATTGAGCGACGCGGAAAAAGATGCGGAAGTAATTGCTAAAAAGAAATTACTGGAAGCAAAAGAAGAAACGCTGGCAATGAAAGCCGAAGCAGAAAAACAGGCAAACATTCGCACTTCAAAAATTCAAAACACCGAGAACAGATTGAAACAAAGGGAAATGACGCTCAACCAAAGACAGGAGGAGATGAACCGGAAAAACTCGGAATTGGATAAAATGAAAGGCAGCCTTACCGCGCAGCAGGAGATGCTCGACAAAAAAGCAACGGAGTTGGAACAGCTTCACCGCCAATCGGTTGAGAGATTGCAAAATATTTCGGGCCTGTCGGCCGAAGAAGCCAAAGAGCGCTTGGTAGAATCGTTGAAAGAAGAAGCAAAAACCGATGCGCAATCTTACATAAACGATATTATGGAAGAGGCCAAACTAACGGCCAATAAAGAAGCGAAACGCATTGTTGTTCAGTCCATTCAACGTGTTGCGACGGAAACGTCAATCGAAAACGCCATCACCGTTTTCCACATCGATTCAGATGAGGTGAAAGGACGCATCATAGGACGCGAAGGGAGAAACATTCGCGCGCTGGAAGCCGCCACAGGCGTTGAGATTGTGGTGGATGACACGCCCGAAGCCATTGTGCTTTCCGGTTTCGACCCCGTGCGGCGTGAAATTGCCCGCCTCTCGCTTCACCAACTGGTTGCCGACGGACGTATCCACCCGGCACGCATTGAAGAAGTGGTGTCGAAAGTGAAAAAACAAATTGAGGAAGAAATAGTGGAAACCGGCAAACGCACGGTAATCGATTTGGGTATCCACGGTCTTCATCCGGAATTGATCCGTATGGTGGGCAAAATGAAATATCGTTCTTCTTACGGACAAAACTTGTTGCAACACTCGCGTGAAACCGCCAACCTGTGTGCCATTATGGCGTCGGAACTTGGGCTGAACCCCAAAAAAGCCAAACGCGCCGGTTTGCTGCACGATATCGGCAAAGTGCCCGACGATGAGCCCGAACTTCCGCACGCAGTGCTGGGAATGAAACTGGCGGAAAAGTACAAAGAGAAACCGGATATTTGCAACGCCATCGGTTCGCACCACGATGAGGTGGAAATGACCACTTTGTTGGCGCCCATCGTGCAGGTTTGCGACGCCATTTCAGGTGCTCGCCCCGGCGCACGCCGCGAGATTGTGGAAGCGTACATCAAACGGTTGAACGACCTGGAGAACTTAGCGCTTTCGTACCCCGGCGTGGTGAAAACATACGCCATCCAGGCCGGCCGCGAACTCCGTGTAATTGTGGGTGCCGATAAAATTGACGACCAAGATACGGAAAAATTGTCATCGGAGATTGCCCGCAAAATCCAAACGGAAATGACCTATCCCGGACAAGTAAAAATTACCGTTATTCGCGAAACGCGCGCTGTGAGTTTTGCGAAGTAGATTGTTAGACTTCTATATATTAGACACACATAGAAAAGGCCGCCCGAAATTGGGCGGCCTTTGCATTTACACACATTGACTTAGTTATCTGCCTCTGGAAGAGGTTGATGTCCTGCCTGATGTTGAGCGGCTATTTTCATTGCTGCTTCTGGAAGCGGAAGCGCTACTTCTGCTTGAAGAACTTTGTGATGATCTTACCGTGGCATTACCGGAGCTTCTGCTCGTTGAGCTTTGAGACCTTACGGCGGAGGGGCTGCTTGAGCTTCTGCTCGTTGAAGTACGTGGCGTCACCGTTGTGCTTCGTGAGCTGCTGCTAGGCTGGCTTTGCTGCCTAACTGTAGCATTGCGGTTTGTGCTTGTTCTTGGCGTGCTCACACTTGAGGAACGGCTTGAGTTCGTGGTTGTTCTTGTTGGCGTGTTCACGCTTGAAGAACGACTGGTGCTCGTGTTGCGCGGTTGCTCAATTGTGCTTCTGCTTGGCTGCGTGCTCCGTGTTGATTGGTTTACCGTGCCGGCTCTGGAGTTTGTACTCTGCCGGCTTGGTTGTACGGAGCTATTGCGGTTAGTTGCAGAAGATGAGCGAGTGCCGGTGGTACCACTAACGCTTCTGGTGCTGGATGAGCGCGTGTTGCTAACGGCTCTTTCGCTTGTGGTGGCCCTTCGTGTGGCTGAGGCTTCTCTGTTAACCGATCTGGTTGCCGCGTTTCTGTCCCTTGATACTTCAGGACGATACACGCTTACCGCTCTGTCGCTAACTTGAGTTCCCCTTCCCGAACGATTGCCCGAGCTTTCGAGCCTGCGAACGGTTGCCCGCCTGCCGGTTTCGCGCTCATAATCTTGTGCACTGGGGCCACTGTAATAGCGGTTATCGTTATATATGTACGTATTGTTTACAATAGTGGTACGGTTGTAGATGCTGGGGCTGTAACGGTTGTAGTATCTATGCATATTGCGATGATACATATATCTGTTAGGTAAAAATACCCAGTAAGAGTTCGGCAAGTGAATGTTGATGCTGATTCCCATGCGAGGGCCTAAAGGTGCCCATCCATAGTATCCGCCACCGCTTCTCCAGCTTACCCAAGCCGGTGCCCACTCGTAACCTGGAACCCACGCCCAACCGTAGAAGTCGTCGTAGAACCATCTTCCGTAGTGGAACGGCGCCCAACCCCAAGAGTAGTTAGATACCCATGTGTTTCCGTAATCGGTCATCACCCAATAGCCATTGGTGCTGTAAGGATGAAAGTTTCTGCCTACACTGGGAACCCATACGTGTCCGTAATTGCGGTCTTGTATCCATCTTCCGTGAGGACGCAATTCATTATAAAACGTTTGGAAGCTTATTCCCCTTTGGTTGTAACCATCGTCATAATACCGATCATCGTCATCGTAATAACCATAATCTCTATCATAACCATAATTTCCTTGAGAATACGCCCCGCCTTGTAAAGACATGCAAGATGATGCAATCATTGCAACAAACGCGAGAATTAGGGTGTTTCTTAAAGCTTTCATATTCGTAATTTTTAGAGAGTTATTAATTTTCTTTATCATTAAGACAACTAACACGTGGTTTGGTTTAACGTCTTGCGGCTTATTTCGGATAAAAACGATGTTCCACAATTACATGCATAAAAAAACGCCACGGTTTGTAAAAAACGGGCGTTTTGTCTATTGATTCTATGTGTGTTACTTGAAGGCTCCATCGATTCCTGAAAAACCCATAAATGCCATCGCGATGATTCCTGCAGTGATAAGAGCGATGGGAATTCCCTGCATCGCTTTGGGCACTTTAGTAAGCGAAAGCTGTTCGCGTACGCCCGAAAAAATAATCAGAGCCAAGCTGAAACCAATGGATGTGGCAATGGCAAAAACTACCGATTGCAACAGGTTATAGTCTTTTTGAATCACCAAAATGGCTACCCCCAGAATGGCACAGTTGGTGGTAATGAGTGGCAGGAAAACACCCAAAGCTTGATACAACGCGGGAGATACTTTTTTCAAAATAATTTCAACCATTTGCACCAAAGAGGCGATGACCAAAATAAACGAAATGGTTTGCAAATATCCCAACCCGAAGGGCTCAAGCACGCCTTTTTGAATAAGAAAAGTAACAATGGTGGCAATGGTGAGTACAAAAGTAACGGCAAGCCCCATCCCGATGGCGGTATCCACTTTTTTGGAAACGCCCAAGAACGGACAAATTCCTAAAAATTGAGAGTAAACAATGTTGTTTACAAAAATGGCAACTATAATAATTCCAATGTATTCCATATTCTTTTAAGTTCTGGATTCAGAGTTTAAAGTTTTGAGTTCAGAGTTCAGAGTTTGCAGTTTGTAGTTTAGAGTACGCAACCCGTAACTCGCAACTCGTAACCCGCAACCCGTTTTATTTTCTTTGTAATTGATTAAACACGGCAATTAAAAGCCCCAACGCGATAAAAGCGCCCGGCGCTAACACGAATAGCAATGACCCGAATTGTTCGGGATAGATGGTAACGGAGAAGATTTTGCCCGTCCCCAACAACTCGCGCACAGCACCCAACAAAGTGAGCGCCAACGTAAATCCCAAACCGATGCCTAACCCATCCAACGATGAAGCAAAAACCTTGTTTTTAGAGGCAAACGCTTCGGCCCGCCCCAACACAATACAGTTCACCACAATAAGCGGAATGAAAATCCCCAAACTGTCGGCCAAAGCCGGCACATAGGCTTTCATCACCATCTCAACAACGGTTACAAACGTGGCTATCACTACAATATATGCCGGAATGCGCACCATATCGGGAATGAGGTTTTTCAACAGCGAAATGGTAACATTGGCACAAATGAGAACAAACATCGTGGCCAAGCCCATACTCATTCCATTAACGGCGGAGCTGGTGGTGGCCAAAGTGGGACACATTCCCAAGAGAAGCACAAAAATGGGGTTCTCCTTGATGATTCCGTTCACAATAATTTTTAAGTTCCTACTCATTATCTATCCCTCCTTCCTCAATTGATTCTATTTCTGTGGCACCTGAGTGGGTGTCGCTTTCTTTGTACACCGCGTAGGCCCTGTTTATCGCCTCTAAAAATGCGCGCGATGTGATGGTAGATGCGGTGATGGCATCAATTTGTCCGCCGTCTTTGGAAACGGCCAAGTTTCCTTCCGAAAGGTTTCTTCCGATAATTGATTGGTTGGGCTTGGTATTATCGCGAAACCACTCGTTCATTTTAGAACCCAATCCGGGAGTTTCGGCGTGCGAAAGTACGGCGTAATTCACCACCTTGTCTTGCATATCGAATCCCACCATCACCTGAATGTTTCCGCTAAATCCGTTGTTGGAATAGCTGTTTACGGCAAAACCCACCACTTCATCTCCTTTTTTTGCAGGGTAAACCAAGAGCGAGTCGCCTGTTGCTGTTGCCATTTTATAGGCTTCATTCACCGGATTATTATCGAACTCAGGAACCACTTCTTTTATGGCGTTTTCCAATTTCAGCGCTTGCGCCTCGGCAATGGGCTTGGCCGTCATCTTGTTCACTTGCGCCAATAAAACAGCCACCACCAAGCAGATGCTGAATAGCGAAAGGAACATATTTTTAAATGTGGATTTTAACTTAGCCATTTTTTACTACCTCCCCAAATCTTTTAGGTGTTGTGTATGTATTGATTAACGGCGTGAAAGCGTTCATAAGCAGAATGGCGAATGAAACGCCTTCGGGATACGCGCCCCACAGCCTGATGCAAACGGTAACCACGCCAATGCCTACGCCAAAAATGAGCATTCCCGATTTGGTTAAAGGCGATGTAACGTAGTCCGTAGCCATAAATACGGCTCCCAGCATCAATCCTCCGGAAAACAGATGGATGAGCGGATTGTATTGCGGTTCGGGACTGATGAGGTACAAAATGCCCGTGAAAGCAGCAACCGATACCAGAATGGAGATGGGGATATGCCACGTGATGATTTTCTTTATCAGCAGATAAACCAAGCCGATAAGAAGTGCCAACGCGCTCATTTCACCAATGGAACCGCCTTCCAGCCCGAGGAACATATTGCCCATGGCGGGCAGCGCGTCGGGGTTGAATTTTAAATCGGATAAAACGGTGGCCGAGGATACGGCATCGGTAATGGCGCCGATGTTGGGCGCGGGCCATGTGGTCATTTGCGCGGGAAACGAAATGAGCAGGAAAATACGTCCCGCTATAGCGGGATTGAAAATGTTGTTTCCCAGTCCGCCGAAAGCCATTTTTACCACGCCAATGGAGAAAAGGCATCCCAATGCCAAAATCCATATCGGCAAATTCGATGGCACGTTAAAAGCCAACAACGCGCCGGTGATGATCGCGGAACCGTCGAAAACCGTAGGCTGCTTTTTCATTATGTACTTGGCGATGAGGTATTCAAACCCCATGCAGAATAACACGGATAACGCCGTAATAATCACGGCATCTAACCGGAATACATATACGGCCACCAAAAACGCCGGAATAAGCGCGATGAGCACGCCGTACATGTTTTTTTCGATACTGTCTCCGCTGTGCACGTGCGGCGACGGGGAGACGATGAGTTTACTGTTCATATTGCCATTGAATTCCCATCCGGGAACTTACCCTATAAATTATTAGTTAGTTTTTAGTTCTAATTGAATAACTTCTTTTATTTGTTGACTTAATTCCGGGATTTTATTTTTAACTACATCCCAAACAATTAAGTAATTTATTCCCATATAATCATGAATTAATCGGTCGCGCATTCCGGCCATGTTTTTCCACTTGATGGTGCTCCATTTAATTTTAACGTCAGCCGTTATTTTCTTGGATGCTTCGCCGATAATCTCTAAACTTCTTACCACCGCTCTTTTCAAGACTTCATCTTCAATGAAATCATCCCACGAAACATCCTCTGTTATAACCGATAAAATGAAATTGCATTCATCGTTTATATGTTTTAAATATTCAATGGGATTTTTCATACAAAAAGGGTTTCTTTTAATATTTGGGGCCCGATGTGCGGGCTTAATCCGTTTTTGGTGACGATGTCTATTTTTATGTTTTTGAAAATATGCTCAAACATATCGCAAACAGCCATGAAGTTGTCGAAATTTTCTTTCGAAGGGTCTATGAAATCAATCAAAATATCAATATCACTTTGGCCAGATTGTTGAGTTCTAGCAAAAGAACCGAATAATCCGATATCTTTCACCCCAAGTTTTGTAAATTCGGGCTTATGAATTTTGATGGTGGATATGATATCTTCTTTTGTTAACATTTTCTGTTTGCTTTTTCCATAAAATGCGTAGAGCAAAGGGCAAAGGGCGTAGGGCAGTGCCTTAGCCGATTTTCTTTTGCTTTTCTTTTATTTTACAATAGTGTTTTGCGAAATGTTGCGATTCTTTTATTGAGAACCATCAACTCTTCATATATTTTTTCTTTTTCTTCGTTTTTTAAAAGTCCTTTAATGTGCAAGATGTAATATTCAACAATTTTATTGAGACGGCAATCGCATCTTTCCAAATCTCCAGATTTTCAAATCGAAAAACATCTACTCTCATAAATTGTAGTATTACGGGTTATCTCAACGCGCCCACCGCTCAATGTTCAACGCCCAGTGCCCACCGCTCAATGCTCAACGCCCTTATCCCTTCCTCGCCCTCACAATGGCCATTACTTTTCCTTTCCCCAAACGAATATAATCGAGTAGGGGGCGGTCGGCCGGGCACGTGTAAGAGCAAGAGCCACATTCAATGCAATCTGTTATGCGTCCTTTTTCGGCCCTGTCCCAGACTTCGTATTCGGTAAGGTTCATTAAAAATGTGGGGTTCAGGCCCATTGGACAAACATTTACGCACTTGCCGCAGCGGATGCAATCTTTCATCCTGTTACGCTTGGACTCTAATGTGGGGATAAGCAATATGCCCGATGTGCCTTTGGTAACCGGTATGTCGGTGCTGGCAATGGCTTTTCCCATCATGGGACCGCCGCTCACAATTTTCCCTGTGGTTTCGGGCACGCCGCCGGCAAACTCAATAAGATCGTTTAGGGGAATGCCGATGCGCGAAAGCACGTTGCACGGATTTTTCACGTCTTTTCCGGTAACCGTTACTACGCGTTCAAACAAGGGTTTGTTTTTTTGTATGGCTTCATACACGGCAAAAGTTGTACCCACATTTTGCACGATGGCACCCACTGAGATGGGCAGCGCTCCGCTTGCCACCTGACGCCCGATAACGGCATCGATGAGTTGTTTTTCACCGCCTTGAGGATACTGCACTTTCAGCGCTTGCACTTCAATGCCGGAGTATGCTTTTGCCGCTTGCGAGAATTTATCAATAGCGTCTTTCTTGTTGTTTTCTATGCCGATAACCGCTTTGTTTACATTCACGGCTTTCATTAAAATGGAAATACCCACAAGAATTTCTTCGGTTTTTTCGAGCATCAGCGCGTGGTCCGATGTGAGATACGGTTCGCATTCCACTGCGTTGATAATCAGTATTTCGGCTTTTGTGCCGGGAGGGGGCGTGAGTTTTACGTGCGATGGGAAGGTGGCACCACCCATTCCCACGATGCCTGCCGCCGCTATTTTATCGATAATCTCTTTCGGCGAGAGCGTGCATTCTTTTACCAGCGTTTCGCTGCGGTCGATGGTGGGTTCCCACTCATCGCCCTCTACTTTAATGAACACAGCGTCACGACGGTAGCCACTGGCATCCATCGTTTTATCAATTTTAAGCACGGTACCCGAAACGGATGAATGAATGTTTGCCGACACATATCCCACGGTTTTACCGATGAGTGTGCCCGCTTTTACCGTATCGCCTTTTTTTACCACGGGTTGGCAGGGAGCGCCAATGTGTTGAGCCAACGGAATAACCACCTGCGCGGGAATGGCAATGGGTTGTATTGCTTTTCCCGCCGAGAGTTTATGCTCTTTCGGATGGATTCCGCCAATTCGAAATGTTTTTAACATCATATATTGTTTTCCTACTTAAATAATAAGGATGTGTATTGGATTTAGAACAGCAATGCCTTATGCGTTCGTTACCACTTCTTCGCCTTTGGGGGCGGGAGGTGTTTCTTTTTTTGGTGGGAAATTGAGTTCCCAAATGGCATTGGTTGGGCACACAGGCACGCATTTTCTGCAAAGCCTGCATTTGTCGTCTATGATATAAGCTAAGTTGTTTTCCAGTGTGATGGCTTCAAACGGACAGGCCTGCACGCATTTGGAGCATCCGATGCAAGCCACGGAGCACGCTTTTCTGGCTACGGCGCCTTTGTCTTTGTTCATGCAACTCACAAAAATGCGGCGCGATTTTGGCCCTTGCTTGCGCAGTTCGATAAGGTCTTTAGGGCACGCTTTTACGCAGGCGCCACACGCCGTGCACTTGTCTTCCACTACTTCCGGGAGCATGGTTTCGGGGTTCATGTGAATGGCGTCGAACGTGCAGGAGTCAACGCAGTCACCCAATCCGTAGCAACCATACGAGCAGCCCGTGTCACCACCATATAATGAGGCGGCTATGGCGCAACTGCCGGCGCCATCGTAAATGTTCAGGCGGGGACGGTGCTCGCACGTGCCGTTACAGCGCACCACGGCTATTTTTTTTGCCGCGTTGGCGGCAGTTTTACCTAAAATTTCGGCTACTCGGTTCATCGTTTCTTGTCCGCCCACGGGGCAAAACAAGTCATCGAGGTTTTCGGCAGCAACCGTAGCGGCGGCAAACGCCGCACAGCCGGGGAATCCACATCCACCGCAGTTGGCGGCAGGCAAGGCTTCGTTTACTTCGGCAATGCGCGGGTCTTCTTCCACGTGGAATTTTCGGCCCACAAAATATAGAATGGCTGCACTTCCGGCGCCAATGGCGCTTAAAGTAGCAACGGCAGAAAGTAAAATACTCATAATATCAATGGTTGGTTTTGATAGTGAATTTAAAAGTTTTTGCCATTTTATTCCGCAACACATACAAGAGTGCGTAATAGGGAGCCAAGGCGATGATGGAAGATAGAGCGGCTTGTGTTTCCGCGAAATTCCATACGGAGGTAGTAACAATAAGCATCAGTATGATGATGAATAAGGGAATGACGAATGCCCATAGAACCGCTTTGTAACCCATGGATTCTTTTCCTTCTATGGTTACCAAGTCGTTTATTTTGTAGCGTCCGCTGCCATCCACCACATCCACCACTTTTTCTTTGGAGTCGGCTGCCATACACGCGCCCTTTGCGTGGCAGGTACTGCAAGCCGATTGCTGTAAGATTTTGACGGATATTGTATTACCCGAAATGTTTGATATGACGCCTTGATGCTCAATCATAAAAACAATGCTTTGTAATGGTTTTCGGAATAACGGTGCAAAAGTAATCATAATTTTTGTGAAAAAAGAAGTTTATAGCTACCTTTTATTTTTGAAGCATCGGTTATAACACTTTTTATTATTACTTTGCAATATATTTTTAAGGAAACAAGAACTATACAAAGTCTAACTTTTTATGATGAAAACTTTTCTATCTCTTTGCTTATGCGCTTGCTTTTTCACACTGCAGGCACAAAACTACACATTAAACGATATTGTAAGCGGGAAATTCTCTGCCCGGGGAGTGAAACACATGGAGTCGTCGGCCGACGGGATGCACTATTACCAAATGAATCCCGAAAATACGGCGGTGATAAAATTTGCTTACGCAACCGGAAATGCCGTTGACACGCTTTTCAATACGCGCACGGCACGCGAATGCAATTTTGATACGTTCCAAGGTTTTTTGGTTGGGCCCGATGAACACCGGGTTTTGGTTTATCGCGATCGAGAACAAATTTATCGCCACTCATTTCGCGCCACTTATTACTATCACGATGTTCGCCGCAACCTAGTAAGAAAACTTACGCAACACGCGTCAAAACAAATGATTCCTACTTTTTCACCCGATGGCAGAATGCTGGCCTACGTGATTGACAACAATATTTGGCTCACCAAATTCGATTTCGATACCGAATCGCAAGTAACCAAAGACGGTGAAAACAACAAAATCATTAACGGTGCCACCGATTGGGTTTACGAAGAAGAATTCGGCACCACACGGTTAATGGAGTTTTCGCCCGATAACCGGTTGTTGGCTTTCGTGCGCACCAACGAGTCGGATGTAAAGCAGTTTTCTTTCCAAACATACAACCAACAATTATATCCTGATTACTATCAATTTAAATACCCAAAACCGGGAGAGAAAAACTCAACCGTGGAACTTCGCATATTCGATATTGAAGCACGCACCACGCGCACCATGGATGTTCCGTTGGAAACCGATGGCTATATTCCACGAATTAAGTTCACCAACGATGCCGACCAATTGGCTGTGATGACGCTGAACCGCGACCAAAACCGTTTCGATATGTACTTTGTGAGCCCGCGCACCACGGTGGCAAAATTGGTGTTACGAGAAGATAATAAATATTATGTGGATTCAGACTGGCTGAACTCCATCCATTTCTTGAACGACAGGTTCACGTATGTATCGGAAAAAGACGGTTTTAGCCACATCTATATCTACGGATTGTCGGGCGCGTTACAAAAACAACTCACATCGGGCAATTACGACGTTACCGCGTTATTGGCAGTGGATGCGCAAGGCGGAAACGTTTTTTATTCGGCTGCCGATGAAAGCCCTTTAAAACGAAACATCTACAAAATAAATATCGATAAAGGGCAGCCGCAAAAACTGTCGCAACAATCGGGTTTCAACACCGCTTCGTTTAGCGAAAATGGAAAATTTTTCGTGAACCGATGGACAGACGCTCAAACGCCCACCGTAATTTCGCTGCACGATGCCAACGGAAAACAAATCAGGGTGTTAGAAGAAAATCAAGCGGTGAGAAACCTACTGTCATCTGCACAATTGCCGCAAAAAGAGTGGATTAGTGTAAACGCTGCCGATGGCATCACCAAATTGAACGGCTGGATATTGAAGCCGAAAAACTTCAATCCTTCCAAAAAATACCCGGTGGTAATGGTTCAATATAGTGGCCCCAATTCGCAGCAAGTGTACGACCGCTTTGGCGTGGATTGGTATTACGCGTTGCTCAATGAAGATATCGTTGTGGCATCGGTTGACGGCCGTGGAACCGGCGCCCGAGGCGAGGAGTTTCGCAAAAGCACTTATATGAATTTGGGCATCCAGGAATCGGACGATCAGGTTGCCGCCGCCCGTTATTTGGGCACCTTACCGTATGTGGACGCCGGGCGCATCGGAATTTGGGGGTGGAGTTACGGCGGTTACAACGTGCTCATGAGCATGAGCCGCGGAAACGGAGCCTTTAAAGCCGGCGTGGCCATTGCGCCTGTTACCGATTGGCGTTTCTACGACACGGTTTACACCGAACGGTTTATGCGCACGCCGCAACAAAACGCGTCGGGTTACGATAACGGTTCTGCAGTGAAACTTGCCGAAAACTTGGAAGGAAACCTGCTGCTTATTCACGGTACGGCCGACGATAACGTGCATTTCCAAAACGCGGTGGAGTATTCTCGTGCGCTTATTGCTGCCGGAAAACACTTCGATATGTTTTACTTCCCCGATAAAGACCATTTTATTTCAGGAGGAAACGCGCGCGAGTATTTATATGAAAAGGTGATACGATTTTATAAGGACAATCTCTAAAGGACTCGTCTTTCCCTCATAATTAAGGAGCTATTGCAATGGATTTTTGCAATAGTTCTTTTTTTGTGCAAACAAAATCACCTTTTTGTTGTTAATATGACAAATTCGTATAAACCATGTCTTACCTCTTATTGTTATAGGAAAGGGCGAAGTTATATAATTAAGGAGCTTCGGCTTAGTACTACAAAGAAGGTGTTTATAAAATGGGAGATTCATCCGGCATACATAAAATATTAAGAAATCCTGCATTCGGGCTCACACCACTGCTCGTCTTTTCACTTATTCTGGGGCTGATTGACACACGCATAGCTCTGTTGATTGGATTGGCGTTATCGGTGGTGGGCTATTTTGTGGTGAAAAGGTATAGCCGCCTCATATACGATATTTCTATCTTCACTTTTGCGATCTCGCTCATTCTCTCTTTTTTTATTTTTCAACGGTTGAGTAACTTTATGATATTCATTGCCGTGGAAATAATTTTTGTGCTCAGCATTATTTTCACGCGGCTTACTAGGCCGAAGATTGTGCATCGATTGGCGAAAAGCGAAAATCTGGTTCTCAAAAACTATCTCAGCGAGTCGTTCAGGGTGGCGTTTCAATCGCAATATGGCTTATCCATTCATTTGCTGCTTATTTTGTTGTTTTTCGTTTTCGGATATGAGTACGTTGCTGCCGCAAACCGCATCATCGCGTTGGGCGTAGCGCAGATACTCATCGTTGTTATTATGATAATGGAAGTCATTCGGTTAAATATTCTCGATAAGAAGTTGTATGACGAAGAATGGCTTCCCGTGGTAAACGAAAAAGGTGCCGTTACCGGAAAAGTAGCTAAATCGGTAACTCGGGATTTAAAAAACAAGTTCATGCATCCCGTGGTTCGGGTGGCCCTTATTCACAAAGGGAAAATTTATCTGAAAAAAAGAGACCCATCGCGCATATTGGATCCGGGAAAGTTGGATTATCCTTTTGAGAAGTATATGAAATTTAAGCACGAATTGGATGAGGCGGTGCATAATGCCATTAGAAAAGAGACGGGTGTTGATGATATTCCTTTGCGGTTTTTGTTGAAGTATATTTTTGAAAACGCTTACACAAAACGATTGATTTTTCTCTACGTTTCAGATATTAATGATGATGAAGCATTTAACGCGCTGCACCTGAAAAACGGCAAATTGTGGACCGAAGCGCAGATCGACGACAACATGGGAACGGGAATTTTTAGCGAATGCCTTGAACTGGAATATGAATATTTAAAAAATACGGTTTTGTTGGCGCATCAACACTTTGCAAAACCCTGTTAATTCACGGCCGCCTATGAGAACACAACCTTAAAAAATTAACAAAAAATATTCTTTCATTTTATTTTAAGAAGTATCTTTGTGGTGTTTTTGAAAAGGCACGTTTGTCGCCTATTCATCGTTTAAAAAGAAAATAGAACTGACTCCGCCCTCGGCGGAGTTTTTTTTGTTTGGGGAGGATGGGTTTGTGCATATGAACGTAAACACGGCGAATCGGAATTCACTTCACCCATATATAAAAGCAATAGACGACTAAACTCACGTTCGGTCGCCTATTCATCGTTTAAATATAAAAAAGAAAAAAGTTATTTATCTTCGACTATAATGTATGTTTAATCCCCTGCTTCGGGCTGTTCATCTTCGGTCATCTCTTTTTCATCTTTCAATGATTTGGATAGCTTCGCCAAGGATTTGAAATCCACTTTGCCCGATACTGAAAGAATGGTCAGCTTGTCTTTATCGTCCAACGAAATCAGAATAAGGTTTTCCGTTTCGTCATCTAATTTTTTCATAATTACGTGCGTTTTCGATTTCCGTTCATTTACCGAAACCACTTCTTCGTAATCGCTATATGCTTCTTTAATCAGTTGGTTTGCTTTCTTAAAATAATAGCGTGAATCTCTTTTTTTCTCCGTGGTTATGATGCGAATGCTGTTTAAATCTTCAAACATATTCTTTAGCTCTTCATCGGTGGCGTTTTCCGCCATTTCGTTGAGCATGGTTTTGCCAATGTTCACGTTGTTTACGGGGCGTTTGTCTTCCACATACTTATCAATGAAGGTGGTGACAAAGTTATCAGCCGACACCGATAAGGAAAAAAGCAAAGTACTTATGAGCAGTAACGTTTTCATCATAAACTGATTTTTTCGTTTTCTGTTTCCGTTTCAGGATTCGCCGGTTGCTGCGGAGCATCCAAAGAGGCCCAGTCAATATCCAGTTCTTCAATGTGTTGGATGGTTTTTATCGATGCCGACTCGCTCAATTGCAACGCGTGCGATAATTTTTCCAGTGCGTGGCCGGCTTCCAGCAGCGCGTCGTTGACGCTTTGAGACGATGTCTCGGCAAAATAGGCGTTGTCGTTGTTTTCTTTCGAAATAAAGAATAAACCTATTCCCAATCCCAAAATCAGAAGTACTGAAGCGGCAATCCGCAACAAGGGCGCAAAAGCGCGTAGCACCGGATTTTTGTTCTCAGTGGCTTTGGCTTCTATGGCAGCGTTTAACTTTGCGTCGAAACCGGCGCTGAGAGACACGGCTTTTTCTTTTGCCACATATCCAAACAAGGGGATATAATGCTTTAAATCATCGGGAACGGAGTTGCCGGAGAAAAACGCCTTTAACTCCGCTTCTTCTGCAACCGATGTTTCGCAGTTCCAGTACCTATTTATTAATGTATATATATGTTCAGTATTCATTGTTATGATACCCCGATAATAATTCTTTTATTTTCTTTCGTGCCCTGAAAAGGCTTATTTTCACCAAATCTTCGCTTATGTCTAAACTTTCGGCAATATTTCGGTAGCTCAACCCTTCTATTTCGCGAAGTCGAAACACCATTTTCTGCGTGTCGGGCAGTGTGTCGATGCTTTGTTCAATCAGCGCGACTTGTTCCCGATGTTCCATTTCGTGGGAGGGCGAATGTTCGTCTACAAAAAACAGGTCTTCCTTTTCCGGCTCAAATCGCTCATTTTTTCTGATTGCCATGGAGGCAAGCCTATCGATGGCCATATTTCTTGTAGTTCTGAAGCAATATGCTTCCAAGTTTTCAACTTGGTTCCACAGTTCTTTTTTATCCCAAAGTTTCAGCAACACGTCTTGAGTAATGTCTTCGGCTTCAGTTTGTTCTCTAACAATACTATATGCAAACCTGAAGAGTTTATCTTTCAAAGGCAGAATAATCGTATGGAAAGTATCGTTACTCATTATATAATGACGGCCGAGAATTAAAAAAGTTACACCTAATATGCAAAAATATTTCAATTATTTATCTGAACCTTGTTTTTTTCATTTTTTATAGGAAACAATTTTTTTCTGCTAAAAAATTAATCCAATTTTTTGAGCAAAAATATTCCCGATTGTTTGCATATCTTACTGATTATTTGTAATTTTGTGCCGTTTTTCACTTCAACCAAAAGGTTACTTTGTGATAATCAGGGAATTATTGTATCCTTGCTTGACGTGTTGAACGTAAAATTTGAATAGTAAACATAAAAACAAATAAGTAAAAAAGAAAGTAGAAAATGCCTACAATTCAACAATTAGTAAGAAAAGGACGTAACGTACTTACGGAGAAAAGCAAATCGCCGGCGTTGGACTCTTGTCCGCAGCGTCGCGGTGTGTGCGTGAGAGTGTACACAACAACTCCCAAAAAACCAAACTCAGCGATGAGAAAGGTGGCACGTGTACGTTTAACTAACTCAAAGGAAGTGAATGCATACATTCCGGGCGAAGGGCACAACCTGCAAGAGCACTCCATTGTGCTTGTTCGCGGAGGCCGTGTAAAAGACTTGCCGGGTGTGCGTTATCACATTGTGCGTGGCACGTTGGATACAGCCGGTGTAAGCGGGCGTACACAACGTCGCTCTAAGTATGGGGCTAAACGTCCTAAAGCTGGTTCGGCTAAAAAATAATCATAGATAACCCGAAGCAGTAAATTTTAAAACAAAGTAAATGTATAATTGTTGTTGAAATATTTGGAATACGCTACTTATGATAGGTTGAGTAAATGATTCGGCGGAATCGTTGAAGACAGCTAAAGGCAGCCAAACACAACACGAAATTTATTAAACAATGAGAAAGTCAAAACCAAAAAAAAGACAGATCCTCCCGGATCCGGTTTATGGTGATGTAAGGGTAACAAAGTTTGTTAACCACCTTATGTTCGACGGAAAGAAAAGCATCTCCTTCGATATTTTCTATTCCGCGTTGGAAACTGTAAAGGCTAAATTGCCAAACGAAGAAAAATCGGCCCTCGAAATATGGAAAGCCGCATTGGATAATATTACACCACAAGTTGAAGTGAAGTCACGCCGTGTTGGCGGTGCAACATTTCAAGTACCTACAGAAATTCGCCCCGACAGAAAAGAATCCATCTCAATGAAAAACCTCATACTCTTTTCGCGCAAAAGAGGAGGCAAAACAATGGCCGACAAATTGGCGGCTGAAATTGTTGATGCGTACAACGGACAAGGCGGATCATTCAAACGTAAAGAAGATATGCATCGTATGGCAGAAGCAAACAGAGCTTTTGCACATTTCAGATTTTAACAGATAGAGGTAAAAAAGATGAGTAAAGGTTCAAAAGATACATTAAAATATACACGAAATCTTGGCATTATGGCGCACATCGATGCCGGTAAAACAACCACGTCTGAACGTATTTTGTTCTATACCGGATTGACCCATAAAATTGGGGAAGTGCACGATGGCGCCGCAACAATGGACTGGATGGAACAAGAGCAGGAGCGTGGTATTACCATTACCTCGGCCGCAACCACCACCAGTTGGAAATATGATGGCCAAACGTATAAAATTAACTTGATTGACACTCCGGGGCACGTTGACTTTACCGTAGAGGTAGAGCGCTCATTGCGTATTCTTGACGGAGCTGTGGCCGCCTTTTGCGCGGTGGGAGGTGTTGAACCCCAATCGGAAACCGTTTGGCGCCAAGCCGACAAATACAAAGTACCCCGCATTGCCTATGTGAATAAAATGGACCGTTCGGGGGCTAACTTTTTCGATGTGGTTCGTCAATTAAAAGAAGTATTGGGCGCAACGCCGTGCCCCATTCAAATACCCATTGGCGCCGAAGAAAGCTTCAAAGGAGTGGTTGACTTGGTGACAATGAAAGCCCTTTATTGGCACGACGAAACTATGGGCGCCGATTACGACGTAACGGAAATCCCCGCCGAATTATTGGCAGAAGCCCAAGAATGGCGTGAGAAAATGCTCGAAACCATCGCCGAGTTCGATGACGCGTTGATGGAGAAATTCTTCGATGATCCCGACTCAATCACGGAAGAGGAAATCAGAACAGCCATCAGAAAAGGCACCTTGTCAATGGAGATGAACCCCGTTATTTGCGGCTCATCATTTAAAAACAAAGGGGTGCAAACATTGTTGAACGCTGTTTGCGCGTATTTGCCAAGCCCGATGGACACAGACGCTATTGTGGGTACAGACCCTCGCGATCCTAACAAAGAAATTGTGCGTCATCCCGATCCCAGCGAGCCCATGTGCGCGTTGGCGTTTAAAATTGCCACCGACCCATATGTAGGCCGTCTTTGCTTTTTCCGTGTTTATTCCGGAGAATTAGATGCCGGTTCTTATGTGTATAATCCGCGTTCGCAAAAGAAAGAGCGTATTTCACGTTTATTCCAAATGCACTCCAGCAAGCAAAATCCGAAAGAATTTATCGGATGTGGCGATATTGGCGCGGGCGTTGGTTTTAAAGACATTCGCACCGGAGACACCTTGTGCGATGAAGCACACCCCATTGTGCTCGAATCTATGGACTTCCCCGATCCCGTAATTGGTATCGCGGTGGAACCCAAAACACAGAAAGACTTGGATAAACTGTCAACCGGTTTGGCCAAACTTTCCGAAGAAGACCCCACATTTACCGTTAAAACCGATGAAGAAACCGGACAAACCGTTATTTCGGGAATGGGTGAGTTGCACTTGGAAATTATTATCGACCGTTTGAAACGCGAATTCAAGGTGGAAGCCAACCAAGGCCGTCCGCAAGTTTCTTACAAAGAAGCCATTACCAAACCTGTTGAATTGCGCGAAACGTATAAAAAACAAACCGGAGGTCGCGGTAAATACGCCGATATGATTGTTCGCGTGGAACCTGCCGACAAAGACTTCGAAGGCGAATTGCAATTCATCGATGAAGTTAAAGGCGGTAATATTCCCAAAGAATACATCCCCTCCATTCAAAAAGGATTCCAACGCGCGATGAAAAACGGTGTGCTTGCCGGTTACGCGCTGGATAAACTGAAAGTAACGGTGATTGACGGTTCGTACCACGCGGTTGACTCCGACCAGTTGTCGTTTGAAATTTGCGCTATGCAAGCGTTCAAAAGTGCAGCCGAAAAAGCAGGCCCCGTTTTGATGGAGCCCATTATGAAAGTTGAAGTGGTAACTCCCGAAGAAAGCATGGGAGATGTTATTTCTGACTTGAACAAACGCCGCGGACAGGTTGAAGGCATGGAGTCCAACCGTTCTGGTGCGCGCGTGGTAAAAGCGAAAACGCCGCTTTCCGAAATGTTTGGGTATGTAACATCGTTGCGTACCATCACCTCGGGACGCGCGACTTCCACCATGTCTTTCTCGCACTTCGAAGAAGTTTCTTCTTCTATTGCCAGAAAAGTATTGGAGGAAGTGAAAGGCCGTGTAGATTTGATTAAATAACAATATGATTGAAAAAGATGGAAGAAGATTGAAGAAGGGCGGCCTTGAATGATTTAAGGCTGCACTTATCAATCTCAACCAATCTCAACCAATCTCATTCACAATAATAAGATATGAGCCAAAAAATCAGAATTAAACTGAAATCATACGATTACAGCTTGGTTGACAAATCAGCCGAAAAAATCGTAAAAACCGTAAAAGCTACGGGCGCGGTTGTAAGCGGGCCAATTCCGTTACCAACACACAAACGCATATTTACCGTAAACCGCTCTACGTTCGTGAACAAAAAATCACGCGAGCAGTTCGAACTTTCATCATTCAAACGCCTGATCGACATTTACAGCTCTACCGCTAAAACCGTTGACGCGTTGATGAAATTGGAACTTCCCAGCGGAGTTGAAGTAGAAATTAAAGTGTAAGACAACCCCTAAATCCCCCTAAAGGGGACTTTGGGATAGTCTCAATTTTAGAAAATAAGTATATAATCATTCATAGCCTCTCATCAAGTCCCCTTTAGGGGATTTAGGGGTTATGACTTAAACAACAGAGAAATGCCAGGATTAATTGGAAAAAAAATCGGAATGACATCCGTTTTCAGTGCCGAGGGAAAAAACATTCCATGCACTGTTATCGAAGTAGGTCCTTGCGTGGTTACTCAGGTAAAAACCGTTGAAAACGATGGTTATGACGCCGTTCAGCTGGGTTTTGTCGATAAAAAAGACAAACACACACCCAATGCCGAAAAAGGCCATTTCAAAAAAGCCGGAGTAAGCCCCAAGAGACACTTGGCCGAGTTCAAAGGATTTGGAGACGACTACAAATTAGGCTCCGAAATCACTGTTGACCTTTTCACCGATGCCGTTTACGTTGACGTAGCGGGCACATCAAAAGGAAAAGGTTTTCAAGGTGTTGTAAAACGCCACGGATTTGGAGGAGTAGGACAAGCCACACACGGACAGCACAATCGCATGCGCTCGCCGGGTTCAATTGGCGCCGCATCTTATCCCGCCAAAGTATTCAAAGGAACTCGCATGGGAGGACAAATGGGTAACGAACGTGTAACCGTTCAAAACCTACAGGTAATTAAAGTTATACCGGAACACAACCTTTTGTTGGTAAAAGGTTCCATTCCCGGAAGTAAAGGTTCAATTGTAACAATAGAAAAATAAAATGGAATTAAGCATATACAACATCAAAGGAGAAGTAACAGATAAAAAGGTGACACTCAATGATTCCATTTTTGGAATTGAACCTAACAATCATGTTATTTGGTTAGATGTAAAACAATACAGGGCTAACCGTCGTCAAGGCACTCACAAATCGAAAGAGAGAAACGAGATTGCCGGAAGCACGCGCAAACTCATTCGTCAGAAAGGAAGTGGCGGCGCTCGTCGTGGCGATATCAAATCGCCCCTGTTGGTGGGTGGAGGCCGTGTTTTTGGCCCACAACCACGCTATTATGGCTTTAAGCTTAACAAGAAAGAGAAAGCATTGGCTCGTAAATCGGCTCTTTCGTTAAAAGCGAAAAACAATGCCATTGTGGTGGTAGAAGATTTTGAGTTCGACGAACCCAAAACCAAGAACTTTGTGGAGCTTGCAAAAAACTTACAACTTGCTGATAAAAAGCTACTTTTAGTTTTGCCGGGTCAAAATAAAAACGTATATTTGTCGGCTCGAAATTTGGAAAAAGTTAATATTGTAACTGCTTCAGATATAAACACATACAGAATTATGGATTGCGCAAGCCTTGTGCTTACGGAGTCTGCTGTGGCTGCAATCGATAACTTATTTAAAGCATAAGGAGGAAAACAAGAATGGGAGTAATTATTAAACCAATATTCACAGAGAAGCAAACCGAAATGACGGATAAGTTTGAAAACCGTTACGGTTTCATTGTTCTTCCCACTGCCAACAAAGTTGAAATTAAAAATGCAGTTGAAGCGCTTTACAACGTAAACGTTGAAAGAGTGAACACAATGAAATATGATGGCAAGCTGAGAAGCCGCTACACAAAATCGGGTATGGTTACCGGACGTACGCCATCGTATAAAAAAGCAATTGTCACCTTGAAACAAGGTGAATCAATCGATTTATTTAGCAATATTTAAAAACAAATGGCAATACGTAAATTAAAGCCCACTACACCGGGGCAAAGACACAAGATTATCGGTTCATTTGACTCAATCACTGCGAGTGAACCGGAGAAGTCTCTTGTTGTTGGTAAAAAAGCTTCTGGTGGACGCAACAACCAAGGAAAAATGACCACCGGTTACCTTGGCGGCGGACACAAAAGACGCTACAGAATTATCGACTTCAAGAGGAGAAAAGATGGTGTTCCTGCCGTTGTTAAAAGCATAGAATATGATCCCAACCGCTCGGCACGCATAGCGCTGCTATATTATGCCGATGGCGAAAAAACATACATTCTTGCTCCCAACGGCCTAAAAGTAGGAACCACAGTGATGTCGGGGCGCGATGCGGCTCCCGAAGTAGGAAACACGCTTCCCTTAGCGGTAATACCGTTAGGAACCGTGGTTCACAATATTGAATTACGCCCCGGACAAGGAGCGAAAATGGCACGTTCTGCCGGAACTTTTGCCCAATTGGTATCCCGCGAAGGCGGTTATGCCGTATTGAAAATGCCTTCGGGCGAAGTACGCAAAATTTTGGCCACATGTAAAGCAACTATTGGAAGCGTTGGTAATTCGGACCATGCTTTAGAGAAATCAGGTAAAGCCGGTCGTTCAAGATGGCTCGGCCGCCGTCCTCACACCCGTGGTGTTGTTAAAAACCCGGTTGATCACCCAATGGGTGGTGGTGAAGGAAAGGCGTCGGGAGGCCACCCAAGATCGCCCAAAGGCATATATTCAAAAGGCTTGAAAACAAGAAGCCCGAAAAAACATTCTTCTAAATACATTGTAGAAAGAAGAAAAAAGAAGTAATCTGATTTAATTTAAGAAACAACTATGAGCAGATCATTAAAAAAAGGTCCGTATATCAATTTAAAATTAGAGAAAAAAGTGAACGCCATGAACGAAAGCGGTAAAAAAACCGTGGTGAAAACATGGGCGCGCGCTTCTATGATCTCTCCTGATTTTGTTGGACACACCATTGCTGTGCATAACGGAAACAAATTCATTCCCGTGTATATAACTGAAAACATGGTTGGACACAAACTGGGTGAATTTGCTGTAACACGCACGTTCCGTGGACACTCCGGTAATAAGAAAAGATAAAATCAGGCACTAACCAATAAATAAAGAAAGAAAATAACATGAGTGCTAGAAAAAGAATATCAGCCGAACGAAGAAAAGAAAGCCGCAAAGATGTTGCTTTGGCCGTGTTGAAAAACGCGCCCACCTCGCCCCGCAAAATGCGCTATGTTGCAGATATGGTGCGCGGTATGGAAGTGTTTAAAGCATTGGGTGTTCTCAAGTTTTCTAATAAAGAGGCATCGGCAAGAATTGAGAAATTGTTGCTCTCTGCCATCTCAAACTGGGAACAAAAAAACGAGCGCAAAGCAGACAGTGGCGAATTATATATCAAGACAATTTCCGTTGACGGAGGTTCAATGTTAAAAAGACTGCGTCCCGCCCCACAAGGTCGCGGATACAGAATTCGCAAACGTTCAAACCACGTTACCATTGTTGTAGATACATATAATAAAGAAGAACAAAATTAATACGTAAGATGGGACAAAAAGTAAATCCGATAGCAAATCGTTTGGGAATCATCAAAGGATGGGACTCTAACTGGTACGGCGGAAACAATTATGGCGAAACGCTGCTCGAAGATAGCAAAATTCGCAAATATTTGAATGCCCGTCTTGCCAAAGCAAGTGTATCTCGCATTATTATTGAGAGAACGTTGAAACTGGTTACCATCACAATTTGTACCGCTCGCCCGGGAATTATCATTGGAAAAGGCGGACAAGAGGTGGATAAACTGAAAGAAGAATTAAAGAAAATTACCGATAAAGATGTGCAAATCAATATCTTCGAAATTAAAAAGCCCGAGTTAGACGCCATCATCGTGGCCAACAACGTGGCTCGCCAAGTAGAAGGAAAAATTGCATATCGCCGCGCCGTGAAAATGGCCATTGCTTCCACTATGAGAATGGGTGCCGAAGGCATTAAAATTCAAGTATCGGGACGCTTGAACGGAGCCGAAATGGCCCGCTCAGAAATGTATAAAGAAGGAAGAACTCCTTTGCATACTTTCCGCGCCGATATAGATTATGCCCACGCCGAAGCGTTGACAAAAGTAGGAATCATCGGTATTAAAGTGTGGATCTGCCGCGGCGAAGTGTATGGCAAGAAAGACCTTGCACCTTCGTTTGCAACCCAAAAAGACAACCATGGAGGCGGCCGCGGCCGTGGCGATGGTGGCAGAGGCAGAAGAAACAGAAGAGCTAATAACAATAAAAACGCTTAAGAAGATATGTTACAACCAAAGAAAACAAGATACAGAAGACAACAGAAAGGCCGCATGAAGGGTAACGCCGGACGTGGCAATGAGTTGGCATTCGGTTCTTTTGGGATAAAATCGTTGGAGTCTAAATGGATTACCGGCAACCAAATTGAAGCTGCCCGTGTTGCCGTAACTCGTTACATGCAACGCCAAGGCCAAGTTTGGGTACGTATTTTCCCCGATAAGCCGATCACGAAAAAACCCGCAGAGGTGCGTATGGGTAAAGGTAAAGGTAATCCCGAAGGATTCGTTAGCCCTGTTACCCCCGGAAGAATTCTTTTTGAAATTGAAGGCGTATCTTTCGACGTCGCAAAAGAAGCTTTGCGTTTAGCAGCTCAAAAATTGCCTGTTACCACAAAATTTGTAGTAAGAAGAGATTATGATTACGCCAAAAAATCGTAAAGCAAAATGAAAAAAACAGAAGAATTAAAAGAATTATCCGATAAAGACCTGCAAGAGAGATTAGAGGCAGAAAAAGTGGAGTTGAACCAATTAGAAATCAACCACACCATTACGCCGCTCGACGACTCGGGTTCAATAAGGGAAAAACGCAGAAACATTGCACGCATTAAAACAGAGTTGCGCGCCAGAGAACTGAAAAAAGATTAAACAAATAAATGGAAACGAGAAATTTAAGAAAAGAAAGAATCGGGGTCGTTTTCAGTAACAAAATGGAAAAATCCGTTACCGTTGCTGTAAAATGGAAAGAGAAACACCCTATATATGGGAAATTCGTTAATAAAACGAGAAAATTTCACGCCCATGATGAGAAAAACGACTGTAACATTGGCGATACAGTGCGTATAATGGAAACCCGTCCTTTGAGCAAAACAAAGAGATGGAGAGTGGTTGAAGTAATAGAAAGGGCTAAGTAAGATGATACAACAAGAATCAAGATTAAAAGTTACCGATAACAGCGGCGCCAAAGAAGTACTTTGCATTCGCGTGTTAGGTGGTACAAGAAGACGTTACGCCTCGGTTGGGGATATTATTGTTGTGACTGTAAAAAGCGTAATCCCTTCTAGCGATATTAAAAAAGGTGCAGTAACAAGAGCAATTATTGTTCGTACGAAAAAAGAAATAAGACGTGCCGATGGCTCATACATCCGTTTCGACGATAACGCCTGCGTTCTTTTGAACAATGCCGGCGAGTTGAGAGGAAGCCGTATTTTTGGGCCCGTAGCGCGCGAGCTTCGTACCACAAATATGAAAATTGTTTCATTGGCTCCTGAAGTTCTTTAATCTATTAAACAATCACAGGTAATGACAAAATTACATATTAGAAAAGGAGATATGGTTTACGTGAATTCCGGCGAAGACAAAGGAAAAACGGGCCGTGTTCTTGAAGTATTGGTAAGCAAGAACCGCGCCGTGGTGGAAGGCGTAAATATCGTATCCAAACATGCAAAACCCAGTGCGCAAAACCCAAATGGAGGCATCGAGAAAAAAGAAGCGTCCATTCATATCTCAAACCTGAATTTGGTTGATCCCAAAACAGGAAAACCAACGCGCATTGGCAGAAAAGAAAACAGCAAAGGTAAAATGACGCGCTACGCGAAAAAATCAGGGGAGGAAATCAAATGAGCGAAACAACGTACCAAGTAAACTTAAAAAAAGAATACAGAGAGCGCATTGTTCCTGCTTTGATGAAAGAATTTGGTTACAAATCAACCATGCAAGCACCAAGATTGCAGAAAATTGTTGTAAACCAAGGGTTAGGAATTGGCGTTGCCGATAAAAAAATCATCGAAACAGCCATTAACGAACTCACCGCCATTACCGGCCAAAAAGCAGTGGCAACGTATTCGAGAAAAGACATCTCGAACTTTAAATTGCGTAAAAAAATGGCCATTGGTGCGCGCGTAACATTGCGTCACGATAAAATGTACGAATTTCTTGAAAGGTTAACCCGTGTGGCATTGCCACGTATTCGCGACTTCAAAGGAATTGAAGGAAAACTGGACGGCAGAGGAAATTACACCTTGGGAATTGATGAGCAAATTATTTTCCCCGAGATTAATATCGATAATATTTCTCGCTTGCTGGGTATGAACATCACATTTGTAACCTCAGCACCAACCGACGAAGAAGGATATGCCCTTTTAAGAGAATTTGGTTTACCGTTTAAAACAGAACAAAAAAATCAGTAGATAATGGCAAAAGAATCAATGAAAGCCCGCGAGGTAAAAAGAGCCAGAATGGTTGCAAAATACGCCGAAAAAAGAGCAAAATATTTGGCCGAAGGCGACTACGAAGCGCTCCAAAGCATTCCTAAAAATGCATCGCCGGTACGCTTGCACAACCGTTGCAAAATAACCGGACGCCCCAAAGGATATATGCGCCAATTTGGTTTGTCGCGCATCCAATTTAGGGAAATGGCATCGAAAGGATTGATACCCGGGGTGAAAAAAGCAAGCTGGTAAAAGAGGCGATTTTTGGCCTTTGGCCCTTAGCTTTTGGCCAACAGCCAACAGCCAACCGCTAGCAGCTAACCGCACGAATTTTTATTAAATATTGTCCCGGCAGTCGGGATCAATTTAAAATTTTATATAATGACAGATCCAATAGCAGATTATTTGACGCGGCTAAGAAACGCCATTCAGGCAAACCACCGTGTGGTGGAGATACCCGCATCAAACTTAAAAAGAGACATCACCAAGATTCTCTTTGAAAAAGGGTACATTCTTAATTATAAGTTTGTAGACGAAGGCCCTCAAGGCACCATTATGATTGCCTTGAAATACGATCCGGTAAACAAAGTGAATGCCATTAAGAAATTAATTCGCATTTCCACTCCCGGCCTCAGAAAATATGCAGGTTACAAAGATGTACCCCGCGTATTGAACGGGTTGGGTATTGCCATATTATCTACTTCAAATGGAGTAATGACAGATAAAGAAGCCCGCGAACAAAAAGTGGGTGGCGAAGTATTGTGTTACGTATATTAAAATTTGAAGGAGAAGAAGTATGTCAAGAATAGGAAAATTACCCATTGAACTGCCCAAAGGAGTATCCGTAACCGTGGCAGACGATAACATGATAACGCTGAAAGGCCCCAAAGGAGAGCTCAATCAGCAAGTTTCACCCGGAATGAAGGTAGAGGTTGAAGATGGTATCCTTACCATTGAACGCCCCAACGACGAAAAAGAAAACCGTGCCATGCACGGCTTATACCGCTCTTTGATTAACAATATGGTAATTGGCGTTTCAGAAGGTTTCCGCAAAGAACTGGAACTGGTGGGCGTGGGATACCGTGTTTCAAATAACGGACAAATATTGGAACTTTCTCTTGGTTACACGCACAGCATTTTGTTGGAATTGCCCAAAGAAATAAGCGTAGAAACCAAAATGGAAAGAAATAAAAACCCGCTTATCATTTTGGAATCCAGTGATAAACAATTACTCGGACAAGTGTGTGCCAAAATTCGCTCATTCCGCAAACCCGAACCATATAAAGGAAAAGGTGTGCGCTTTGTGGGTGAAGAAGTACGCCGCAAATCCGGTAAAACTGCAGGTAAATAACGCTCGTAAACCGTAATGATTATGTTGACAAAGAACGAAAGAAGACAAAAAATAAAAACCCGTATCCGCGGAAAAGTTCACGGCACCACAGAATGCCCGCGTTTAAGCGTATTCCGCAGTAACAAACAAATATATGCGCAAGTAATTGACGATACAACCGGTAAAACCCTGGCAGCGGCCTCTTCGTTGAAAATCGAAGACAAACTCCCCAAAAAAGAGATTGCCGCAAAAGTAGGTGAACTGGTGGCGCAAAATGCAAAAGAAGCCGGCATTGAAAAAGTAACATTCGACAGAAACGGCTATTTGTATCACGGACGTATTAAAGAACTGGCTGACGCCGCTCGTAAAGGAGGACTTAAATTTTAACAATTATGGCAGGTGTAAATAATAAAGTAAAAACGACGAACGATATAGAGTTAAAAGACCGCTTAGTGGCTATTAACCGTACGACAAAAGTAACAAAAGGTGGACGCACGTTCACATTCGCCGCTATGGTTGTTGTAGGAAACGAAGACGGCATTGTTGGCTGGGGACTGGGTAAAGCAGGTGAAGTTACCACCGCCATTGCAAAAGGCGTGGAAGCTGCCAAGAAAAACCTCATTAAAGTGCCCGTGTATAAAGGAACCATTCCGCACGAGCAAATTGCCCGTTTTAGCGGTGCCGAAGTTTTTCTTAAACCCGCCGTTACAGGAACAGGAGTAAAAGCCGGTGGCGCTATGCGCGCGGTACTTGAGAGTGTGGGCGTTACCGACGTGTTGGCGAAGTCAAAAGGCTCTTCCAACCCGCACAACTTGGTAAAAGCCACCATTGCTGCCCTGAGCGAACTGAGAGACCCTATGACTGTTGCACAGAACAGAGGTGTGAATATGGAAAAAGTATTTAACGGATAAAAAAGAATCTGACAATGGCTACGATAAAAGTAAAACAAACAAAAAGCAGAATTGGAGCTCCTAAAGATCAGAAAAGAACGTTAGACGCTTTAGGCTTAACCAAAATGAACCATGTGGTGGAGCACGAAGATACCCCTTCTATCAGAGGGCTCATCAGAAAAGTGCACCATTTGGTAACAGTGATAGAATAATTAGTGTATAAACGATAAAAAGAAATATATAAAATGGATTTATCGAATTTAAAACCCGCTGAAGGAGCAACCAAAACCCGTAAAAGAATCGGCCGTGGAGAAGGTTCAGGTAGAGGAGGTACTTCAACCAGAGGACATAAAGGACAAAAATCAAGATCGGGTTATTCCAAGAAACTCGGTTTCGAAGGTGGACAGATGCCATTGCAGCGTCGTGTTCCCAAATTCGGATTTAAACCACTTAAACGAGTAGAATATAAAGCAATCAACCTTGAAACATTGCAGGAATTAGCCGATGCTCAAAAAATCGACAAAATTAATCCTGAAGTGTTGATGAATGCGGGACTTATTGCGCGCAAACATTTAGTGAAAATTCTTGGCAGAGGCACCCTGTCGGCAAAATTGGAAGTAGAAGCACACGCTTTTTCCAAATCGGCCGAAGAAGCCATTACTTCTGCTGGTGGCAACGCAGTAAAACTCTGATAAAATGGGATTTGTACAAACTGTAAAAAATATATGGAAAATTGAAGACCTTCGCAAAAGGCTTCTTACAACCATCTTTTTCATCGCAATTTACCGTTTTGGTTCGTTTGTGGTGCTTCCCGGTGTGAACCCCCTTCAACTGGAAGCCTTGCAGGCAAATGCCAGCACCGGCTTGTTGAGCTTGTTGGATATGTTCTCGGGTGGCGCGTTCTCAAACGCATCCATTTTCGCGCTCGGTATTATGCCCTACATTTCTGCCTCCATTGTGATGCAGTTGTTGGGTATTGCCGTTCCCGCGTTTCAGAAAATGCAACGCGAGGGCGAAAGCGGACACACCAAAATGAATCAGTACACGCGTTATTTAACCGTAGCCATACTGCTTGTTCAAGGCCCGGCATATTTGTACGGCGCCATTGGCAACGCCATTCCCGGTGGCTTTTGGGATTGGGTTTTGCCATCCACGGTAATTCTTGCCGGCGGCAGTATGTTTGTGCTATGGTTGGGTGAACGCATTACAGATAAAGGTATCGGAAACGGAATTTCGTTTATCATTCTCATTGGTATTATCGCGCGACTGCCCCACGCGCTGGTGGCAGAATACGACCGCTTGATCAACGCCCCCGGAGGGCTTATCCTGCTCTTGCTGGAGTTGTTGTTCTTGGTGGCGGTTACCGCGGCGGCTATTATGCTGGTGCAAGGAACGCGCAAAGTGCCCGTGCAATATGCTAAACGAATTGTAGGTAACAGACAATATGGAGGTGTTCGTCAGTACATACCTTTAAAAGTAAACGCCGCAAACGTAATGCCCATCATTTTTGCGCAAGCAATTATGTTTATACCCATTACGCTTGCCCAATTCACAGCTAGGGAAGGTGGCGGATTTTTAGCATCGTTGATGGATTTTACCAGCTTTTGGTATAACGCCATTTTCGCGTTGCTCATTATCGCTTTCACCTATTTCTACACAGCCATCACGGTGAACCCCGTGCAAATGGCGGAAGACTTGAAACGGAACAACGGATTTATTCCCGGTGTAAAACCCGGAAAAAGAACCGCGGAGTATATCGACACCATTATGTCGCGTATTACGTTTCCGGGCTCAATTTTTCTTGCCATTGTAGCAATTATGCCCGCTTTTGCCGGATTAATGGGAGTTAACTCGCAGTTTGCCCAGTTCTTCGGCGGAACATCGTTGCTCATTTTGGTTGGGGTGGTATTGGATACGCTGCAGCAAATTGAAAGTCATTTAATGATGCGCCATTATGACGGTTTCCTTAAATCGGGAGCCAAAATTAAAGGCCGCACCGGATCGATAGCTGCTTATTAAGGTTTTTAATTGGATAAATGAATAGTAAAACGATTATACTGAAAACCGACGAGGAGATTGAGTTTATGCGTGCCGCTAACCGTTTGGTGGGAATGACGCTCGGAGAGTTGTCAAAACACATCAAACCCGGCATCACAACGCTGGAGCTCGATAGAATTGCCGAACAGTTTATCAGAGATCATGGAGCTATTCCCACATTTTTAGGATACGGCGGTTTTCCTAATTCAATTTGTGCTTCCGTTAACGAAAACGTGGTGCACGGTATTCCCAACAATAAACCTTTGCAAGAAGGCGATGTCGTATCAATCGATTGCGGTACCAAAAAAAACGGTTATTGCGGAGATTCGGCTTACACGTTTTGTGTGGGCGAGGTTGACGAGAAAGTAAAAAAATTACTTCAAGTTACCAAAGAGGCGCTTTACAAAGGTATTGAGCAAGCAAGGGAAGACAAACGAGTTGGAGACATTAGTTCAACCATACAAACCTATTGCGAGAAAAACGGGTACACGGTTGTACGTGAGCTTGTTGGACACGGAATAGGCAGAAACATGCACGAGGCGCCCGAAGTGCCAAACTATGGCAGGCCGGGAACCGGGCCGCTTTTGAAAAACGGCATGTGCATCGCTATTGAACCAATGATTAACTTGGGAAGCAAAAATGTGGTGTTTGAAAAAGACGGATGGACAGTGCGGACGAAAGACCGCAAGCCATCGGCACATTTTGAACACACCATCGCTATCCGAAATGGAAAAGCCGATATTTTATCGACATTTGAATTTATTCAAGAAAACTAAAAACTTAAAAAGGAAACAGCATTAATGGCAAAACAAGCAGCAATTGAACAAGACGGAACCATTATTGAAGCATTGTCTAATGCAATGTTCCGTGTGGAACTGGAAAACGGGCACGAGATTACCGCGCATATTTCAGGAAAAATGCGAATGCACTACATTCGCATCTTACCCGGAGACAGAGTGCGCGTGGAAATGTCGCCTTACGACCTTTCAAAAGGGAGAATATCATTCAGATACAAGTAACAGCAGAGAAATAGACAATCAGATAAATTAGACGAATAGACACAAGGCTAACAGTCTGAAAGTCTAAAATCTAACAGTCTAAAAATCTAAAAAATATGAAAGTAAGAGCATCTTTAAAAAAACGTACAGACGACTGTAAAATTGTTCGCAGAAAAGGTCGTTTATATATCATCAACAAAAAAAATCCCAAGTTTAAACAACGCCAGGGATAGATAATTGAAGGGTTATTCACTTCGTGTTATTTGGCGACTCCGTTATTCGTTGTAGAGTTAAATAACGATTGAATAATAACCAATTAACAATTGAATTTTAATAAAACAATTTAATAAAACTATATGGCTATAAGAATTGTAGGTGTTGACTTGCCGCAGAACAAACGAGGAGAAATAGCGCTCACGTATATTTTCGGTATCGGACGCAGTGCAGCAAACAGCATTTTAGAAAAAGCTGAAGTTGATAGAGATATCAAAGTGAAAGACTGGTCAGACGATCAGGCAGCGCGCATTCGTGAGATCATTTCAAACGACTTTAAAGTAGAAGGTGATCTACGTTCTGAAGTACAATTAAATATCAAACGATTGATGGATATTGGTTGCTACAGAGGAATCCGTCACCGTATTGGTTTGCCCGTTCGCGGACAAAGCACTAAAAACAACGCTCGTACGCGTAAAGGAAGAAAGAAAACAGTTGCTAACAAGAAAAAAGCTACTAAATAATAGGAAATAATTATGGCAAAGAGAACAGTTGCAGCAAAAAAGAGAAATGTAAAGGTGAGCGCCATTGGGCAAGCGCATATTTCGTCTTCGTTTAACAACATCATTGTTTCGTTAACCAACGAAAACGGCGAAGTAATCAGCTGGTCATCGGCAGGGAAAATGGGCTTCAGAAGCTCTAAAAAAAATACACCCTACGCCGCTCAAATGGTAGCGCAAGATTGTGCAAAAACGGCATTCGATTTAGGCCTTCGCAAAGTGAAAGCATATGTGAAAGGGCCCGGAAATGGCCGCGAATCGGCAATCAGAACCATACATGGCGCCGGTATTGAGGTAATGGAAATTGTTGACGTTACGCCACTACCACACAACGGATGCCGTCCGCCCAAAGCAAGAAGAGTATAAAAATAGCGATTGGCTAATGGCTAAAGGCTAAAAAAACATCAAATAATAAATCAAAAGTTTCAACAAACAGAAACTTGAGCTGTGATTTTGATTACACCACCAACTTCTCTGTAATCGCGGCTGCACAGTTTAGGCTTCGGTAAAAAAGTTTAATTTGTAAAAAATGGCAAGATATACTGGTCCAAGAACAAAAATCGCCCGTAAATTTGGCGAACCCATATTCGGCCCCGATAAAGTTCTTTCCAAAAAGAACTATCCTCCGGGTCAACACGGAAACTCACGCAGAAGAAAAACATCGGAATACGGTATTCAGTTGCGTGAAAAACAACGTGCGAAATACACCTACGGAGTGTTGGAAAAACAATTCCGCCTCACATTTCAAAGAGCAAGCCGCAGCCGTGGCATTACCGGTGAGGTATTGCTGCAGTTACTCGAATCGCGTTTAGACAACGTGGTTTACCGTTTAGGAATTGCTCCTACCAGAGCCGCAGCCCGTCAGTTGGTAACACATCGCCACATTGTGGTAAACGGCAGCGTAGTGAACATTCCTTCCTACACTGTGAAACCTGGCGATATTGTGGGTGTAAGAGAAAAATCAAAATCACTGGAAGTAATTACAAATGCTCTGGCAGGATTCAATCACAGCAAATATCCTTGGTTAGAGTGGGACAGAGGCACGCTCAGCGGCAAAGTATTGCACATTCCTGAAAGAGCCGATATCCCTGAAAACATTAAAGAACAACTCATCGTAGAATTATATTCTAAACAATAATTTCATGGCAATATTAGCATTCCAAAAACCCGATAAAGTAGTCATGTTACAGGAGAACGCCTTCTCCGGTAAATTCGAATTTCGTCCGTTAGAACCCGGATACGGAATCACCATAGGCAACGCCTTGCGCCGTATTCTGCTCTCTTCGTTGGAAGGATTCGCAATTACATCGGTGAAATTTGAAGGTGTGGAGCACGAGTTTGCTTCCATTCCCGGCGTTATCGAAGACGTAACAGCGATTATTCTTAATCTCAAAAAAGTGCGGTTTAAAAGAATCGTAGAAGAGTTTGAAACAGAAAAAGTGAGCCTCACTATTTCGGGCACGGAAGTTTTTAAAGCCGGAGATATCGGCAAATTACTGACCGGTTTTGAAGTACTTAACCCCGAACTGGAAATTTGTCGGATGAACAAAAAGGCGGAAATTCGCCTCGAACTGACAATCAATAAAGGACGCGGTTATGTGGCGGCAGATGAAAACAGAGCAATGCTCAACACAGAAGATGTGCAGGTAATTGCCATCGACTCCATTTACACGCCAATTCGCAACGTGAAGTACGAAATTGAAGACTATCGTATTGAACAAAAAACCGACTACGAAAAACTGATCATTGAAATATCAACCGATGGCTCCATCCAACCAAAAGAAGCGTTAAAAGAAGCCGCGAAAATTCTCATTCAACACTTCGCCTTGTTCTCAGACGATAACAAGATTATGCTCGAAGCTACCGACGCCGAAAGCATTGAGGAGTTTGACGAAGAAGTATTGCATATGCGCCAGCTGTTGAAACGCAAATTATCCGACCTTAACCTCTCGGTGCGCGCGCTTAACTGCTTGAAAGCCGCCGATGTTGAAACCCTCGGACACTTGGTTTCGCACAACAAAAACGACCTTCTTAAATTCCGTAACTTCGGCAAGAAATCGCTTACCGAACTCGAAGAGTTATTGGATGGATTGAAACTTCAATTCGGTATGGATATATCGAAATATAAATTAGATAAAGACTAAACAGCAATGAGACATAATAAGAAAATAAATCATTTAGGACGTAAAACTGCGCATCGCCACGCTATGTTGTCTAATATGGCAACTTCGCTCATTATGCACAAGCGTATTTTCACTACTGTTCCCAAAGCCAAAGCATTAAGGAAATATGTAGAGCCAATCATTACCAAATCAAAAGACGATTCTACCAGTTCGCGCAGGGTTGTTTTCAGCTTGCTGCAAAATAAACAAGCCGTTACCGAATTGTTTCAAAACGTATCGCAAAAGGTGGCAGACCGCCCCGGAGGCTATACACGCATTATTAAAACCGGATACCGTTTGGGTGACAACGCTACCATGTGTTTCATTGAGTTGGTAGATTACAACGAAAACATGTTGGGCGATGGCGGAGCTAAGAAAACAAGAACACGTCGTTCGCGCAGAAAATCTTCTAAAGGTGCCGCTGCCGAAACCGCTGCTCCTCAAGCCAAAGAGGTGAAAGTGAAAGAAGAAGTAGCAAAAGAAGAAAAGGTGAAGGAAGCGAAAAAAACGGAAGAAACCGCTGAAAAAGCTGCCAAAGAGGTAGAAACAAAGCAAGAAGCACCCGCGGTGGAAGATAAGTCGAAAAAAGAGGTAGCCGCTGCCAAACAAGAAGTTCAGGAAGAACAGAAAAACGAATCAGTGGATGCCAAGGCCGTAGATCATAATCCCGCAACGGATGCACAAAAAAGTGTTCCACAGCCCCGAGACAATGCTTAAAACTCATCTGGCAACAGACGAGATTAAATAGAAAACGCTGAGGAAGCATTATAACAACGGTTAAGAACTAAAAGACTTAATCTATAATGTGACTGAAGCGAAGCTGTGATTTTTAAAATGTTAAACATTAAGGAAAGCGCCGCGAGTGATTCGTAGCGCTTTTCTCTTTTTTTTCATTGGGCGGTTCCCCGTTTTTTAGTAAATTTGTCTCTCACAACAAAAAAACATGTACAATGAAACGGATTTCTGCTCTTGCCTTCACGTTTATGGTTTTCGGTTGTTTGCTTTTCGCGCAAAACAACGCCAACGATAAAAACTACACTTTCTTGCTCACCGGTGCCTCATTTGCATCGCCCAACAACGGCTGGTTTGAGGTTGGATGCGAACTGATGAATGCCACGCCCATTAACCGCGCCATTGGCGGAGAGGCTATTGCCGATGCGGCAAACCGCATTATAGATGGCTCGTTATATACCGTGGAAGAGTTGGAAGATATTGACGCCTTGGTGATCATGCAAGTGCACGAAAGAGATGTGTTCGATACCACGCAACTTAAACCCAACTATACCGATTACAAAACACCGTTTGACCGCAGCAATTACGCTGCCGCGTTCGATTACGTGATTAAGCGGTATTTAACTGACTGTTACAACCTGAAATTCAACGAGAAATCCAAATACTACAACTCCCGTGCCGGTAAACCCGCTGTGGTGGTGCTTTGCACCGATTGGCACGACGGACGTACCATCTACAACACTTCTGTGAGGAAATTGGGTGAGAAATGGGGCTTTCCGGTGGTGGAATTCGATAAATACATCGGGTTTTCCAAAAATGCCGTCCATCCCGTAACCGGCGAACAAATAAGCCGCTTATTTACGGGCGATAAACAAGAAATTAACGGCGAAACATTTGGCTGGCATCCCGAAAACGGACAAGATAAATACATTCAACGTCGCTTGGGCGCCATTTTTGCCGATACAATGCGGAGGATTTTTCCGTTGTAATGGCTTTGGGCTTTGGGCGTTGAGCGGTGAGCTTTGGGCATACATAGAGCGTAGAGAAAAGGGTGAATCAGAATCTAAAATCTAAAATCGTAAATCTCAAATCCGACATCCCAAATCCCAAATCGTAAATCCTCTCTATTCTTCCCACACCAGATACGCCGAAACCAGCCAATGGTTTAGTTTATTTTCTTCAATTGATTTTGACTCGGGAATACTGATGGTGAGCGTGTGATTTCCCGCTGTCAAATGCGGTAGTTGGACTTCCACGGGAGGCACATCGCTTCCGGGACACCAGTTGCTGCGTGACAAATCCGACGAAGCCAATGGTTCTTCAATTTCTTTCACCGCGCGCTGCCCGGTTCGACTAATATGAGCCATCTCTTTCTTCACCAACCACACGCCCGATGTGGGGTTAAACCGGCGAAACGAAGCACAATCCGTTCGCCACGGCAAAAAGTTCAGCACTTCTTTTCCGTTTATAGACAAAATGTTGCGTTGCGGACGAAACTCATCGCCGCCCGAGTGTCCGCCGTGGCCTGTGGCGATGTATTTTAACCGAAGGTTTTTGGCGTTTCGAGGAACTGAGAACGGAACTTCCACATCGCGCCGAGAAAAAATATCGGGATGCTGTTGCTTTATGTAATAGTTGGTGTTGATAAGAGGCAAAACGCGTGTTTTAGGCTTTTTATCGTTGCGGAGGTTACTTTCGGTAAACGTTAGTTGCACATCCACTTTGTAGCCTTCTTTTGTCCACGTGTCAATATACACGCCCACATACACTTCCCCTTCCAGCAATGGCAGCAAATCGGTAATATCCTGCTTCCACGATACGTTTTCCGCCCAACCGTCCACATACACCGGGTGGCGATTTTTCGATACCGAATCTTCGTTGTTACTGAAATGCCCCACGCCGAACGGCGTCATAAATCGCATCAACTCCACGGTGGGAACGTAATCTTTTCCCGTAACAATGCCGGTGAGTTTTTCGTATTTTGTGGTATCTTGCTGAGGATAAGTGGCTTTATCGGTGGCAATATCCATCATAGTTATTTTTGAATGTTTGGGAATGAGAAAGCACGACCCCGATTTATCCCACGGGTCGCCATTGGAAACCAATGTGATGTTGATTTCCGTTTCGGTATAATTTTTGAATGTGGGAACGGAGATTTTTTTCAGTACAATGCGCCCGTTTCCCAAATAAATTAACCCATCTTTTTGATTTACGCCATCGGGATAATCGGTTGGGTTAAAGAGAATGGGTGTATCATCAAAAACAGAAATGATTACCGGCTGCTTGGTGCGTTGTGCAAACAAAATGGTAAACGAAAGAGAACATACTAAAAGTAAAATATTTTTTTTCATAAAAAAGAATGTATGTTAAATTTTATAACGCTGGGCTCTTTATACGAATCTGGCTTGAAAAGCCCGATTTTCATAACCGTATGCAAGCGCAGCGTAGCTTACGGTGTAAATAACTATCACGTCCTCGACCCGAAGTGGTCGAATTTTTATAAAGTTCTGCCTTTTAGGCAGCGTATTAGAGGGACACTATCTCCGTAAGCTGTCCGCCTATCGGCGGTTAGCATACGGTTATGAAAATATCGCCTTTCAGGCGCTTCATTATTTTTTTATCGGACATTCAGGTTTGAATCATGCAAAAATACAAAATTAAGATTTATCTTTGTGGAAACACCTACAGATTTTAGCATGAGAATAAAAGATATCCTTCAAACCATAGAGCAAATGGCGCCGCTTCCGTTGCAAGAAAGTTTCGATAACAGCGGTGTGCAGGTGGGCGATGTAAACCGCGAAGCAACCGGCGCGTTACTGTGCATAGATGTAACCGAAAACGTGATTGAAGAAGCCATTTCATTGGGGTGTAACCTCATTATTTCGCATCATCCGTTGGCGTTTAAACCATTTAAATCGCTAACCGGGCAAACATACATTGAACGATGTATGATGAAAGCCATTAAAAACGATTTGGTGGTGTATGCCGCGCACACCAATTTAGACAATGCCCAAGATGGCGTGAATTACAAATTGGCCGATATGCTGGAATTGCAAAACGTGAAAATTCTTCTTCCTAGGAAAAACGCGTTGCTGAAATTTGTCACCACCGTTCCCACGCAGCACGTTGAAAGTGTGAGAAACGCGCTGTTTAATGCCGGCGCGGGACACATCGGCAATTACGATTCGTGCAGCTACAACCTCTCCGGCGAAGGCACCTTCAGGGCCAAGCAAGGCGCCAATCCGCACGTTGGAGAAATTGATGAACTGCATTTTGAGCCCGAAATAAGAATTGAAACGGTGATTCCGGTAATGAAAAAAGACGAAGTGTTGCGTGCGTTGTTGGCGGTGCATCCGTATGAAGAACCCGTTTTTGATCTGTATCCCATTGCCAATGAATGGGGGCAAAGCGGAAGCGGTGTGGTGGGCGTGCTGCCCGAACCAATGCCCGAGCAGGAATTTCTCTATTTGTTGAAAGATGTTTTCAACCTAGCCGTTGTGAAGCACACCAAAATTCAGAACAAAGAGATTCGCGATGTGGCCATCTGTGGCGGATCGGGTGCTTTTTTAATCCCTAATGCCATTGCCTACGGTGCCGATGCTTTTATAACGGGCGAAGCAAAATACAACGACTTCTACGATGTGGAAGACCGTCTATTGTTGGCTGTAGTAGGCCATTACGAATCGGAAATATGCACAAAAGACATCTTTTACGATGTAATTTCAAAAAAATATCCTACCTTTGCATTACATAAATCGGCATTCGACTCGAATCCCGTAAAGTATCTGTAAAAGAAAGCGGTCTGACTGGTTCCCGCAGTTACGGAAAAATGTGGTAATGAAACGTCTATGGACGTTTGATTACTGCATTTTTTAATTTGCATAACACAAACATAACACATATAAATTATGGCAAGAAAAAAAGTAGAACAAGAAGTTTCGGTTGAAGATAAACTGAAAGCGTTGCACAAACTTCAATCGTATCTTTCAGAAGTAGATAGAATTAAAACCCTTCGTGGCGAGTTGCCGCTGGAGGTGGCCGACTTAGACGATGAAATCGCCGGATTGGGTACGCGCATCAACAATTATGAGCTGGAAACGAAGCAATTGGAAGAAAAAACCAACCTGAGCAAAGGAAAAATCGATACCAGCAAAATTAAAATTGAAAAATACACCAAGCAGCTTGATAATGTGCGCAACAGCAAGGAGTATGACCATCTTTCGAAAGAAATTGAGTTTGAGACACTTGAGATTGAGTTGGCTGAAAAGCACATTCGCGAGTTTAAACAAGAGATAAGCAATATTGCGGAATCGATAAAAGAAGCGAACGAGTTGCTGAAAGAAAAAACTGCCGACTTAGATCACAAGAAAAAAGAGTTGGAAGACATTGTTTCCGAAACCAAAGCGCAGGAAGAAAAAATTCGCGAGAAAGCCAAAAAAACGGAAACCACCATTGAGCCGCGCCTGCTAAGCGCATTTAAACGCATTCGCAAAAACGCGCGCAACGGCCTTGGCTTGGTTCCCATTCAGCGTGGCGCTTGCGGCGGTTGCTTCAACAAAATTCCGCCACAAAAACAAATGGATATTAAATTGGGGAAAAAAGTAATCGTGTGCGAATATTGCGGACGCATTATGATTGACCCGGAAATGGCAGGTATTTCGGAATAAGAATCCTTCTACATCGCTATTGAACGATAAAATAAAATAAAAAAGCGTGGGTAACTCCACGCTTTTTTTGTCTAATATCTAAACGTCTAACATATAGCAGTCTAACATCTAACAGTCTCCTAAAACTTAAACGTAAATCCGCCCATCGCATTAAAGCCTTGTGCCGGATGGCCATACCAAATATCGTACTTTTGAGCCAAAATGTTGTTGGCTTTCAGGTTAATGGCGAATGAATCGTTGATGTCGTAAACCGCGCCGATGTTGAGGTCGTTGATATTGTCCATTTGCACATTCGAACCATCGAAATACGACCATCTGTCGCCCGCAAAATAATAATTCAACGTAAATTTCAGGTTGCTCATCGCTTCAAATGTGGCGCGGACATCGACTTCAATTCCAGGTTTGTTGTATGCCTTCGCATCGGTTATAGTTGTCTCATTATACATTGCATCCTTGACGTTATAAAAGTTCTTTTTTACCCGCAACGCAATGTCCAGCGGCGCCCAAATATTGGATTGAATCATTCCGCCAATGTGAGAGTGAGAAATATTGGCATAAAGCGGTGTTAAATACTCCCTCACGAATAAAGGTTTTGGTTCTGGAGATGGCATTATGTCAGTAAAAGTTGGTAATATCAAAAAATGCTCATCATCGGTTTTCTTGAATCCACCGAAAATATCGAAACGGAAACCGCTTACTTCGCCAATTTTTGCACCGGCTTCAATATCGATGATTGAAAAAGACGGTTTCACGGCTGCGGCAAGGGCGGGGTGGATGTATCGCGATTCGTTGAGCACGTTCAAAAACGTATTGTCGTCAAATCCGCCGTGGATGTTGGCGTACAACGACGAATGTTCCGTTACGTTCAGCTTCAACTTCACATTGGGCACTACGCGAATGGCCGTTTTTTCTTTTATCTGAAACAACACATCGGCACCCAACTTGGCGTTCCAATTTAATCCTTCAAAAGCGATGTAAGGCGAAGCGTTTGCCAAGGTGTAATTTTTGATATCACCGCCATAGAAAACACCTAAAAATCGGCCATCGATTCCCACTGTGCTGCCGCCGTCCTGAAACGGCTTGTCAAGGCCCAGCATAGCGTCAATCTGGTTTCCTTTCACGCCGTTATCGGTTAATGTTTCACCAAACTTTGTGGAGAAATTCTTAAAATCTAAATAACCGCTGTAATTCAGAAAGTCCGATTGGTTTGACTCGAATCCCGCTTTTACATTCGCTACGCCAACGCGTTGTTTTTCGTTATCAAAAACCCGAGTGCTCCCAAATGTGTTTCCGTAATAATTGAACATGGAGTGCAAATAAGAGGCTTGCAGATTCAGTTTGAAGGCATCGAACAAATGATTGTACGCTAATTGTCCCAAATTATCCATAAAGTAGGCTTCATTACTTTGCGGATCGGAATCTTGCACATAATTCACATCGCCTTTGGTTGAGTTGTGATGGAATGAGAAATTCAAGTTGTTTTTATCCGTTTCCAGCAAGCGATAACCCAATGCGCCGTCGATATTGGCATAGTTGCCGGCATTGAGTGAAATGTATCCTTTTTGTGTGCTGAAAGGAATCTCGGTCATAATGGTGCCGGGCCGTGGCAACGCTATTTCAAGCGGTGGAGTGGTGCGCCCTGCCCACGTGGAGTAGGCGGTGTTGGCTTTGCTGATGGTGGGCTGCGGAATGGATGGCCGCGAGGTGATTTTATTGGCGTCTTGCAACGTGGGGTTGAAATCGCGCTCCAATTCCATTTGACGGCGCAGCAGCGAGTCTTGCTGTTGGGCGAAGATTCCGGTTGATGTTAGCAATGCGGCTATTACGATATATTTTTTCATATTACAATACTTTTGTTCTCGCTGATATTCGCTGATTTTTTACGCAGAATATCGCAGATTATTCATTCAATTTATTTACTATTCGTTTTATTGAAGAAGAAATATTTGATGTATTGAAATTCACCAACAAGCCTAATCTTTTATCGGATAATTTCAGATAAGTCAATAATTGCTTGTAATAAACATCGTGTAATTCTTCTACTGATTTTACTTCTATGATTACTTTATTTTCTACTATGATGTCAATCCTGTATCCGATATCTAACTGAATTTTTTCATATACCAAAGGAAGACCCACTTGCGTTTTTACTTCTAATCCCGCTTTTCTTAACTCGTATGTTAATATGTTTTCATAAGTTGATTCGAGCAATCCCGGGCCGAGTGAGTTATATATTTTAAAAATAATTCCCCTGATAATGTATGATAATTCGTTTTCATTCATAATTCTGCGTTTATCTGCGACAGGATTTGCGTAATCTGCGAGAAATTATAATTTGGACAATCTTTCGGTGATCATTTGCTGAATATCGGCTTCCGTGCCCTTGTAATTGGTTTTCAAACTTTCCAGATACTGGCGTGCTTGGAAAGTGTCGTTTTTCGCCAAATAGGTGTCTGCCAAAACAATCAGCGCGCGAGCCATCCAATATTGATGCGGTGTACCTTTTTGCATAAAGTCTTTTACTTGCGATTCGGCGCGGTCGTAAGATTTCCAGCGATAATAGGTGTCGGCAAGGATGTATTGCGCTTCGGCGCCGTACACGCTGCGTGTATCGTTGGCAACGAATTGAAAATCAGCCATCGCGTTATCTGTTTCGTTTACTTGCTGATAGGCTTTGCCCCGTAAATATCGCGCTTCGGTTGTTATCTCGGGCGAAAGATTGGTGTTTGAGAGCAATGTGGTTGCCGCGCGTGCCGCTTCGTGGTGGTTGCCGAGTTTCGATTGCGAGCGCACCACACCCATTTGTCCGGTTTGCTGATTGGCAGCGTTGCGCGCCGAATTGGACAACCGCGAATAATCGGCGAGCGCCTGATTGAAATCGCCGCTTTCATACGCTGTTTGTGAAGTGTAAATAAGCGCGTTGTCCAAGAATTTGGGGCTGCTGGCATCAATCACCCTTCTGAAATGCGTCAATGCTTGTTGTTTGTTTCCTTTTTCGTCGGCAATCACGCCCAAATAATAATTGGCATCGCTACTGTATGCGCCGTTGGGGTAACTTTGCAAGTAACGCTGCATGGAAGTTTCGGCATCGCTGCGATTGCCGCGCATATATACGCCTTCGGCGGCGAGGTATGTGAGCGAATCTTGACGCGACGGCGTAATGCGCATTCCGCCCGGCAGCGAATTGGCATAATTTACATACGATTGAATGTCGTTCATATCGCGATACACGGTTTCTAAGGAAATCAACGCGCTACGCGCATCATCGGAACCCGGGAAGTTGGAAATGACATTTTTGTAAGCCTCAATGCTTCGTTGGTAATTGTTTGTGTTATAATACAATTGTCCTAATTGCACACCGCCTTGGCTTGCCAACGGGCTTCGTGGATAATCCGAAACTAGGCGTTGCAAAACGGTAATGGCTTCGCTTTCGCGATTCAACATGGTGAGCGCGCGGCTTTTTTCGTAGAGCGCGTCGTCGAAATATTGTGAGTTGGGGTAGCGGCGCATTAAATCGTCCAGCGCCGTAATTTTTCCCTGATAGTTGCGTTGCAATCCCATCACGAAAGCCCGCTGATAAGCCGCGTAATCGGCAGCCGATGGGTTGATGCTCGCTGCTTGGTTATAGAACTGCTCCGCTTGCGCGAAATTTCGATTAAAATAGTAGCTGTCGCCAATGCGGTTGTGCGCGTCGGCAAATTCCGCGCGGTTTTTGTTTGCTTCCGTTGCGACGTAGCGCTGGAAAGCCGTTACCGCTGAAGCATATTGTTGTTGCTTGAATCGAGCGTAACCCAAATTGTAAAAACCGAGGGCGTAATTCTCATCCGATGGCGAGGCGCTTTGCGTGAATTGCGCGAAATCGTTGGCTGCATTCGTAAAATTCCCCATGCGATAATAGGCTTCGCCACGCCAATAATAGGCGTTGTTTTTGGCTTTTGCATCGTACTCGCCCACGGCGATGGAATTATTAAACTGCTGAATAGCAGCGTTCATATTGCCGTTGATAAACTCTTGCGCGCCCAATTGGAATAGTACCATTTGCTTGGCTTCCAAAATGCGGCGCCCGGGGCGCGAAATGCGGTTAATGGCTGCCAGTGCCGCGTTGTAATCTTTTGTGGTGAGGAATGTTTCGGCCAGAATATCGTTTACCTGATTGGTGTATTCTGAGTTGGGATATTCTTTAAGGAAGTTTTCAAACAATGTAATGGACTCGCTGAAAACGGAGAAATTGGTTTCGTGCGCCAGCAACGCGTAATTAAATAGCGCCGTTTCTCGCACCTTCGGGTCGAAATTATCGCGCGAAGCGGCTTCAAAAGCCATTTGAGCGGGTTGCTTTTGGTTGAGTTTCAAATAAGTTTGTCCAAGATGCAATTGCGCGTTTTGCGTGAGTTCGTCGCGTTCGCCCACTGCTTGTTGAAACATTCGCACGGCATCGTTGAGTTTTCCGGCTTCCGCATAAGACAATCCCAGGAAGTAAGCGTCGCCACGAAGCGGCTTTTCGGTACCCGCCAAGTAGTTTTCGTAATAGGAAATGGCTCTGTTTACTTGCCCTAAACGATAGTTGCTATTGCCTAAAACGCGATACATTTCGGCGCGGTGCGCGCTTTGCGGATAGGTGTTGAGGAATGTTTCGGAAAGGCGGATGGCTTCTTCCAATTTGCCATCGAAAAATGTTGCCTGAGCCGTGTAGAACGCCACTTCTTCGCGGTATTCGGGGTGCTCGCGCAATCGGTCGAAACGGCGTAGCGCTGCCTGATAATTGCCGTTTGAGTAGTCAATATACCCCAAATAGAAATCGCCCGCGTCGCGGTATTTTCGGCTGTTTTGTGAAAGCAAGCCAAACAATCGTGTGGCTTCGTCTTTGTTCCCCAATTGCAGGCTTGCGTAGGCGTTTCTGAAGCTAAAATCTTCCTGCTCCGATGGCGTGAGGTAGTCCAAATCGGCTTGATCGAACCAAAACTTGGCCAGTTTCCATTCTTCTTTATCGAAATGGAACGAGCCAATTAAAAAGTTCACCTGGTGGCGATGAATGGTTTCGGGATGCGTATCCAAAAACTCTTTCAAAACCTCGCCGCTGTTTTCCACACCTCTTTTAAAGGAAGAGACTGCCATCATATACGCGGCTTCTTCGTTTAGAAAACGGTCGTTGCTTTCCGCAATGTATTGCGACAGCACATCCTGCGCGCCGGTGTAATTCCCTTGCAGGAACATTTCTTTCCCTTGGTTGAAAAGCTTTTCGGGTTGAAAATGATAGGCGGTTTGCTGCGCCGTTGCAAAGTGTGTTGCCACGGCAAGGAATAATAGGAAGATTGTTTTTTTCATATATAATTGTTCATTTATTTTCTTGTAAAAGGCGTAAAAGTTTGCTTGGATTTTGTCTATTATCCCAAAGAGAAACTATAAAAATTTTCTATTTTTCAACTTTATAGAGGATACTATATCGTCCAAAAATTATTATTCTTATTTTTTTGAAATCGGTTTGTTTACCCATTTCAGGATTTTGCTTCAGCAAGTGTAGTCGTTCTTTTATGGCAATTCTCAATTTTTTGGAATACGAATTATTGCGGTTTCTGTTATTCCAATAATCGAAAATAAGATTTCGTTGTAAAACTGCCGTTTCAGTCCAAATTACTTTTAACTCAGCCATTCTTTGTCTAACGCATCCAGTTCTTCTTCAGAAATAATCCTTCCATATGCAATATCTTCTTCGCTTAATAGAAGCATTTCTTTTTGTGCAGTCTGGAGTTCATAAATATCCTCTTTTTTAGATATGGATATGAGTTTCCTGTCTTCCAAATCGAGGAGAACTTTTTCGGCTTCCGGATTTAATATGTTTATTTGAAATGTTGTCATATACTTCTTTATTTCTTCACTTCTTCACTCTCAGTCTCTAATTAAATTATAACATTTTTTCAATTCCTTTACGAATCGAGATTAACCCGAAATCTGCCGGATTGAGTTTGTTTCGTGCGATAAATGTCAGTTCCGATACGTCGTCTTGTGCTTGTAAGTTGCTGAAATCTTTTGCGTTGCATTTGAAGAACATATCCACCGTATGCACTTCAAAGTCCGAATATACATAAATATTCGGAATGGAGAAAAGGTAATGTGAGGAAGTTATGAACAGTCCGGTTTCTTCCCGAACCTCGCGCGCGACGGCTTCTTCGGCAGTTTCGTGCATATCGATAAACCCGCCGGGCAAGTCGAGCGTTCCTTTGGCGGGCTCTTTGGCGCGTGTGGCTACCAATATTTCGCCTTCTGCGTTTTCAATAACGGCTACCACAGCGGCAGACGAGTTGAAATAATAGGTGAACCCGCAATCGGCGCATTTTTTTGACTTTTCGTTGTGTTCAGTAAAGTTTTTGGAGCCACATTTGGGACAAAACCTGAATTGATGTAGTGGATGTTTCATAACGTGACTTATTCAATGGGTGCCGCGGCTGCTTCTTCCACTCCGTTTTGGGCAAGCGCGTTGAGTGCGTGTTGAACTTTTGCCGTATCCACATAAATGTGCACATCGGTTGCTTTTCCCCATTTCACCACAGCTTTCATTATTCCGTTGTTTGTGTATGTTGGCACATTTTTTGGCGAAACCGTGTCTTGAAACTCCATTATCACCACCGTGTTCCATGGGCCGCCTTGAATAATCATATCTTTAATGAGGAATTTTGATGGCAGCAACCGTACGAATCGTTGAAACCACAGTTCTACTTTTTGTTTTGAAAATCGTTCGCCGCTCAAGGCGTGGTTTCCTTCGAAATGCTGATGAACATTATCGGCATACAGTTTCAATAAAGTTTCATAATTTCCGTTGCTGAAATCGGCAAAGCCGTCTGTTATTTTCTTCCGTAAGATGATTTTGTAGGGATTCAGATAAAATCGCTTGATGGGAGGGGTGTTGTTGTAGTTCATTGTTGTAGGATTGAAACAGATTTAATGAGATTGAAAATAGATTGAAATGAGATTGAATGAGATTGAAATTAGACGAGGTTTATTGCCACTGTTTTAGAAAATCGGGCAGGGCATCGTTTACCGTATTTTCAATTTGGTTGATAATGGTATTTGCCAACTCTTTGTTTAGCCGCTTGGTTATCCACACATTGCCGAAGGTACCCACACCCACGATATAGGATTGGTTGTCCCAATTAATTTTGGTGAGAGAGAGAATTTTATAGTCGTCCACCGCGAAATTGTTTTGCAAAAACACTTCGGTCATTTGGGGCCCGGCCAATTTCCATGCGCCGAAAGTAACGGCATCGTTTTGGCGTTCCGCCATCGTTTCATCAATCACTTGAGTGAGTTTTGTTCTCAATGCTTCTTTGTGTGCTTCCTTAGAGGGGTTTGTGAAGAAGGCGATAGCGATGAGAACAAGAAAAATTATCAATGTTACGAATTTAGATCTCATATCTTATATTGTGTTAGATTTGTATTTATTCTTCAATCCACCATATATTATTTTCAGCTATTATTTTCAGCATCCAAGAATAAAGCAAAGATAGTTTTTTATCTAAAACCTGCACAGGCAAACCTTTCACACGTTTTAATTGCCACATTGGCATATTATTCACATTATTCTCATTAAATATCACCTCCTCGTTATCTCCACAATCCCCGTTTTTGGCAGTTCTCGGTTGCGTTTATCCACCGCTTCAATCACATTCTCGGCAAGTTGGGCGAACGCCATTCCGGTGATGCTGTTGGAATTGAGTGCCACAGGTTGGCCGTCATCGCCGCCTTCGCGAATGGTTTGCACGATGGGAATTTGTCCTAATAGCGCATATCCGTTTTGCTCGGCCAATCGCTTGCAGCCGTCCTTACCGAAAATGTAATACTTATTTTCCGGCAGTTCGGCAGGTGTGAACCACGCCATGTTTTCCACCAAACCCAGAATGGGCACGTTCACTTTATCGCTCGTAAACATACTGATCCCTTTTCGCGCATCGGCCAGCGCCACCTCTTGCGGTGTGCTCACAATAACGGCGCCGGTTATGGGCAGCGTTTGCACCAATGTGAGATGGATATCGCTTGTTCCGGGTGGGAAATCAATTAAAAAATAATCCAATTCGCCCCAATCGGCATCGCTTATGAGTTGTTTGAGCGCGTTGCTGGCCATTGCGCCGCGCCAAACCACCGCGTCTTCTTTTTTTACGAAGAAACCGATGGAAAGCATTTTTAAGCCGTAATTTTCCACGGGCTTAATCAGGTCGCGCCCGTCTTTCTTTTCAGTGAAAATGCCCGCGTCTTCCACATCAAGCATTTTGGGCACCGACGGGCCGAAAATATCGGCATCCAGCAATCCCACCTTATATCCTTTTTGAGCCAATGCTATGGCCAGATTGGTGCACACCGTGCTTTTTCCCACGCCACCTTTCCCCGACGCCACGGCTATAATGTTTTTCACGCCGGGCAGCAAATCGGGCAACTCAGGCCGCGGCGCTTGTTTGGATTTCACCGAAATATTGCCTTTAATTTCTATATTCGGATCGGCATAAGTGAGAATGGCTTGCTCGGCCATTTTCACCAGCGAGCGAATAAACGGGTCGTTCTGTTTTTCGGTGATGAGCGAGAAGCTCACTTTCATTCCGTCGATACGGATATCGTCCGCCACCATTCCGGCAGAAACAATGTCTTGTCCCGTTCCGGGGTAGCGCACGTTTTTAAGCGCGTCTATAATTAATTGTGGATATATTGCCATATTTTTTTAATGAGATTAATTTGATAATGAGACTAATGCGATAATTTGCTAATGAGACTAATGTGGTTATGTGAGAAATGCAACTATTCTACCGATGATTGGTGCGTTGATGAGTTGACGTAGAGATGCATTGGGTTTATTTCGTTTCGAAGTGTAAATAATTTTGTTCGTGATTTTTTGAATTTCTTTCAATTTGTCGAGCAGTTTTTCATCGAAAGGATATGTTTTGGCATATTTGCAAAGCAGCAGCCAATACTCGGTTTCATCTGCTTCTTTTGCCGCGATTTTGAACTTATGGATAAAATCGGCCCTGCTCTCACAGTTTTGCGCCTCGCGAATATTCGCGCCAACAGATGTTCCGATCTTTAAAACCTGGCGTGCAATAACGTATTCCTTTTTTTCTTCAAGTTCTTCAGAAAATTCAATAATATCCAACGCGAAACTAAATGTAAGGTCAACAATTCTGTTTCCTGTTTCCTTAATTTTTTCCATTTTCTTATTTATTTAATTGATACATTAATTTATTGACCATTTGCATATTAGCATATTTGCACATTGGTTTATTTTTCACATTGAATAATTAGCATTTCTCCCAAAGCTTCGATACTCGTCTTTTTCAATTTCTATGTCCGGTTCTGCCCAATTGATGTTTTTCGGACAACTGAATTTGATGTACTTGATGTTTAAACCGCGCGAGCGCCATTGTTGTTCATAAAAGGTTTGAATTTGTAAAATATTGTCTTGTAATCCCGATTCGTAAAGGTTGTCGGTATCGAAAAGTACATCGAGGTGGTTTTCCTCAATCATCGCTTTGGTGTAGGTGTAGAGAAAATTGCTGTCGGTTTTTAAATGAACCATGCCGTTTTCATTTAAAATTTCGGCGTATTCTTTCATAAACCGCGTTGATGTGAGCCTTTTATTGGTTTTTTTCATTTGCGGGTCGGGGAAAGTGATCCAAATTTCCGATACTTCGTTTTCGGCAAAAAAATGACGAATCAGTTCAATGTGCGTACGCAAAAAAGCCGCGTTGTGCAGGTTTTCTTGCAATGCTTGCGTGGCACCTTTCCACATTCGCGCGCCTTTTATATCGATACCGATAAAGTTTTTGTCGGGAAACAGTTTTGCCAATCCCACCGTGTATTCTCCTTTGCCACAGCCCAATTCAAGCACAATGGGGTGATTGTTTCCGAAATGCGTGTGCCATTTTCCTTTCAACGGAAAGCCTTCTCGTTGCAATGTTTCAAAGGTGTATTGAAAAACATTTTCATACGTTGCCATATCGGCAAACTTCGATAGTTTATTTTTTGCCATATTGTGATTATTGAGTTACAAAAATACGAATTTAACTTTACAATTGATAACCGAGTTTTTGAAGTTGATCTTGCCGTTTAGTGTTAAATTGTAAGCAAAAGAGGAGAAATGAATTTTTTCTCTCGTAAAGAAGAAGAGTCCAAAACCTTTTTATCGGTTTTTCTTCACATTCTTATCTTTTTGATTGATAGAAATATAGAGGATATAAAAGTGTTGAAATAAAAATTTTATTTTTAAGCAAAATTTTTCACGAAAAAATAGATAAATATCAATTTAATACTTACCTTTGTCAAGTGAATCACTCTAAAATACCCTAAATATTATGAAAGTTAATGACATAATGACACAGTTGGAGGCGAGGCATCCGGGAGAAGCCGAGTTTCTTCAAGCAGTAAAAGAAGTTTTAACCTCTATCGAAGACGTTTACAACCAACATCCCGAATTTGAAAAAGCCGGAATTATTGAACGCATTGTTGAACCCGACCGCGTTTTCACATTCCGCGTACCATGGGTTGACGATAACGGAAAAGTTCACGTGAACATTGGTTACCGCGTGCAATTTAACGGCGCCATTGGCCCGTACAAAGGCGGCATCAGGTTTCACCCGTCTGTAACCTTATCCTCCTTGAAGTTTTTAGGATTTGAACAAACCTTCAAAAACGCACTTACCACATTGCCGATGGGCGGCGGTAAAGGCGGTTCGGATTTTGCACCCAAAGGCCGCTCCGAAGCCGAAATTATGCGTTTTTGTCAAGCATTCGTTACCGAGTTGTGGCGCAATATCGGCCCCGATACCGATGTTCCCGCCGGCGATATCGGTGTGGGTGGACGCGAAGTGGGTTATATGTACGGAATGTATAAAAAATTGGCGCGCGAGCATACCGGTACATTCACCGGAAAAGGACAATCGTTTGGCGGCTCTCGCCTTCGTCCCGAAGCCACCGGTTTTGGCGCGTTGTATTTTGTTCATCAAATGTGCCAGAAACACAATATCGATTTAAAAGGAAAAACCGTAGCCGTTTCCGGTTTTGGCAACGTTGCGTGGGGAGCCACCATGAAAGCTACTGAATTGGGCGCCAAAGTGGTTGCCATTTCAGGGCCCGATGGCTATGTTTATGACGAAGACGGCATTAACACACCCGATAAATTCGATTATATGTTGGAGCTTCGCAATTCGGGCAACGACGTTGTTGCGCCGTATGCCGAAGAATATCCCAACGCCAAATTTTTCCCGGGCAAAAAACCGTGGGAATGCAAAGTAGATATCGCGTTGCCTTGCGCCATTCAAAACGAACTCAACTTGGAAGATGCCAAAAAACTGAAAGAAAACGGCGTACTCTTGGTAGCCGAGGTTTCCAACATGGGTTGCACAGCCGAGGCGGTTGATTTCTTTATTGAAAACAAAATGTTGTTTGGCCCCGGAAAAGCCGTTAACGCAGGAGGCGTGGCTTGTTCAGGATTGGAAATGACGCAAAACGCCATGCATTTATCGTGGTCCAACGAAGAAGTGGACAAATGGCTGCACCAAATTATGGGCGACATTCACTCACAATGCGTATCACACGGAACAGAAGGAGATTACATTAATTACGTAAAAGGCGCGAACATTGCCGGCTTTATGAAAGTGGCGGATGCGATGATGGCGCAAGGCGTATTGTAAAGATACATCGTAAAATACTATTTGAAAACCGCAGAAGAGCCGTTAGGATTTATTCCTTGCGGCTTTTTTGATTGCAAAAAACCAACGGCTTTCAGAATTTCTTATCTTTGTGTTTTCGAGAAAAAAAGATGAAAATGAGTAAAAAATGGTTTATCGCTATCATCGGAACGTTCACCCATATGCTGCTTGGCACGGTGTACGCGTGGAGTTTTTTTCAAACGCCCATTACCGAATTTACGGGATGGAGCAACGCCCAAGCAGCTTGGGCATTTAGTTTGTCTATTTTTATGTTGGGACTTACGGCGGCTTGGGCGGGAAATAAAATGTCGGTTTCTGGACCCCGTAAGTTAGCGATAATTGGCGGCGCGCTCTACGGGTTGGGATACCTCATTTCGGGTTTCGCGCTGGGGCATCAATCTCTGCTTTTGCTGTATCTTGGTTTCGGAATCATTGGCGGCATTGGATTGGGCTTTGCCTATGTTACGCCCGTAGCCACGGTTTCCGCGTGGTTTACCGAGAAACAAGGATTGGCAACCGGAATGGTGGTGATGGGCTTTGGTTTTGGCGCGCTGGTGATGTCGAAATTGCTTGCTCCAATTTTTTTAACCATATCCGATGGGAATTTAAGCACCACATTTTATTACATTGGGTTGATTATGATTGTGTTGATTCCAATGTTAGCCAACTTTCTTCAGCTTCCTGAAACCGAAAAAGCAACGAAAACTCCACAGGAAAAAATATCTATCGCTCCTTACATTAAAGCGAAACCGTTTATCGTGGTTTGGCTAATTTTCACCATTAATATTGTTGCGGGAATGATCTTTATTTCGTTTCAATCGCCGTTGTTGCAAGATTTATTGAAACTTCGGATGCCTGCCGGAACCGATTTTTCGGATGGCCGTGTTGTTGCATCGTTGGCGGCATCGGGCGCTACGCTCATTGCCGTAAGTTCCATTTTCAACGGATTGGGGCGTTTTGTTTGGGGAGCCGTTTCCGATAAAATTGGCAGAATGGCCACTTTCCGAATTTTATTGGCGCTGCAAGCCGTGATTTTTGGGATGCTTATTTTTTTGAGCCAACCGCTCGTTTTTTCGGTGTTGGTTTGTATCGTTTTATTGAGTTACGGCGGCGGGTTTGGCGTTTTGCCATCACTCACAAAAGATATGTACGGCAGCCAATTGATGCCATCGCTTTACGGCGCCTTGCTTACGGCGTGGGGCGTAGGCGGAATTATCGGCCCTCAAATTGTGGCGTTTATGAAAGATAATTACGCCGAAAAAGCCGGATTGTATGCATTTATGATTGGAGGTGGGTTGTTGGTTGTGGGGCTGGTTTTGTCTTATTTGTATAATCCAAAGAAATAAGTGGTATATTAATCACTATTGTCCGACAAAAATAAAAATAGAATGAATGTGTTTTTCATTGCTATTTTTAAGTGTTTTAGATTTTCCGGTGCTTCTGTTTTTTAACTTCGTAGAAGTTTTCTGTGCATAACCCCCAATGAAATTGGGGGACAGCCAATGCAGAAGACGAATAAAACGCTGTAAGCGTTTCCTGTAAACCGGTTAGGAAAACTCCTACAGAGTTTATGTGTAGTAGTTTCGCCATCCCCCAATTAAAATTGGGGGTTATTCACAGGTTTGTCCTACGGACAAATTTTTATTGGGCAACACAGTATTAAAACATCATGCCTCAATTTCATATTTTTCGTATCTTTACATTTCAACAATAACGCGCAATCCAACACACGATATGACCCCTTTCCTTCACCAAATAGCCGAAATTTTTTTCACGCGATACGGAAACAATTTATACAAACACACCTTCGTTTTTCCGAACCGTCGCGCCGGAGTTTTCTTTCAGAAATATTTGGCGGAGATTGCCGGGAAACCGATTTTTTCGCCTAAAATAGTCACTATTCAGGAGTTATTTGAATCGCTTTCTCCTTATCGCATTGCAGATAGAATAGAAATGCTGGTCATTCTCTATGAAAAATACATTGCCATCACCCAATCGGATGAGTTGTTCGACGACTTTTTGTATTGGGGCGAAATACTGTTGAACGATTTCAATGAGGTGGACAAACATGTGACAAATGCCGAACAACTGTTCAAAAACGTGCAGAACTTAAAATCCATAGAGAGCGATATGTCGTTTCTCTCTCCATCGCAAGTTGAAGCCATTCAGCGCTTTTGGGCCGGCTTTATGCCCGCGGAAGGGAACAATACCAAGGAAAAGTTTCTGGAAACGTGGCAAATTCTGCTTCAATTGTACACTTCTTTTCGTGCCGAATTGCACCAAAAAGGCTTTGCCTACGAGGGAATGCTGTTTCGTGAAGTGGCGGAGCGGGCGAAAAACAAGGAGAATTCCGACTTACCGTTTTCCGATATCGTGTTTGTGGGACTAAACGCGCTCACGCCCGCCGAAGAAAATTTGCTGATTTATTTAAGAAATTTAGGCGTTGCCGATTTTTATTGGGATTACGATTCGCCGCAAGTGCGCGATCCACACAACCGTGCATCGTTGTGGGTGGCGCAGAACCTGCAACGTTTTCCGTCAAAATTTCCAATAGCTGCTTCGCCTCGTCTCTTGGATGAAGAAATTAAGACTCAAATAGAGCTCATTGGCATACCATCGGCGGTGGGACAAGCAAAACACGTTACGCAAATTCTCTCGCGGCTTATTCAGGAGAACGGCATTGCCAATCCTTCCGAAGCCATAAAAACGGCCATCGTGCTGCCCGATGAAAATTTACTGCTTCCCGTTTTATATTCCATTCCGCAGGAAATTGAGAAAATTAATGTCACCATGGGATACGGGTTGTCGCACTCGTCTATCGCCAGCTTGATTGAAGACGTGGCCGATTTGCAGCGAAATATCCGCCGGCAAAACAACGAAACGGTGTTCTATTACCGCTTTGTGCAAGCATTGTTGAATCATCCGCTCATCGTTTTATCGGCGCAAACCGAAGCCGAAGCGCTTAAAACGCACATTCTAACCCATAACCGCGTTATGGTTGCCCAATCCGAAATACCGGAACATCCTCTCTTTCAATTGATATTTAAACCAATTACCGATTGGAAAAACATTTCGGAATACTTGCAAAATATTCTTTCTACGTTGTACAACGGGCTCACGGAGGAAAAGCAAACCGGAAAGGAGAGCGGAACCGATGTGCGTTCCATCGACTTAGAGCGCGAATTTATTGTTCAATATTACAAAACCATTACCCGGTTGAGCGATACGTTGCGCTACGCCAACCATCTTTCCATTGAAACGTATTTCCGGTTGCTGAAACGGCTTTCGCAAAGCATTAGCGTGTCGTTTAGCGGCGAGCCCATTTCGGGATTGCAGGTGATGGGCGTATTGGAAACGCGCGTGTTGGATTTTGAAAACCTGATTATCCTTTCGATGAATGAGGGCGTTTTTCCATTAAAAAACGCCACTACTTCCTTCATTCCCTACACATTGCGAAAAGCATTTGCACTTCCCACGTATGAGCATCAAGACAGCACCTACGCGTATCATTTTTATCGGATGATAAGCCGTGCCAAGCGTGTGTTTATGCTTTACGATACCCGCGCCGAGGAGATGCAAACGGGCGAAGTGAGTCGGTATTTTTATCAGTTGAAATATTTGTACCCCGATTGTTTCGATATTTCGGAACGGGTGGCTACGTACGATGTCTCGGCGCCTGATATTCCGCCGGTTACTGTAACAAAAACTGCTGATGTTTTGTCTAAATTACAGTCGTTTACCAAAGGCGGAACGTCTTATTTATCGGCTTCGCTTATCAATAATTACATCAATTGTCCGCTGCAATTTTATTTCACGGCGGTGGAGGGGTTGTCGGAAGAATCGGAAGTGCAAGAGTCAGTTGAATCAGATGTTTTCGGGTCTATTTTCCATCGGTTGATGGAGATGATTTACAACCGATACAAAGGCCTATCGGTTACGCCCGATGTGTTGTCGGGTATCGCGAAAGACGACCGGTATCTCACCGAATTAATTGAAAAAGCGTTTGCGCGCTATTATTTTAAAGACGAAAAAAATACGCGTCCATTGCAAGGACAGCATCATTTAATCGGTGAAATATTGCGAAGTTATGTGAAGCAGACGCTTGCGGTTGACAAGCAATTTACGCCGTTTGAATATATCGATTCTGAATATCGATTCGTGAAAGAGTATGCGGTGAACCCCGTGCTTACGGTTAATTTCAAAGGAAGTATAGACCGCATCGACAGGGTGGGAGAGGTTTATCGGGTTATTGATTATAAAACTGGCACGGGCGCAACCGATTTTAAAAGCATTGAACAGTTGTTTGACGAATCGAAAAACAACCGCCCGAGCCAAATACTTCAAGTGTTTGTTTACGCGCTGTTCTACGCGCTGGAGACGCCGGGCAAGCAACTTTCGCCTGCTATTTATTATTTGCGCTCGGTGTTTAAAGATTTCGATCCAACCATTACGTTTGATAAAAACCCTGTGGAAAACATTTCACGCTTTTTACCCGAATTTACCGAAAAATTCAACACGTTGCTGCAAGAAATTTTTAATCCCGACATACCGTTTTCTCAGACAAAAAACGAGAAAAATTGCCAGTGGTGCGCGTTTAAAGAGGTGTGTGGGAGATAATATCAAAACACCACTTTTCGTCCTGGGAAAGTGCTTCCAATAGTGAATCGTGCTGTTAACCAATGTGTTGTTCCATCGAATGAAGGGATTTCCGATTTGTAATTAGGAATTTGAAGTTGATATCGCACACCCACTTTTAGGATTCGGTTGATGGCACCCGGTTCATAGTTCTTGTCTGGGAAATTATAATCGAAGCCTATTCCCAAGTTATACACCATGGAGCTTATTTTGAGCGCGCTGAGCACCGGATCTGAGTTGGCCGTTTTCAAATTGGGCTCTACAAAGCCGTAAGCAATGCCGGCAAAAGGATAAATGCTGAATTGGTCCACCTCAAAATCCATTCCCAAACTTCCGCCGACGAACGCGTGAATGGCATTGCTGTTAGCCGGCCAAACGGCATTGTTAATGGAAATGTCTTCGGTCAATTTGTTGCTCGAAAATCCGCCATTTACCATTAAGAAAGCTTTTTGATATATGACTTTCACTTCCGTATCCAGCGCGAACCCGGTGTTAAAATGATCGCCCAATCCGCCTTGAGGAACCATCACTCCCGTGCCCAAGCCCCAAGACATTGCCCACGGCGAAGGTACAATTCTAAAACTTTGTTGAGCTTTCGCAAAACCCGTTGCGAACAAAAAAACAGCTATGCTGAGAAAAAAAGTTTTCTTCATTCTTATTTATTTTTTTGGTTATACTTTTTAAATGACGAGTAAATAATCCACCCTGCCGTCAGTAACATTATGAGCATTGCAATATACGCAATGGTGTCAGTTATCTTAATGCTGCTTGGTTCAAACCGGAATTCCACGGTGTGTTGTCCCGCCGGAATGGCCAATGCGCGAAGCGTGTAGTTGGCACGAAGCATTTGGGCGGGTTGGCCATCGATGGTAATTTTCCAACCGTGCGGATAATATACCTCGGAGAAAACGGCGAGTTCGTCTTTCTTCGCGTCCACGTTGTATGTGATAAAATCGGAATCGTACGCTGCCAAGTGAATGGTAGAAGCCGAGTCGGCGGGTGTAACGTTGAATCCTTGCAAAACCCATTCCTGTTTTTTGTCGGCGACGGCTTCTGTGTGCAGGTCCATAGCTGCCAACGCGTCAATTTCCTCGTCGGCGTTGTTCACGAAAGAAATATTATCCACAAACCACACGTTCCCCATCGCGTGCGGATTTTCAATTGGGATGTTTCCTTGCTGGCCGGGCATAATAATCCACTTGGTATTGAGCATATTGAGCACTTTAAACTCATCGGCATTCACCGAATCCATTGCACCTTGCGTGTTTACAATGGCTTGCTGTAACGCGCCCATTTCCCGGCTCAAATGCACGTCAATTAAATCTTGGTAACGGCGCAGTTTTGCCGCGTGGTAACCGCCGATAACTTTGTGGTAATAAGGCGTTACGCCATCGTTGAACGTGCTGGTTGCCATATTCAACACACGATAATATTGAGTGGTGTCTTGCAAAATATACTCATCGGCCGGCGATTTTGTGAACATTTGTTGCTGGCTTGATTTTGGGGTGAAATCACCATCGTTTAAATAACGTTTGTTTACGCCCCACATATCCACCAAACACAACAGTAAAATGGCGCCTACCGTCCATTCCGCTTTCAATTTTTTGTTGATAAATAACCACAACAACACGCTTCCGATAGCGATAACGAAAAAGCTTCGCCAAGCATCGGCCCTAAATATGGAAACGCGCATATCCGTTAAGTTACCAATTACGGCCTGAACGTGCTCCGATGGCAAGGTTTGCAGTTGTTGCATCTCGAAATTAGGGATGAACGATGAAAAGAAAACCTTTGGCGCGATGGCAAACAAAAGCGCGAAACCGCCTGTTATGCCCAAACTAATGTAGAGCGGTTTCATATTGTTTTTCAGCGTGTGGGGCTTTTGTATGATCTCCTTCACCGCCAGTGCCGCCAACAATGGAATGGTAAATTCCGCCACCACCAATATGGATGACACCGTTCGGAATTTATTGTACATCGGCACGTGGTCGATAAAAAAATCGGTGAGCGGCATAAAGTTCTTTCCCCACGAGAGTAATATGGAGAAAACGGTTCCCGCCAAAAGAGCCCATTTTATAGGCCCTTTCACAATAAAAAGCCCGAGAATAAAGAGCGCAAGCACAAATGCGCCCACATACACTGGGCCCGATGTTCCGGGCTGTTCGCCCCAATATTGCCCGATTTGCTGATAGAGTTCGCGGTATTCGGGACGCGCTTTTTCCATCGCCTTTTCGTTTCGAGAAATGGGAACGGATGCGCCGCCTTTGGTATTGGGAACGAGCAGTGTCCACGTTTCGCCCACTCCGTAGCTCCATGCGGTAATGTAATCGCGTTCCAAGCCGTTATCCGATTTATTTTCGGCTCCGTGATGCGACAATTCTGATTTGCCGCGCATCGTTTCCTTGGAATATTCCCACGTGTGATACAGATTGGAGGAATTGGCCAACACGCCAACAAGGCCGGCAACCGCAATTACAACGGTCGATTTCAAAAAATCGGGCAATTTGTTTTCGCGAACGGCTTGCACGGCGAAGGCCACTACCATAAAAAACATCAAGAAGAAGAAATAATAACTCATCTGAATATGATTGGCTGAAATCTGAAAGGCCACAAAAATCATAATCAGCAATGCGCCCAACAGGTACTTTTTTCGGTACACGTAAATCAATCCCGCGATGGTGGGCGGAATATACGCCAGCGTGATAAATTTCCAAATATGCCCGGCGGCAATGATGATGAAAAAGTACGACGAAAACGCCCACATAATCGCGCCCAACGCGCTTATGAGCGGCGAAGCTTTGAAAGCTCGCATCAGAATATAGAACCCCAGCAACATGATGAAAACCAAGAACACGTAATTGGGCAAAAACAGTTGGTATGCTTTTTTCGCTAAATCTTGCGGTTTGCTGGAATTGTAGGTGGGCGACATTTGGTACGATGGCATTCCGCTGAACATAGAGAGGTTCCATCGCGTGCGTTTGCCGTCGTGGCGTGCCATATAATCGCGTTGCTCTTGTCCCTGCCCAATGGCAGCGAGCGAGTCGTGCTGCGTAATCACACGGCCGTCCATTACCGCGGGAGCAAAATAGATAAAGGAAATAAGGATAAATGAGACGATTACGAGTAAATCGGGTAAAAATTTCTTGAGTTCTTTGGAATTTCTCATCGTGATATTGCTTGTAAACTAATTTAATGAGCAAATTTACAGATTATTTCCGAATGAGCGGCTTCAACCACATGGTTTTAAACAAAAAGAAGTGAAACGGGGATGTTTCACTTCTTTGTAAACTAAAAAATATAATCTTAAAATCTTTTTCCGATGGAAACCGCTACGTGTGGATAAATCCTGTTTTCATATGACTTTTCTTTATAAGGAGTGAAATTATTACCGATACCGGCTAATATTTCACCAATCCATTGTTTTTTGCTGACAAATTTAAATCCTATTGCACCACCCAATCCAACGCCGGTTACTTGCTCTTTTACCGTGTGCCGGGTATCCGTTACATCCGGTTTGTAATGCGTTGGTTGTCCGGGTATATAAATGGGATCGCCAATGCCGATGGAAAATTCGCCTTTTTGAAGGTATATATCTTGAGAGAAAACAAACGTGTTTGCCTCAATAAAAAAACCGCTAGCATTTTGGCCCGAAATTTTTGATCCCACAAAAAACCATCGATAATATGGTGATATGGCAAATTTGTATCCCATATAATTTTGGGGTTTTATGCCAAAACCTAACGTGGTACCCAAACTCATGTTCTTATTCAAAACATATTCGTAAGAAACTTCGGGAAAAGCAAAAACCGATTTTGCGATATTGAGTTTCAGTTCGTGTTGGTTTTGTGAATGCAAATTACCCAAACAAACTAAAGAAAACAACGAGATTGCCAGTATTTTTTTCATTGTTTGTTTTGAATTATTGTTTGTTTTGAATTAGAATCGTTTGCCAATGGAAATACCCATTCGTGGATAAGCGCCATCGTTAACAAAATCGCGGCCGGCACCCACATAAAGTTCACCCAACCAATTGTTACGGGTAACGTGTTTTAAACCCACAGCCACGCCCAAACCGGCTCCAAGATCGCCATCCGGCTTGGCATCTTCCGCTAAATGAGATGTTCTGACTCCGAAAACCGATCCGCTCGCTTCAATGAAGAACCCCGCGCCGTATTTTTGCAATGAAGTGGAGTTTCCGCCAAAAAACCAGCGGCCATAAGGAGTAACGGCAAAATTCAGCGGGTAGTAATCCGAATTGAGATTTATGCCTACGGAAGCACCGGCGCTAAAGTCTTCGCTTAAAACGTGCTCATAGGATATTTCGGGAAAGACACCAATAACGGTGGTTCCCAAATTTAATTTCAATTCGTTTAATTTCGCGGGAGCGTCTTTGGCAAGATACCAGCCCATAAAACTTTTGGTGCGGCGTTGTTGTGAGAAGGCCGACATACTGATTAAAAGTACGGCAAAAAGAAAGATAGTTTTTTTCATAAATACTGTGTTTGAGTTGTGAATTTTGTAGTGTGCATTCCTAAAAACTTCAACTTCTGCGTTATGATCAATCGCACGCCTAGAATTTTGATCTTTAGAAGCACCTTACTCATATTAGCAAGATGGAAAAAACGAGAAAAAGTTACAGCTTTTGTGTTAATAAAAGCAAATGGTGCAATTAAGAAATTTGACTTCCCGCTTTCACTTCCACCGTCGGCTGAATGAGCGACAACGATCCATCGGCGTTTTCTGCCGAAAGAATCATTCCTTCGGAAAGGATGCCGCGCATTTTTCGGGGTTCCAAATTGGCGATGAAGCACACTTGTTTGCCCACCAACTCTTCGGGGTTAGGGTAATATGCGGCAATACCCGAAAGGATGGTGCGTTTGTTGAGGCCATCGTCCAATAAGAAACGCAAAAGCTTATCGGTTTTCGGCACTTTTTCGCACTCCAAGACGGTTCCCACACGAATGTCGAGTTTGGTGAAATCGTCGAAAACGATGTTTTCTTTTACCGGTTTGGCTTTGTATTCTTTGGCTTCGTTTGCTTCTTTGGTGGCGAGCAATTTTTGTAACTGTTTTTCAATCACCTCGTCTTCAATTTTTTCAAATAACAGTTCGGCTTTGCCCAAAGTGTGCCCTTCGGGCAACAAATCGAAGCTGTTCAGTTGTTCCCAATCGAATTTATCGGCGTTGATGAACGAATAAATTTTCTTTGATGAAAACGGTAAAAACGGCTCGCACACAATGGCGAGGTTCGCCACCATTTGTAACGATAAATTAAGGATGGTGCCCGTGCGCGCCATATCGGTTTTGGCCGTTTTCCAGGGCTCGGTATCGGCCAAATATTTGTTGCCGATGCGGGCAAGGTTCATCGCTTCTTTTTGCGCTTCGCGGAAGTGGTAGGTTTCCAGGTTTTGCTCCACTGCCTGTTTCACTTTTTGCGCTTCGGCCACAATTTCACGGTCGTAATCGGTGAGTTCACCCACAGCGGGCACCTTGTTGTCGAAATATTTTTGCGTGAGCACCAATGCGCGGTTGATAAAGTTGCCGAGAACGGCCACCAACTCGTTGTTGTTGCGGGCTTGAAAATCGCGCCATGTGAAATCGTTGTCCTTGGTTTCGGGCGCGTTGGCAGTAAGCGCGTAACGCAACACGTCTTGTTTGCCGGGAAATTCTTCCAAATATTCGTGCAACCACACCGCCCAATTGCGCGAAGTGGAAATTTTGTCTTTCTCCAAGTTCAAAAACTCGTTTGCCGGCACGTTTTCGGGCAAAATATACGAGCCTTCGGCTTTGAGCATGGCGGGGAAAACAATGCAGTGGAAGACGATGTTATCTTTCCCAATGAAGTGAATAAGTTTAGTTTCTTCGTCTTTCCACCATTTTTCCCAATCGTTGGGCAGCAGTTCCTTAGTATTGGAAATGTAACCGATGGGCGCGTCAAACCACACGTAAAGCACTTTGCCTTCGGCATCGGGTAGCGGCACGGGCACGCCCCAATCCAAGTCGCGACTCACGGCGCGCGGTTGCAATCCCAAATCGAGCCACGATTTGCATTGGCCATACACGTTGGATTTCCATTCTTTATGGTCTTCCAAAATCCATTGTCGCAGCCACGCTTCGTGTTCGTTAAGGGGCAAATACCAATGTTTGGTGGCTTTTCTTACCGGCGCACTGCCACTTAGGGTGGATTTGGGGTTGATTAAATCCGTGGCGTTCAAGGATGTTCCGCATTGCTCGCACTGGTCACCATAGGCATTTTCGTTGTGGCAGTGCGGGCATTCGCCGGTGATATAGCGGTCGGCGAGAAATTGCTGGGCTTCCTCGTCGTAATATTGCTCGCTGCTTTGTTCGATAAATTTGCCGTTGTCATATAATTTTTTGAAAAAATCGGAGGCCGTTTCCTTATGAATATCCGATGTGGTGCGCGAATAGATATCGAACGAAATGCCAAATTCTTCAAACGATTTTTTGATAAGGGTGTGGTATCTGTCCACGATGTCTTGAGGCGTAACACCTTCCTTGCGAGCCTTTATGGTGATGGGAATTCCGTGTTCGTCTGATCCACCGATAAAAAGGACCTCTTTGCCTTTCAGGCGCAAATATCGAGCGTAAATATCGGCAGGAACATAAACTCCCGCCAAGTGCCCTATGTGTACCGGGCCGTTTGCATAAGGCAATGCCGATGTAATGAGTGTGCGTTTAAATTGTTTTGACATAGTCGGGTTGCGAGTTACGGGTTAGGAGTTACGGGTTGCGTGTGCGTGTTGCGCGTTCCCGGAACGTTTCTCTTTTTTCGAGGTGCAAAGATACAAATATTAGATTGAATAGGCTATTGGGTTTTGGAATCTATGTTCAAAAATTTTGAAAAAGGAGACTAAAACCATCTGAACATTTACGTGTTGTAGAATTTATTCAATTCGCAATCCGTTCTTTACCAATTTATCAACTGATAATAGTGTTACCTCGTCTTCGTTTACCGCGCCTAATACAAGACATTCGCTTTGCATGTTAGCAATCTGCTTTGTTGGAAAATTCACAACCGCAACCACTTGTTTTCCGATAATTTCGTCCGGTAAATATAATTTTGTGATTTGTGCGGAAGTTTTTTTAGTGCCAAACTCGCCAAAATCAATGGTTATTTTATATGCGGGCTTTTTAGCTTCTTTGAATATTTCGGCACTGATTATCGTTCCTACTCTTATTTCAATTTTTGCAAAGTCGCTATAATTTATCAATTGGTTGTTGTGTTCCATTATCTTTGGGTGGTTAATGTTTTCTTTACGCTATACCTTAGCAAAAAGATGGATGAACAGTAGCTTCACGGATTTTGCTAACACGTTGGGTTAAAGCAGTCATACTATTTTACTTAAACCACTTCTGAGCATTTGGCCTTCTGTGAGGGCAACCGGGCCAACAGCAAGGCCTTTTTTTCCCATCAAGAATTTCTTCTCTCAACCGTTTAATATGCTCTATGCGCGTTTTATCCTGCTTTACGATGGTCGTCCAACAAATCCATTCGTTTCGGGCGAGTGGTGTTAAGTTGTTCCACTTTTCCAAAAGTTCTTCATTGGAACGAAGAACTTCTTTTAAATCATCTGGAACATTGTGTACTACTCCTTCTTCTATTTTTATGTTTGCCATATACTTGCCTTTGAAAAATTATTAAATCGAATTGTTCCATGTAATTCAAAATCTCTTTCACATTGATAGCCCTATCAATTATCTTTCTCTCATTTTTTCAAACAAAAGTAATTAAAAAGTCGCGATATTCTTTAAGAACCCTGTGAATGTCTTTTAATTCTATGTTTTAAAACATATTTCTATGTTAAATCAGGGCGAATTATTGCATAAAAGTTTTAAACTGTTATATTTGTTGGGCTAATTCTTTTGTTTTAAAACTTTCATTATGCGCATCAAAAATTTTGTTTTACCGTTTTTGGCGATTTTCCTCTTTTCGTGTGAAGGGGTTGATATCGACAAAGAACAAGCGAGCAAAAACATTCAAGTGTTTGGCTCCATTGAAGGGATGAAGACGAGGGTTTCCGGCAACACTTGGTCTGAAGGGGATGCAATTGGGATATTTATGAAAAAATCGGGCGAAAGCCTTTTAACTGAGTCGCTCGCACAGAACGCAAAATATATTACAACGGGTTCGTCGGATTTTTCACCTGCCAGCGAGGAAGAGAAAGTTGTTTTTCCGTTTAACGGATCCAATGTGGATTTTGTGGCATATTATCCGCATATAGCAGGGATAGAGGATTTTACATATCCGGTGGATGTGTCTAACCAAACATCACAATCCGATATTGATTTGTTGTATGCGGATAACGCGAAGGGACTGAACTCAAAAAACCCGTTGGTGGCAATGACTTTTTCGCATCAACTTTCGAAAATTGTCTTGGATATAAAACCCGAAGTCCCTGCAACCGATTTAAGCGGATTATCTGTAAAGATTACCAATGCTGGGTTGCAGGCATCGTTTTCTTTGGCTGACGCTACATTGTCTGCCCCCGCAGTTTTAGGCGATATTGTGTTTAATACCAATGCCACCGGAACACGCGCCGAAGCCATCCTTTTACCCACGAATGATTTGTCGGGCAAAGACTTGGTATTTACCATTGGGCCGGATACGTACGTGTATTCATTGAGTTCGGGGCTAAATATTACATCGTTTGAAAAAGGCACGGTTTATACCTACAATGTGACGCTCAATCCGCACGCCGTACCCATTATTAACGAAAGCACTATCACCGATTGGGTAACCGGCCCAACGGAAGACATCGTGCTCGATCCCACAAATGAGTATTCCACCAAAGGTACAAAAGCCGATCCGTTTACTGTGGAAGAGGCGCAACAAAACCAAGGCAGAACCAATGTGTGGGTGACGGGATATATTGTGGGTTCGTTTGACAGGACTGTAGGTAATTTTTTTCCGGGCGATACAGGGTCTTCAAAAACAAATTTAGCTCTGGCAGATACACCGACTGAAGAGACTACAGACAAAATGATTGCGGTTAGTTTAGATAGAACTTCTATTCAAAACAGATTAAATTTAGTAGATCATCCCGAAAATGTTAGTAAAAAAGTATTAATTAGAGGAAACTTAGAAAGATATTTAAATACTTTTGGACTAAGAAGTTTACAAGAAGCCGAATTCGTAGATGAATAAAACATTGAAAAAATCTGTCTTTCAGGTTTTTAATTATTTAAAAACACTATTGTCCGATAAAAAATAAGAAACAGCTTGAAAGTTTTTTTATCGCTATTTCCACGTGTTTTGTATTTTCCGGTGCTCCTGTTTTAACTTCGTAGAAGTTTTCCGTACATAACCCCCAATTTTAATTGGGGGCGGCGGGTTACCAAATCTTTTTAACGTGAGTTCGGGATAACTTCACTCCCAAATTGTCAACTGATTTGATTTTTCCACCTCAAATTTAATCGAAGGCTTTTTGGGAAAGAAACAATAGGCCACCAATGCAGCAATTATGTTCATAATGAAGTTATGTGTAGACCGATGTCTTGAGTGTTCTATCTGGCAAATATTCTTTAATTCATCATTAATACACTCTATTACAGATCTTTTTCGAAGAAGAATTTTATCTCGAAATGACATCAAAGAGTTTTTCATATTCGAGCGAATACCGGTCACTAAATGAACGCCTTGATCAAAGAGCATCTCAAAAAGTTTTTTTCCAATGTATCCTTTGTCGGCATAAAGTTTGCCGAAAAGGTCCTTGGTGATAACATTGATTACATCGGGGTTTCTATCGTCAACATTGCCTTTGGTGAGGGCGAAGTTTAGCAATTCTCCTTTTTCGTTGCACACTAAATGAAGTTTAAAACCAAAAAACCAACCCATTGTGCTTTTGCCTACTTTGGCTAAGTCTTTGAACACTTTATTGGAGCGGATACGCTTGTTATGACAGACTTTAATGGGAGTGCTGTCCACATAGGTAATGCCGGTGCACTCGCCAAATCCAACCAACTTTAGCAAGAGCATAAAAGGCACAATCACCCTGGGTTGCAACTCTACAAAGCGGTTGTAGGAAACGGCATTGGGAAAGTAGCTCTTCATATGGCGGCAAATATAAAACAGATAATAATGCTTGAAATTATGAAAGGTTCCACAGTGAAAACAAATCATCACAGCAATTATTTCGCTCTGAGACATTCTTGTTTTTCTATTCCTCTTTTTTGTTGTAACACCTGCTTGAAGTTGATGGTTTTGAATTTCTTTTTCATATTCATTGCAGAAATCGTCCGCAATACAAAAAATTTCAATAACTTTGTCTGTTGTGATCATAGG
>JAEWGM010000016.1 GCA_023388315.1 Bacteroidota bacterium | reverse complement strand
CGGCTGAAAGTTCAATGCAAAGATTAAAGCCTTTAGATCTTCTTTGAGGGGAGTGATAGATGTAAAATTCTTCTTGTTTAGATTAACGAACATTTATGCATAAAAACATAATTTTACGGGTGAGCCCCTTTTGGTGCTCAGGATGTACAATGTATTGCTGCAAGTCTTCCAGCGAGTCGAATTCACTATCCAACATCACATCGTAATTATCCGACGCGGCATCCGCGTGGTTTATGTTCACGCTGATGTGGCGAATCACATCAATTTTATCCTTCAACGCCTCCAACTGCTCTTTCATTATTTGCGCGTTGCGCGCTCGGGTGTTTCCTTCGGCCTCGGCCGCTAATTTAAACAACACAACATGTTTTATCATATCCAATTCTTTTAATAACAAAAAAAGCCGGACTTAGCAGTACGGCTTTCGAATATTTTTTAATCGAAAACAATTAGTCGAGTTTGCTGATGTGCGCCGCCAATTTTGATTTCAGATTATTGGCTTTGTTTTGGTGAATCACGTTTTTCTTCGCCAATTTATCGAGCATAGAGCACACTTCGGGATACATTTTTTGAGCTTCGTCCTTTGAAGTTGTCTCGCGCAATTTACGCACTCTGTTTCTGGTTGTACGTGAAACATAGCGGTTTGATAAACGACGCGTTTTTGTTTGTCGGATTCTTTTTTCTGCTGATTTATGATTTGCCATTTTTTGTGTGACTTGTGTTTAATTTCTTATTTTTGTAGCCCATAGGGGAATCGAACCCCTCTTTCCAGAATGAAAATCTGGCGTCCTAGCCGATAGACGAATGGGCCTTTTGAGACGCGAACCTGAAAAGGATTACAGCCTTAGCTCAAATTGCGGGTGCAAATATAGAGTGTTTTTCTTAGATGACAAAATTTTTTATTCACTTTTTGATGAAATTTTTATCGCGATAGGTTTTTATCACTTATATCATATAAGATATAAAATTTTTGCCGCAATAAAATTGGCAAATTAAAATAATTTCCCTAATTTTGCAGCCCAATAATAAAAACGGAAACAAATAAAAACAATATATAATGAAAAGAACATTTCAACCCTCTAGAAAAAAGAGAATAAACAAACACGGATTCCGTTCCAGAATGGCAACTAAAAACGGAAGAAAAGTGCTCGCTTCTCGTCGTGCGAAAGGCAGGGCTAAACTGAGCGTGTCTGATGAATTTTAAGTAAACGTATCGTTTTTAAGATAAAGACAGGAATGGAACAAAAACCATTCCTGTTTTTTATTTCGATTTTCTCACCACACAAAAAGGATTCGCGCCACCGCGCTCACCACCCACCGCTCAACGCTCATTGCCCAACGCTCATTGCCCAACGCTCAATGCCCAACGCTCAATGCCCAAAAACGCACACTTTTTTGTATTCATAACCACCTCAATCATTTTTTTTGTATTTTTGTAGTTGAAAAAAATTTCATTTCACGTTCTCAATACGTTTTTTATGAATAAGAAAAAATCTCAAAAAAAGATACTGGGCAACAGTATCATAAAAAACCTTCTGGCTATCATTGTTGCGGGCATCGTTCTTGTTTTTCTCGCGCTGTTTTTGTTGCAACTATATACGCGCCACGGACAAAATGTGATAGTGCCCAGCTTAGAAGGCTTGCAGATATCCGAAGCCAGGGCCATCTTAAAATCCAAAGGCCTCCGCACCGAAGTAATCGACTCCATTTACAACCGCGAAGCGGTACCCGGCTCGGTTATCGACCAAACGCCCAAAGCGAATAACAAAGTAAAAGAAGGGCGCGCCATTTACGTGACCATTTATTCCGTAGCTCCGCAACAAATTGCCGTTCCTGGTTTGGTGGACTATTCTGTGCGTCAGGCTATGGCGCTGCTTAACTCAATAGGATTCACGCAATTATCCGTAGAAGAAGTACCATCAGAATACTCGGGGTTGGTAATGGCGGTGGAATATCGTGGAAAAACGCTTCAACCCGATGAGCAAATTCCTGCCGGATCGCCCCTCAAATTGGTGGTGGGAAGTGGCGTGTTAGCCGATTCGCTAAAGGTGAACAGAGAATACATTGTGCCTCCGAGCCAAGTAATTCAATCCGATGAAACAATTCCGGTGCAAGAAGGCGCTATTGACGAATCATTTTTCTAACTCTACCTTAATTAAGTGACTGACGACAAGTTAAGCGACATAGATTATTTGCCTGAGGAAGAGGATGAATGGATAGAAAACTCTGAGGACGGAAATCAAAAATATGAACATTATCGATTTGTAGCCGATAAAGGCCAAAGCCTGCTACGAATCGATAAATTTTTATCCGTGCGGATAGAAGGCATTTCTCGAAACCGCATTCAACAAGCCGCCGAAGCCGATTGCATTCTGGTGAACGATGCGCCGGTGAAAGCCAGCTACAAAGTGAAACCGTTGGATGTTATTTCCATTGTGATGGATCGTCCGCGTAGGGAATTGGAAATTCTTCCCGAAAACATTCCGCTGGACATTGTGTATGAAGACAACGAGCTGATGCTCATCAACAAACCGGCTGGCTTGGTGGTGCATCCCGGACACGGAAATTACACGGGAACGCTGGTGAACGCCATTGCGTATCACTTAAAATATGAACACGGCATGGATATGGCCGACCCGCGATTGGGGTTGGTGCACCGAATCGACAAAGACACATCGGGGTTATTGCTGGTGGCCAAAACGCCGGAAGCAAAAACACACCTCTCGGCACAGTTTTTCAATAAAACCACCAAGCGCCGCTATGTGGCATTGGTGTGGGGAAACGTTTCGGAAAACGAAGGCAGGATTGAAGGCAACATCGGCCGCGACCCGAAAGACAGAATGCTCATGCGTGTTTTTGAAGACGGCTCGCAAGGCAAACCGGCAGCTACTCACTATAAGGTGTTGGAGCGTTTTGGCTATGTTACATTGGTGCAATGCGAATTGGAAACGGGTCGCACACACCAAATTCGCGTGCATATGAAACACATTGGACACACGCTTTTCAACGATGAGCGCTACGGCGGCAACCAAGTGTTGCGTGGCACCCATTTTGCCAAATACAAGCAATTTGTGTATAATTGCTTCGCCGCGTGCCCGCGACAGTGCCTACACGCGAAAACGCTTGGCTTTGTGCATCCGCGCACAGGCGAAGAAATGTTTTTTGAAACCGAGTTGCCGCAAGATATGCAAACGGTTATCGAAAAATGGCGCACGTACACCGTTTCACGTGAATTTGAACAGTAAACAACATTTTTACACTATACTAAATGAAAAAAAACATTGCCATTGTTTGGGGCGGCTATTCTTCCGAAATTGTGGTATCGGAAAAAAGCGCGGAAGGCATTTATTCTTTTATCGATAAAGAGAAATACAACCTCTACAAAGTGAAAATCGATGAAAACGCGTGGGAAGTTGAACATCAAAATGAAACCTATCCCATCAACAAAAACGATTTCAGCTTCACAGTCAACGGCGCCCACATTAAGTTCGATTTTGCCTATATCACCATCCACGGCACCCCCGGAGAAGATGGCGTGCTGCAAGGTTATTTCGATATGCTTCGGGTTCCCTATTCAAACTGTGGCGTATTGGCATCGGCTCTCACTTTCAGCAAGTTCACCGCCAATAATTTTTTCAAAACGTTCGGTTTTAAAGTTGCGGATTCGGTTGTTTTACGTCCCGAAAACACGTACGAAACGGAAGCGATTATCAAGCAATTAGGGTTGCCCGTTTTTGTGAAACCCAACATTGGCGGCTCCAGTTTTGCTACCACCAAAGTAAAAGAACACGCGCAATTGCAAAGTGCCATAGACGATGCTTTTGCCGAAGCACCGGAAGTAATGATTGAACGTTTTATTGCCGGAACAGAAGTAACGTGCGGTTGCTACGAAACCGAAAAAGGCTTTCAACAACTCCCGTTGACGGAAGTGGTTCCCAAGAACGAGTTCTTTGATTACAACGCCAAATACAAAGGCGATGTGGAAGAAATTACACCGGCGCGCATTTCGGAAGAAATGACAGCGGAAATTCAGAAACAGACCAAACAAATTTATCACCTGATTGGCGCGAAAGGAATCATAAGAGCCGATTATATCATTGCCGATGGCATTCCGTTTCTGTTGGAAGTAAACACTACACCGGGAATGACGGAAACCAGTTTTATTCCGCAACAAGTGCACGCCGCGGGCTTAAAAATGGCCGATGTGATGAGCGATATAATTGAATATGAATACAATAAAATAAAGAATAGCAAATAACAATGGAAACACCTTTTAACTTTGACGACATCCGCACGCTATACGATAGCGAAGTGCCTGAAACCATTGATCAACTCATCAACGACCCACATTTTCAAAGAGCGGCAGAACCGCTTGTTCAACCCTTGACGTGGGAAAAATTTGCCGCCGCGATGAAAAATTGCGAGACTAAGGAACAGTTTCAGCGAAACATTATCTATCCTACTGTAACAAAAATAATTAAAGAAACAACTTCGGAACTTAAAGGCTTTGAGTGGGACAATATCGAAAACGGAACCAGCTATGTTTATATTTCCAACCACCGAGATATTGTGCTGGATGCGGGGTTTTTAAACATGTTATTTTTCGATAAACACATTCCCACCACGGAAATTGCCATCGGCGACAATTTACTCATCTATCCTTGGATTGAAAAATTGGTGAAACTCAACAAAAGTTTTATTGTGAAGCGTGGCGTTTCCGTACGTCAAATGCTGGAGGAATCCAAAAAACTGTCGTTGTACATCCACGATACGGTAGAAAACCGCAATCAATCCGTTTGGATTTCGCAACGCGAAGGGCGCGCCAAAGACTCCAACGATAAAACCCAAACCGGGTTACTGAAAATGCTTACGCTTGCGGACAGCTCCAACCCGATGGAAGCATTGAAGAGATTGCGCATCTTGCCCATTGCCATTTCGTATGAATTCGACCCTTGCGATTATCTGAAAGCCAAAGAGTTTCAACTAAAGCGAGACAATGCAGATTACAAGAAATCCCAAGCCGATGATATCGAAAATATGATCACCGGCATTATGGGCTACAAAGGAAGAGTTCATTTTAAATTTGGTGAATGCATCAATGAAAAGTTGGATCAACTTGCTCCGAATTTAGGACGAAACGAGTTATTGGACGCCGTTGCCGACATTATCGACAAAGAGATTTATCGGAATTACGAATTTTTTCCTTTCAATTACGTGGCATACGATTTAATGACGGAAAGTAACACTTTTTCCGAACAGTATACACAAGAAAATCAGGATGAATTTGACTCTTATCTTCAAAAACAAATCGAAAAAATCAACATCCCGAATAAAGACGAAGTTTTTTTGCGCCATAAACTCATTGAAATGTATGGCAACACCGTAAAAAATCAACTGCTTACAACAGAGGAATAACCAATAATGGCAAAACGAAAAATGATTTTTTTTATGGTGCTCTCGGTGTTTTTTATAGCAAGTTGCGAAAAAGCGCCGGAACGCATCGATGATTTTTTCGTACACTTTGCCACCGTTGTAAAACAAAACGAAACCCTTCTTTTTCAACTCGATAACAACAAACTGTTATTTCCAAAAGAGTTGAAGGATTACAAAGCCGAAGAAGGACAAAGGGTGGTCATCAACTATGTTCCTTTAAAAGGCGATACGGTTAAAATAAGAAACGTTTCCAATATTTTCACCGGCGCCATCGATGAAAAAGGCTATCCCGAAAAATACCGTACCGACCCGGTAAAAATTCAGAGCGTATGGGTATCGGGGCATTATTTAAATATGATTTTGGAAGTGGAATATCACAGCAAGCCGCACACCATCGGGTTGCTTCGCGATACCGGCTCCGCCACCGCCGATTTGTATTTCAGCCATTCGGCAAACGATGACCCTCCCGGTTATCCGAAAAAAATGTATGCTTCATTTTCGCTGCAAGCGCTGAGGAAACCGGGAGCCTCCCCCATCCCATTTCGGGTATTTATCCAAACACACCAAGGATTGCGCGAGTTTGAATTTGAATTAAAGTGAAGGAACAATCTCCTAATATTAAAAACAAAAAAACCGCTAAAAAGCGGTTTTTGTTTATTTCTTAAAAAAAAACGAGCACCCATTATAAAGATGTGGAAGATTCTCCCTCCAGCACAAAATCGATAGGCAGCAAGCACCTCACGTTCACTTTTTCTCCGTTGTTTTCACCGGGAATCCAGTTTGGCATAAGGCTCAGCACGCGAACGGCTTCATCGTTCAGCGCCTGGTTTTCGCCATCAACCACTTCAATATTAGATACCGAACCGTCAGACGCCACCACAAACGTGCACAATATCCGTCCTTGAACGCCGGCTTGCCGTGCCTGCGCGGGATAACGCAACGTGCGCGAAATAAAATCAGCCAATCCCGCTTCTCCCGTGGCATATTGCGGCATTTTATCCACAATGGTCAATATTTCTCTGTTTTTCAACACAGCCGAATCGGTTTTGGCCGTAACCGGCGCCGGCGTGGATGGTTGAGATGTTTGAGTTCGTTGTGCTGTTTCACCGGTAGTGGTACGCGGCACGTTTTGCCTCAACCGAAAATACATCGGCACGTACGATTCCGACCTTACAATTTCACCGTTGAAGCGCGCGGGGCGCCAAGGCGGCATCAGTTTAAGAATACGCAATGCTTCTTCGTTCAGCAGCGAGTCGGCACGATGAATAATGTTAAAATTAGATAGCGTGCCGTCTTTTTCCACCACAAACGTATAAACCACCAACCCTTGCGCGTTACGCTCAACGGCATCGGAGGGGTATTTTAACGTGTTAGATATGAATCGGTGCATTTCGGCTGTGCCTCCGGTGTACATTGGAATCACATCGGGTTTATCGTACACCTTGTCACTATTGGACACGGGCGCGTTATATTGTCCGAAAACGAGGGTACCAACACACAAGAAAACCGATAAAAGAAAAGATATTTTGTACATTATATGAGCGTTTCTGATTTTTCAGCGCAAATATACAAAAAACAGCCATGCGAAAAAAACAAACACCCGATACGTTTTCAAAAAAGAGGGTTATTAATTTTTTTTATAAAATTTCAGAAACTGTTTTGAATTTTACGAATAATTCAAGACAGTTTCTCACTTTGAAATTTTCCACTGTAGTTGCTAACGACATTCACTCCACCACCATCATCAACTTCTCCGCTATATCCAGCTCTTCTTCAAACCGGTCGGAATAAACCGCGTATTTGATGGTCAGCGGAAGCGTATCGTCAGCCATGCGTTGGATGGCCGATGAATAAGATGCCAGAATCATCTCTCTCACTGAATTAATGGTTCTCATATACGTGGTTTCGGACGCGATAAGCACCACATTTACGGATTGCAAATCATTTTCAAACGATTCATTTTCAATAATATCCGCCAATTTTCGCGAACTCGATTCCACTGAATGGAGGTTCGCAATTTCAATGGAAGCCGCATTGGGGCTTTTGGTCATAAAAAGTAAATTTTGTGTCGTATCAACCAATACCACAATGGAGCCTTGGTGGTATTTTTCCAACACCATCCCCAACAAGTTTCGGCTGCTTCTGTTTTCAGTTGCTGTGGAAGTGGCAGCACTCGCCTCTTTTTCGGAATGTGGTTTGGAGAAAGCCAATAGCAGTCCGGCAAACAGAAAAAGCAACACCACCGATTTCAATTTGGAGTAAAACGCCGATTCATGGCGTAGCATCATTAAAATGCGGTTTTTTATTTTGGAGTGAGTAAAATTGCTCGCCAAGGCGGAATACCTTTTCTCGCCAACAGCTTTGCGCAGCAACAACAATTGGTATTCTTGGGCATCAATTCCGTGCGAAAGCACAGCGTTGTCCACTTCATACTCGTGAATTTCGCGCAAATCGCGGTTCAGCAACCATACAGCCGGGTTAAACCAATGAAACACGAGAAACAATTCCGTAAAAATCACATCCCAACTGTGTTTTCGTTCCAAATGCATTCGTTCGTGAAGGATGATTTCATCGGGGTTTTCACGGTAATCCTTTTCTGAAATAACAATGGAATTAAAAAAACTGAAGGGAACAATGTCTTCTTCCGTAACAATCAATTTATAGCCCTCTTTTTCCAAATGCCGATTTTTGCTTATCAACTGCCGTAAACGAACGGTTGTTATCGCTAAACGAAAAAGCATTACCAACACGCCCAACACATACACAATAAAAAGCAACTTGAACAACGGAAATGACCTTTTTTCGGTGACTGAAGCCGTGCCCGAAGGAATGTTGTTGCCTTCACGATTATTAGAAACAACTTCCTCCCCACGAACAGATTCCGGCAAAAAAGTTTCCGACGTTTCATACAGAATTAGGATCTTTTCTAAGTGCGAAACGGGGCGTTGCAATGCCATGGTTTGTGTTGTGTAAACCTGAAAAAGAGGCAATACGCTGCACACCACCATGCCGGCAAGAAGCGTTATTCGGTTAAACCGGAAGAAGGTTTCCTTCATCATCATTAATCGAAATAGGATAGAAAAAAGAATCAGGCAAACCGACACTTTTGTCATATATAAAATAAAGGCGCCCATAGTTATTGTTTTTTACCTTTTTCAATCTTTCTGATGAGCTTTTTCAACTCTTCCACAGAGAGTTCTTCTTCTTCTATAAGTGTGGACACCACGTTGGTGTACGAATTGTTGAAGTAGCTTGAAACCACCCTTCGCAAGGCCTTGCCTTTATACTCGTCCCTGGAAATTTGCGCGAAGTATTGATGCGTTGTACCATACACTTTGTGATCCACAAAGCCTTTTTCTTCGAGCACACGCACCACCGTGGAAACGGTGTTGTAATGCGGCTTGGGATCGGGATAATACTCCAATATTTCCCGCACAAACAATGGGCCTTTGTCCCAAAAATACTGCATTACCTGTTCTTCTTTTTCTGTTAATCGCTTCATAGCTATTCGTTTTTAGATTTTAGTACAGCAAATATATACATTAAATCTTAAAACAAACTATCTCTTTTGAACATATAACTATATATAACAGTTGTGTCGGATATTTAATAGTTATTAGTGAAGCCACCTCTTACAATTCGAAAACTGAAATCTGCAAACCGTCTCATTTCTCCATCTGCTCCACCGCTTCCACCAGCCGCACAAACTCGCGGCGATAGCCGTTGGGGTCGTTGGTTAATCCTTTGCGAGCCAATCCGATAACTTTCGCGTAAGTGGCATCGCCTTTGAAATCGCTGTCGCGAAGCAGTTGTCCGAACATAGCCACCGCCATCGCAAAATTAAAATCGGGCGACACGCTGAGGTTCGCGTTGTCTGCCAAAACAGGAACTTCCAATTTCTTACTCACATCCTCATCCGGTTTTTTGTAACGAAGTTTTACGGTGAGCAACTCTTTCGTATCGGTAAATTTGAGCAATGATGTATCGTTTTTTGTTTGCTGATATTTCAGTTTGTCCACGCTGCCCATAGGCACATCCACGCCCACGGGAACAATTTCGTACAACGCCGTAACGGTGTGTCCCGCGCCCAATTCACCCGCGTCTTTGGTATCGTCGTTGAAATCTTCGTCGTTCAGTAATCGGGTTTCGTAGCCGATTAATCGATAAGCGTTTACGAAGTTGGGATTAAATTCCACCTGCAATTTCACGTCTTTGGCAACGGCGTACATAGTGCTGCCAAACTCGTTGACCAACATTTTGTTGGCTTCCTGCAAATTATCGATATAAGCGTGGTTTCCGTTTCCCTTTTGCGCCAATGTTTGCAGTTTATTGTCTTTGTAATTTCCCATTCCGTAACCGAGAACGGTCAGGAAAACGCCCGATTTGCGCTTGGTTTCGATAAGCGATTCCAATTGTTCGGAAGAAGAAACGCCCACGTTGAAATCGCCGTCAGTACACAAAATCACCCGATTATTTCCGCCTTTCACAAAATTCTTTTCGGCAATTTTGTACGCCAACTGAATGCCCGCGCCACCCGCGGTTGAGCCTCCGGCTTGAAGATTATCCAACGCTTCGATAATTTTCTGTTTATCGGCACCACTTGTCGATGGCAGTGCTTCACCCGCCGAACCGGCGTAGGTAACAATCGCCACCCTGTCTTTCGAGCGCAAGTTGTTTACCAGCAGTTTCATCGACGATTTCACCAACGGCAATCGGTTTGGCCCAAACATCGAACCCGAAACATCAATCAAAAAAACAAAATTGCTTGGCGGCAGCGTTTCGGATGGAATTTCGCGCACTTTCACGCCAATGCGCACCACCTGATGCTTGCTGTTCCACGGACACATCGCCTTTTCCGTAACAATATTTACAGGATGCTCGCCCTTTGGCTGCGGATAATCGTAGCTGAAATAGTTAATCATCTCTTCCACGCGAACGGCATCTTTATCGGGCATTTGTCCCTGATTAATCATCCGCCGAACATTGGCGTACGAAGCCGCGTCCACATCGAGCGAAAAGGTAGAAAGCGGATGATTTACGGCAGAAAGGAAACGGTTTTCTTTAAACGATTCGTATTCTTCCGTATTTACTTCGCGCGGATAAGGCCTAATCACGGGCGGCCTGTGATGAAAACCATTTCGGGCCGAAACAGGACTCCCCGTCATCATATTCTTTGTTTGCGTGCCGAAAGCAACCACCACTTCTTCCAATGACTCTACATCTTGCTTTAAAAAGACATCCGTTTTGGCGTTTTTCACTTTTATTTTTTGCGTTTTATATCCAACGTAAGAAACCTCAATGGTTTGCCCTTTATCCGCTTTGAGCCAATACGCCCCGTTGGCATCGGAAACGGTGCCCGCATTAGTTTCTATCACACGCACCGTTGCGCCTATGATCACGCTTTTGTCTGCCGCGTCATATATAATGCCGTTTACCGTTCCGCTTTTTGTGGTAAAGATAGGCGGGCTAATCAGCGCATTGTCTTTCTCGGTTAAAAAAACATCCATTTTAGCGCCCGATACTTCTTTTTCCAACGTTTCAAACCCAAGGTAAGAGAACTCAAGCACATCTCCTTTTTGCGCTTTTAACCGATAATTTCCTTTCGAGTCCGACGCCACACCTTTTTTTTGCCCTTTTACTTTCACTATAGTCGTGGGCAAAGGGCTGTGGTCTTTGGCAGCGTACACCGTTCCCGATACTTCCATCTCTTGCGCCGCGGCAGAGAAAATAACTCCTGTCATAAGTAGAATCATCACGATTCTCATCCATTTTGTTCTCATAATTTTAATTTTTAATGAAGTTCTATTTAAGAGATACAAATCGGCACGAAATTCCATAAACCAACCGATAAATTTCTTACTTTTGTGCTACAAGATGAATGTATTGAAATATCAACTCATTGAGAAACAGCAAAAACATATCGAATTTATCGAACGATGAATTGTTTGAGCGGTATAAAAGTGAAAACCGCCCGGCATATTTTCATGAGTTATATCGTCGTTATATTCCGATGCTGTATGGATTGTGTCTGAAATATCTCGGTAACGCACAAGACGCGCAGGACGCCGTGATGGATTTGTTTGAAAATTTGAACGGAAAAATATCAAATTACAAAATAACCAACTTTCATTCGTGGTTGTACACGGTGGCGAAAAACCACTGCTTATTGAAAATAAGGAAAGAAAAACAGGTTTTTTTTGAAGATATTAACGAAACAATTATGGAAAACGGCGATTTTTTCACTCTAATAGATGAGGAAAAAACAAACGAGGAAGAATCGGCGTTGGAATATTGTATGAAAGAGTTAGGCGTGGAGCAGCGAAGGAGCATCGAATACTTTTATTACGAAAATAAATCGTATGCCGATATCGTTTCCATCACGGGATACACGCTCGAGAAGGTGAAAAGTTACATTCAGAATGGGAAAAGGAATTTGAAGAATTGCATTCTAAGGCTAAGAGCGATGAACGAAGGACAAAGGGCACAAATTGGGGAATAACTGTATAATCAATTGTAATTCAATTGATATTCGGTTGTAATTCGTTGTAGTCGGTAAATTGTTCAAGACCACGACTAATTATTATTGAATTGCTGCAAAACAGATAATGCGAAGTAGATAACAAAGTGAACTTAAAAGATTACATAAACGGCAAACGCCACGGAACAGATGCCAACCGGTTGGAGCGAGAAGCAATGAACGACACGTTTTTGCAAGACGCCATCGATGGGTTCGATTCGGTGCCGGGCGACCATTCTTCCGCTATTGATCAGTTGGAAGAAAGGCTTTCCGCGCCATCCAAACACATCGACAAGCGCATTTGGATATGGGCCGCCGCTGCCGTAATTGTTTTGCTTATGGGCATTCCGTTCCTCCTGAGAAAACCCCAAATTAACGACGTTCAGATTGCTTCATCTGAGCCCGCAAAACAAGAAGAAGCCATTGTTCTTTCTCCCCCAAAAGACACGGTTCTGGTAACGGAAAACATCAATTTAAAGAAAAAAGAAGCCCCAAAACCTACGAAAACAACACCTCCCGCCGTTGAAGAGAGTGAACGAAAACCGACCGGTCAAATAATACTTGAACAAGTTGTGGTGGAGGGTGTTTCGGATAAAAACGCGCGCGTTGTTGCAACACAAGATTTAGCCGAAGTATACATTGAAACACCCGCTTCGCCTGTTCCCGAAAAACTTTCGGGACGTGTTGCAGGCGTGGCTGTTTCATCGGAAGAGGGCAAACTGCAACCAACCATCCGCGTAAGAGGCACGTCTCCCATCACACCTCAAAACCAACAACTCGTTTTCGGTCGGCTGGTAGATGAATCGGGCGAGCCGATTATTGGTGGAACAATCAACCTGAAAGATACAAAAATTGGCACAGTGACTGATATGGAAGGGAATTTTCGCCTTACCATTCCTAAAAACAAAAATGAAGAAGGAATGCTTATAGCGTCTTATGTAGGAATGGAAAACGCGGAAATTCCGCTGAGAGAAAATGTGGGCAACATCGTGATGAAAGAAAACACGGAACTGTTGAGTGAAGTGGTGGTTGTGGGTTTCGGTACGCAGCGGAAAAACGCTATAGTAGGCGCCGCATCGAAACCCGCGAGCGAAATGCTGATTTTCGGCGAGTCCGAATTTGAAAAATATTTCAAGGAGAACCACAACAAAAACGCGTGCCCGGGACAGGAAATTAATATTACGGTGGAATTTTATATTAACGCGCAGGGCCGCCCCAGCGCCATCGAAATCAAAGAAAACACGTGTCCTGCACTTGAATTAGACATCAAACGGCTTTTGTTGGGTTCCCCTCCTTGGACACAGGGCAACCGAAAAGTAACAATGAAAATGACACTCAATGAGTAACCAAAAATTCTATACCCCTCGCGAAGAGCGCGCCAATTATCTCACACACGCAGCGGGCGTAATTTTAGCCATAGCAGCCACCATTGTATTGCTTCGCAAAGCGATTTTGGCCGGCGACGGCTGGGCACTGGCCGCTTACGCCATCTTCGGCTTTGGAATGTTGGTGTGCATGCTTTCTTCCACCATTTATCACTATGTTCAGGAGCCGAAAAGCAAAGCGCAACTGCGCCATTTCGACCACGCGAGCATTTATTTGCTTATAGCCGCCAGTTATTCGCCCTTCACGCTCATCCTTTTGCGCGAAGCGCGCTTTTGGGGATGGTTATTGTTCGCGCTGGTGTGGACAATCGCATTGGTGGGTATGGGCGTGAGCTTTGGCAAATTGAAGAAAAACAGCCATTTAAAAACAGCGTCTTATGTGTTGATGGGATTGGTGGTGCTCATTGCTTTTAAGCCGTTGATTGAAACGGCTAATGAGAAAAACTGCATCGAATTGATTTGGTGGCTTATCGCCGGAGGCGTGTTTTACATTGTTGGCGCGGTAATTTACGCCACCGCCAAACGCGAATTTGTGCACGCCGTGTTTCATGTTTTTGTGCTTTTCGGGTTGGCAAGCCATATTGTATCGGCGTATTTAATTCCGTTGTAAAACCAAAAAGCGAACCCGTTACAGATTCGCTTTTTTGTTTTTTATGATTATCCCCAAATCTTCAAGTACTTTTTATTAACTCCGTCTCAAGGCTAAAGCCTTTCTGAAATTAATCGTAAACCTCCGCTTTAAAAAGCGGAGTTATTAGGAACTTTGCGGACAATCGATTTTGTTTTTATAGATTGATACGCTTTTATTTATCCCTGATTTCACTTTCAACAACGGCTTCTTCCGCCACAATATTGGGTTTTTCCAAGCCATAGCCTTTGCGTTTATCTTCGGCTTTTAGCAAGAAGGCGAAGATGAGTGCCAACACACCAAACCCAGCAAAAATAAGCATCGGAAGCGTGTAATCGTAGGTGTTTACCGTGAGGCCGTCGCGGACGGTTTGTCCGGTAATACAATATTTTTCGAGCACCCAACCAATAAGCAATGGAACACCCATCAAGCCCCAGTTTTGCACGTAGAAAATCATCGCGTAAGCCGTGCCTAAGCGTTTTTCGGGAACAATTTTCGGAACCGAAGGCCACATGGCCGAAGGCACCAACGAAAACCCGATTCCCAAGATGATTACCAAAACAATGGCAACCACCCAATTATCGAGGCTGGGGATGGAGAACATGGTGTGTACCAAAATTAACAAAATGGAGCCTATAATCATAATGCTGGCGCCTTTTCCTTTTCGGTCGTAAATGCTTCCGAACAACGGTGTTAAGAGGATGTTTCCAAACGGAAGCAGCATCGGAATCATTCCCGCAATATTTTCATTCACGCCGAATTTATTTACCATCAAATCGGTAGCGTATTTCAAGAAGGGGAATACGGCGGAGTAGAAGAGAACGCAAAGAATGGCAATATACCACCAACCTCTGTTGGTAACGATTTTGAAAATGTCGGAAACCTTAAATTCTTCTTCACTTGAATCGAGCGTGGCCGAGGCGGCTTCCGATTTATCGAGTCTTTTATCCAACACCATATACACCATAAAGGCAATCATACCGATGCAAAGCCCAATTAACGCCACCAAAACCGGACGTGAAACGTCAATCACGCCCATCGCTTTCGCAATCGGAACCGAAAAGCCAAGCGCCAAGCCCGTGCCAATACGCGCCATTGCCATCTCCAGTCCCATGGCTAGGGCAAGTTCTTTTCCTTTAAACCATTTCACGATGATTTTGGAAACCGTAATTCCTGCCACTTCCACACCCACGGCAAACGTGGCGAAACCGATGCTCGCCCAAAACACCTGCGCGTTGATTCCCAAAATGGATTGCCCGTCTAACGAATTGGTGGAAACTGCCCAATATTTCAAAGCCGTACCCAACACCATTAACACGGTCGCGCCAAAACCGGTGATGCGAACGCCCACTTTATCGAGGATAATTCCCCCAAAAATAAGCATCAGCAGAAACACGTTAAACCAACCATAAGCGCTTGTAAATGTGCCATATTCGCTTCGCGTCCAACCCAGTTGTCCTTCCAACAAACCGGCCAAAGGCGCCATAATATCGGTTAGAAAATAAGCGCATAACATAGTAAACGACACGATAAAAAGCGCTGTCCACCGTGCCGTTTTAGAATTCCTCAATGATTCTTGAATTTTTTCTGTCATCTCAATGTGTGTTTAAGTTGTTTTTCATTTATTGTTGCAATGGTGGCAAAAGTACAAAAATTATCATGAAAAAACTGCTTAAAACAAGTCAATTATCGGCCGGAAATCAATTTTATCCGCAAACAACTTGTTTTAAGCAGTTTCTTAAGAGAAGAGGCGTGTATTTACTTTATCCCGTGGAGCAACTTGGTAAGTTTAGGCGAGAAAACAAGCACCACCAATCCAAAGCCCACAGCAATCCAGCCAAATGTTACGTACACATCAATGTATCGGAAGAGCGAGTCGACTGCGTTGGGCACTACTGTGCTTACGGCAGTAGCCGCTTCTTCGCTTTTACTGCCGGTGAGTTTCGCGAGCTGCCCGGCCAGAAAATTCGATCCGGAAAACGAAAGAAACCACGCCCCCATCAACGTTCCGGTCATATTTTCAGGCGCAAGTTTTGTCACCATCGACAGCCCGATGGGCGATATAAACAATTCGCCAATGGTATGAAACAAATAAATGCCCACAATTATCCATAGCGGAACCAAATATTGCGCGTTGTGCACGTCTTTTCCAAATGCCGTGATGAGGTATCCAGCTCCCAACAACATAATTCCTATTCCGAATTTGGCGGGAATGGAAGGATTCATATTTCTTTCCGATAATTTCACCCACAACATGGAGAAAAACGAGCCTAAGAGAATGATAAAAAATGGGTTGAAGAATTGCGTTTGCCCTGCGGTCATTTCAAATAACCCAAAAACCGAGCGATCTACATTTCTATCGGCAAAAAGTGTAAGCGATGAGCCTGCTTGCTCAAACAGCGCCCAAAACACAATATTAAATAAACAGAGAATGATAAAGATAATCATTCGGTCGCGCAGCACATCGCCTCCTTTCATGCCTGCCGAAATAAGCGTGTAGCCCACATAGGCAAACGTAGCAAGAAGCAAGATGCCCACTACTTGATTGAAAACAATAAGGTAGTACAAAACAGGAATAACCAGCACCGATAAAAGAATGGTGACGTGCAATTGTGTGAGAGGGCCGAATACTTTTGAATGCAGTTTTTCGGGATTTGGCGGAAGGCTCACCCGCTTGAATGTTTTTTGCCCCGCAATGAAGATAAACAATCCCAGCAACATGCCCACACCCGCTAACGCGAAGCCGTACTGAAAGCCAAACTGCTCGCCAACCCACACACAAACCAAGGTAGCTAACAGCGCGCCGATGTTAATTCCGATATAAAAAATAGTGAAACCCGAGTCTCGTCTCGAATCGTTCGGCTTGTAAAGTTTTCCAACCAATGATGAGATATTCGCCTTAAAATATCCGTTTCCTACGATGATGGCTGCCATCCCAATGTATAACCAGGTGGTATTGCCACCCAAAATAAGAAATTCTCCCACCGCCATTAAAACGGCTCCTAAAATCACGGCAATCCGGTAACCCAAAATCTTATCGGCAATTCTGCCGCCCAGCACCGGCGCCATATACACCAATGCCGTGTACGCGCCGTAAATGGCAAATGCCTGTTCGTCTCCTTGCAAGAGCGCTTTGGTGAGGTACAGCACCAGCAAACCGCGCATACCGTAATAACAAAACCGCTCCCACATTTCGGAGAAAAAAAGAACGAACAGTCCTCTGGGATGTCCAAATAATTGAGGGTCTTCTAACTCTATTGTTTCTACTTTCTTCATATCGTTGTATTGATAAATTGATCGCTTTCATCTTATATATTACGAAAGCATTTGTTTGTTAAACGGACAAAAATATACAATTTTGGATAAAACTTTGATCGATATTTAAGACATATGAACAAAATAACGTCAAAATAAGAACAAAACGAACAATTCAAGCAAAAGTTATATGAACTAAAAAACAGCCTTACTTTTTAAAAATAAGGCTGTTCGCAAGAAAATAAACTAAAATATTGATTTATAATTTATTAATCTTTTTTCTTTATTATTCCGATATTCCTAGAGCGCATCCACGTGCAAGCGGTTCAAAAACGCCACCGTTTTGTGAATTTCTTTGTACATTACGATGTCTTCATCCACAAAAGGCACTTCTTTTCGGTAATTTTTGATGGTTTTTTCTATGATGGGCGACGATTTCAATGGGCGCCTGAACTCCATTGCTTGCACGGCGTTCATTAGCTCAATCGATAAAATCAAATCCAAATTATCCATCACTTTCAGCAATTTAATGGCGGATGTGGCGCCCATACTCACGTGGTCTTCCTGCCCGTTGCTGGAAACAATGGAGTCGCTGCTGGCGGCATAGCAATACATTTTGTTTTGGCTCACAATGGACGCCGCGGTGTATTGCGGAATCATAAATCCGGAATTAAGGCCGGGATTTGCCACCAAAAATTCGGGCAAACCACGTTTTCCTAAAATCAATTGCGCCACGCGGCGTTCCGAAATATTGCCGAGTTCAGCTAAAGCCAGTGCCAGAAAATCGAATACCAGCGCGAGCGGTTGCCCGTGGAAGTTTCCGCCCGAAATAATTTCATCGTCATCGGGGAAAACCGTGGGGTTATCGGTTACGGAATTAATTTCGGTGAGCAATACCGATTTCACATACGCGATGGTATCTTTCGTGGCGCCGTGCACTTGCGGAACGCAACGGAACGAATACGGGTCTTGCACGTGTTTCTTTTCGCGCGTGATGATTTCACTTCCTTCCAAAAACTTGCGAATGTTCTGCGAAGTTTCCAATTGTCCGAGGTGCGGGCGGATGAGGTGTAGTTTTTCATCGAATGGCTCAATGTGTCCATCGTAGGCGTCCAGCGAAATAGCGGCGATTAAATCGGCACGTTTGGATAATCGTTGTGCTTTCATAATGGAAAACACGCCGTGCGCCGACATAAATTGCGTGCCATTCAGCAGCGCCAGCCCCTCTTTGCTTTTCAGTTTAATGGGCTCCCAACCAAACTCATCGAGCACGCTGCCGATGTCGCGTTTTTGGCCTTTGTAATACACGTCGCCCACGCCAATAAGCGGCAGGAACAAGTTGGCCAGCGGCGCCAAATCGCCCGATGCGCCCAGCGAACCTTTGTCGTACACCACGGGCAAGATATCATTGTTGAAAAAATCGAGCATGCGTTGTATGGTGGCAACTTGCACACCGCTGTAACCCAACGCCAAAGCGTGCGCTTTCAGCAGGAACATTAGTTTCACAATTACGGGTTTTGCTTCGTCGCCCACCGCGCAAGCGTGTGATTTCACGAGATTTTCCTGCAACGTGTTTAAGTCGCTGTTCGATATGGTGCGGTCGCACAATGAGCCAAATCCTGTGGTTATGCCATAAATGGGTTCTTTTTGATTCTCCATTTTTTGGTCGAGGTAATCGCGGCATTTACGGATACGTTCTTTCGCTTCTTGCGACAACTCCAGTTTAATGTTTTCGTTGACGATCCGTTCGAGGTCTTCAAACGTGAGATCGTTTTTTCCGATGTAGTAGATATTTTTCATTTTTTCAGCTTAGTGCAAAGGGCGTAGGGCATTGGGAAAAGGCTCTCACTCAACGCCCAATGCCCCACGCTCAACGCTATTAAAGTTGTTTTTTTACCCAATCTATCAACCCTTGCTCTTTGGCAACGGTTTCTTTCTCTATGCGGTCGCATTTCTCAGCGAGTTCTTTTACAAACGCTTCGTCTTTTATGGAACCCAAGTTGATGCGAACGTTCAGCAGCGCGCCAAGAACGGCGGTCCTGCAAGCCATCATGGCTACGCAACCATCGGTTACGGCATTTTTGTTGCCTTTTTGTACGGTTTCGGCAATCACGTCCATCATAGCAAACGCGCGTTCGGCCACTTCCATCGGCACCGATGCCGCCACCTTCATAGCTTCCTGAATTTTTCCTGAGCGGAACGCTTTTTCTTCTTCCGTTTCTTTCGGATATTTAAACGCGTCGAAAACAAGGTTGTATGCGTCCGCGTCGTGATCGATGTCGTTCACGAAAAGCTTTTGGTTCTCCGCCATTTTTGCGGCGGTTTCTTTCATAAAGCTTTCTACTTCGGTGTAATTTTTTTTACCGATGGTTAAGTTTGCCTGCATTTCTGTCAATGCCGATGCAATGGCCGCGTTCAACGCCGAGCTGCTTCCGCCTCCGGGAACAGGTTCATTTCCTGCGGTTTTTTCTAAGAATTGTTTTAGAGTTAAGTCTTGTAGTTTCATAATAGTTTTGAGTTTTGAGTTATGAGTTTGTATAAATACATCCGCGCTTGATTACCGTATCCACAATATTCATCCCCACGTGATAGGGCAAAAATTTGTATGACGGGAATTGCAACAGCACCAAATCGCCTTGTTTGCCTACATCGATGCTACCAATTTTGTCGGCTTTATCGATGGCTGCGGCGCTGTTTATCGTGAATGCCGTAACAGCTTCTTCGGGTGAAAGTTTCATATAGATGCACGCTAGAGCGAAAAGCAGCGGAACCGATGCCGTGAACGAACTTCCTGGGTTTAAATCGGTTGCCATTGCCACGATGCAGTTTTCGTCTATCATTTTTCGTCCGCGGGCGTACTCTTCGCGAAGCGAAAACGCCGTGAGCGGCAGCAATGTGGCAACTACACCCGCTTCTGCCATGGCACGGATTCCTTCGTCGGATGCTTGTAAAAGGTGATCTGCAGAAAGGCATTTTAGTTCGGCTGCGAGTTCGGCGCCGCCAAATTGCACGATTTCATCGGCATGTATTTTCAGTTTGAAGCCAAGTTCGCGTGCCGCTTTCAGGTATCGGCGCGATTGCTCGACAGTGAACACATTTTTTTCGCAGAAAATATCGGCAAATTCCGCCAGTTTCTCCTCTGCTACCGCCGGCATCACTTCGCTGATGTTGAAATCGATAAACGCGTCTTCCTTACCTTTCCACTCCGCGGGTGTGGCGTGCGCGCCCATAAATGTGGGCACAATATCCATCGGATGTTCTTCGTTGAGGCGGCGCATCACGCGCAATTGCTTCATTTCGGTATCTTTGTCCAATCCGTATCCGCTTTTGCCTTCCACGGTGGTGATGCCGAGTTGCATCATCGCGTCTAAGCGCATCTTTCCGGCTACCATCAACTCTTCTTCCGATGCTTCTCGCGTGGCACGTGTGGTATTGACAATTCCACCACCACGGTTCATAATATCCATATAGCTGTCGCCACGCATACGCCACGAAAATTCCTCTTCGCGATACCCGCCAAACACAAAGTGCGTGTGTGGATCAACAAATCCGGGAAGCAGCGCTTTGCCTTCGGCAGAGATTATTTCGTAATCTTTTTCGTTTACGGGAATAGGTTCGTCCTGTTCTAAAACGTGCGAAATGATGCCGTCGGTAACAATAACCGTTCCGTTTTCAATCACGTGCAGGTCAGACATTTCCTTTCCACGTTTTCCTTTAAAACCGCTGCAGGTAACTACTTGGGCGGCGTTTTTTATGATGAGGTTGTTCATATTTCTTCTATTTTTTTGTGGTACACAGAGAAGCACGGAGGTTTCTCAGAGTTCGCAAATATTTTATTATTTTAAATCCATAAACGTAAACCTGAAATCACACATCTAAATCCATCTTATCTATCTGTTTTTAGATAGCAATTTGATTCAACAAATGTATATCAAAAATAAACAAACCGATAATAAGGTAATAAGGTTTTAGTTCTTTTGCTTATTTCCTGCTACTAAGGTAAGTTGAATGAAAATAAGGTTTTATAATATTGTTTTTTTTAACCTTATTTGTTGTCATAAACCTTAGTATCCTAAATTTACTCAACCAGTAAACCTTATTAGCTTATCTGTTGCTGTTTTTTTATTTACACAGAGAAGCACGGAGGTTTCTCAAAGTTCGCTGAGATTTATTATCTTGATTTCGGAAGATTATCATAATCATAAATTTGAAATCGTAAATCTTAAATCTTTCTTATCTATTGTTTTTTAGAACCTTATTTTGTTGTCATTAACCTTAGTACCTAAAATTTACTCAACCAGTAAACCTTATTAGCTTATTTGTTGGATGAGATTATTCATTATTTTCTATTTTTTTATTACACAAATTTTTTATTACACAGAGAAGCACAGAGGTTTCTCGGAGAACGCTGAGGTTTATTATCCTAACTTCGGTAAATTATTATAATCGCAAATCTGAAATCTCTTAATTTAAAAAGAATAGCCTAAGCACAAACTTACTGAACAGAAAAACAAATCAAAATTCTCTAATAATTCCCATTCTCCATAACTCTTCGTTTTCGATGTGAATAATGTTTCGTGATAATCATTATCCTTGAAGTAAAACAAAGGCGCAACCGGAGTAAATCCTGCCCTTAAATAAAATCCACCTCGCGGACGTTGATACTTGTATCCAAGTCTTGATGTAATTAATATCCTTGTATTTCGTTCTTTAATATCATCAAAAAAATGAATTCCCGTGCCTAACCCCAGTTCAATATAATGGTTAGGAGGAGATATTGAAAAAGAATAATTTGCAGAAAAAGGAAAATTAAAAGAACTGTAATCTCCAATTCCGATTCCGGCTGTAACGTTTATGAATGAGTTGGTGTAATGCTTAATAATTCTATCATAATTTAATGATAAACCGGTAACGGAGTTTCCTAATACTTCAATATAAATTGCATTTTCTTTGTGGTTATCTATTTGCTTACTTGGAACAATTTGAGGAAACAGTTGCACACAGCATAACAAACACAAAAGTAATATCAGCAATTTTGTTTTCAACGCAATTAGTCTTTTGTAATTATCAATTAGTAATTTTCCTTTTCCACTCCTTCCATCCCAATATCGCCAACACCAAAAACACGGTATATTGCCCGCTGGTGAAATACAATCCTTGCGATGCAAAAATGGGTATCGAAACAATGTTGCCGATGATCCAAAACTGCCAGTTTTCCAACTTTTTCACCGCCATTAGAATAGTTGCCACCAAAAAGAACGCGGTGTTAAACGAATCAATATAAGGCAAATAGGATTGCACATACTGTGCGTCGGTTCGGTTTACATATCGCAAAATAAAAAATACGGCGATGTAAATCAAAACAACTGCCGTCCACGAAATGACATTCTGTATCGGCTTATTTCGGCTGATTTGCAACGTTTGGCTATTCTCGTCGGTGCGCGCCCACATATACCATCCGTAGATGTTGGAAACGAGATAAACGGCGTTTATTCCGGCGTTGGCGTAAAGTCGCGCCACGAAACAGATATAAATGTAAATCAGCACGTTGACAATGCCGAAAGGGAACACCAAAATGTTCTCCTTTCGGGCATACCAAACGCTTGCGATGCCGAGCAGGGCGGCAAAAAGTTCGAGATAATTCATCACCTCTCCCTAAATCCCTCTCCAAAGGAGAGGGACTTTTTACTCCATTATCTGCGCTTCCAACACCTGATTCATCGAGAAATTCTCAAGTCCGAGGTAGTAAGCGGCTGCATCCACCAACGCTTCCATCGGAACCAAGCCGATAACTTCCGCTCCCACAACGGGAACGCCATAACGTTGCGCTTCCATACGTACCATTTCGTGCGCGCGATAGATGGCTGTTTTAGTGTAATCGGTGAGGTTCATTGATACTTGCGTAATGCCGCGGTCTTCCAGTGCCACGCCCATTCCTTTGCAGAAACGCAATCCGCCACCAATAAATCGCACTTTTTTAGCAATCGCGGTGGCAATTTCGAGGTTATCGGTACCCAAGTTTACGTTGTATGCCACCAGTGGCATGCGCGCGCCAATGGCAACGGTGCCGGCAGTAGCGTGGCGCTCGGCAGGCCCGAAATCGGGTGTCCACTCGGGTTGTTTTATTTTTTCCACCATTCCTTCGAATTCGCCTTTGCGAACTGCTGACAAGTTTTCGCGGTGTGGCGCCGATGCCGATTTTTCGTACAAGAAAACAGGCAAGTTGTATTTTTCGGCAACCGTTTGGGCCACTTCTTTCGACAGGGCGATGGCGTCGTCAACCGTTACGCCTTTTATGGGGATAAACGGCACCACATCAACGGCTCCCATACGCGGATGTTGGCCGCTGTGTTTTGTCATATCGATTAACTCAACAGCTTTGCCAATGGCTTCGATAACGGCGTTTTTCAACGCTTCGGGTTCGCCAACAACGGTAATTACCGAGCGGTTGTGGTCGGCATCGCTGCTGTAGTCCAGCAGCTTCACGTTTTCTTTTCCGCGAAAACAATCCGCTATTTTTTCGATTTTTTGCTTGTCGCGTCCTTCACTGAAATTGGGAACGCATTCCATGATTTTGTTCATAAAAAGTTTTTTATTTTAGATTTGGGTTTTGTAGTAATTCCTTTACTTGTTTTTCGAGTTCAGGTAAATAATTCATCACTATCAGCCACACTACATCGGCAGAAACAGAATCATATCCGTGGATTATACGGTTTCTGGTATCTACGATTTTGCGAGAATAGGTTATAGGAAAATTCGGGTCTATTTTTAGAATGCGATTCATCGCTTCACCGATGATTTCGATATTACGCTCGACGGCTTTTCGGGTTTTCGCATCTTTTTCAAACTCGAAAAAATTACGCTTTTCGGGTAAAAACTCATTTATTTCGGTTATTGCAAACTCAATATCTGTAAGACAAACTTGAATGTCAAATCGCTTATTATCCTGCATAAAGCAACTGTTTTGAATTGTCTATATGTTTGCGCATTATTGGATTACGAACAGCCTTGTTTTCCAACAAATCTACCGGACGGTTTAATAAATCCAGCAACGCGAATTTCAGATTAAAATAATTATCGGCATATTCCAACGGATTTTCGTCTGCGATTTCCACAATCAAATCAATATCGCTTTCATCGTTGAAACTGTCGGTAAGAACGGAACCGAACGCAAATAATTTGCGCACGTTGTACTTGCGACATAAATCGGCAATTTGAGATTGATAGGTGCTAAGATAATTCATAACGCATTGTTTTTTGACAAAGATAAAAAACTATAGCGGTTTTTTCTTTTATTAGAAATGAAAATAAATTTAATTACGCGCAAAGCGGTTCCAAACCGCTTTGCGCATAAAAGTTATTTTACTTCACATTCTTCTCAATCACCTCATCATCCACCAAAAACGGCACGGTAATGTGATAACCATCGGCGTGCGATTGGTTGAACTCAGAAACGGTACTCATAGCGTTGGCGTTGCGCGCCCAAGAACGACGGGCAACTCCACCCATAACGTCCCAAAGCATTGCCGAGCGAAGAATTTCGTCCACGCGCTCACTGCCGTCGCACACCATTCCGAAACCACCGTTGATGGATTTTCCGATACCTACACCACCACCGTTGTGCAGCGCGATAAGACTCATTCCGCGCGCAGCGTTTCCGGCGAAACATTGCACCGCCATATCCGCCATTACGTTACTGCCATCTTTGATGTTGGCAGTTTCGCGGAACGGAGAATCGGTACCGCTTACATCGTGATGGTCGCGTCCGAGCATAACGGGTCCGATTTCGCCATTGCGAACCATTTCGTTAAATTTCAGAGCGATATTCATTCGTCCGAGCGCGTCTTGATAGAGAATGCGGGCTTGCGTACCGACAACCAATTGGTTTTTCTCGGCATCGCGAATCCAAATCCAGTTGTCGCGATCTTGTCCACGACGATTGGGGTCGATGCAATCCATAGCGGCTCGGTCGGTTTTAATTAAATCTTCGTGCTTTCCGCTCAGGCAAACCCAACGGAACGGTCCGTAACCGTAATCGAAGAGCTCGGGTCCCATAATATCTTCCACGTACGACGGCCAAATGAAACCGTCTTTTTCATCGATTCCGTTTTTGGAAATCTCTTTCACTCCGGCATCGTAAACGGCTTTCATAAACGAGTTTCCGTAATCGAAGAAATATGTTCCTTTATCCACCAGCTTTTTGATAACGTTGAAATGGCGTTTCAGTGACTCATCCACCAATTGTTTGAATTTGGCACGGTCTTCGCGAAGCAATCGGGTGCGTTCTTCGAACGAAATTCCGGCGGGACAATATCCGCCCGTGTAAGGTTCGTGGCACGAAGTTTGGTCGCTCAGCAACTCGATATGGATGTTGTTTGCATCGGCAAATTCGAGCAAATCCACAATATTTCCGTGATAAGCAATGGATAGCGACTCTTTCTTGTTCATCGCATCCTGCGCCAGTTTGAAGGCTTCGGCAGCATCGGCTGTAATGCGTTTTACCCAACCTTGCGTGTGACGGGTTTCGATGCGCGAATAATCCACTTCGGCAACAATGGACGCCGCTCCGGCAATATCGGCAGCTTTGGGTTGCGCGCCGCTCATTCCGCCCAAGCCGGACGAGATGAAAAGATGTCCGCTCAAATCGCCATCCGATGCCACGCCAAGACGTTGTCTTCCGGCGTTGAGCAACGTGTTGAAAGTGCCGTGCACGATGCCTTGCGGCCCGATATACATCCAGCCGCCGGCAGTCATTTGTCCGTAATTGGCCACGCCCATTTGCGCCGCTATTTCCCAATCGGTGAGGTTATCGAACTGCCCAATCATCATAGAGTTGGTGATGATTACGCGTGGCGCATCGGGTTTCGATTTGAACAATCCGAGCGGATGTCCGCTTTCGATAACCAGCGTTTGGTCTTGTGTGAGCTCTTCCAAATACTGCATTATCAGGCGATACTGCATCCAGTTTTGACACACCTGTCCGGTTTCGCCGTAGGTTACCAGCTCGTAAGGATAAAGCGCGATATCGAAACAAAGGTTGTTGTCGATCATCACCTGAAAGGCTTTGCCTTCCACGCATTTCCCTTTGTATTGATCTATGGGCTTGGCTTTTAAATCGCCTTCGGGACGATAGCGGTAGCCGTAAATTTTTCCGCGCGTGGTGAGTTCTTCCATAAACTCGGGCGCCAATTGCGCGTGAAGTTCCACGGGGATGTATCTAAGCGCGTTTCTGAGCGCGATTTCTGTTTGAGATTTTGAGAGTCGGTAGCCACGATCGGGGGCGCGACGGATGCCTTCCTGAAATTTTGGATAGTCAGGCAGTTGGGTTGACAAGGTTATTTTCACTTTAAGAACAGTTTAGACATTAGACTTATGAAAGTTTAGACAAATGTAATGCTTTTACTTACATTTTGACTGTAAAAGTAGTGAAATTTGAATTTCCAACCAAAAAAATCTTATATTTTAATTAACGAAAACCTTCCGGCATAATAATATATTTTCTTATTATTATCTTTGCATAGTTTAAAATGAAACTAATTATGACTTACAAACTCGAAATATGTGCCAATTCCGTTGCCAGCTGTCTCGAAGCGCAAAAAGGCGGAGCTTATCGTGTGGAATTGTGCGCGGGTATTCCCGAGGGTGGCACTACGCCGTCTTACGGTGATATTGCCGTAGCGCGAGAGCTGCTCACGCAAACAAAATTGAACGTTATCATCCGTCCGCGTGGCGGCGATTTTCTCTATTCCGATTTGGAGCAGAAAATTATGCTGAAAGACATAGAAATGTGTCGAAAACTGGGTGTGGACGGCGTGGTTATCGGCTGTTTAACGCCCGATGGCGATGTGGATGTGCAGCGCAACAAAGAACTGATTGACGCCGCAGGCGAAATGAGCGTAACGTTTCACCGCGCGTTCGATATGTGCCGAAATCCGTTTGAGGGCTTGGAGCAGATTATCGAGTTGGGTTGCGAGCGGATTCTCACATCGGGGCAGCAACCCAAAGCCGAGCAAGGCATCGATTTACTTAAACAATTGATGGAAAAAGCGGCAAACCGCATTATCATTATGCCCGGAAGCGGAATAAACGAGGATAACATCGCCGAAATCGCTCGCGAAACTGGCGCCACGGAGTTTCATCTTTCGGCGCGAGAATCGATAAAAAGCGGAATGCAATACCGCAATCCAAACATCAAAATGGGAGGAACAACAGTTGTTATCGACGAGTACGCGGAACTGATTACCAGCGCGAAAAAAGTGGAGGAAACACTTCGTGCGTTGCAATAGCCACCAATAACACGAATCTGCACGAATAAAGCGTTTTAGAAAATGCACAGATGATGCAGAAAATAAAACTCGTATATATCCGTTTTATCAGTGTGCTAAATTTCTTCACTATGTATCTCTCCCGCGATGCGGGACAAGTTGTGGTTAAAACTCTATCTCAAACAATCACTATAAATTTAAATATAAAATCAAAATGAAAAAAGTAAAACATTTACTACTAATTTTATTCGCGGCAGCACTGTTTGTCGCTTGCGGAGAGCAAGGCGGAAAGACAGCCCAAACGACCAATTATGAGGTAATTCCTCTGCCATCGGAAATTACAACGGCTGAAGGAAATCCGTTTACATTGTCATCTTCCACCAAAATTGTTTACCCCGAAGGAAACGAAAAGATGCAGCGCAACGCCGAGTTTTTGGCAGAGTACCTGCAACTTTCAACCGGAATAAAACCGGCCACAACTTCGGCTTCCGCCGATAAGAACGCCATTGTTTTGGCGCTCGGCCTGCAAAGCAGCAACACCGAAGCCTATGAAATGACCGTAAACCAAAACACCATCACCATTACCGGCGCAAGCGAAGCGGGTGCTTTCTACGGCATACAAACGTTGCGCAAATCGGTTCCGGTGGACGCCAAGTCGGTATCGTTTCAACCCGTAACCATCAAAGATGAACCCCGATTCGGTTATCGTGGTATGCACTTGGATATCGCGCGCCACTTTCAACCGATTGATTTCATCAAAAGATATATCGATATCATCGCGCTGCACAACATGAACAAATTTCACTGGCACCTGACCGACGACCAAGGTTGGCGCATCGAAATAAAAAAATATCCCAAGCTCACAGAAATCGGTTCGAAACGCGACGGAACGATGATTGAAAAACAATGGGGAGTATACGACAATGTTCCACACGGTGGTTTTTATACGCAAGAAGAGATAAAAGATGTGGTTAAATATGCCGAAGAGCGTTTCATCACGATTATACCCGAAATCGATATGCCCGGTCATATGCTCGGCGCGCTAACGGCGTATCCCGAACTTGGCTGCACGGGCGGTCCATACGAAGTTTCCAAAGAATGGGGCGTTTTTCCGGACGTGCTTTGCGCCGGACAAGAAGAAACATACGAATTTGTGGAAAATGTTCTCACGGAAGTGATGGAGCTTTTCCCGTCGGAATACATTCATATCGGTGGCGACGAAAGCCCGAAAGAGCGCTGGGAAGAGTGTCCACGCTGTCAGGCGAGAATCAAAGAATTGGGATTGAAAGACGATGCCAAGCACAAAAAAGAGTTTTATCTGCAAAGTTATTTCACGGAGCGTGTAGAGAAATTCTTGAACGAACACGGCAGAAAACTTATCGGCTGGGACGAAATTCTGGAAGGAACGTTGGCGCCCAATGCCACCGTGATGTCGTGGCGCGGGATTGCCGGCGGAATTGAAGCCGCGCAACTGGGACACGATGTAATTATGACACCCAACAGTCACCTTTATTTCGATTATTACCAAACTACCGATGTAGAAAATGAGCCATTGGCTATATGCTGTTTGTCAACCGTTGAGAACGTGTACAGCTACGAACCTATCCCAGAACAGCTCAAAGAAGGCGAAAGAAAACACATTTTGGGCGCCCAGGCAAACTTGTGGACAGAGTACATAAAAGACCCCAAACAGATTGAATATATGGTTATGCCGCGTATGGCAGCGCTGAGCGAAGTGCAATGGACACAACCCGAAAAGAAAGATTACAAAGCATTTTTGGATAGACTTTCGCGCCTAATTTTACTTTACGATAAATTGGGCTACAACTATGCCACGCATATTTTCGATATTCAAGCCAAACTCACAACCAATTTCCAAACCAACGCCCTCGATGTGGAGTTTACCACCATTGACGACGCACCCATTTATTACACATTGGATGGAAGCGAGCCGACAGAAAACTCCACGAAATACGACGGGGCTTTCAGCGTGAAAGAGAATGCCGAAATAAAAGCCGTCGCCATTCGCGATAACGGAAAGAAAAGCCGTGTTTTCAAAGAAAAAGTAACCGTAAGTAAATCCACCTTTAAGCCCATTTCGCTTTTAGCGGAACCCGCACTCAATTACAAATACAGCGGTGAAGGATTGTTGGTTGATGGTTTACTGGGAAGCGACAAGAACTACCGCACCGGTCGCTGGATGGGATTTCAAGGCACAGATTTAGTTGCTGTAATCGATTTATTGGAACCAGCAGAAATCTCGAAAGCGGATATTCGCTGCTTCGTGCTTACCGGAGATTGGATTTTTGACGCTTCGGAAGTTTTTGTTGAAATGTCGGAAGACGGCATCAATTTCACACCTGTTCAAAAACTGCAAAATCCAATCGCCAAAGACGACCATTGGACGGAAGTTTCCACTCACGAAGTAAAGTTCCCTGAACCCATAACCGCACGCTATTTCAAAATCACCGTTAAACCGAGCGTAATGCCTGATTGGCACCCCGGAAAAGGAAACAGGGCCTTTATTTTTGTGGATGAAATTGCGTTGAATTAATCGCACAAACGAAGTTTACAGATGCAAAAAGACGCGCTCGGGGTGAGCGCGTCTTTTTTGTTTGAACTTTGGTATTAGAAAAGTAAAGACATATAAACTTTCTGAAAGAGTTCGACAGATTACGAGTTTTATCTTGACAATAAAACTATACTTCAGCAAAAAAACTACTAACTTTGTAGAGTGGACAAATTGACCAAAGAGCAAAGAAGAAGAAATATGCAAGCCAATAAATCAGATAAGACAAACTCAACACGCGATTATAGAGACATAAATCGTGATGAGTTTATGCAATTCTTTCGAGATGATGAAAAACTTAATGAATTATCTGTCGACGATAGAATTGAAGTTTTCAGTACAGTTCTTGTTGGAAGTTCTGATTTAACGAAGGAATTATTAGACGAAATTCTATCAAATTATAATGTTTCAAATCTTGAAATAATCCATAATGGCAAGGAAAAATAATTGGACAAAGGAAGAAACAATTATTGCTTTTAATGTGTATTGTAAAATTCCATTTAAAAGCAGCAGTAAAACTAATCCAATAATAATTAAATACGCAAAAATTATTGGAAGGAGTCCTTCTGCGTTAAATATGAAAATTGGTAATTTAGGAAGATTCGATCCCAATTTAAAGAAGCAAGGAATTACTGGACTAGTTCACGGAAGCAAATTAGAAGAAGAGGTTTGGAGTGAATTTAATGGGAATTGGGACAGACTTGCTTATGAAAGCGAATTGCTTATTGCTAAATTTCAAAATAAAAAAATTGATGAAATTGAAGATATTAATTTAGATGATTTACCAATAGGCAAAGAACGGGAAACTGTAATTAAAGCAAGAGTAAACCAATGCTTCTTTAGAAGCACTATTTTATCTTCATATAATTTAAAATGCTGTGTTACTGGATTATCTATTCCAGAGTTTCTTGTCGCGAGTCACATTAAACCTTGGTCAAAAGACAAAAATAACAGAACGAATCCTCACAATGGACTATGCTTGAACTCAATCCACGATAGAGCATTCGACAAAGGTTTTATTTCTATTACAGCAGATTATAAGATACAAATTTCAAATTTTTTCAATGAATATTCTAACGACATTGCTGTAAAAGATTTATTTACAAAATTTCAAAATCAGTCTATTATTCTACCAGATAAATTTTTACCTTCAAAAGAATTTTTAGATTGGCATTTCAATAATGTGTTTAAAAAATAAGTATCCTGTTTGTTATCCACTTTTGCATACATATCTGCTGAAATGCATCTTCCCATCCTTTTCTTGGAAAAGATTCGGGCTTTGTGATATACAATTCTTCCATAATAAACTTCCCCTACGCCATCATCAAAAATACCAATCCGCCAACCACATATCCCAGCAGAGCCAGGGGAGTAAACCGTTTGAGGTAATAGCCAAAACTCACTTTTTCCATTCCCATCACGGTAACACCCGTGGCGGAACCGATAATAAGGATACTGCCGCCCGTAACGGCGCAATAAGCGAGGAAAGTCCAAAAACCGCCGTCGGCGACGAAATAGTGTAGGTTTGTCCCTGCGGCTTGTGCGGCATCTGCAATGGGATACATACCCATTGTGGCGGCAACCAATGCCACGTTATCGAGCAAGGAAGAAGAAACGCCGATAAGAGAACTGATGGCATAAGGCTGTTTCAGGTTCGCGGATAAAATATCGGCAAATTCTTTTAGTTGCCCGCCGGTATTGAGTGCGGCAACCGACATCAATATTCCGAGGAAAAAGAAAATGGTAACCAAATCCACTTTATGCACCATTTTAGAGATGCGCAGCTTGTGCGAATCCAAAATATCGGTTAAATGTCCGTACATTCGGTCGGTATAAATCCACAGAAAAACCAACCCCACCAGCACGCACATAAACGCCGGCAGATGCGTAATGGCTTGGAAGAAAGGCACCATAATAAGCGAAAGGATACCAATAATAAAAATCACCACGCGCGATCGCACGGGAATATGCGAAACATACTCATCGGTGAGGCTTAATTCGGAATCGGCCCTGAGCTTGGCATCTTTTTTGAAAAGCCAAAAATGGGCGATTGTCAGCGGAACCAACATATTCACCAATGCCGGAAGAAAAACGTGCGTAATTTGGTGCCCGGCGCTGATGTTCCCACCTGTCCACAAAAGCAGCGTGGTAACATCGCCAATGGGCGACCAGGAGCCACCCGCGTTTGCCGCCAGCACCACCATACAGGCATATTTCATCCGGTCGGTGGCATCGGGAACCAAGCGTCGCAGAATGGATATGAGCACAATGGCCGCGGCAAGGTTATCGAAAAGCGCGGAGAAGAAAAACGACGCGAAACTCACGTACCACAGCAATTTTCGCTTGTTGCGCGTACGCATAAAGAACGCGATGGATTGAAACCCGCCATGTTTATCCACAATGCTCACAATGAGCATGGTACACATCACAAAAAACAACGTTTGCGCCACATCGCCCAAGTGCGGAATAAACGCCCGTTCGGTAAGATACGTGGTTATTTGTTCTTGTACAGACAAATAAGTGATTTCGGCACGTTGAACGTAACGCAGAAAATCGCTGTTTTGCCGCTCGTGCAGGATGTTTTGTCCGCCAAACATCAGCATAATCCACAAAATGATGGACATAAGCAGCGCGGTGGCAGATTTGTTGATCTTTATTTTGTCTTCAAACGCGATGGCAATAATGCCAACCACGAAGACAATGGGCATAGCATAATACATGGACACGAACTTGGTTGAAAGTTTATTGCTGCAGCGCGTAGAGCAGTTGAATTTCCTCGGCCCATAGCGTGTCATCGGGCGTTTCAAGAATAAGGGGCATATCATCAAAACGAGGATCATTCATAATAAAACTGAACAAATCCATATTCATCAATCCCTTGCCAATGCTGTCGTGCCGGTCAACCCGCGACGCGAGTTCTTTCTTGGAATCGTTTATGTGCATCCCTTTCAGGTATTTAAACCCGATAACGCTGTCGAACAACGCGAAAGTGGCATCAAAACTTTCTTTGGTTCTAATTTCGTAGCCTGCGGCTAAGGTGTGTGCCGTATCAATGCATACGCCAACACGGCTTTTATCGTCCACTTTATCAATAATGTGCGCGATTTGCTCAAACGTGTGGCCGAGGTTTGTGCCTTGTCCGGCGGTGTTTTCTATCACGGCGGCAACTCCGTTCGTGCGGTCGAGCGCCATATTGATGGATTCGGCAATCCGGTCGAGGCAGGCATCGATGGACATTTTATTTAAGTGACTACCCGGATGAAAATTTAACCTGTTCAACCCCAGTTGCTCGCAACGATGCATTTCATCGAAAAAAGCGGCGCGCGATTTTTTCAAACCGTCTTCTTCGGGATGCCCTAAATTAATGAGATAACTATCGTGGGGAAGAATGTAATCGGGCGCGTAACCCAATTCTTCGCATCGCGATTTAAACAATTCGATATTTTTTTCGGTGTAAGCCGATGCAAACCATTGACGTTGATTTTTAGTAAAAAAAGCAAACGCTTTCGCACCGATAGCATGCGCGTTCAAGGGTGCGTTTTCAACTCCTCCTGCCGCACTAATGTGGGCGCCTACGTATTTCATAGATTTTTTGACTTTTAAGTTTTCGTTTTCACAAAGATACAATGTTCAACAGAAGATTGCATGCAAAAAAGAGTTTATTTTTTGTTGCGTTTGCAAAGGAATTATGTATCTTTCGCCAAAACAGATCACAAACACTCATTCATTATGCTTGTCACAACAACCAACACCGTTGAAGGAAAGCGCATTAGCGCTTATTACGGCATTGTTACCGGCGAAACAATCATTGGCGCCAACATTGTAAAAGACTTTTTTGCTTCCATCACCGATATTGTGGGCGGACGCTCAGGAAAATATGAACAGGTTTTGCGCGAGGCTAAACAACTTGCCATACGCGAAATGGAGGAAAACGCCGCGCGATTGGGCGCCAACGCGGTTATTGCCGTAGATTTGGATTACGAAACCATTGGCGAAAGAAGCAGTATGATGATGGTATCGGCATCGGGTACGGCGGTGAGAATAGAATAGCGCCTTACTTTAACGATGTTTTCGGAAACGTAAGCAAGAACGATAACCCGCCTTCGGGGCGGTTTTTAGCCACAATGCTGCCTTTGTGAAACAACACAGCGTTTTTCACAATGGAAAGGCCAAGTCCCGAACCGCCTGTGTTGCGGGTGCGCCCTTCGTTGATGCGGTAAAACCGCTCAAACATCCGCACCAGATGCTTTTCTTCCACGCCTTTGCCGGTATCGTAAAACTCAAAATAATAGGCTTCGTTGTTTTCCATATAGCAACGCACACACACCTCAATTTCCGGCCCGGCATAGGCCACGGAGTTCTCGGCCAAATTGCGGAAAATGGAATAAAGCAGTGTTCTGCTGCCATACACCACCACATTTTCATCTACATCCACCGTGTACGTAACATTTTTCTCAAGAAAATTGCTTCTTAAATCCGATCCCAGTTCGTCCAACAAACGCTTCATCTGCACAGGCTCCAATTCAAAGCGGTCGGCGGCTTCTTCAATTTTGGTGAGCATACCGATGTCTTGAATCAATTCCGAAAGGCGAATGGATTGAAAATAAGCTCTTTCCAAAAAGTTATTACGGCGTTCCACGTCATTGTCATCCATCGATTGGAGCGTTTCCAAATAACCGCGAATGCTGGTTACGGGCGTGCGCAATTCGTGCGCGATGTTGTTGGTCATTTCTTGTTTCAGCAGACGTGTTTTTTCGGCTTTGGTGATGTCGCTGATGTATAATTCAAAACTTTCGTCGTCGAAAATGAGAATGCGTAGCTGGTATTTTTTCCCGTTTTTGTTTAACCGTTTGGCGAACATGTTTTCTTTCCGCGATTCATTTTTCAAAAAATCGGTAAATTCGCTGAAATTGGGGTCTGAGAAAAAATATTCGGTCTGCAACGTCGGCTTGTCGATAATCTCGTTTAAGTATTGCATAAAATGCGAATTCGCATAAATTATTTTCCAATCTTTTGAGTAAATGGCAATTCCTTCTTCGGAATATTGAAAATGCTGCAACAGTTTTTCTCTCTCCAACAACACTTTACGACGATTATCTTGCAACAAGTTGTAATTTTCAACAATTTCGGCACTCACCTCCCCCACTTCATCATCGCTGAACGCGAAAGATGGCGGCACGGGCTGCCCGCTTTTCAATTTAAGCGAGAACTCCTTTAGCTGGCGGATTGACCTTGTAAAACGATTGACAAAGTACAACATCATCGCGATGCAGATAATGAAGAAAAGCAGGATAAAAAACGCGAACGTATTGTCTGAATTAATGAAGGATTCCACCTCTATGTCATAAGGAAGTGCCACCCGAATAAAATAATCTTCGGGGTATATTTTGGCGAAATAAAGATATTTAATGCCATCGCTTGACGAAACCCGAATATTAGAGCCTGAACCCGAAGCAATTGTTTTTTTAATTTCGGGGCGCGCGAAGTGGTTCTCCATTGTATTCTCGTTCAACCGATTGTCAAACAGCACTTTGCCATTTTCATGAATAATGGTCAACCGAAGTTCGTTGGGCAAATATTGAAGGATATCTTCCGCTTTTCGCGCGCTATCGTCAACGGACACGCGGTTTGTTTCCAAAAAAGAATGAACGATATCCGCGCTGTTTTCAAGGCTTCTTTCAAGGCTGTAGGTACGTTCTTTTTTTATCTGCTCTTCTTCAAAAAAGATAAGGCTGATGGTAAAAATGGCGATAATAATGGAAAAAGAAAGCAAAATGCGTTTCTTGAAAGAGCCTTTTTTCTTCATTGCTGCTGGTTACTCTTCGTCTTTTAAATCGATATAATATCCAAAACCGGAGCGGTTTACGATGAGTTGGGAGTATTCACCCAGTTTTTTTCTCAATCGGGTAATATGCACGTCCACGGTGCGGTCTAACACAAATTCGTTATCGCCCCACACGTTGTTTAAAATTTCGTTGCGTGTGAGCACGTTTGGCGAAGATTGTATTAAGAGCGATAAGATTTCAAATTCTTTTTTGGTGAGCGAGATTTCGTTGTTGTCAATGGTTACACGGTTGCCGGCGGCATCTACCATTAATCCCTTATAATTCCATTTCGACCCACCCGAAAGTTTCAAGGCCGAAGTACGCTTCAGTAACGCTTTCACACGAGCCAATACTTCTTTAATGGAAAAGGGCTTTGCAATGTAATCATCGCCTCCCAATGAGAAACCTGTCAACATATCGTTCTCGGTATTTTTGGCCGTGAGAAAGATAATGGGCGTGGCGTTATCGTTTTTTCTTAACGTTTCGGCCATGGTAAATCCCGAAATTCCACCCATCATGACATCCAAAATGATTAAATTGTGCTTGTCGTTGATTTTCTCCAGTGCTTCTTCCCCCGAGTGGGCCACGTCCACTTCGTAACCATCATTCTCTAAATTAAATTGAAGAATATCGCAAATGTCTTTTTCGTCATCAACAACTAAAATTTTTTCCGCCATAGAATTTTGATTTGTTTTAAATTAACCCCACAAAGGTACAATATGAATACTATATTTCTGTTACGTTTTTGTTAAGAAACGGGCTTCACACAAAACGAAAAAAAGTATTCCCGCAGCCGCAAGGCAACGAGGATACTTTTTTGTTTCCATCTATAGAGCGGAATGGATTATTTGAGTGTTTTCTCCACTTCGGCCCTAAAATCGATGTATTTTTCGGGATTCCACTTCCAAGTTTCACTATCGAGCAACGAAACAATCTTTTGCACTCGCTCCTCATCAGAAAAAGAAATCAATTGCTCGGAGTGGATAACCACAGTTTCGCTTTCATTGGAATCTTCGGGATACTTCATATCCAAATCGTACTGGGTTTCTGCGGAACCACCGTACCTGAGATTCAGAAAGTCGCGATAAACACGGTTGTCATCCCATTTCCAGTGAACAATAATGGCTTTGGCCAAGCTGTTTTCTTTGGAATTGCTTTCTACGTTATCTTTCATCATATTATCGTCCATTTCGTGTCTTTTTTGCTCCAAAGTTATAAAATTTTTATGGTATCACCACCTGAAGTTAAATTAATATCGGCTTTGTAAGATATTTCCGCTTCTTTTTGCGAATTACCGTTTTTGGATGAACCTTGAAAATCGCCGAAATTGCGTTTTCTCATAAAAAAATCCGGAGTGTCTTTGTTTGTCTCATACATTTCAATCATTCGTTCTAATTCCCGTTCAGAAACGGTTCTGCAAATGGTGTATAAGTATTCTTCTTGAAAAGAAATGTGATAGAAAGTTTGTTCGTTTCTTTGTGTAATATTGTCAATGCGTGCCATTGTGGGCGAAAAACCCGGAACAACAACGTTCACCCGATCTCCTATTTTATAACTCATTATTGATTGTGTTAAATCTATTTTTAGCTTTATAAGTGTAGTTTTTCCCTTTTTGTTCAATTAAAGACATAAATAGAACAAATGGCCGATTGAAAATGTTCTGTGAAACAGAGTTTAGATAAAAGAAAATAAAAAATATGGAATTCTGATATGAAGTTTAATCCCCATAGCAAAAACAACTTCTAACAAGAACAAGAGGGCAAGAATAAAAAAATATACTAATAAAGTTTAATAAAATTGTTGAAGAATTGAAAGGAATTATATACTTTTGTAAATGTCATTTAAAATGACACCTTAATTGTTAAGCCGTTCTGATTGTGAAATTTGGGCGGCTTCTTTTTTTTGTTAAAAAAACATCTTCAATAAACTTTCATCCATAATAACAAAAGTAACCCAAAGAGGTTCATTGTAAATGCACATTTAAGTGATAAAAATAAAAGGGAGCTCTACTAAAAAAGAGTTGTTCACGCAATTTTTAATTCGTAATTTTGCACTCGAATAGCGATGGCTCTTCTGTGTAACTCAGCACACCACATAAAAAACAGAGAAAATGGATACGTATAAAAAAGAAAACGCGTTGGTGCTTTTTTCCGGCGGACAAGATTCTACTACTTGCCTTTTTTGGGCAAAAAAATACTTTAAAAATGTGCAAGCCTTGTGTTTTTCATACGGGCAAAGGCACGTACAGGAAGTGGAAAATGCCCGGCGGATTGCCGCTTTGGCAGAAGTTCCTTTCGAGGTGATTGACGCCTCCGTCATATCGCACTTGGCGCCTAATTCCCTCACCGACGCGTCCATTGAAATGGATATCGAACAACCAGCCGGTTCTTTTCCCAACACGTTTGTACCGGGCCGGAATATGTTATTTCTCACATTTGCCGCCACCATTGCGTACGCAAAAAACATTAAAAACTTAGTCACCGGTGTGTCGGAAGCGGATTACAGCGGCTACCCCGATTGCAGAGACACATTTGTGCATTCGTTGAACGCCTCGCTAAATTTAGCGATGGACGCGCATTTTGTAATCCACACGCCATTGATGTGGCGCAACAAAAAGCAAATTTGGCAATTGGCCGATGAGTTGGGTGTTTTTGAGCTGGTGAAAAACGAAACGCTCACTTGTTACAATGGCGTGGTTGCCGATGGCTGTGGAAATTGCCCGGCTTGCACGCTTCGCCAAAAAGGACTGAACGAATATTTGCAATCCATTGAAAAAGAGCGGAAAGAATAGTTTTTATCTGTTAAACCGGTAATAATAGATAAGCGGATCGTATTCTCGCGCCAAAATTTTCAGCACCAAGTCCATTCCCTGCACAGAGAATGTGATTCCGTTTCCACCCAAGCCCAACACAAACACGGCGTTCATAAAATCGGGGTGCTCGCCAATGTATGGCAAACCGTCTTTGGTTACGCCAAAAGCGCCCGCCCAATTGTAATCTTCCTTAAAATAAAGGCTCGGAAAAAGGGTGTGCAATTTCTCAATCAGGTTCTCCGCTTTGCGGTTTTTTACTCGGTCGCGAATGTTGGCATTTTTAAACGGGATGTCTTCACCTCCCACCAAAAGCCGTTTGTCATCGGTGGTGCGCATATAAATATAGGGGTCGGCCGTGTCCCAAATTAAGGTATCTTTCAATTCATCGTATAAGTTGAAATTCTGCTCGCTCACACAGGCGAAAGTGCTCACAATATCGGCGTATTTTTTCTTAAACATGCTCAAGGTTTCAAAGCCGGTGCAAAACACAACGCGTTTGCAAATGACTCTGTATCCTTCATCGGTAACAATTTCTACTCTGTTGCCATAATTTATTTTCTTAATTGGGGTGTGGTCAAATATGCGCAATCCGCGCCGGCTGTTTGTGTGAAACAATTCGTGAGCAAATTGAAAAGCATCCAGCGAGGCGCCGTTTTTGGAAAGAATTCCCGGATGAGAATCCATTTTGTATCGTTTTTCTATTTCTTCGGATGTGAGCCACTGCACTTTGAAGCCGTACTTTTTACGCATCAAATATTCCTTTTCTAAGTCTTTAACCGCGCTCTGGTTATGCGCCACTTGCAGCGATTCTTTTAACTCGAAACCGGCATCCAACTTTTCTTTTTTAATCAGATCGGCCAAAATATTTATCGAATCAATCCCCGCTTTGTAGCATAGCACCGCGCCTTCTTCGCCAATCATTTCCGAAAGTTTCGTCATAGGCGTGTCGATTTCGTATTGCAACATAGATGTTGTGGCTGAGGAACTTCCCGTGCCCACATCGCGCTTATCCAATACCACCGTATCGTAACCGGCTTTCAGCAATGCATGGCTGATGAGAGAACCGGTAATTCCGGCGCCAATAACCGCAATATCGCATCGGATATTTTCTTCTAAAGAGGGGTAACTGTTTAATATTCCGTTTTTCAACAACCAAAAAGCTTCGGGCGTGCGTAGTTTCATTTCAATTTATGTTTAATTAGTATTCTCAAATAGAACAATAAAAAAGTATCATTTGTTCTACTATATACACGAACGAAAGTTTAACTTAAAAAAGAGAATAATTATGGACTATTTAGAAAAACAAGCTGAAACATTAAATGACCTCGTATTAATCAACAACGACCGCGTTGAAGGCTACCAAAAAGCTATTGATGAACTGAAAGAAGAAGATGCCGACCTGAGAGGCATATTCCAAGAAAGAATAGACCAAAGTCGAAAATTTCATTCAGAATTGGTTGCCGAAGTTGCCAAACTGGGCGAAGAAGTAGCCGAAGGCACCAAAGCAACCGGTAAAATTTATCGTGCGTGGATGGATGTGAAAGCGTTCTTCTCGGGGAACGATAGAAAAGCCATCCTCGATAATTGCGAAGACGGCGAAGACGCCGCGCTGAGAGCTTACGACGAAGCCTTGGAATGCGAACACCTTACCCCCGAACAAAGATCGGTGGTAATTCGCCAGCAAGCCGACGTGAAAGCCTCACACGACCGCATTAAAGCGATGAGAGATTCTCTGTAAATCACAAAAAGAGAATGCAGATAACTTAGCATAATTAATTAAGGATGAGCCATCTCATCCTTAATTTCATTTAAAAACACAAAAGCGTATAACCCATGAAAGAAAAAAAGCAGGAGCAAACTAAAAATGCTCAACAAAAGAAATCGAACCCAAAAAAATCCGGAAATCCAACCATTCCGGGAAAAGGCGCCGAACCGGCAAAAGTTTCTAAAATTGAATTGAAAGACCCCAGCAAAGTGGAAATGAGCGAAGCCGACAAAAAAGTGTCGCAAGAAACGCGCCCTTCCACGCCCGAAAGCCAAAAACAAAAAGACTTGGCAATGAATAAAGCCGGCGGATACGGCCAAAGAATGACCACCAACCAAGGAGTAAAAATCAACGACGACAGCAACACGCTGAGAGCCGGTGAACGGGGTCCATCGTTGTTGGAGGATTTTATTATGCGTGAGAAAATTACGCATTTCGACCACGAACGCATACCCGAAAGAATCGTTCACGCCCGCGGCTCAGGCGCCCACGGCGTTTTTAAAGTAACTAACCCCATTCCACAATTCACAAAAGCCAAGTTCCTTTCGGAAAAAGGAAAAGAGACCTCCGTTTTCGCGCGCATTTCAACCGTACAAGGCGGCCGCGGCTCCACCGATATGACCCGCGACGCGCGCGGTTTTGCCGTGAAATTTTACACCGAAGAAGGAAATTTCGATTTGGTGGGAAACAATATCGCACCGTTTTTTATTCACGATGCCATTAAATTCCCCGATTTTATCCACGCCGTTAAACCCGAGCCACGCAACGAAATACCGCAAGCGGCTTCGGCGCACGATACGTTTTGGGACTTCGTATCTACCTCGCCCGAAACATTCCATGCCGTTTTCTGGCTGATGAGCGACCGCTGCATCCCGCGCAGCTTGCGCATGATTGAGGGCTTTGGCACGCACACGTTTCGGTTTATCAATGAAAAGGACGAATCGTTTTTCGTGAAATTCCATTGGAAACCCACGCTGGGAATGCACTCGTTGGTGTGGGACGAGAATCAAAAAATATCGGGCAAAGACCCCGATTTCCATCGCAGAGACCTCTGGGATGCCATCCAGGCAGGCGAGTTCCCCGAATGGGATTTGGGCGTGCAAATTGTGCCCGAAGAAGATGAGTTTAAATTCGATTTCGATTTGCTGGATCCCACCAAACTCATTCCCGAAGAATTAGTGCCCGTGCAAATTGTGGGACGAATGACGCTGAACCGCAACCCCGACAATTTCTTTGCCGAAACCGAACAAATAGCGTTCCACCCCGGACACATTGTTCCCGGTATCGATTTCACCAACGACCCGCTCCTGCAAGGACGCCTGTTTTCGTACACCGACACGCAAATTTCGCGTTTGGGCGGCCCCAACTTCCACGAAATTCCCATCAACCGGCCAGTGGTTCCGGTGGTGAATAACCAACGCGACGGAATGCACCGCATGGCCATTGATGTGGATGAAACCAATTATCATCCCAACACCATCAGCGATAACAGCCCGCTGCAATCATCGAAAAAAGAGGGTGGTTTCACCAGCCATCGCGAGAGAATTGACGCGCACAAAGTAAGGGCAAGAAGCCAAAGTTTCCTCGACCACTACTCGCAGGCCATCCTTTTCTACAATAGCCAAAACGAAGTAGAGCAACAACACATTGCCGACGCGTTTAGTTTTGAGTTGGGCAAGGTAAAACGCGTGGAAGTGAGGCGCAATGTGCTGAAAATGATTAATCAGGTTGACAAAGCGCTGGGCAAGTATGTAGCAGGCAAATTAGGTTTGGAAGTTCCCAAAGGAAAGCCCGAAAACATGCAGCACAGTCCCGATGCAAAACCAAAAGAATACGAAACCGTTTTCAAGAAACCCAAACTGAAAGAATCGCCCGCGTTGAGTATTCTCAGAAACGACAAAAAAGACAGTATCCGCACTCGCCAAATCGCCATTCTATGCCACAACGGCGTGGACGGCGATCAGGTGAAAGCCCTCAAGAAAAAACTCGATAGCGAGGGCGCTATGGTGAAAGTGGTGGCAGCACATTTCGGCACCGTCAAAGACAAAAAAGGCAAAGAATTGGGCGTGGACGACACAGTGCTAACCACCGCATGCGTATTGTTTGACGCACTGGCCATCCCCGATGGAACGGATGAAATGTTCGAGAAAATGAATGCCGACCCGGCATATAAAGAATTCGTGAGAGATACGTATTTCCATTTTAAACCCATCGCGGGCAACGGAGCAGCAGTCGACTTCATCAAAAATGTAATGGGCAACGACTTCACCTCTTCCGAAGGAATTGTGGAAAACGGCTCACCCGATGATTTTGTAAACGCCGTGAAAGAAGGAAGGTTCTGGAACAGATAAGCCACAAAAACATATGCATTTAAAAAGCGGAAAGAAAAACTCTTTTCGCTTTTTTTATAGAGTAAAGGTTGTGAAGAAACATCTTTTAGTTAAAGTTTCTTTATTAATGTTCCGCCCCACTCTCTTTTTTATCGCTCCGCAAAACAAAAAACCGTTGGGGTATGTTTCATGTAATACACGGCTGTTACAAGGCCAAAGTTAGAACTCAAATAAAAAACACACAAGCAAACCGGATTTGCTTTTATAAAAACAAAAAAATAATGGAATTGAAAAGTTATGAATTAATCAGAGAACGAAATGTTGGCAATGCCGAAAGAATTTTCTCCTTTTTGGCCGGCACCTTATTACTTTCGAGAGCGTTTTGCGGAAAAAATAAATTATTGAAAGCAGTAGGCGGCGGAGCGTTGTTGTACAGAGCAGTAAAAGGATACTGTCCGCTCTACAACTCGTTGGGCGTGGATAGCACCACCGGCCCCAAACGCGTATTGGTGCAAACAGCGGTAACCGTTGACAAGCCGCGCGAAGAAGTATATGCTTATTGGCGCAACCTCTCCAATTTGCCGCTTTTTATGAAGCATTTGGAGTCGGTGCGTGAACTCAGCGAAATACATTCGGTGTGGAACGCCAAAATTCCCGGAGGACTGGGTAAGTTGGAATGGAAGTGCGAAATTACGTTGGATGTTCCCAACGAATCCATTAAATGGAAAAGCATGCCCGATTCGCAAGTGGAGAACACGGGATTGGTGAAATTCTTAGACGCTGGCGATTTCGGTACTGTTATTGATGTAACCATCTCATATCACGCGCCGGCAGGAAACTTAGGCGCCGGAGTTGCAAAATTGTTTACACCCGCATTGGAAAGAATTATTCGGGAAGATATTAACAACTTCAAACGGGTAATTGAGGCGTAAGAATTGTCGAGAGGGCAACTATCTTCAAATCAGCACATAAAAAAATGGCCGGGATGCAGCCTGAACTGCGCCCCGAGCCATACCCTGAAATTTCTAATTATGGACTTTAAGAAAAAAGGGATTCTTTAATGAACACAAAGATATTGTAAAAAAAGTACAAGGCGATCATTTTAACAAATAATTTGTGGAAAATGGGGGTTAATGGCCCAAAATGAATGAGCGGCTTTCTCATAAGTACACGGATAACACAGACAGGACTGATTTTCGCGGATAACCAGAGAATGTATTTTCACTATTATTCCGATAACTAAAGATGTAAAATCCGTGTAAATCTTTTAAATCTGTGTTATCCGTGTACTATAATTAGGAATTGTCATTCAACGCCTTCTGTAATTTATCCAACGCTTTTTCCAAATCGATTCCCTTTTCTAATACGGGAAAGAAAATATCCCCCTTTTGTGACAGGCGCGACAGCGCGTTGTGTATGGTAAAATCTTGAATTGACAAGTCGTTTGTGAGCTCGCTCCACTCGATGGGCATCGACACGGTGGCGCCGGGTTTGGGACGCACGCTGTACACACTTGCCACCGTTTGTCCGCCCCGGTTTTGCAAATAATCGAGGTAGATTTTTGAGCCGCGCTTTTTCAAACTTCGTTCCAACGTGGTGGTTTTGGGAAGGCGCTGTTGCACCAATTGAGCGATGATGTTACCAAAATCGCGCACTTGATCGTAATTATACTTCGCTCCCATCGGCACAAAAATATGAATACCTGTGCTGCCCGATGTTTTACAATAACCGGGCACAGCGGCCAAGTCCAACACTTCTTTGGTTGTTTTTGCCGCTTCAACCACTTGATTAAATGTATTTTTATCGGAAGGGTCGAGGTCGATGATTAGATAATCGGGATTATCGGGATGCTGCGTGCGGTTGTTCCACGGATTGAGCTCAATACAACCCAAATTAATGAGATATCCCAATGTGTCGCGGTTGTTGCATACGATATACTCAATTTCTTTGTTGTTGGATTCCGAGAAAATGCGCACCGTTTCCACCCACGATGGCGCGTCTTTGCCCGCGTCTTTATGGTAAAAACTCAGTCCGTCAATCCCTTCGGGGAAGCGATGCAAGGATTGGGCCCTATCTTTCAAGTGCGGCAAAATATAATCGCTAACGGACAAATAATAATCGATTAAATCGCCTTTGGTTATTTTTTCTTTTTTCCAATAAAGTTTGTCGCGGTTAGTGAATTTCACCTCGTTTTCCGAAACAGAAGAATCATCGGAAACGGTTTCTTTCTCAGACGTATCACCCGTACTTTCCTGATAGAGATCGTGCGCCGAAATATCTTCTCTTATTCCTATAAACACAGGGTGGCGAAAAAGCCCGTCGTTGGTAATTTTGGTGTATTTAATGGTCGCCGCCAATTCGGGTTTCAGCCACGTGGGCCGTGCGTTAACGGTTGGTTTTGTGTCGAACGGCATTTTTTCGGTAACCAGCGGTTGCATTTGTTTGTGGAGTTCTTTCAGTAACTTGTCGCTGAAACCTGACCCGGCGTGCCCCACATAGTGCAATTTCCCGTTTCGGTAGCGTCCCAAAATAAGCGATCCGAAATATTTACGCGACCCACGTGGCTCCGTATATCCCACAACCACAGCTTCTTCGGTTTTTTGGTTTTTAATTTTCAGCCATTCTGTGCTGCGTATTCCTTCGTGATAAGCGCTCGATTTTTTCTTGGCCATCATTCCCTCCAAATCCGCTTTCAGTATGGTATCGTAAAACGCTTTGCCCTTGTTTTCCACGTGATCGCAATATTTCAAGTGCGGCGTTTCCGTGAGGGCATCTTTCAACAATTCTTTGCGCTGCAACAGCGTGAGTTCTTTTGTGCTGTGCCCGTTGAGATACAACAAATCGAACACGTGAAAAATAAGTGACGCTTGCGGGTTATCATCGAAATGTTGCAACGTTTGAAAATCGGGTTTTTCATCGTCGTTGTAAGCGACAATTTCGCCATCGATAATCATTTTGTACTGCTGTTTCGCAAGCGATGCTTCAATGGCAGGATATTTGCCAAGAAACGACAACCCGTTTCGTGAATAGAGTTTCAGTTCTTGCGTGTTATCGGCAATGGCGCGGTAGCCATCCCATTTAATTTCGAAAATCCAATCTTCACCGTCAAACGGTTTTTCAGTAACGCTTGCCAGCATTGGTTCAACAAATTCTTCCAACTTTTTTTGGCCGGACAGGTGTTTAATCGAGATCGATTTTCGAGTTGATTTGGGTGTAGTGTAATCCTTGTATTTTTTCTCGGCAAGTTGTGTTACTTTCGAAGCGGCGGACGTTTCATTTTCGGCATTGTAAGGCTCTTTCACCGCGTATTCATCGTTGTGTTTAATGAGTAACCACGCGTTTTCGTCCTTCGCACTGCGCATTTTCACTAACGCGAATTCACCTTTGAGCTTTTTGCCGTGTAAAATGATTTTAATGGAACCGTTTTTCAACGCGGCTTGCAACGTTTCGTCATCGGTTTTTCCTTTTTCGCGGGTTAACGGTTCGTAAAAACCTTCGTCCCAAATTTCCACTTCTCCGGCGCCGTAACTCCCTTCGGGAATGGTTCCTTCAAACGTGCGATACGAAAATGGATGGTCTTCCACCATCATTGCCAGCCGCTTGTCCGCGGGGTTCAGCGATGGCCCTTTGGGCACCGCCCAACTTTTGAGCACGCCGTCCATTTCCAACCGAAAATCGTAATGCAAGCGGCGAGCCGCATGACGTTGAACCACAAACACCAGACGGCCTCCTGACAAAGAATCTCCGCCATCGGGTTCGGATGTTTTGTTGAAGTCGCGTTTCTTTTTGTAGGTTTCTAACGACATTTATGACACGTTTTTCTTCGATTTCTCAAGGCTTGCTTTAAGTTTCGCCATTAAATCGATGGTTTTGTCGCTCGTTTCTTCGGTTTTCGCGATTTTCGGTTTTTTGCCTTTCGCTTTTTGTTTGATAATTTTCAGCAAATCGGCGCTGTAGGTGTCTTTATACTGCTCACTATCGAACTTTTCCGTGTTTTGCTCAATCAAAGAAACGGCCATTTTCAATTCTCCCGGTTTCACTTTTTTGTCGGGGATGGCGAGTTCTTCATATTCCCGCAATTCTTCGGGGAAGCGGATGGTGTTCACAATCAACAAATCGCGATAGGGCTTCACAATACCCAACACCTCTTTGGTGCGCAAAACGAAAGTGCCTACGCCTACTTTTTTGGTTTTCTTGAGCGCTTGAACCAACAAAACATAGGCGTTTTCTCCGTTCTTTTGCGGTTCCAAAAAATAAGGCGTTTGAAAATAAACACTTTCTATTTCGGCTTCCTCCACAAACTGTTCAATGGAAAAAATCTTGCTTTTTTCGGGGCTCGCCGCTTCAAAATCCTCCTCATCCAACACAATGTAATTATCATCCAGCTTGTAACCTTTCACAATATTTTCCCATTTCACTTCTTTGCCGGTTTTTTCATTTACGCGCTTAAAGCGGATATTGGATAAATCGCTCTTATCCAGCATATCTAAATCCAGCGTACTCGTCTCTGTTGCCGAATACAATTTCACCGGAATATTTACCAGCCCAAAACCGATGGCGCCGTTCCAAATTGATCTCATAATAAATTGAATATGTGTTCTTATAAAACAGAGGAGAGCGGTGTAAGGTTCGCTCATCGCGCGTGAACGTGTAAGAATTTCCATCCGCACGTTAATATAATGAAAGATTGAAACAAACCACTCCAAAAAATGGTTTTATCTATACATCTTAACAAAGGAACGTATGCAAAAACAAGAAAAACCTGAGAAAATAAGGCCGGCGCAAACGCAACGCAGGCCGGGAAAAGAATCCAACATGAAACCTGTGCCCGAAACGGAACCGGTAGATAGCAGCAACAAACTTAAAGGAAAGGTAGCGCTCATAACGGGTGGCGACAGCGGCATTGGCAAAGCCACCGCCTTACTGTTCGCCATGCACGGCGCCAATATTGCTATTGCTTATTTAAGCGAAACCGAAGACGCGAAAACCACAAAAGAAGAGATTGAAGCGATGGGCCGTGAATGTTTGCTGATAAAAGGCGACTTGTCCAAAGAAAACAACTGCAAAAAAGCGGTTGAAAAAACCGTTGCCAAGTTCTCAAAATTAGATATTCTCATTAACAATGCTGCCTTGCATTGGGAAACAGAAAAATTGGAAGATATTACCACCGAACAACTGGAACGCACTTTTTATACCAACGTTTTTTCTTATTTTTGGGTAACAAAATACGCGATGCCACATTTGAAAAAAGGAAGCGCCATTGTGAATACCGCATCGGTAACAGCCTATCGCGGAAGCGCAAAACTTATGGATTACGCGGCTACAAAAGGCGCAATCATTAGTTTCACCCGCAGCTTGGCACAAAACTTGGCATCGAAAAACATCCGTGTGAACGCTGTGGCGCCCGGCCCGATTTGGACGCCGTTAATTGCCTCATCGTTTGACAAGAAGAAGGTTTCCCAATTTGGTAGCGACGCGCCTATGGGCCGTGCCGGCGAACCCAATGAGGTAGCTCCCTGCTTTTTGTTTTTAGCCTCGGATGACTCCAGTTACATGAGCGGACAATGCTTGCACCCCAACGGAGGGGAGATTGTGAATGGGTGATGGGATGCTTGTTATAAAACTGAAATTTTCAGGCACAGTGCAACCACAGAAAACTGTTATTCAACCAACGCCCGCTGTTCGCGGGCGTTTGGTTTGTAAACAAAAAAACACCATCTGTAAAATAGATGGTGCTTCATAAAAAGATCGTGTTGTAACTGTCAGGCTCGTTTACGGAACGTGGCGTACAATGCCAACACAAGAATTGCGCCTCCAATGGAAAGCAACAACGTTCTGATGCTGAACTCATCTACTGTTCCCCAACCCAATGCAGATCCTATCCATCCGCCAACGACGGCGCCAACAATACCAATAAGTATTGTAACTAACCAGCCACCCGGGTCTGCTCCGGGACGAATTGCTTTAGCAATCGCTCCGGCAATTAAGCCTAAAATAATCCAAGATAAAATTCCCATAATATAGTTTTTTTAAGTAAATAAAAGAATAATACTGAAAGTATCAAAAATATAACATTTATAAATCGCGGATTGTTCGTGAAAAATAGTTTTTATTCATTTATATTACTTCTCATGCAGAATCTATTGCTTTTGCTATTGTCACTATTTCCTTTCTCGGAGCTCCGGTATTTCATTCTCGTTACTTGGTATCACAATGGTATCCCCCGCTTTCACATTGAATTCCTGAACCGGTTGTGGAGTGGTTGCGGGTGCGGTTTCTTTTTTCTTTTTTCTTCCTGAAAACAACCTAAAAATCCAGCTATCGGCAATGGTTTCAGCGGCTCGGGTTATTTGCACCACTCCTTGGTCGACGCTGGCTATGGCTGTATCCACGTTCAATCCCATTTGCTTGTCGTGTAAAAGACGAGGCAATACGCCTTCGCCTTCGTTTAACGAGCGAGAGGTGATGTGCAATTGATTCACCAAAGAATCGGCACGTTGCGTAGTGGCATTTAAATTGGCCATTATATTATTAATCTCAGTGGTGAGTTGGTCATCGTTAATGAGTTTGCCGATATCGCCTTGCCCAGAATTCACTTTTCTAGTGATTTGGTGCACATCTTCGAGGGTGGCGTTCAATCTATTTGAAGCGCTACGCAAACTCACGGTGAGGTTATCTTCATTGATAAAGCGTGCAAAATCGCCACGGCCGGAATCGATCTTGTCTGTCACGGAACGCAAGTTGGCCACGGTTCCGGTGGCCTCATCCAGCATATGAGTGGCTTGGGCAATGATGGCCTGAATATCCAACCCATCGGCAATGGGCAAATAATCTCCCTCTTCTACCTTGCCGGTTTCGGGGTCGCCGGTGGAAATAATCACAATTTTACCCCCCATCAACCCTTCCTGCCCAATTTGCACGGCAGAGTTCTTGTAGATGTATTGTGTGTATTTATCGCGCACAGACATGGTTACAATAACCGATGAGTCTGCCACAATGCGGATATCTTTTACGGTTCCCACGTTGATTCCTGCAAACCGCACAATGTTCCCCGACACCAAACCGCGAATGTCTTTAAAGGATGCGTAAATATCCGTATTGGAAGAAAACAAATTTCCCTTGCTGCCTATCATATAAATCGCAATCACGAATAAAATGATGGCGGTTGCCACAAAAATTCCTAATTGTAAGGCTCGTTTTGTTCTTTTCATAAAAAATTATCTGTTAATTGTTTAGTCTTTTTTTACATAAAATAGTCGCGCACCTCTTTCTCGTCGCTATTGCTTAACTCATCGTATGTGCCATCTACCATAAACACACCATCTTTCATAATTCTTATGCTGTCGGTAGCAATTTTGGCGCATTTCATATCGTGCGTAATAATGATGGAAGCCGTGTTGTATTCTTCGCGAATCTTCAACATCAATTCGCTGATTTCTCCCGATGTTACCGCGTCGAGGCCTGTTGTGGGCTCATCATACAAGATGATTTCGGGCCTGAGGATTAATGCTCTGGCTAACGCGATGCGTTTTTTCATCCCGCCCGATAGTTCTGACGGCATTTTATCTATGGCATCCAACAAACCAACGCTTCTGAGGGAAGTTTCAATCAACTCTTCGGTATCGAGTTTTCTATCCACAAACTGTGTCCTTCTGATGGGGAAGTGTAAGTTTTCTCGCACGCTCATAGAGTCGTACAAAGCGCCGCCTTGAAAAAGGTAGCCCACTTTTTTGCGTATCTCGTTCAATTCCGCGTCGTCGCAAGCAAGCACATCCGTTCCTAAGACATCCACACTACCCGCATCGGGTTCTATCAGTCGCACAATGCATTTGGTGAGCACCGATTTGCCTATGCCCGATTTTCCTACAATTCCTAAATTCTCGCCACGATGCAGAGTGAGGTTTATACCACACAATATATCTTTGTCTTTAAATGACTTGAATAAATCTTTTACTACAATAACTTCTTCTTTCTCTTTTTCCATATTTCCATTAAAGAATGTTTGTTAACAAAACAAATATCAAGTCGATAACAAAAATCGTAAGCGAAGATGCCACAACAGCCGTATTGGCAGCATGTCCAACGGATTCTGTTCCTCTGCCCGCGTTATATCCTTTATAACACCCAATGAGGCCAATGAAAAAACCGAAGAAAACGGTTTTCACCGTAGCCGGCAATAAATCCACAAAGCCCACCATTGAAAAAGCGCGGTTGGCGAACAACGTAACCGACGTGTCTTCAAAAAGGTTGATGGCCAAAAATGCCCCAAACATACTGAATGCATCGGCAAAAATAACTAAAACCGGCACCACAAGCGTAGTAGCCAATACGCGCGAAGCAACCACAAAACTTAATGGGCGCGTACCCGAAACCTCCATAGCGTCAATTTGCTCGGTAACAGTCATCGCCGCAATTTCGGCCCCGATGCCCGAACTGATTTTTCCGGCACAAATAAGCCCCGTAATTACCGGCCCCAATTCCCTAATCATAGCCACTGCCACCACGCCCGGCAACAAGGTTTGAGCACCAAAATCGGACAATATAGGGTTCATTTGCATGGTAAGCACCAACCCCATGATAAATCCCGTAACACTCACCAAAGCCAGTGATTTATTGCCTAATAAGAAGCTCTGTTTTACCAGTTCCCTACTTTCAAAAGGAGGTTTAAAGAGATGCTTAATTACATTCCCGGTAAAAATAACGAGTTCACCTAGGTCTATAAACATTCCGTTGTAAAATTTTCGGGTTTCGTCTTTTACCCTAAATCTTCTTCGGATGCTTGCTTTTCGCGGAACCTTAACTTTTCTTCTCATAAACTGGCTTTTATATACGTGCTGAAAGGATTTTGAGTACAATTATAACATTTTTTTCTCTAATAATGTTTTTTATTATTCTTAAATCCCGTAATTTTAAAAAACTTGTGCGAAAAACAGTCCTCGTATTAAATTTAATGTGTAATTTTGAAAGAAATAAATATCTGAAATAGTATGTCACAACTCGATTCACTCAGCCTTTTAGGCAATAAAACAGAATATAAACAAGATTATGCTCCCCAAATGTTGGAGGCTTTTGAAAACAAGCATCGGGAAAATGATTATTGGGTTACGTTCGATTGTCCTGAGTTTACCAGCTTATGCCCCATTACCAATCAACCCGATTTTGCCACCATACGCATTGACTATATCCCCGATATTAAAATGGTAGAAAGCAAAAGCTTGAAACTTTATCTGTTCAGTTTTCGCAATCACGGCTCTTTTCACGAAGATTGCGTAAACATTATCATGAAAGATTTGATTGAGTTAATGGACCCGAAATACATAGAAGTTACGGGCATTTTTACGCCACGCGGCGGAATAAGTATTTATCCTTATGCCAATTACGGGCGAGCCGGCACAAAATATGAGCAGTTAGCGGAAGAAAGGTTGTTTAATCATTCTTTTCCACTGTAGGTTAAATGGTTGCATTAGCACAAAAAAACATTAAGGCTGTTTCAAAAACGAAACAGCCTTAATGTTTTTAATTGCATTTATTTTTTACTCTGCAGTTTCTGTGTCAGGTTCGTAATATCTTACCCAGTCTATGAACAGGTCAACCGGAAGAGAATCGGGTTCCGTATCTTTATTAAGGCGCAAGCCGATAAACAACTCATATTCCTGGTCGCTGAAAGGGAATTGGCCTGGCATTTCCGTCAAAATGCGCGGATATTTTTTTGTGCGTAAATCGTTCACGAAAAACACTACGCTATCCGCATATCTTTCCACGCCATACACGTGATATTGGTTGGGATTAACACCCACCAACGCGCTCGATGCCGGGTTGTCGGGCATTCCGCCGGTGGTGGTGTATTCCGACGATACCGACTGATAAATAAACTCATCAATTCCGTATCTTTCCATTACATCAATAGAAATGTTTTCATCTTTGGTTACCGGAAGCAATGTAATATATGGTGTTGTTCCCGCCACAGGGTTCATGCGGGCTCTCACCTCTATTCGGCTGTGTGCGGCAAGTGTTTTTTTGCCTTCGGTGGTAATTCCACCTGTTAAGAAAGGCATATCGTCGGTGGGAGTGGAGTTTTTTACGCCTCGTAAAATAAGGTTTCCATCTTGAAAGACAAACAGTCCGTCGTTGTCGTTCATATAACGGTTCATGTTTTTCTTACCCGCCGGCATTTTAGACCAAATGGTTTCGTCCATCGATTTATCAAAATCGTCTTCCCATACAAGCGTCCATCCTTTTTTAGCCGCGTTGGAGGAAGATTTTTTTTGTTTATTGCATGCTGCGGTACCGATAATAAGAATAGCGGCAACCGCTAAAAATTTAATCTTTTTCATATTTCTATTCATTACAAAGAGCAAACTTACATATAATCCTTTTTTCACGCTTCAACAATACGCACAATTAGTGTTAATACTTTTGAAAAATATAAAAGTGCGCCACCTTAAAATTGAGACGCGTTCAATGCGTTTCAACTTCATTATACTCACTTCCCCACTTCTCCACCCCTCATCATCCAAAACTTTTTATTACCTTTGCTTCTTAAATAAGGGAACTCATCTTCAAAGCCGTTGTAAGGCATGTTGATGGTTATCGTTTGAGTTCCCTTATCGCATTTCAATAGACTATAATAATATGCCCGAGATATCACGGCGCGGTGTGCAGATGCCGGCCTCGCCCATTCGTAAATTAGCGCCGCTCTCAGATGCTGCCAAAGCAAGCGGAGTGAAAGTGTATCACCTGAACATTGGCCAACCCGATGTGCACTCGCCCGAAACAGCCCTTGAAGCCATCCGCGCAATCGACAGAAAAACACTGGAATACAGCCCCAGCGACGGATATTTGTTTTACAGGGAAAACCTAGTAAAATACTACAAAAAGTTTGGTATTCACTTAACACCCGATGAAATTATTGTAACGGCGGGCGGCTCGGAAGCCGTTTTATATGCCTTTTTAGCGTGCCTGAACCCCGGCGACGAAATTATTGCGCCAGAACCGGCCTATGCCAACTACATGGCTTTCGCCATTTCGGCAGGCGCGGTAATTCGCACGGTGCCGTCGACCATGGAAAACGGATTCGCGCTTCCCGAAATAAAGGAGTTTGAGAAACTCATCAATGAGCGAACCAAGGGAATCTTGGTGTGTAACCCAAACAACCCCACCGGTTATGTGTATACACCGGAAGAGATGAACCAGATTCGCGATTTGGTGAAAAAACATCGTCTTTATTTGTTTTCAGACGAAGTGTATAGGGAATTTATTTACAACGACGCGGAATACGTTTCGGCGTGCCATTTAGAAGGAATTGAAAACAACGTAATTTTAATTGACTCGGTTTCAAAAAGATACAGCGAATGCGGCATTAGAATTGGCGCGTTGATCACCAAAAATAAACGCGTGCACGACACCGTGATGAAATTTTGCCAAGCCAGGTTGAGTCCGCCACTCGTGGGCCAAATCGCTGCCAACGCGTCGCTCATTAACGATGAAGAATATATCCAACGGAATTTTAACGAATACAAAAACCGCCGCGATTTTTTGATAGGGCGTCTAAACAAAATTCCGGGCGTGTACTCACCTATGCCGCAAGGCGCGTTCTACACGCTGGCACAACTGCCGGTGGAAGATGCCGATGAATTTTGCGCGTGGTGTTTGTCGGATTTCCGTTACAAAAACCAAACTATTTTTATGGCACCCGCTTCCGGATTTTACGTTACCCCCGGACTGGGAAAAAACGAAGTGCGTATTGCCTACGTACTCAACATTCAAGACCTGGAAAACGCGGTTATTGTACTCGAAAAAGCATTGGAAGCATATAAGAAATTAAAATCTTAGAAGCAGTTTCTTAAAAAAGCACTAACTTTAAGCCGTGAATACAGAACTTTTCATAGCTCGGCGCATTTACAAAGGCGATAAGAAAAACGAAAAACGCGTTTCATCGCCTGCGGTAAAAATCGCCATTGCCGGCATAGCCATTGGCTTGGCGGTGATGATTGTGGCGGTTTGTATCATTGTGGGCTTCAAAAAAGAAGTACGTCAGAAAGTCATTGGTTTTGGTTCTCATATTCAAATTACCGCGTTCGACAACAGCACTTCTTATGAGCACAAGCCCATTTCCATTTCCGACACCGTCAGGGCAGCGCTAGAGGCAAACAGCGCCATTCGCCACGTTCAGGAATTCATTACCAAGCCGGGCATCATCAAAACCGATTCGGATTTTTTGGGAATTGTGCTGAAAGGCGTATCGGAATCGTACGATTGGGATTTTTTCAAAACCAACCTAATCGAAGGTTCGGTCATCAATCCCAATGACACGTCAATAGCCAATCAGGCCATTATATCGGAAAAAATAGCCAACCAACTGCACCTAAAACTGGGCGATAGTTTCACCACTTATTTCGTGCAAGAACCCGTGCGTGCGCGTCGCTTTAATATTGTGGGTATTTACAACACCAACTTTGAAGACTACGATAAACTCTACGTAGTTACCCAAAGCAATATTCTTGCCTCTTTAAACGGATGGGACGATGATATGGCCAGCGGCGTGGAAGTGTTGGTGAACGATTACAACAAATTAGACCAAACCGCCCGCGATTTGTTTTTTGAAATGGTTTCGTATAAAGACCGTTTCGGCAACGCGCTCTACACCCGCTCCATAAAAGACATTAACCCAATGATATTCAATTGGCTAAGCCTACTGGATATGAACGTGTGGGTGATTATTATTTTAATGCTTATTGTATCGGGCTTTACAATGATATCGGGCTTGCTCATCATTATTTTGGAGCGCACCAATATGATTGGAATTCTCAAATCGATGGGCGCACGCGATTTCAGCCTTCGAAAAGTGTTCGTGTATCTTTCCGCGTTTCTCATCGGGCAGGGAATGTTGTGGGGAAATATTGTTGGCTTGGCAGTTTGTCTTATTCAGAAGCAGTTTCAGATTTTTAAATTGGACCCGTCCACCTACTATCTCTCGGCGGTTCCGGTAGATTTAAATCCGTTGCACATTGTTTTATTGAACATTGGCACACTGGTTGTTTCTTTGCTGATGATGATTGGGCCATCCTATCTGGTGGCAAAAATAACGCCGGCAAAATCCATTCAGTTTGAGTGATATTTGCTTTTCACAAAACTGTTTTATATCTTTATCAGTATGAATATTAATTGGATACTACTTATTATAGGCGGAATTTTTGAAAGTTTTTTCGCTTTCAGTTTGGGAAAAATGCAACAAACGCACGGACGAGAAATGTGGCTGTGGTTTTTAAGCTTTATCTCTTGCGTGGGACTAAGTATGTTTTTGTTGTATAAATCGATGGGCGCGCCCTACCCCATTCCAACCGGTACGGCATATGCCGTTTGGGCCGGAATTGGGGCTGTTGGCACCGTACTGCTGGGCATCTTCTTTTTTAAAGAACCGATGAGTTTTTGGCGAATATTTTTCTTAAGCACGCTCATTATTTCCATCGTGGGTTTACAAGTCGCTTCTACCAATTAGAGCGGACACCCCTCTGTGTATTTATTACACTTTTTTAGTCAAAAGCACCAAATGATAATTAAAAACCAAACTTTACTTTCAAACTATCATTTGATTTTTTTTGAAAAAACGAAAAACGACCCCACAAGTCAATAAAAATCAACAACATAACAACTTGTTAGTAACGTGTTGAGAAGTTGTTGATAATTACAAGCAAAAATATTTGCAATCCCCTTGCATGAAACGTTATATTTGTAGCACATAAACTAAACAACCATATCGTTCCAAACCTTGAACGAAGATATTTAGGAGTTCTTTGATATTTTGCACACAAATCGGTTGAATACATTTCACCAAAGATGAATGGACTTGCTCCAATCACCTTTCATTTTTCAGATGGAAAAATCACTTTTTTCTGACGAAAATAAGAATTGTATTCTCGCGCTAATGAATTTTTGCAGCCTTACGAAGTATTCTTTGGTTAACTGCCTTCACTCACCTGACGGCTTGTTAGCATAACACTGGATGCTTTTGGCGCAATGAATGAATTTTCGGTTGATAACTTTCCCCAACAGGGCAATAGTTAGTTGTAATTCCGAAAAAAACGGACATTTTCACCACCAAGATTTATCTTGAGTTTGTCTGCTGAAAGAATAAATGTTTTTTGACTGTCCTTATTTGAACGATTTTACTCGGTAAGTTCACGCTCTCCGTTTACAGTCACGAAAAGAAGGAAAACAGATTGTCTATTCCCTTTCGAGCGACTCTTTACCTTTTTAAGATAAGGTTTCAAACGAAATGAAGACGTGAAGTTTAGTCAGAATGTAAGTTTTAATCTTCACCGATTAATTTCTTTGCGTTTATTCCCTTCTTTGCGAAAGAACTGAATCTTTCCAGATTTTTGATTTTTTTGATGATTGAAGGTTTTTCAACGTGGACAATTGGTAAAAATAATCCTGATTTCAAAAGATGTTTTATTCTCTTGTTTTCCGTTTGCGGAAAGTGAAAAAATAAGACAACGGATTGAACTATTACGAAAGTAACCGTTCTGCTTCAAAATCCGGAATAAATTATCAGACGATTTTATCGTTGTTATCGAAACAAATGATACGAACTTTTTAGAACTGCTTTAATAGTCTTACAAACGCTGTTATTGACGTTTTTCAAAGTATTCCCATTCTGAAGTAAATCTCACATGGCAAGAAAAAAGAACCTCATCGTTCCGCTTTTGCGCTGTGACTTTTTGAAACTTTCTGCATTGCATGCATTTTTTATTTGTGCACCGTGTGTGCCAAATTCATTGAACTCCTTCCTACAAAAAAAGGCCGGCTACTAAGCACGGCCTTTTTTGTTTTATGCTGCTAACGCGTTCGAAAATAGCGTTAACACAAAAAAAACAATAAAGCAAAGATAGGGCACCTTATACAGTGCGATGAAAGACAGCACGAGTAAAGCGTTCAAGTTAAAGCTCTTTTTACGGCTCACCTGCAAAACTATGTTTTTAAAAAAGAAGTATCTTTGAAAAAAAATACTTCCGTTATGTCATCTTACGATCAACTTCACATTTTATCCCGGTACATTCTTCCTGAAGAAATTATAGACAACTTTGATATTGTCGGCATTGAAGAAAAATCTGACGTTCTTCATATCCAATTAGACGAACAACTCATACTGCCCGAGGGGCATTCTAAAGACACCATTT